>CBDDAC010000013.1:0-9993 GCA_965224765.1 Mariniblastus sp.
CGGATCCAACAGGGTTGTTTAATTCTGTTTCTACTACGACAGCAACCACTGGCGGGGCAACGATTCAAGGTGGTGGATTTGGTGGCGCGCTTGCAGCACTCCGGGCTGCCAAGAGTTTCCAAAAAGTTTTGCAGTTTGCAACTAAGGCTCGAAATCTATGGGCAGCCAACAAAGGCACGGTTTCCGGTGCGTTTGTACTTGCCGAAGCAATCGAAGGTGTCGTCGAGTGGTTAAATTTCGACTTTAACGATTTCAAAAAAATCGCCAGTGACCTCTCCAACATTCGTAAGCTGGTTAAGAATCCGTCGATTAAGGCAAATGTCATGACCAAGGCAACCATTAAACTCTCATTGCCTGTTACCAGAAAGCTACGATTTCTTGGTCGCTTGGTCATGAATAATGAGATCATGGGCGAAGTTGCAACAGCTTTAGTGACTCATTTCATCGGTTTCGAAACCAAACGTTTTCACTGGAGTTTTTCAAACAACGGGCCGGACTTCATTCAACGGCATACGAAGTCGAACATGTTTGCCGTTACTGAGGCCAAAGGCGGATCCAGCAAACTGTCAAAGAAGCGGACAAAATATGGTGGCGGGGCATACCAGATGGATCACAAGTGGATCACCCATTGGCTAAGGGAAATTTCAGATGATCCTCGAAATCAGGCCCAATACGCAAAAGACCTGAAAAATGACTTTTTGGGGAAGAAGCCGATTTTCGCAATTGTCTCCAGCTTCAATGCAAATGGGAAAAAGTTTCAAATGAAGGTGGCAGCCCAAGTCTACTACTACAAAAATTCGAAAGGCTTTTTCAAATGGCCAAGGGGGTTTTAATGGATCGGAACCACGAAATTATCGGTATGCAGCTCAGCATGAAGCCGTACAAGTTTATCGGCGAGTATGTTGGAGTTGAGAACTTTGCTGAAGATGCAGCGCGAGAACTTGCATTGGGATTCGACTTGAATGTCGTTGTTCGGTCAGTAATTTACCGTCATTTAGATTACGATTTATCGGGCGCCGACTTAGTTGATGCGCCGGTCGGAATGGAAATCGCCCTAAATCAATTCTTTGGTGATTGGTGGCAACACCCGCGGGAAGAGTGTGAAACAGAAGCAGAAAAGAATCAGGAAATGCTTTGGTTCAAGCCAATGCATTTCTCGCTATTCCTTGCCAGTTTGCTCCAGCGTTGGGACGACCTGCGTAAACTGGCGTCTTGGTGCTTCGACGACAATGCGGATCAATACTTTGGGCCGATTGGCGAAGAGGAGCCATATGTCGTCATGCTGTTTGCCGAGCACTTTGGCGGAACGAAGCTTGGACGGTCATCTGAACTTCGGGCGCAGGTTGAAGGCTGCAGACGTAAGCGACCGAAGCTTCTGCTATCGTTACTTGATTCACTCATTTCTCAGGATCAAGACCTGTTTCAAGATTCGCTGAAACAACTTTTGACACGTTTTTCCAAATCGTGCCCCCGGTCTGATATCGGGAATCTGTGGGAAGTTGTCGATGTGGTTACATCAACGTTCCGCAATGTTGGTGTTCATATGATCGGTCTTAAAGAACCAGAGCTTGCATCGAAACTTAAAGCGCACTTGGTTACTCCGGACAGCATTCAATGAGGAAAGAGACTTGAGAATTGAAATTTCCCATGTCGGTGTGTCCCATTCAAAATTGATGGAAACCTTCTCCGGTCGCAACGACGCTTTTATCCTGGATTCCATTAAGGATGAAATGGTGAAAAAAGAATACGATCCAGCGGATATTGAACACTGCACTAAGCTTGGAAAAAAGTTTCTGAACGGAACCCGTCAGAGTCATCACTACAATGACGAGTTCTGCGCCTATATCTGGATTCTTGGTGTAATCGGCGAAGAGATCACCATTCCATCTTTGGACGTTGTGAATTCTTGGAGAACTCTTGAGGAGTCAGGTATTTGGAATCTTCTAACTGCAGACAAACTGGACTTCGCTCACCCTGTTTCGAGGGAACACATTCCCCCTCCCGGAATTGGTGCGATTGATTGTTATCGAGCATGGCAACAGGTAGCCGGCTTTTTCGCAGAATTCGAGTTTACGGGTTTGGAAGTTACACCACAAAATGAAATTCTTCACGTTCAGGAAGAATTCTCTGACGTTGTAGAATCTCTTGCTGAAGAAGAGCTTTACCTCGTCACGGTCGCAACCTGTTAACCGAACATATTGGGCAATGAATAAGGGGACATTCTGGCCTGTCTTCTTCTCACGCGATCAAGATCAAAAGATTAGCTTTTATCTTTAGCTGCTAATCTTAGGTGCAAACTGTGCGTTGCCTCGCCTCGATGCGCCGAGTAAAATCAAATCAGAACAACAGCGACTAAAAGAAAAAACGCATTGGAGTCCGTGCAGTTTGAGACTCCCAAACCCGCGCCGAGCTTTTTTTAAAGGAAAGCAGAAACGCGTCGGTTGATTGATCTTTGACAAACAAAAACGCGTCGTGAACTACGATGCAACGGGTGAACACGTGTCATGCACACTTGTTTCCACAAATATGCATACGTCCATGGCGATCCGATTCAGGGGACTGATCCAACTGGGATGTTCTGGCAGTCACTTTACCTCAATCTTAGACGTTCGGCGGCTGCTCTCACGACTTTTGGCTCGCTTACGACGATTGGTGGAGGGTTGTTCGCACTTGGCTTGATTTATGGGGGTAATAAGCTGGGCTTCATTCCAACGCCAGAAGAACCGCCTGGTTTTGGTGAAGGGCTAATTCCATTCTGGGGAAGTGGCAAAGCGTTTCTCTACAACGTAAACGAAGGGAACTTTGGGCTGGCTGCATTGGATGCTGCATTCTTTGTCACAGATGCTTTTTTAATTCGATCGGTCGCTGCTGGAATTGCTCAAACCGGTTGGAAGGAGGTTTTTCGATCTGGAACGGGAACATTTGCGTATGCGAAGACTTGGTTTAACGAGCGGCACGCATTTTGGGTCATCGACGAGGTTATGTATCACGCCTACCGGGTAGATGATGCAGCAAAATGGGTCTTGCAAGTCGTTGCGAAAGAAAACAAGGAAGCATTTATTGGAACCGGAAAAAACAAAGGTTCCAAGTACCGTTTCCAGAAACGGCCAATGAAAAACCGAAGTGAAATGACTTGAAAGGGTTGTCAGTTAAACGACTGATGGCCGTTTCTTTTTGGAACGCAGTTCCAAATTCACCGACGCGCGTTAAGCGCTGACTAAACAAAACCGGTTTCGACGCGTCGGAACACTCGCAAATCATTCCAACGGATACCGGTTCGCCTCGTGGGCAAGAGAGCGTCCGCGAAGAATGAGCAGCGAACGAGAGGGAGTGAACAGCGCAGCAATCAACAGTTGGCGGCTTGAACCACCGACAGGCTTACGAGCTTCCATCTGATTGAAACTCAACAGCGGCGGCAAGCGTTGACGTTCTGAGTGAATAAAAGGTGTCAGGAGCCTATTTGGCAAAATGGGCCACGTTTGCTAGGCTTTATCGGATTCAGATTCTTACAGGAGCTGTTGGATGCCTCGTCCTTTGCGTGCCGACTACGCTGGCCAAATCTATCACTCGTTGAATCGCGGCAATGCTCGCAACGATATTTTCTTTAAGGAAGCTGACTATGAAGCTTTCGAGCGCGTCGTCAACGAAGGGCTTGAGAAGTACCCAGTCGACCTGATCGCTTACCAGTGGATGAAAAACCACTGGCATATGGTGTTGTCACCTCAAAAGGACAGAGCAATGTCCGCATTCCTCGGTTGGGTCACGATGACTCATACGCAGCGCTATCACGTACACAACAAAACCGTCGGCTACGGTCACGTTTATCAAGGCCGTTTCAAGAGTTTCCCGATTCAGGATGATGAACATTTTCATACCGCGTGCCGGTACGTGGAGCGTAATGCGTTGACAGCGAACGTTGTAAAACGAGCGGAAGATTATCGTTGGGGAAGTTTGTGGAATTGGCGTGGAGGGGACTCTGTGATCGAGCTTTCGCCATGGCCGGTCAAGCGTCTTCCAGGTTGGATTAATCGCGTGAACCAGGCGATGACGAAGAAAGAGTCCGATTCGTTAAAGAACTGCATCAAACGTGGCTGTCCCTTTGGCACCGACGACTGGGTCGACAGAACAGCAAAACGACAGGGCCTGGAACTAACTCTGCGGCCAAGAGGGCGACCAAAGAAGACGGTTTAAATTGCCAAATTGGCTCCTGACACCTTTTCTGACTTCAAGAGTGGATTCGCGTTGAAAATCAAAGTACTTGCCGAACTGAGAAACATGATGTTAAGTGCGAAATAGTGCAACCAATTCGGGTTCGTAAACCACCAGACGAACGTAAACGCGGCTGCCATCACCAATTCGACGTACATTCCAGCTGCGCCAATTGCAATTCGGTGCCACTTGTTGGGGAGCACCCAGCTATCGGATGTGTTGCAGTACATCGCTGGTGTAAATACGAGCAACATGAATCCAATCTCATGACATTCGCCACCGTAGTGCTTACACATCAATCCATGCCCCAGTTCATGAATTGATTTAGTGAAAATCAAAATCAATGCCATGTAGGCAAGGTTGTTGATTCCAAAAAATTGTTCGAATTCAGGGAGCTTCGCAATAAAGTTCTCGAAATTGCTTAAGACCAACAACAATGCCGCAATGATCATGAGCCAAGCAAGGCATGTAGCCAAGTTGCCAAACAGCAATCGAATTTTTGGGTAAAACCAACTCAGAAATCGATCAGGGTCGATTCCTGGCAGACGCAAAGAAACGATACTTGAAAGTAGTCCAACCATCTTTTGGCGAAACTCTTTCCCACGCTGTTTCTGTAGCGGCTTTGCCTGCCCTGCTCCACCTGCCAAAAGTAGGCCATTACGGTGGAAAGAAACAAGCAAGTTTTGCAAATCACCTTTCGTCGGTCGTAACGTAGGGAATTCCTGGACGACGAGTTTTCTGATCGCGGAGTAAGTTGCGGTTCCATCTAGTGCTTGAAACACACGATATTCCGGCGGCTTCAGTTGGAAATATTTGAGCGCGAGTGGGTCTTTAACAATCCAGCATTTCTCTCCCTGAAAGATCGATTCCGAAATCACGAGGTCTTGTCGTGTTCTCATCTCGATTCGATGTTCAAGCTGATGGGTTCCAGAACTCATGACCCAAATTACCAAATAGGAAAAACAATTTTCTCGTATACGAACTCTATTGCTCCTCGAGCCCATACGTACCCTAGTGACCGCTTGCCACAAAACACTTTGGCGACGACGCCCGTATTGGCTGGAAGCATTTGGTCGTTCTGGGAAATTTTGACTCGCAAAGTCACGGTTTGAGATTGATCTGCCTGCAATCGAGTTGAGCCTTCGATGTCCTGGACTTCACCATGAAGCCAAACGCCAGGATCTGACGCAACCGCGTAGGTTACTTTCAGTTCGCCAAGATCTTGTTTCGCTTGAAGTACGTGCCCAACATTTTGAGCTGGGATCTTGACTAGAAGTTCTCGGTCGCCGTCGATAGCGGCCACTTCAACGAGTAGTTCTCCGGGCTGAACAGGACGGTTGAGAAGCCTGTCCTTCACATCCCATGTAATTATCTGGCCATCGATGGGGCAAAAAACATCAAGTCGACCGGATTTTTGCAAAAGGGTTTCGAGCTGGCGTTGAAGGCCCTCCAGTTGCGTTACGATTCCGCGAACGTTACTGTCGTCGTTGTTTTCCTGAGAGGCTCTTGCAGTAATTCGAGATGCTTGCGTGGCATCAAGCCGTTGGCTTAACCCTTCTATTTCCCCACTAACTTGCTCAATCTGAAATTCTAAGTCTTCATTAGTTAACTGGATGACCGGCTGGCCCTCAACAACTTTGTCGCCATGCCGAACATGTACTTTGGAGATTATTCCTTCCAACTCTGCAAAAATATTTTGCCGTTCCCTTGGAACTAATACTCCGTCGCCTACAACATTAAAATTTGCCGGTAAAAAAGTCAGCAACAATCCGATTGACAAAATGGAAGCAAAGACTGCAAGTGTCTTCGGCAAATGCCGAGCGGCCATCACCACTTTCGACCTGCCCAGGAATCTCCAAACTGGGTAGAGAAACAATTCTCGATGCAAGTTTGCATTCCGAATCGCTATCGATACATGCGACATGAAGGAATCCATTCTGGGCCGAAATTCCTCATCGTTTAGCAAGCGACTGCAGCTTTCCACGATGATTCCAGCAATCACAGGATTGTGTCTAGCCTTGTTGGGTTGATCGTCATTTTCCTCGTCAGGTTTTCGAAGCAGAATCGGGATGATAACAAGCGATCGCGTTTCCGAATGATCTAGGTAGTCATCCAACGGTGCTTCGATTTGCGGAAGCATTGATTGATTGCTTGGATGCCAAAATGATCTGCCCGTTTTCAAAACTCGATTGGCAACTTTTTGGAGACGGCGAATCGTACTGCTTCGCCAGTTGACCTTTACTTGTCCGCTAATCGATTTAATTGTCCATCGCGATCCGTGCCGACATACCACGCTCACACGATCGACTTTCAGGGAACGTCGCATCTCATTTGCGACGTTGTCGCATGTGTCTCGGAAGTCGATGCTCTCGTGAATTAGCTGTGCAAATTCATCGATCCTATTTTCAGAATGATTTTCTTGTGGCTGCGACGTTGCGACTTTTTGTGGAGTAGTTGACCGCTGTAGTATTCGGCACGTTGTTGCAAGTTCGAGGATGTCATCAGAATCCATCTCTCGTGGTGAATTTAGCATCAGCTCCAATACTTCATTTGATCCTCCATCGAGTTTTGTGGTGACCAAAGTGCACGTCGAGTCGACACTTACCTTTGAATGCAATTTTGGTTCCGCTACGGATTCGAGCAGAAGCTGTTGGTGTTCTATTTCGCTCAACGAAAGCTGAGGCACTTCCAAGTTTTTTGCTTGGACTTGAATGAACGGCTGGTACTCAATTCCATCCCATGTCCAGATGACGGCAAGGATTGCACTATGCCTTGCAGCCAAGAGTTGAAGCGTTTTTTTTAGGATCTCATCACGTGATCCAGCATCGTTTATTACGCCTCGGATCTCGTCGAGAAAATTGTGCTTCACGGTTTCTTTATCTATATTAGACATCAGATCAAGTGTATTTGCTCTTCCTCAATATGCCAGTGAATTCTTCTCTCCTCCAATTCAAAGTCAGCTATCCGTTTGTTCACCATCAAGTCTCAACTGCTACTCCGTAAAACCCGTCGGATTGAAAAACGATTGCGGACAAAATCGGATTCTGCACTTCGCGAACAGAGCTTGAGCCTCAAGTACCGAGTCATGTCCGGTGAACCTACGCGCCGCCTTCTCCCCGAGGCATTCGCACTTGTCGTCGAAGTCTCCAGACGGATTTTTGGGTATCGACACCATGATGTTCAGATACTTGGTGGCATTGAACTACATGATTGCCGAATCGCCGAAATGAAAACTGGCGAAGGCAAAACTTTGACTGCAACATTGCCAGTCTACATTCACGCCTTGTCCGGATTGGGCACTCATGTTGTAACGGTAAATGATTACCTTGCAGAACGAGATCACGACGCAATGCGTGAAGTCTATATGGCGCTTGGTCTAAGTTCAGACGTCATCAAGGCCGACGATTCACCAGAGAATCGCGCCGAAGCCTATCGAAAAGACATTACCTACGCCTCTGTAAAGGAACTTGGCTTTGATTTTCTGCGTGACCGACTAAGGAAAAAACAACAATCTAGCGAGATTGTTCCTCCGCTCTATTTTTGCTTGATAGACGAGGCGGACAGCGTGCTGTTAGATGAAGCAAGGACGCCGTTGATCATTGGCATGCATGACATGGAGGACAAAGAACTTCTTGATGGCTGTTATCGTTGGGCAGCAAAACATGCCACAGACTTTATCGATAAGCATGACTTTATTTACGACAAGCTAAAACAAAAAGTCGATCTCACATATCAAGGCCGTTCACGAGTGCGCACAATTCCTCAAAACGAGGCGACCAGATTGATTCCAATCCTTCAACTTTTTAAGATCATGGAGAAAGCTATTAAGGCTAACCGGGATTTATTGCGAGAAACGCACTACGATATCATTGGAGGGAAAGTTGTAATCATTGATGAGTACACAGGGCGACCAGCAGACGGACGGCAATGGCAAGATGGAATCCATCAATGCGTCGAAGCAAAAGAAGAGATTGACATAAGCCCAGCGACCAAAGCGGCCGCAATGATCACAATTCAGGATCTGTTTGCGCGGTACCCAAAGATTGCCGGAATGACAGGAACAGGGCTCGCGGCGAAACGTGAGTTTAAAAAGGTTTACAAGAAATCCGTAGTGCCTATTGCGTGTAATCGGCCCGTGGCAAGAAAGCAGTACACGACCCAGATATTCCAAAGCTACGAAGAAAAAATTGACGCGATAATCGCTGAAGCCAAGGAAATGATCGCAGTGGGGCGCGCCGTGTTGATTGGCACTCGATCTGTGGAGGTGTCAGAAAGCGTTGCTGAATCCCTCACGAGAAACGGGCTTAATCATCAAGTGCTTAACTCCAGAAACCTATCCGCGGAAGCTGAAATTGTTGCACAGGCTGGAATGTCCAAGTCAATAACAGTTGCGACCAATATGGCGGGTCGAGGCACTGATATTAAGTTGGATTCGACTGTTCGAACGAAGGGCGGACTGCATGTCATTCTTTCGGAAATTCATGAGTCAAAACGAATCGATTGGCAGTTGATTGGCCGCGGGGCGCGTCAGGGCGATCCAGGGAGTTTTCGTATCTTCCTCTCCCTTGCAGATGAGATACTTAGGAAAGGTTTAGTCGAATCTCACTTGAATCTGATCATTAGAATTCCCTGCCGAAAAGAGAACATGCCTCGTCTTTTCAAATACTTTTTGCTCGCACAAAAAAACATCGAACAAAAACACCTTATAGATCGCCTTATGCTATTGCGGCATAACAAGGATCGGTATAAGGCCTTGATCGATACCGGACAGGATCCGTTGATAGTCTAGCAATTGGCAGAACGACTGTTTGTAGGTCAAAAAGACGGTGCATATAATGCTTGGAATTGGTTTTCACAATCACTTGTTTTGAGCCTTCAATATGTCAAAGCTTTCAATGCCCTACGTAGTCGTTTTTTTAGTGTTCTTGGGTTGTTTGAATTCGAATGCCCAGGAGCCCAATCAATTTCGCGATTGGGAAAGTAAGTCGGGAGCCTTTTCTGTGAGGGCAAAGTTGATTTCCAATGAAAATGGGATCGTCACAATCGAACTCCAAGACGACGAAAAAACAATCGAAGTGCCTGTTGACAAGTTAAGTGATCAGGATCAGGAATACTTGAATTCGCTCACAAAGCCAAAAAAGAGACGATCTTCGAAAACACTGTCGAAACCGAAAACTAAGAACGCAATTGCAGTAAAGTATCCAGACGTTGATTTATGGAACATTCAACCGGACAAGTATTCTGGCCCCCCTCCCAACCCAGCTCCAATTGTTGTCAATGCGCCGAAAGATCAGCGAATAAAAATCAACTATTGTCTCTCTCCGGACAGGCAGACCATGGTAATTCACAACCAAGAATTGAAACGGTGTGCCATCGTTGCGTGTAGCGTTGCGGATGCACGCCCTCTTGGGGAGTGGATTGAGTTTTCAAAGATAATTCCGATCGGAATCAGCCCTAACAAAAAGCAACTTTTGTGTTTCGGCTCACCTCAATTCGGAGGAGGTTTTTTGAATCTAGGCGACTTTATTCATGTTGTCGAAACGGGCGAACCGATTCGAGCATTGGCGAGTTGGGAACCGTATAAAGAATCGAAACGGGCCGTTCAAGGCGCGTATTTTATTGACGACGACCATGTTTTGACAGTCAATGATCGGGGCGACCTAGGCCTCTGGGACTTGGCTGATCTTAGTTTGGTCTGGATGACGAAGATTTGGCCAGGTATGACTCCGGGTTTAACTGCTAATCGCAAAACCATGTTCGCGATTGCGAACGAAAAACTAGTAA
>CBDDAC010000014.1:0-281428 GCA_965224765.1 Mariniblastus sp.
TGCCTCTTTTTTCTTTAGCCGCGTCTAGCTGCTAAAGAAAAAAACGATGTGGTAAATTAAAAATGCACCCAACCGAGTAGCTCTTGGCTGGGTGCGCGGATTGGCAGATCGACTTTGGGTTGGTGCCTGACACCGTGGGACAGCTTGATCGCCAATCCGTTTCGTTCTTAACCCGAACAGCCGCCGGAGCCGCATTACGCGAGCTCGAAATTACTAGCCTGGGAGAAAACGATGATTCAAAGTTTACATCAAAACGTCATTGGAATCGATGTCGCCAAACGAAAACTGGACGTGTTTGATTCACACGATGATCAACATGAGATTATCCTAAACGAGGCCAGTGCCATCCTTGATCTGGTCAAAAGGATCAAACATTCAAAACGCCACACGCGGGTCGTAATGGAAGCGACTGGCGGGTATGAGAGGTTGCTCCTTGAAGCGTTACATAAACACCAAATCGATTGCTCGGTGGTTAATCCGTTGCACATCAAGAACTTCATGCGTGGTTGTGGTAAGCTCGAAAAGAACGATCGGATCGATGCCCGCATGATCGCCTTCTTCGGACAAACCGTCAGTCCAAAACTACAGGAAAAACCGAGTGAACACGATAAAAAACTGAAGGCACTGGTACACCGACGCAACCAGGTACTCAGTCAGTTGAGCCACGAATTCAATCGACTTGAACAAACCCCCGACGAGCAAGCAAAAACACTGGTCCAGCAGGCAGTTACCTTTTATCGCCAGCAAAAGAAACAACTGGACAAACTCATCCAAGAGCAGTTGAAACAATGCGACAAGATGAAGTCCACCGTTGAGATTGTCTCCTCGTGCAAGGGCGTCGGCCCAGTGACAACCGCGACTCTGGTCGCCGAATTACCTGAACTGGGCAAACTCAGTCGAGGTCAAATCGCCAAGCTCGTAGGAGTCGCGCCACTGGCCAATGACAGCGGACAAAAACATGGATACCGAAAAACGTTCGGTGGCCGTAATCTGATTCGCAAGGTCCTTTACATGGCTGCTTTGGTTGCCACCCGACACAACATACGAATCAAAAACTTCTATCAATCCTTGATCAACAAAGGAAAACCAAAAAAAGTGGCTCTAGTGGCTTGCATGAGAAAACTGCTCGTCATCCTAAACACCATGGTCAAAAACAAAACAAAATGGGTCGAGAATCAACTCGACTATTGACTTTACTTTAGACAGCCGCTGTCCCCGTTCTGGTTCCATTGATCCGACCGCGGTATGGCATCGCGACTTGGCATGAATTAATCGAACCGTTGACCAAAACACGAGCGTTTAGAGACTGCTTTCCTGCAGTCGACGAGAAACACCGAAGCAGTCAGCCAATAGCCGCAGTAACAAGCAATTGAATCGCTTCTCGGACCTCGCGTGGCAACTCTTGCAGAACTCGAAAATGGAACGAAAATGGGGACAGCCAGGCGCGTCCGGACAGCCATTGTTTGAAGAGCCTTCGTCGTTGATGGAGACACCTTTTTCATTTGAGTGGTTGATTCTCGTCGAGGATTCAGTTGGTTTTATTGACCAATATTCACTTGATGTTCGAGTGGTGAAATGCAGGATTTGGGTGTCCCGGTTTTGCATCCCCCGTGATTTGAAGTAAGCATGCTCGGACGTAGTAACCTCCATCGTGCCAAGTTCTGGCGGCGAGTGCAGCTTCCAGCGTCTGGTTGATCCTCGAAACCGTTTCAAGGACAAAATAAATGGGAAGTATTGTTTGAAATCTTTGACACAATCCGTAGAATGCCTGGCAATAGATGGGCATGGCAATTCTGCCACAACATCGATCACCGTATTATGCGGTGAATCTAATTCTACTTTTCTAGAGGAACAACCAGTGAAACAAATTTCATTTGTGCTGATGGCATTTTTGTGTGCCGTTGGATTAGCGACCGCTCAAGACCCTATTCCGCGAGGCGAGGATGACTCAAGTTTGGTCAACTCGACAGCCGTCGTGTCTATTGATTCAACGGGGCAAATTGGCGGAGATTTCACCAACGGCTTTTTACCCAACAATCGTCTAGACGTAATTTGGGTCGATGAACCCCAATACGGCACTGTCCAATATGATGCTGAGATGCAACTGGTTTCTTACGAACCGTCTGCTGAGAATTTGGATCAACTGGACAAATTCACAGTTTACGCGACGGATGATGGTACGTCGTGGAACATCACCCGATTTTTCTTCGATCCAACGACGAATGAACTAACCTTTGCAACCGATCTTTCAAATTCTCCTTATGAAGGAGCTAGTTTGATGGGCAGCGATCGAGCCGTACATTGTTCGACGGCAACGCTTTGTGCCCCTTGTCGTGATGGCTGGACACGATTCTGGGGCGGTGTCAGAGTGGCTGGCGGATTGTTGGAAACGGGTGGTGGAGTCATCATTGGTGTCGGCACATCTTGGACAGGTGTCGGTGCTGTTGCTGGAGGTGGAATCGCGGTTCACGGTGCAGACACAACGCAAGCCGGATTCCGCCAATTATGGTCAGGTGAAGAAGTGAGAACATTCACATCTCAGGCAGTAAGTGGCACCGCTCACCATGCCTTTGGTGTGGAATCAGAAAAAGCGGTTTTCATTGGAGAGATTGTTGACGCCACTGCTGGATTGGCCGGTGGAGTAGGAACGATCGCAAAAGCCCCACAAATTGTGGACAAGTTTGGCGATGCTTTTGTTCTTTCTGCAAGGGCGAGAGGAGCTCTAGCAGGAGGTGGTTATCTCGATGAAACTATCGATATCTCCGACAATGTTGCAGATATTATTCGGGCGGGTGGAACGATAACCGGTGGCATCAATGGAGGGAGGGGGGCCGACGAGCTAAATCAGCTTTTCTCGAAAATTCCCGATGAGTTTGGTATCCCCCCAAAGGGAATAGGCAGGGTTGGAACTGCAAAATCTGGTGTGCGAGAACTCCCAATTGATGACCTGATCCAAACACATTCTGTTCCACGTCCAGGACATAGTGTTGACGATGTTGCCAAACTCATCAGTGAAAATGGATATGACCTGAACAGAGCGGTTGAAGTTCTGAAAATGGGTGACGGGAAAATGATTCTTGCGGGCGGAAATCATCGGCTTGCTGCTATGCGTCAACTAGGCGAAACGACGATTCCGGGGAAAGTGGTCGACTGGTCGTCTCTATCTCCTCGACTACAAGAATTTTATCGGACGCGTTTTTCCCGATGTGTTTGGGGGATATTAGGATGAGTTGGTTTTCAATATCAGATGCGCCTAGCAAAGACATTCAATGCCCAGCTTGTGAAGGTGTCCTCGCAGGCTATCTACCGCGAGCTGACCACCATCCAGCGAAATGCGTTCACTGTGCGGCAAGCTTGTTGGTTTTTTCGGCATCTCCGCGAAATATAGCAATCCACGTGGCGAAAGCACCATCTGAGATGAAAGCATTTATAGCATGGGCGCAGGACGAATTTAGTGAGTTGGAATTCGTTTCGTTTTTCGTTTCGTTTGAAGAGCTCCTTGGGATTGAAAGTCGAGTATCTTAACCGCCGCGTGAAAAGCGTTGCCGAAGTGAAGACGTTGTTCGCGGCGGAATCGGGTAAGACGTTCCAATGTTGTTCGAAACGAAAATGGGGCCATCGGCTGTCTTATCGGTGGGGAATTGGGGACACCCAATTTTCGCATGTTGCCACTGGAAAGGTAGTGCGTTTTGGTCAGACAAACCAGCGGAAACCTCGCAAGAGAAGCAGCCAATTACGTTCAAAAGAGCCCAGCCTACGACAAAACGCTATTCCAACAATGGCTGTCCCCGATCAGGTTCTATCACTCGTTTCATCGTCGGCATTTGGTTCCATTAGGATGACGCCATGCTCTGCGAGAAGTTTCAAATACACGTGAAAGGCGTGCTGTTTATTGAGAACGACCGTTTCCTGAGTCACGAAATCTAAGTGCCGAAAAACGTCTTCGATCTCGGCAAACGCAGACTATGATCGTCCTTCTAGAGTTCTGAATCCGTGATGTGGGCTTCAAGGACGAAGAGAGTTTTTTTGGTACTTATTCAATTTGAGTATCGCCTGCATGGGTAGGGCCTTTTAATGCAATTGCACGTTACAAAACCGTTACTCAAGCAATCCTTGAGAAATGCTAGGATGCCTGAGTAATTATTTACGTGCTCGCTCTGCACATCGAAACGCTGTACATCCGCTATCCAAGACGGTTAGGAATCTCAAGTGAACACATTGTATCGATACTTGGTATTACTGCTTCCATTAATATTCGTTTGCTACGTTTCACAATCCGTTGAGTACGCTAAAACCGATTCAGAAGCAAGTGATTCAACTGCGATCGCGCCTACGGAAACTAGCTGGAATGCAATAATGCGTTTGGTCTATGCACCTGCGTTTAGCAATTTAAAAAAACAAATTGGGTCAGAGGCAAAAGAGGATGAAGTCGATTTTGTTTCCATTCAAAAAGACGCGTTAATAATTGCGGAGTTTACATCCCGGTTGCACCAATGGCCTGAAATACACAATTTTGAATCGCCCGAAGCAAAAACTTCATACTTGGAAACGCACAAATTGTTAAAAAACGGAGCAGGTTCAACAACATGCCGCGAGTATTTACAACGCAGCAAAAGAAATGCTTCTTGAACCGGCAAAAGAGAGTTTCGTTGCGATGACGGACTCATGCAATGTCTGTCACCAGCAAAAAAAATCTAGCTGGATCCCCGTCATTTTGGAACATTGATTTTTTGTTAACGTCGGCAGAATCCAAGAGCCATTCTCGAAAATGGGGGCCACCCATTCTAACAATGGCTGTCCCCATTCTGGTTTCCTACCCGTGGGGCCTCTCTCCTCCAAACTAGGGAATGCGGTTCTGCTCACTTGCGACTTCCCAGTGATCCGTCGATAATTCGTCTTTATCAGATGAAATCCCATTTGAGGAAGAATGTCGATGAAATGCAGATTCGAATTTGCGTTGCTGGTTTTCGGTTGCCTGATGGCTTCCAGCCTTTCCCTGATCGGATCGCCCGTCAGTCCGCCGCAAGAACTGAACCAGGATGAGAAGTTGCAGAGGTATCTGGAGGCAGAGCTAACCGCGGCGCAGGCCAAATGGGATTTACAGCCGAGTGAACAGAACGCAATCTGGGTAGGTCGCCGGTTGGCGTATTTGTCGCGAGTGGATGAGGCAATTGCATGGTATGAAAAATCGCTTGAGCAGTGGCCGGACAGCTATCGCCTACGCCGACATCTAGGGCACCGCCTCTTGAATCCCGCTGGCGGACAATTGGACCGCGCGGCAAAACTTTATTCCGAAGCCTACGAACTCGCGCGTGGGCATATCAATCGTATCGAACCCGACGGTGCGTCCAACTCGTTCGGAACACCGCGAACATCGATGCTTGGAAATCTATATTATCACTACGCGTTGGCGCTGTATTTTCAAGGCGACTTCGAAAAAGCCGCCCAATTATGGAAAGAATGTCTCGATAGCTCACTCTCGGATGATGAACGAGTGGGCGCCATGCATTGGCTGTACACCAGTCTTGCCAGGATCGGAAAAGTTGAGCAGGCCAACCAGATTCTGAAATCGTTGCCGAAAGAAATGGATGTGATCGAATATGGATCTTATTACGACTTGATCAAACTCTATCGCGGAGATGGAGAGAGCGGCGGGAGTTCTGATGCGCTGCAGGATGTCGGCTATCGGTATGGACTCGCTCGGTGGGCGATTCTGCAAGGCGACCAAGAGCGCGGCGTCAGGATCTTGAACGAGGTCGCGAATAGCCCCTTGAATACGGCGTTTGCGGTGATGGCGGCCAAGTTGGACGTTGCGGCGATGAATCGTGAGTCAGCTCCCCGTCACTAATTTTGTTACTACGGCCGCGTATTTCGACACGGACCGAAGAAAATGGCAGTGGGGGATTGGGGAGGCAGCGGGGAATTGGGGTCACCCAATTTTCGCATGTTGCCACTGGAAGGGTAGTTGCGGTTTTGGTCAGACAACCAGCGGAAACTCGCAAGAGAAGCAGCCAATTAGATTCAAAAGAGCCCAGGCTACGACAACGTGCTATTCCAACAATGGCTGTTTCAGAACTGGGGCTTGCCATATGCTGCTCGTTTCATACGTCATTTCGTCGACACAATTGTCAACGATCAGTCTCGTTTGAAGAACTTGCTTCAATCTGTCCACGGAATATCATCAATTCATGCTCAAACTGATGGCGCTCAATTACGCTGGACGCGTACAGCGGCGTAACTCAATGGCGGCCCCATTACAGGTCACCGTCAAGAGGTGCTGCAACATTGAATAGAATCTGAAAATGCTTTGTATCCGTTGGGCAAAAAATCCCAGGATGGCCATCATGTTCTTGGGCATCCTGCCAATTAAACGCAACAACTAAATCCGCGTCACACTTCGGGCATACCGCAATTTCACCAGCATTATGCCTCTCGCAGATAACATTAACACTTGCATTAGAACCGGTTGCCTTGAATCGTTTGGCTTCTGTTTCTTCTATCATCTTAAATAGTCCGCACCACGAATTCGCTTGATCGTTTCAATTATGATTTCCGCACGTTCTGCAGAGCCAGGCCGCCGTCCATTTGCGACAATCCACGCACGGAGATCTGCTGCGATTTCCGCAGCTTGAGTTCCTCGTGGAGTCATCGTGCCGTGACGTAAAAAGTCGATAGCGTGTCTGCTCTCATGCGCAAGAGCTTCAGCAACTTCATCAGCATTCTTGAGATTGCGAAGGTAAACTGTAACCGTTCGAGTATTGGGGTCAGAAAACCCTTTCAAAATGATACCTGCATTATCAGCCCATTTGGGCTGCACCGCTCGCGAAAACACAACATCAAATTCAGCGAGTTTAAGCTGACGGTATGCTGATTGCAGTGCAGGACTAGAAAACGCTTGTTCAAAAGCCTCTGCAGAGAGTGATGCAGCACTTCTTGAACCAGCTACCGCGCTGCCTTCAAATCTGATTGCACTAGCCAGTCCGCTGTTTGGGGCAAGATCAACGAGATCATCAACTCGCTTGGTTATTTGGCGAAACACCCATTTTCCACCAACCTTGACTAAAACACCAGCCGCAAAACCGGCAGCGGGCGTGCCGATAATCAACCATTTCTCGCCAGTGGTTAACTCGCGTTGGCCATAGACGGTGAACGAAAGTGTCTGACCGCTGGCCAGCTCAAACGTCAAAACGAATCCGCCGAGATAAGGCACCAAGCGGTAGGTTTCCACAATCGCTTCGTTTAGACCCTCCAATTGCGAAGCAGTCATCTGCTTGGGAGAGAAGACAACTCCCAACGGAACTCCTGCAGCAGCAATTCGATCTAAAAATGCCGCAATATCTCCGTCCCAAGTCGTGAGGTGCTCGTTGATTGCAGAACCATTCTCATCCGCCATCGCTTCCAAATGATTGCGTAAATGCCGAACCGCTTCTTGGCGATTCCACTCGCTATCGACCCAGCTATTGTCAAAATGAATTTCATTAGACCAGTGATAGGACCAGTAAGTGGCACCCCATGAAAGAGGTTTGATGAGGACTTCGCCACCTCCCTCCACAAAGTACTGATAGAGCAGATCATTTGGATAAGCCACTAAATACAGAGAAACGATTTGCCTCGCAGTTAAGTAGTCGTCATTACCAGCAGCCGACCTCAACTGCGAGATCCTGTTCGAAATTCGGGTTGTCTGACGGGTGACGTTGGACAACATTCCTGAACGCTGAGCAGGTTTTGAAGACAACGCGTTCGCCGAAGCAGCAATCAATTCAGCTCCTGATTCGACGCTACCAAGAACATCACCGCTCAACGCATTGCCTGTGAATTCAGCGAGCGATGACAGCGTTCGCAAGGCCGGCGAGTCGCTTCCTCCCCAAGACAATGAAGCATTGTCTTGCCCTTGAACGAGGCTCGATATTCCCAACAAGAAAAGACAAAAACACGTCGTGTAAATTTTCATGAGATTTCCGCAGATAAGTAGTGTGAAAAGGCAAGAGCCTAGAACCCTTGTGGTCGTAGCGTATCAAAATTGGCAGAGACCGTAATCCTTGGAAAACCTCAAACTAATGGCAGAAAAGTAAGTTGGACATTCCTGTCCAACTCGATTTTTGACGGACAAGAATGTCTATTCTACTCGTCATATCAGCTCTGGCAAACCAGCCAATCGTGAATGTTTCACGCAAAGGTGCGAATCAGAACTGAATCGCTAATTCGAAAAATATCTGGGGCTTTCACACTAGCAAAACGGTTTTTTGCTCAAGTTTGGAAGCTACTTTTCAATTGGTCTAGGCCCAGAACGTGGACAGCCATCGGTGGAAGAGCACTTTGTCGTAGGCTGGGCTCTTTCGAATCCAATCGGCTGCATCTCTTGCGAGGTTTCCGCTGGTTGTCTGACCAAAACCCACTTCATTCTTGGCACTGGCAACATTCAAAGAATGGTTGTCCCCGATCTCTGCGCTCTTGGAAATCTATATTATCACTACGCGTTGGCGCTGTATTTTCAAGGCGACTTCGAAAAAGCCGCCCAATTATGGAAAGAATGTCTCGATAGGTCACTCTCGGATGATGAACGAGTGGGCGCCATGCATTGGCTGTACACCAGTCTTGCCAGGATCGGAAAAGTTGAGCAGGCCAACCAGATTCTGAAATCGTTGCCGAAAGAAATGGATGTGATCGAATATGGATCTTATTACGACTTGATCAAACTCTATCGCGGAGATGGAGAGAGCGGCGGGAGTTCTGATGCGCTGCAGGATGTCGGCTATCGGTATGGACTCGCTCGGTGGGCGATTCTGCAAGGCGACCAAGAGCGCGGCGTCAGGATCTTGAACGAGGTCGCGAATAGCCCCTTGAATACGGCGTTTGCGGTGATGGCGGCCAAGTTGGACGTTGCGGCGATGAATCGTGAGTCAGCTCCCCGTCACTAATTTTGTTCTTTCAGCGGCGTATCCGATACGGGCCGAAGCGGAAATGGCGACGGAAATGGGGCCATCGGCTGTCTTATGAATTAACTTTAGCGAGCTCTGTCTCGCGAGGATTGCGCCAGCATTCGTTGTTCTTTATCATCGTATTTAGCGTAACGAGTAACTTGCGCATGACAGCGACGAGTGCGACTTTTTTAGGCTTTCCTTTAGCCAGTAGCCTTTGATAAAAATGCTGAAGTGTTGGGTTGAACCTTGTGGCAACGAGTGCGGCCATGTAAAGGACTTTGCGGACCATCGAGCGACCAGCATATGTAGCTCGTTTGCCAATTTTTTGACCGCTGTCTTTGGCGATCGGCGCGACACCAACGAGCTTGGCGATTTGGCCCCGATTGATTCGTCCTAACTCGGGTAGTTCCGATAATAGCATTCCAATCGTTGCTGCCCCTACCCCAGGACAAGAGTCCAAGATTTTGGCTTTCTGGGTTAGAGTTTTGCAAGCAGCAAGAACTTGGCTGATTCGTTTATCGACTTCCTTGATTTGATCTTTGTAAAACTTGATCGCTTGCTCGATCATCGCTTTTGTTTCAAGATCGAAGGTTTGCTGCTTGCGGTTGTTTTCAGCGTAAAGCTGGGAAAGAATCTGGTCACGTCGATGGACGAGTGCTTTGAGTTTCCTTTCGCTTTCGGACGGTTTTTCCTTGGTTTTTGGCTGGACGACTTGTCCGAACCGAGCGATCATGCGAGCGTCAATCTTGTCGTTTTTCTCGATCATTCCACAGCCTTTGGCAAAGTTTCGCACCTGCAGTGGATTGCTTACCGAACAAGCGATCTTGTTAGCTTGAAGGGCACCGGCAAGCAGACTCTCGTAGCCGCCAGTGGCTTCCATCGCCACCAAGGTTTTGACCTTTGAGAGTTTGATTTGTTGAACGAATGTTTCGATTTCCTCCGGTGTATTAAGAATGATAGAATGCGTTCTGGTTTTGGAGTCAAAGATGTCCAGTTTTTTGCTGGCGACATCGACTCCTACATAGTTTTGGTAACTGTCGTTGTTCATCGTTTTTCCCTGGATGGTAAGTTCGAGCTCATTGAAGTATTCAGCGGCTCATCCGGCTGTTCGGGTTAGGAACGAAAAGGACTGGCGATCTTGATGGCCCACGGCATCTCATTGCGAGTGCCGACCCATGACGATCTACCAAGTCCGTGTCCTGGTGAGATTGGTTTTCATCAGGACTTTTTTATGTTGTAGCAAAGAAAGCTGTTCAAGTTCTGCAGCTAAAAAAGAAAGCTCCGATGCCTTGCTACATAAGACACCACCCAATGTTTCAAGACCCTCCGTCATTGATTGAGGCTCCTTTTTAATTTGAATGGCTGTTTCTTTTATTAGGATTCAGCTGGTTTGGCTGACCAGCGTGTGAGTTTAGCAAGATCATCTGGGAGGAATCAAAGTCGGCGCGTACACTAAGACAACTTTCTTCAGAATAGGTTGATTGACTGCTGGTTTAAGAAGGTTGGCTTGTCAGACAAAGTAAGAAGTGCCGGGAGCTTGTAGCCAGCTTTGGCTTCGGCGGGCGGCTTCCTGTGAAACAGATTGCGATGTCCCAGTCACTCGCTTGAAGAGCCGGCCAAATCGACTGATCAATTCGCACCACCCTTTAGTTTCGATGCCCAGACGAGTGAGTATGGGAGCTAGATGATTGGGAATTGATCCACGCTTCTTTTTTCTTAGTTGACGGCCGGTCCAGTCGAGTAGCTCAAGATAACGGGCCAACGACATCGACAAGAATCCTTTTCGGCTCGCGCGACGACCGCATGGACTTACATTGGGTCCGATTGGATCTGATTTTTCGTTGATTTCCAATGGGCTCATCCAGCCACTCTTTTCGCACGATTGAATGCGCTC
Source organism: Mariniblastus sp. (assembly GCA_965224765.1). Lineage (GTDB taxonomy): Bacteria > Planctomycetota > Planctomycetia > Pirellulales > Pirellulaceae > CAZDBA01. The sequence goes on from CBDDAC010000014.1 coordinate 10,816, forward strand.
CGAGTTTTGAGTCGGTTGAGGTTTGGGGCGTTGTCGCTTGTTTGGTTGTGTGGACTGTAAATCATCGATGCGATCTTTTGCCCCCGTGTATTCTGAGTCTTCGGGTGTTGCGGCCATGGCGGCTCGGATCGGGTTTAGATCGACATACATCGCGCAAGCCAAAAGTGAGGCTTCATCTAGGATTAATTGCGCCTTGTATCTTCCTTCCCAGAAACGGCCCGAGCATTGGTCTTCTTTGTTGCTCATTCTTGCGATTTTCTCGGAGGTTTTGGCCATCCACCAACTGATACCCAATTTTGCATGCTGCCAGAAAGGCAATTGGTCTATCAAACCGGCTGAAAAAATCGAAAGGGAAATAGCCAATCAAATTCAAAGGCGCCTCAATCGCCGACGAAGGTTCTTCAAACAATGGGGGCCCCCGTTTGCTGTTGCTGTAACCTCCATCGTGCCAAGTTCTGGCGACGAGTGCAGTTTCCAGCGTCTGGTTGATCCTCGAAACCGTTTCAGGGGCAAAACAAATGGGAAGTATTGTTTGAAATCTTTGACACAATCCGTAGAATGCCTGGCAATAGATGGGCATGGCAATTCTGCCACAACATCGATCGCCGTAATGTGCGGTGAATCTAATTCTACTTTTCTAGAGGAACAATCTGTGAAACAAATTTCATTGGTGCTGATGGCAATTTTGTGTGCCGTTGGATTAGCGACCGCTCAAGAACCTATTCCGCGAGGCGAGGATGCCCCAAGCTTGGTCAACTCGACAGCCGTCGTGTCTATTGATTCAACGGGGCAAATTGGCGGAGATTTCACCAACGGCTTTTTCCCCAACAATCGTCTCGACGTAATTTGGGTCGATGAACCCCAATACGGCACTGTCCAATATGATTCTGAGAGGCAACTGGTTTCTTACGAACCGTCTGTTGAGAATTTGGATCAACTGGACAAATTCACGGTTTACGCGACGGATGATGGTACGTCGTGGAACATCACCCGATTTTTCTTCGATCCTACGACGAATGAGCTAACCTTTGTAACCGATCTTTCGGCATCTCCTTATGAGGGAGCCAGTTTGATGGGCAGCGATCAAACTGTTCATTGTTCGACGCTCGGCACACCGTGCCGTGATGGTTGGACTCGGGTTTGGGGCGGGGTCAAATTAATCGGTGGAGCACTGGAGACAACTGGCGGTGTTATCATCGGTGTCGGCACATCCTGGACAGGTGTCGGTGCTGTTGCTGGAGGTGGTATCGCGGTTCACGGTGCAGACACAACGCAAGCCGGATTCCGCCAATTATGGTCAGGTGAAGAAGTTAGAACATTCACATCTCAGGCAGTAAGTGGCACTGCTCACCATGCCTTTGGTGTGGACTCAGAAAAAGCGGTTTTCATTGGAGAGATTGTTGACGCCACTGCTGGATTGGCCGGTGGAGTAGGAACGATCGCAAAAGCCCCACAAATTGTGGACAAGTTTGGCGATGCTTTTGTTCTTTCTGCAAAAACCCGAACGGTTCTGGCGGGTGGAGGATACCTTGATGACACCATTGATATTTCTGGCAATGTTGCCAACGTCATTAAGTCGGGTGGAACGATAACCGGTGGCATCAATGGAGGGAGGGGTGCCGACGAGCTAAATCAGCTTTTCTCGAAAATTCCCGATGAGTTTGGTATCGCCCCAAAGAGAATAACGCAGGCCGCCCAAGCCAAGGGCGACAAGTTCTTGAGGGGATTCAAAACTGGCATAAACCAGCAAACGAAGCAGATTGGCAAGTTTACCGAATTTGCTACTGATGTACCGGGCCGAGTTCCGGGAAGTTTCACCCGTTGGGTCAAAGTAGTCGACGAAAATGGCCGTACGACTCGACTATATCACGACACGTTCGATAAGACGGGCAAGTTCATTCATCGCGGCATCAAAGTGCCCGGCCCGGAAAGGCACGTGCGATGATGTTGTTGACCAAAGAAATGCTTCGTTCTGAAGTGAAGAATTATGTAGACGGACACTCGCCATTTTCGGCAGTAAGGCGTTTCGTATTTCAGTATTTCGAGGCCGAGGAAGATTTTGAAGTAACCGAAGAACTGGACGATATTTTCGAGGTCTTCTTGCCATATCTTCAACACGAAGAATCCGTCGGTGATCCTGACTGTGAACTACGACTACGACGACTGTACGAGTTACTAGGGGATAAGCCGACATTTTCAAAAGAACGGGCAGTATTCGCGATCGAATTTGACAAACTTCGTGACTTAGCCAAAAAAGCAAGTGACGGGACAATCTCCAATTCCATTTATCTGGATCACGTATCGAAATTGTCACCGTGCAAATTTGACTACGATGTAGTCACGTCATGGGCAAATAACCATATCGACGAGCAGAAACCTGTATTGGCCAAAATAGATGGTGGGTTCACTGGCTAGGCGCCTTTTTTCCATCGTCCTTCTCGTCCTCATTTCGGTGGTTGTGTGGGAGTCTGTCGCTGAAGGCGACTTACTTGTAGCCCCAAAGAGTGGATTCACCGGTCAGTTCGGACGTATGAGCCCGAACGACATTCGTTTCTCTCAAACTACGGCTGGTGGTCGTGGCCGAGCGGCGCAACTGCGTGAGTCAATGAAAGACGGCTGGAACGGGCCATCAGTTGACGCTGTACGAACGCCAGATGGAATCGTGTCCCTCGACAACACGCGTATCGCAGTTGCTCGCGAACTTGGTATCCCAGAGGTTCCTGTCAAGATTCGTCTCCCAAGTGATCCACTTCCGGAATCTATGCTGGGGCGCTTCGGCGATGCGAAAACGTGGGGTGAAGCATTGCTTCATCGTGCAGGTCGTCAGCGTCCATCGCTTGGGCCAACAGGCACACCAACGAGTCCACGGATGCCAAACAATTAGGAGATTCCAATGTGTGAACAAATTGAGTATCTGGAACCGTGGATTGCAACTGGTCAGTACGCCGACAATCTCGTGAAAGAACTGGAGCGTGAAGTTACCGAAGGTCATGCGCTTTGGAAGGTCAAAATGCGCGCGATCGCGCAGCGATCCGATAGCGATGACGTTCTGTTCGAGATTGAAAGCGAACAAGGCAAATATGCCGTCGTCCATTTAACATGGAGCGGAGAACCTGAACCGGACTCGCGCTGGCCTGATACGCGAATCTTCGCGACGATTGTTTCATGGGCCAATGAGTGCATGAAAACAGATCATGCCGAGTTCATCGGATCAGGCGAGTAAGTAAACCACCGTCCGTACTCAGCCACGCCAAAATTGCAGGACGAGGACAACGATATTGAGCGCTCCAACAGCGACCAAAAGCGCGGTCAGAAAATTGAGCCGTTTAGCGATGCGGGATTGCTGTTGAGCAATCAAAATCTGGGTTCGTCGGTCATCGTTGAGCCGTGCATCAGGACAACCATATCCACTACCGGCTGCCGATTGGTCAAACATCTCTTGAAGTTCAGCTTCAACCATATTCATGGTTCTCATATCTCCGTAAAAAGTATCTGTTCAAAAAGCATTCGTTTAAATCAACGAATTATTGGAGAGAATAACGCGAAAGTCCAACGCTAGACTGTCCGCCGACTAACGACGTTGCGAAAACCAATCCGCGTTCCAGTCGGCGGAACTTCTCGTGTAGATGTTCCAACACGACCGCCGCGCATTTCGCGCGACCGAAGCGAGAGATTCAACCACGCTGGAGAAGAGAACGGTGCCACCCAATGTCTGAGGAGCCTTCATCGTTGTTAGAGGCTCCTTTCTAATTTGAGTGGTCGATTCTCTTTTGAGGATTCAGGTGGTTTGGTTGACCAGCGTGTGAATTCATCAACGTCGGCGCGTACGCTGAGACAATTTTGTTGATCGATTGACGAGTTGTGAGAGCTGGCTTGTCAGCCAACGTAAGAAGTGCCGGGTGCTTGTAGCCAACTTTGGCTTCGACGTGTGGCTTCTTGTGAAACGGAATTCGAAGTCCCAGTCACTCGCTTGAAGAGCTGGCCAAATCGACTGATCAATTCGCACCAACTTTTGGTATCGATGCCCAAGCGATTAAGTATGGGAGCTAGATGGTTGGGAAGTGCTCCGAAAGATGTTTGACAGGATTCACAAGATGGACAGGATTTGTTGCTGTTCTTATCTTGAAAATCATGTTAATCCTGTCTGCTCGCCGCCCCGCTTTCAGTGAAGACTTGATTGGAGGGGGCCAGAGAGCGGGGCAGCCATTGATTGAAGGGCCTTCGTCGATGATTGAGGCTCCTTGGTAATTTGAGTGGTCGATTCTCTTCAAGGTTTTAGTTGGTTTGATTGACCAAAATCCACTTACCATTCGAGTAGCAACATGCGAAAATTGGGTGTCCTCTTATTCGTTTCCCTCCCCGTTTTCGTTCCATTCTTTTCGTTCCCTATTGTGGGTGTCCCCGTTTTCCTTCGTTCGATTTTTTCCGGTGTGCATGTTCGGGTGCGGGCGATAATTCGGCGTTGATGTCTTCGGGGCTTCGAGTGTGTTTGTTTGGGCCATGCTCTATCATTCGGACACTCTCAGAACACATTTGGTCAATGCAATCAGAATTTAATTGTCAACACCTGAACGGAAACCAAGTCACGTATCGAATTTGGGTCACAATTTGCTATACTTCGTGAAAATGCATTTTCCGAAAGTTTCCATGACCGTCACTGATAAATCACACGTCGAAATTGCCCAACGCCACGGAGTCGATATTGCTTCGGTTTGTCCTTCGAGCAAAGCTGATCGTCTTGAACGACTTGAGGAAATTTTGAAACGAACGGATGTTCCCTTTGTTGTTTTGGATGATTGTGCTTCAGCCTATTTCGATTTGGCTCAAGATGGCCAGCCTTTTGGAGTCGGGAGCCTTGGCGCAGAATCTGTGGATTTGAGTGATTACGAAAATTTTCAAACCTATGAAAACTATACGTTTGAAGAGCATCTGAGTTGGGCCTGCTTGATTGCCGATCAGCAGCACACGAAACATCAGTATGCTTGCCGCGAATACCTCGAAGGCGAAGAGATCTTTGAAATTGGCGGCACCGTGATTCCTGACTACTACCTTTTGAATGCAAGGATCTATCAGCAAACAGGCTGGCAGTTAGCAACTGTCAATATGATCATTCCTGCAGAGTTGTTTTTTACATGTCACAGTAAACGCTTTTTTCCTGTGACCACGTTCATGCGTCCTTTGGAACAGGACTACCTTGAAGAACCTGATATTGGACACGACGTGGCTGGGCATGTTGCGACGTTTACGATCCCGGTGGTTGCGGATGTAATGAAGTTTCATGGCGAAGCACGGAATTTGATCTACGCGGAACGCGATGAGAAACTTGCTCACGTTTCGTCCGATGCCCAGCGAGATGAGATCAAAGCCGAGGCGGAGGAACTGTTAATTTATGCGGGGCGAATCTATTGGTTCACTGTCGAGTTCGGCTTGGTCATGCAGGACGGTTTGGTGCGAGATTTTGGTGCAGGGATTTTGTCATCGCCTGGCGAAACCGTTTACAGCGTTGACCATGACGGATCGAATCGGGTTTTAATCGACCCGGCCAATGATCATGATCTTTTGCGATTGGCAACGACGGATTATTTGATAAGCGAGTATCAGAAAACTTATTTCGTGATGAGTAGTTTCAAACAACTCGAATCGCTCACGCCCGAGAGAATCTTGTGGGCTTCCAAAATGGCGATGAAGCTGCCTCATTCAACTTGGCGAGAAATCGTGCCGGGGGACAATGTCATCAATGTTGGGACGGTGTTTTACAGCCCCAACGAAAAGTATTTTCGTTTGATGGGCGGACAGCCCATGGATGAATGTTTGACGCGAACCGCGATTCGGAATTTGCGAATGTTCGTTGCCGGTGAGTTTTCACAGAGCCGTCTGGCTGAGGCTTTCAAAGCAGAACCCCCTGCCATCCCCCAATCCGTTTTGGATTGGTTTCAGGCGGCCGATGCCGCAGGCAATTTTGATTAGATCAGCGTCGTGTTCGGTTTCAAAGATGGGTAATTCGTTTTTTGTATTGGAACTTGAGGTCAAAAACGATGGCTCCCAATCGAAACAATCGGGAGCTCAGGAATCGCGCTGCTGAACTTAGGGTCCGAAAAACAAATCGCAAGCTAGTTGAGCTTGGTTTGTAACAGCCCAACAACTTCACCATCATCGGGGAATCGATCGAGTGATTTTTTGGAGAACACCAGCTGGTCGTCGACATAAACTTCAAAGACGCCGCCTGAGAGTTTGACAATTTCTGATTCAACTTGAAAATTCTTTTTGATTTCTGCTGCCAAACTGGAAGCATGGGGCAAGTAGTTTCACATGCCTCAGTATTCGATCTTTATTTTTGCCATTGAATTCTCTCGAAAGATGGAAGGTTCTAATTGTTACTGAAATCTGGAGGGAATGGTGGTGACTCGGTGTCCTGTCGATTCTGTGATTCAATTAGTTGTAGCAGTTGCAAATGTCTCGTCCAGACGTCTTGCGTGCCCAGCATTTGATACATGAATTGAGAATCGGCACCCGTGGAAAAACAAATAAGATCAACCAGCATTCCAAAGGGCAATTCCGGGTTCGTTAGATTGGCGACGAGTTCTTCGTCTTCTACGACAGCGGCGCTGGCCTGCTTGCGAAACAGTTCCACCAATTTCAACCTGGCCTCGCTAATCTGCTCGTCAGTTGCATCGCAATTGTCCTGCATGACCTCCACTTTAGCGATTCTGTAAGGTTCGTCGCTTCCAAGTTCTTCGATGATGCGAGCCCGTTGAATTCCCATAAGCAATAAATTGTACTTTCCATCCTCCATACGATGGTGGGTGATGATTTTTCCAATACAGACCATCGGACAGAGTGGAGGTGATAATTGCAGGTTGGATTCTGAAGATGGGTCGGGCAACGCCATTGCAATGAGATTGTCCGTTTGTAAAGCATCTTCGAACATCTTTCGATAACGGGACTCGAATAGATGCAACGCTTGGATCACTCCCGGAAAAATAACCAGATTGGGAAGCGGGAAAAGCTTGACGGATCCGTCGAAACGCTCAGGCAACGTACTGTCGGAGCCGAATGGATGCATGGTTTTCTTCCTTGCGCAATGAATGCAAATGTGGTTTTGTACTCGAAGGTGTCACCAGAACGTCAACACACTTGTGAGCCGCGTGGGTGGGGTGGTGGAGCGTTCGCACCAAATCCTGGAAATGGAGTTCGCGAGACGGAACCCAACTTATTGCCAATCGAATTTTTCGTCAATCTCCGCGTAGAGCTCAATGGGGGGTGAGACGTACCGCAGTTTTATTGGGCGTTTTTCGATGTCCGATCCAAATACTGGATTTAGTTACTTGACACTTTTGGGAAACGCAACCAAAATCCGCTCAGACGTCATACGATCATGCCCCGTTTTGCGGGGTCCCACACCACACTTTTCTTCGGAAAAATCCCTATGATTCTCTCAGGTGAAGAAATTCGCAGCAGGCTTGGCACTGAAATCGAAATTGATCCTTTCGATGACGCAAACATCAATCCCAATAGCTACAACCTCACGCTGCACAAAGACGTTCTTACGTACGAAGAAATCGTGCTGGATATGCGTAAGTGCAATCGCATCAATCGAATGGAAATTCCGGAGTCGGGAATGGTACTTGAACCTAATCGGCTTTATCTGGGCCGAACGGTCGAAAGAACCGAGACTCACAATTTGGTACCGATGATCGAAGGCCGGTCCTCGATCGGCAGATTAGGGCTGTTTGTTCATGTGACTGCCGGATTTGGAGATGTTGGATTTAAGGGCTTTTGGACGCTTGAGATGTTTGCTGTTCAACCAGTGAAAATCTATCCGGGAGTCTCCATTTGCCAGATTTTTTATCACGAGATCGCTGGGGAAATTAAAGAGTATCAAAGTGGAAAATATCAGGACAACCAAGACGTCCAGCCCAGCCTGCTCTACAAAGAGCTCAATCCAGGTGCAGAGATCGATGACGATCAACTGACGTTCACTTTTTGATAAACCGTCCACTTGATTTGCAATAAATGCGATGTTAAATCCGACGACCTTTTGGTTGTCGGTTTTTTTTTGGCTGGTGCGTTTAGTAGCTGCAAATTGCGTAATAGCAGCTTTCTTATGTCGCCGTTTCGTCAAGGTTACTCACAAAACCTCTCGTGAACTGGATGATTTCCGTGTAGATCGATGCCAGCACCCGTGTCAAACTTTTCCAGTTAGAGCGAGAGTAACTGGCAAAGTTTTCTAACAGTTCCGAAAGTACGAATGCTGTGAATGTGGTTTTCGAAAAAAGATGCTTCTATCTAAAGTTCTTTGTTGTCGTTGCCGCGAGACGGGATAAATTCTTTTAGCCGAAGACGGTCAGGCCGTCGAAATCCAATCTCCGGGTAATCAAATGTCAGATATTGATCTTCTACTTCAAAACGCTCAACTTCGTGATGAGCTCGAACCGTTTCTCGATGAGTCCGTTTATCTAGTCGATCTCAACAGTATGTCGACCATGAATGAAAATGAGTATTTGAAGTCGTTGCTTGCCTGGGAGAAAGCCCCCGTCAAGTCGATTGCTAAATGGTTTGAACCTCAGTTGATCATTCCTCATCCAGATACCCTCTCAGATGAAGAGTTGCATCAAACGTTGCATCAAACGATCGGACGATTGTTCGAGAAGAACATTGTTCTGCACTTTACAGATCACTTGTCGGATCGACAGCTTTATTGTCTGATTCTCCGCGATATTCTCCCTGCCCAAGAGAAGCAAGTTGAACTTCCGCAGACGACGCTCAATTGGCGTTGTATGGATGAACACCGGGACGAAGAATATTGGTTGCGTTTTTACGCAACTGACCAAGACCGTGAGTTGTGGGCATTTGAAACGGAGCTAAGGCTCCCGCCCAAGGAACGTCTTCCCTTCCCTCGTCAGCTGCCGCGTTAACAACTCATACTTGTTTGTTGTCGTCAAACGAACGCAACCATTGTGGCGTGGTTGATTCAGAGGTGGCTAATGGATTGATCATCGAAAAAGTGCTTCGGTGGAAATGGACTCAAACGCGAGGTTGGCCGGCACCTGGCATGAAAATTCGAACGATACGTTTTAAGGGTTGTTTGGCCGGGCTGGATTTGACCTTGGAAACCAGTTGGTCCAACTGCCTTTTATAGCTGGAACGAATCTTATTGAAATCAATGCAACCGCGGGCGACCAGAAACTTTTGATTGGTTAGCTTGTCTTTGTAAGGATCCGCTCCGTATCCGAAATCGATTCGTTGAATTCCTAATTCACTGGAATGATCAACGATCTCCAAAAACAGCTGAGTGCCCGGTGAGTATTTGCGGTACTTGGTATCGTACACTGGATACCAATAGTGCAGAGTTGAACCACATCGCATGCCGACGTGAGCTGCAACGAGTTGGTCTCCTGCATAGAGAGCAGACAGCATGCCGCCGAAATTTGGCGTGTTTGTTTGGCATATTTTTCTCAGCAGGTCGCGTGTCCAAGCAACGCCGAAGAAGTCCACGACACCCGTTCGCTGATATTTTTCTCGCTTCTTTTGAATGATCCAATCCAAGACTGACTGGTCCGAGCAGTTCAGCTCCAGGCGAAGCGAGCCAATTTCACGAGTGAGTTTTCGACACTTTTGAGGATGTCGCGAGATGGTTGAGCTTTTTTGACATAGCTCCGCCAGGAAAGGGGTTTTTCCATGTGAAAAATCAGCAACGCTCGCCTCGGTTTGGCCGTAGATGTGTGGCTGAAGGTCGGCGTAGGGTGCGAGCCAGCTATGAAACTTAAGCCGGCCTACATTTGCTACTTTCAGCATGTCGGTTATGGAGATCGCGTTTGCGCTATCGCATAAAACGGCGTGGTAATCATTGATCGCCCCACCGACCGGTTCAATCAGGTATCGACGGCAATGCTGGTAGGGGAAAATCGCTACCAATTTACCTTGAACGTAGCCAAGCATGATTCGGACGTCGTCACGTACCTGGGAAGCACACTCCGTGAATTTTGGATGAAAGTAGGGGCTGTAAAAAGCAGGTTGCTCGCTCCATTGCCTCCAGACCTCGATCACCGTTTCAGGCAATTCAGAAAACGCGACCCGTTCAACTGACAATGTGTGTCTGGCGGTTGACGGGGCTGAAGGCGTTTTCATTGGAATGATCTCGATTGTTCGAGGTGGTGGTTTGGTGCTCATCGAATTCAAGTTGCTCCAGAGCGTGCGAGTTGGATGGAGCGTTTGCGTATTTTTCCGCGTTTGATGGCGTGAGCGTGATCTCGCATGCAAACGACGTCGAAGTTCTTATCCATGGTATCTAGGACTTGACCCAATAACTTGATTTTTTGGATGGACTCAATATTCATTGTCGGGAAAAAGGCAAGGTCCTTGTCGTCTTCGGCGCCGAGGAAATCCAAGGGGTGCAGGAGCAAGGAGGGGCCGACCCCAAAAATCCGGCATAGTTTCATGGCTTTCCAAAAATAAACCCGCGCCGCCAAGGTCGAAAATCGACTCAGGAAAAGTAGGTAACTCAAATGAATGGGGACTTTGAAAATGGGCATCGTCGTGACCGGGATCTCCAATAGTCGATCTGTGCCAAGGTTCCATTCAAACGGACTGTTGGGTTGAAAGCCATCGGACATACGACCAAACAGTTGTTTTCGTTGCTCTTTTTCTTCTTTCGTAAATCGAGCCGTGAAAAAGTAGTACAAGCGGGCCAGCGGCCCCAGGTAGGTCGGGAAAGTGGAGCAATCGTACTCGTAGCCTCGCTCACTAAGCGTCATCAAGACGCGGTCAGACAGGCTGAAACCTGGGCCGCGAAATCCAACTGTACGCTGACCTGTGACGTCATAGATTGCTTCTTCACTTCGTTTGAATTCACTCAGAAGTTCGTCAGGTTTGTAAAGGTGTAACCACGGTTCGTGGTGGAATGAATGATTGCCTATTTCATGGCCGGCTGCGGAGATCGAGGCCAATGCGTTGCGATTCTCAGGCCTGGCTGCGTCCTGCCCGACCACAAAAACAGTAATTTTTTGCGAGCGATTTTCCAGAAATTCCAGGAATCTGGGCACAACGAGATCCAGATAGGTCGGGAATTTTTCCCAGCCTTCATCGCCGTGGGTCTTCAGGTAAGACCATTTGTTATCGAGGTCCAGCGATAAGCTGGCGATTGGGTTCGTCATTTTTCTTTTTCAGTAGATTCAGAGCCAGCGTAGAGCCGTAAAACGGAGATGGTTTGAGTCCCAACAATCTTCCGCTTCGACTTGTTAAATTCGATTGATCATTGGTGTTCAGCCTTTTTTCTCCTTCGCGAGCACACGCTCGAGCACCTTGGCGAAATGGTCCGCTGATTGTGAGGGAGAGATGTGGCTAACCGAGCTTCGGCAGGATCCAGCCATTCGCCGCAAGGTCGTTGTGTTTGCTGTGAGAGCTCTGTCCAAAACGGAATAAAACTCATCCGAATTGTCAGGTCGAAATGTCCAACCGTTGATTCCGTCATGTATCAGACTTTCGACACTTTGAGCGTAAATGCTGCCCAAGAGTGGGGTTCCTGATGCCAAGGATTCGACGGTGACCAATCCCCATTCGTCAGCCAATGATGGAAAGACGCAAATGTCTGCCCATGCATAGGTCTCGGCTAATCGTTCGTTGTTGCAGTGTCCCTTCCAGTGGATATGCAAATTGGGTTGGCAGTCTTGCTCTTTCAGTTTCTCTGTTTCGCCGGTCCCGCAAACATGCAATTCTAGATTGCGTTGAGGATTCGTTTCGGCCCACCGTGAAAGCTGGGTGAGAAACCCAGACAATCCTTTGCGAGAATCTAACGCGCCACAAAACATCAAACGGGTAACGTTATCTACGTGGGTTTCGATTGGGCCGTCGTGGATCTTGCGGAGGTCGTATGCATAAGGGAAGTACAACAGGCGTTCAGGAGCAATGCCAAGTCCAAGAAGGTATCGTTTGCAACTGGGGCCATTGTATGTACAAAAGTCTACTCGACTCTTCAGGTAATTTCTCAAACGCTTGCGCAGGAATCCTCTTTCACTTTCGATTTGTTCAGACATGTTGCCAACCATGACCAACGGCACATCGTTTTTGCGACAATAACGTGAACTCAAAAGCGTTCTCACTCCGAGCTCATACGAAAACACCACGTCCGGTTGGATTTGAGTGAGTTGTTTGATCGTATCGATGGGGAAATGAATGAAGTTGTTTTCCGAAAATCCTTTTGAGTGTCGCCAAGTCGTTGTGAATGTCCAGTTCTTCTGAATCGTAACGTCGAGCCCCTCCCACTCCACCTCCCAATTTCGGTTTGATTCCATGGGGGTAGACAAAAGAACTTTGAGGTTCGCAACTCGCTTGTTAACCTCACGGTAAACCGCAGAATGATGGGCGCGGAAGTAATTGTTGAGCACAACAATGTTGGCGTCCGTGATTTTGGATTTCAAAATTGTAGGGGCTGCCTGACTAAAGCTAGGCTGAATCATATTCAACCTCCAATTCATCAGGTGAATTTCTCGGAACCGATCGCCAAATGACGGCCAGCACAAAAAGTAAAGTTGGCGCTGATGCCACATTGGAAAAAATTACATTTTCGAACAGGCCGTTCAGGAACAAGAAGACCATGAGTGAATCGGGAACCATGCTGGGGGCCGAAAGGATCTTCAGTAGCATCGCGCCTAAAAGGAGGAGGATAAAAATACCGCCAAAGATTCCTGAGCTAAGCCAAATGTTTAGAATCAAATTGTGAGTGTACAGCGAATACTCGGACAAGAGTTCTTTGGATGAACCGGCTCCCCAGCCTGTCAACGGGCGCTGTTGGATAAGTGAGATGGTTTTGGCCCAAATTGCACTTCGGCCTGTCGCCGTGGTCAATTCATCAGAATCCGAATCGCTCGACTTGGAGAGAATACTGGTCGCTACGTTACTTATCTGGTCTTCCATGTTGTAAAACGCGGAGCCGATCAATAGCGCGAAAACCCCGACCGATGCTGCGGTAACACCAAGCATTACCCACCGACGTGTCCATATCTTGTCACGGAATACGATCGCCACGCCACCCATGGCTGCAGCGGACGAGGTTCTGGATAGACTGAAATACAATGCCAAAACTGCCAACAGAACGACGGCAACAATCAGTTTGCGATTGCCAATTTTTGTTCGCCAATAGCATGCACCGAAAATAATGGTTGCGGCACAGAATTGTCCCAACGTATTTGGGTGCGAGAGCCCCCCCATCCTTTCCAGGAATATTCCCCCTGGCAACGGTTCACGGAAGACACCGTATTTGGGCACCAGGATGTACAGCAACCAAGAACCGACAACAAATAACCCCAATGAGTAAAACAGCATGCGAATCGTTTTCTCACGACCGTGCCGCACGCAAAATGTGGTCAATGCCAGGACCGCGCAAAGAATTGCCCCCGACGAGACAATCGAGACGATCTTGTTGATCCCAAAAAAAGCAGCTGCCAAGTAAACAAAGCAAAGTGCGAAAAGTAAGATCCCTGGCATGGAAAGTAGTGTGTTTCGAACTCGTTGGTCGACCAGGAAACCATACGCTCCATAGAGACCTGCCAAGCCCACCACGGCCAGTTTCACCATCAACTGGGGATCTAATGTGACTTTCGAAGCCGCCAACTCGACGTTGACCAAGTTGAATGTTGAAATGAAGAATAGGCTGCAGAACCCAATGGTTGGTACCAACTGCAGGTTGAGAACGGATTCGCGGCAGTCGAGGCTGCGGCCCCTACCTTCGTTGCGCGGGCGAATTGTGGCGACATTGGAGATCATGCTTTGTCTCCAATTGTGGTCGGTGTTTTTTTTCTTGAAACGTCATGCAAGACAGCTACGGTGATTATGATCATGCTGAGTGCCTGGCCAACACATGCCGCCATCGGAATACTGAGAAACTCCCACTTGGCAAATGCGAAGAAGACGAAAATCAGCATGACGGCAATACTCGCGACACGAGAGATCACGCCAATGATCGGTTTTCCACGACCCTTCAAGTAGCCGTCAGCCGCTTGGAGATATCCTTTGATCGCACAGGCGGGGGCAAGCCAAAGCGCGAAGGGAATTGCTGGTGAAAACACTTCGCCATAAAAAAGCACGATCAGAAATGGCAGTACGAAAAGAAACGCTAACGTGGCAAAGATCTGAAAAGCAATGGTGCCAAGTATCGCATTGATCGCCATTTTCATGGTGACTCGACGTTGCTGGTCCGCGCCCACATTGAAAGTGAAAACACCCAGGGCGTTGGGAGCAACAGTCAGTAGTGCTGCCGCGGGAACCGCGACGAAATAATGCCCCGACATTTCGACGGTCGCCCAAGCGAGGATCAGCAGGACGTCCAGGCGGTCGAATACTTCGCTGACCAGCATGGAAATTGCGTAAGGCTTTCCTTCTTTTAGAAGTTGTTTCGTTGCTGGTGCGTCTTCGACGCCACAGGAACGCGACTTGCCCGACCGGATTCGGCTCCAGATTTCCATCCCTCGTAGTGTGGGTGCCAGACCAAGGATCTTTGAACCCACAAACAGAACGCACATCAGCGATAGCGACGAGATTGGAAGTAAGTGATTGAATCCAACCCATTTTGAGCAACTGTTACTTAGCCATGCAGGAAGGGATTGAACTGTAGCGACAAGTTCGTCCAATCCGAACGTAATTAATACCAGTCCAACGAAGGACATCGCGTAGATCAAACGGTTGAGGTTGTAGCGTGCGTATTTTTGGTTCCCACGATCAACTGCCGAAATCGTCAACTGGATATGCTCAAACGGAACAAACAGGCAGATCAAAAGGCAAAAAGGGATTAGGTACTCTTTTTCAAACTTGAGTAAGAAGCCGACCGAAAGTAAGGCCGCCATTGCAGCGGTGATCAGACCACTTACCAGTCCTAATCGAGCAGCTGCATATTTGAGTGCAATCGTTTCAGCGGCACGTCTGGAAGCGATGGAATTGATGATTTCAATTCCCCCCAATAAACCGGCGTAGAGCAAAATGTCTCGCGGAAAGTACAAAGCGATGCCGAACTCACCTCGGCCAATTGGACCCAGAATTCTCGCTACAAAAATTCCCTGGACGAAAAAGATCCCGAAAACACTTAAGGTCGAGACAACCGTTGCTGCAAGGCTAAGGAATTCGCGATTCAAGAGTGTGTTGCGCATTCGTCTCCATCCACCGACAACTTGGTTGTCAGGGTCTGTTGAGGAGTTTGCCGATAGATCGTGAATCGGAACAGACATGAGTGAATCAAAATGTTAAACGGAACCACGGTGAAGAATGACAACCATTGCGGTTTGAAACAGGAGTCTTAAATCCAGTAGCAATCCACGGCGACGAATGTATTCGATATCCATTCTCATCCATTCATCAAATTCGATGTCTCGCCGCCCTTGAACTTGCCAGATGCAGGTTAACCCAGGAAGCACTTCCAATCGGCGACGGTGCCAGATCTTGCTTTCTTGGGATTCTTGAACGGGAAGTGGACGAGGACCCACCAGCGACATGTCTCCAATGAGAACATTGAACATTTGTGGAAGCTCATCCAGGCACACTTTACGAAGGTACGTGCCGACCCGCGTGACGCGAGGGTCGTTGGTCAATTTAAATGCGGGCCCGTCTTGTTCGTTGCTTTTCTTTGCTCGCAATTCAGTTTGTTCGTTCTCCGCGCCAAATCGCATCGTACGGAATTTGAGGATCTCGAAAATCCGACCGTCCTTCCCTTCTCGTTTCTGGCGAAACAGGATGGGGCCGCGGGAATTGAGTTTGATCGCAATTGCAGTGAAAATAAAAATTGGAGAGAAAATGGTTAAGGCAATCAATGCGCCTGAAATGTCCAGTGTTCGTTTCCAGATCGGAGTGGATTGGGAACCTGCAGCGGTGAACCCGGTTCGAAGCGGTTCAGGCGTTTCCGGAGTTCCCTCTGTTTCGACCTGCGTTTCAGCAACGGCCTGTTTGCCAACTTCGAATGAGTTGCAGGAGATGTCATCGTCGTCTGGATAGACGAGCACGTCGATGTTGAGTTTCAAGTTGAGGTCAAAGCAGGTCTCGCCGATCGTGTCTGAAACCTTGTGACCGCCTTCGCGATTGGTTTCAGGCAGTAGGATACACAGCTCTCCGCCTCTCCAACCGATCTCATCAGTGATGCGCAAAGTTTCACGAACCAATTGACAAAACCCAAGTAGTTTTTTCTCAGAAGAGTTTTCTGCAGTCGTATCGATCAATAGCAATACGAATTCGCGATCATGCTCTCTGCGATCGCAGCGCGAGCGTTCTTTTGCCATGGCAAAAGCGAATTCTGCTTCGTTCAAAACGAGCTGTTTGGGCGGGAGTTTACGTCCGAACCAACGGGCCCATATTGGGCCTCGCTCGCTACGGCGTGAGCGTATAATCATCTTGTTGCTAATCCAGGTGTGTAATTATTTTTGCAATTGGCAGCGTTTGAAACGCGGCCTGGCAGATTTAGGCCTTGTTGATCACAAGGCCAATTATTTCGATGCCCAATCGTTGCATGCGATTGCGAAATGATTCGACTCGGCGTTGGTCGATGTCTGTTGCTTCGACTACCAAAATGATACCGTCCAGTTGTGCAGCGAGCGAATCGCATGCGGATAGTCCGTCAGCGATTGGCAGATCGAAAAGGATAAAATCGTAGGGTGAAAACTGATCATCAATAACGGTTTTTAAATTGTCTAAGGGGAGTTCAATGGAGTCTTTCTCCTCGGCTTTTCCAGCAGCGAGTGCGAAAAGGTAATCTTGGCCGCTGAGTTGGGCGATGATCTCGCTGGATTCCAGTTGTCCTGTTAGAACTTCGGAAAGTCCTTGTGGCCCTTTTGCTCCGCGTCGACGGGAGAGGAATGATTTGCCAAAGTCGGCTTCGACAAACAGCACGTCGCGCTCGATGATTTTGGCGAGAGCCGCTGCGAGATTAAAACTCACAGTGCTCGTGCCCGTTCGAGGGTCGAGGCACGTGACTCCAATGGAGACTGAATCCAATGTCATCTTTTGTGACCATCGCAGGATTTGTCGACCCAATGAAATGAAATGACGTCGTAATGACTGGCTGGGTTTTACGGGTGAATCCAGCGTTTGTGATTCTGATGTGTTACTCATAGATGCTCTTAACATGTTGTTACCTCACCATTGCTCGGCGACTAGCGACACGGGGTAGTGTGATCAATACAGGAATGTCGAGAACCTCTTCGACTTCATCCTCGTCGTTGGATAACAACTTGGAGTGGTCGAAGATTAACGCGGTTAATACACTGAGCAGGGTTGCCAGGACCAGGCCCAGCGGGAGCAGGATGCTGCCCTTGGGACTGGCGTGTTTGAGCAGCAAGGTACCCGCTTGTTGGACAATGATGTCTGAAACCATTTTTTCATCGAGTCGATTGATGACGGACAAGTCACCGTATTTTTCGATGAATGTTTCAAGGTATCTGTGTTCGACCGAAAGTTCGCGTTTCAGTTCTTCAGCCACGATCTCGGTCTGATTGAGTTCGCTGAGCTCACGGATCGTTTCTTCGTGTTTGGTTTTGGTCAGACTGAGCCTGGCCTCCAGGGCCCTTACGTTGGCCGCTGCCAGCGATTTGGCAACGGCGATTTCCTCGTAGGCCGGATTCGAGGCTGACATCATCTCGGTCCGATCTTCTTGAAGGTCTTGGAAGTCCTTTTCCATCTCGGCGAGTCGATTGTTGATGATGTCGACGCGAGGATGTGATTTGTACTTGGAAATCAACTCGGCTCGTTCCGATTTCAGCCGGAAAATCTCCTCACGGGCAGATTCAGTCGAAAGTCGTTCAACCCCTTTGGTTGGGACTTCTACGAACTTGCCCGTCATTTCCATTTCGTCGATCAGTTGGACAAGCTGTTCCTTGGCTTGGCGGTGGTTCAACTCAACATCGATCAGTTCGTTTTCGATCTTGTCGACAATTTGTTGCATGGTATTGCGCGCGCCAACGATGGATAGGAATGGCTTTCCAATTTTCCGCTCAACTAGCTGGTCGCCTTCCTGAACGAATCGCATTCCATTTCGATAATTCTTGAGAGTGACTTCGGCTTCTTTGACTTTTTCTTTTTGGTTGTCAAACTCCAACTTGAAGAACTCTGCAGTTCCCTCGCGTTGATGAACCTTGATATGCACAATGGTCGTGTAGTGCATGATTTTGTCTACGATTTTTTTTGCCAGAGTCGGGTCTTGCGCAGATAGGTAAATTGAAATTACCGAAGTGTTTTTCTCCATCGAGACTTTAAGGTTCTTGGATATCTTTTTGACAGCCTTTTGTACCTTGATGGCTTGTTCACGTTGTTCCGGTGTCAGTTCTGATTTTTTCTTTGAATCCGAAGAACTCGAAAACTTGGGTAGCTTGATTGAGTCAGTGATGAAGTCGAAGGGAGACTGGAGAACCGCTTCGGTTGTGATTTCAGGATCCAGAACGGCCTGCGAGATCACGTCATGGCTTTTGATCAACTCCATCACGCTGCGGACTTCTGTCTCTCTAGCGTTTTGAATTGAGATAGGCATTGCGCCCTTGCTGTATTCAATCGCCGTGTTCGCTCGGCCAAGTTGAACAAACAAGCGTCCTTCGCTGCCAAATGTTTTGGGAGCAAGCTGCCAGTAGGCGATGATGGAACCCACCGCGAGCAGAAACACCAATGTGCATTTCTTTTTGTTACGACTCAAGGCAGCAAGAAGCTGCCCAATCGTTAATTGGCTTTCGTTCATTTTGTAACCAGTTGCAAATCAAAGAGAGGCGGTTGCGTCGAGAACGCCATCGTTTTAATGGCGGAGAAGCAGTCCGTACGCTGTAGGGTTCTAATGAAACAATGGAATTTCAAAAGTCAAACAGACAAGCCCAGTCTATTTACGTATTGCGTATTTTCAAGACTTGACGAGGAACTAGTTAGGGCTGAATTGACATAAATAAAGAATCCATCAGGCAATCTGCACGTTTTGCTAATGGCGGACGAATTACCGAAAGTCTTTCGACGCAATGTGAGTAAGATCGTCAACGATCTCATTAACGTTACAACCGTCAAAGTCGACATGATTGAATCCGCCAGTTAGGACAGCAACCGACTTTGCACCGACGCTGTTGGCGCACACTACATCGGCCGGCGTATCTCCAATCACCCAGTTTTGAATTTGAAAGTCATCCTCCAACGCTTCGCTGGCGGCAGCGACGGCTTGCGCCGCAACGACATTTCGATCAGGTGAATTGTCACCGAACCCTCCGAAATGAAAGTAGGAATCCAATCCGAATCGTTTTAACTTGAGCCAGGCCGCGGCTTGGGCGTTGCCGGTAATGATGCCAAGCTGAAAACGTTCAGATTGAAGTTGCTGCAGCAGTTCCGAAACACCGGGAAGTAGGTCGCCTTGGATTTGTTGGAGGGTCGATTCAAGCCGCACGTGGTAGTGCTGTGAGAAGGACTCGTAATGCTCATCAAAGTCGACGTCGTTGGCTTCGAAAAGATCGCCAAGTATTGCGTAGTCGGTTCGACCAGCGGCCGGAACTTTGGTTTGGTTGACGATTCCAAACATTTCGAAAAAGGTTCTATCGATTGCAGAAAATCCGGCACCGCGCGTTCGCAGTAGAGTGCCATCGATGTCGAAGAGAATGGTGTGCTGTTGAGACAAATGCATCTCCGTTTCGTGTCAACTGGTTGTTGGGCAATGCCTTTCAATCGAACAGAATATGGATTCAACCCTCGAAAATGCAATGACCATTAAACGATTGTTCAGTACTGCAGATGACGACAAAATCCAGTTTTTGCTAGTTGGCAGAAACTTTCTTAGTGATTTTGGAATTAATATCGCCGTGGCAAAAACTCGGTTTCAGGAATTGAACAAAATACAGAATTTGCTCAAAACCCTACTTTTAGTAGCCAAATTTCAAGATGCCGCTTCAAAACGGGCGTTTTCGCGCAGTAGAATGCGGGAGCGATCAAATGCTACGTGCGACAAAATGCGCTTCCCTAGGTTCGGGGAGTCAGTGTAAATTTCTGGTCTGTTAATCCACTAATCGTTGTTTACACCTGCAGACAAGTTGCAGGATCGAAAACGGAAACGAAATGATCAATAAGCTTCCTGTTGCTGAAGACTCACTGGCTCAGCAACCAAATAATAAAACTGAGACCAAAGAAACGACGTCGTCCAAAGGTCATGCCCCGCATTTTGCTGTAGAGTCTGCGGAAAATGGCGAGGAATCTCGACCAAGTTACGCGCTTGAGAACGAAGAACGGCCTGATCTGAATCAGGAAGAACTTCATCCAAAAGCTGATTTGTCTACGAAGATCATCATGATCAATGCTGTAGTCTGGCCGATTATTGGCTGCTTTATAGCGGCTATCATGTTGACCAAATACGGATGGATGGGCGCTGGCGGTTGGTCCTACGTCAGTATGGTGGTTGGCGGCTGGTGCTTGACGAGCTTGGGAATCACGGTTGGTTTTCATCGGCTGATGTCGCACAAATCGTTTGAGACCTATCGATGGGTTCGTGCGATGTGGATGATCATCGGATCGTTTTCCGTTGAGGGTTCGCCATTGATTTGGTGTGCCGTTCATCGACGCCATCATGGTCACAGTGATCAAGAGGGCGATCCCCATTCACCACACCTTCACGGATCTTCATGGTGGGGAATGACCAAAGGCTTTTGTCATGCTCAAGTCGGTTGGCTGTTTTCAGGTCATTGGTCCAAACCAAATTTGGAGAAGTATGTTCCCGATTTGTTGAAAGATCGGTTTCTCATTTCCGTTGACAAATTCTATTACGTTTTTGTTATTGCCAGTCTGTTGTTACCGGCCGTGTTAGGCTTCGGGATTGAATACGCAACTGGGGGAAGCCCTTGGTTTGGTGCGTGGCTCGGATTCGTCTGGGGCGGTTTGGTGCGAATTTTCGTATCGCATCACATCACTTGGTCAATCAACTCGGTTTGCCATGTATTTGGCAAACGCCATTTTCATTCCAATGATCACTCCACAAACAATGTTATTTGTGGAATATTGGCGATGGGTGAAGGTTGGCATAACAACCATCATGCGTTTCCTTCTTCTGCCAGGCACGGTTTGCTGTGGTACCAGTTCGACATGAGTTGGGTAGTGATTCGAACCATGAAGGCGATGGGGTTGGCTTGGGATATTCGCCTGCCAAGCGAACGTGCACTGGAGTCCAAACGGATTGCCAAAAGTTAGATCTTGCAGTTCAATTTTGAACAAATGACAGTCGGCTTGGAACGAAGTCGGCTTTTTCTTTGCGCGCACTTTCTTGCTTCTCTCCTGATTTTGTTGGTTTCACGTAGGCAAACCGTTATAATTAATTAGAGATGGAGCCGGTTGGGAGTCAACGGAGTACAGATTCGTTCATCAAACTTTGATTGAATTTATTTGGCCCTGTTGACATGACGCGATCGCAGCAAGAGGCGGTTGTTGTTGCGCATCCCAACACGAGTAGAGAATCTACCAAGTTTTCTGACGAATTTCACACGAACATCTTTTTGCGAAACGACTAGTCAAGCAAGGAATGGTGTGAGAACGAATGTTTCCACTGGTAGTTAGAAAGAATCTTTTCTTCGAGAGCTTTTGGGAATTTGCTGGCGTGTCGATTGAAACACGCCTTTGAATTTCTCTTTTCAACAAGCTAAATATGGAACCTAGGAATAGAGAGCAGACGGACTAATTGTTTGAACTGGAGGCAGCGGACCGATAGATGAAACTTTACGTACTGGCTCAAAATGCCCAAAGAAACTACACAGAAGTTGCTGATGCAAGCGAATTGGTCTGAGATCGTCTCAGTCAATTTTCAAGTCGATCCAGCGATCCTGGAACCTCGTGTTCCAAAAGGCCTGGAACTGGATTTTCACAACAACGAAACTTATATCAGTCTCATCGCCATGCGTCTAAATTACGTCAAGATGAGAGGGTTTCCACTGCCAATTTGCCGTGGATTCGAAGGGATCGGTTTGCGGTTTTACGTCAAACGAAAAGTCGGCCCCAGATACGTTACGGGAACCTGCTTGATCAAGGACTATGTTTCCAATGCGATGGGGGCTTGGATTCTATCTTCGCTTTTCAAGATCAAATCGGCCAAAGTGAAATTGAAGCGTAAAAGTTCAGGGTTCAACAACCCGGATGAGTCGGTTGTGCCTCAAATCCAATATCAATGGAGAATAGGTGATTCGCAAAACAAGATTAAGGTGAAGGCCCGTGCCAGGATGAAAAAGACCGGGCCTGATACCAAAGTCGGATTTATCTTGGGACACAACAATACCTATACCGAGCGAGATTCTCAAGCGTTTGAGCATCGTGTGG
The DNA here is from genome assembly GCA_965224765.1 of Mariniblastus sp. GTDB lineage: Bacteria > Planctomycetota > Planctomycetia > Pirellulales > Pirellulaceae > CAZDBA01. Next base: position 33,097 of record CBDDAC010000014.1, read on the forward strand.
AAAGACCGCCGTGGACCGTGTGGGATGCGGCGCAAGCAAGTTTTGAGTGTAATACCAAACAGATGTTTGGTCAGGAGTTTGTCAAAACGCTGTCGCGGCGACCAAGTTCAGTTTTTGTTTCAGAAGGTAGCCCCGTAACCGTTTTTCGGCCGGCTGTTATTTCTTAAGAGTTTGGTGACACTTGGGTGGGTTGCTCAGGGTATCGTCCGGGAGTTTATTGCTTGATTACCCATAGGGACATATACTCAATCTGATCAAGCGAACCAGACCGAAAGCCAAAACTGCAAAACGTTTGTGCTTTTTTTATAAAACTTAATTGAGTGAACGAAAATGACGCTTTCTAGCTACAAGATTCCGAATCGTTTTTTTACCGCTTTAGGATTGGCGTGCATTGTTCCGCTCTTTGTCGTTGCCCAGCCGGCTCACGCCCAACAAACCGTCGAAATTGCCGGTTCCGTGGAATCAGATTCCCCGGTCAAAAGGCAAGAACAGGAAGAAACCCAAAAGCCGGTTGACGAATCCAAGCTGTATTCAGAACACATGCGAATTCGACGAGATAGGAGAGGGCGTGCGATCGCAATGGATACGGCTGTGACTCGATTCGTGTTAAAGAACGAAGAGGGAGAACGGGTCCATGTCGATTTGATTGGCGCGGTTCACATCGGCGAGAAAGAGTACTATCACGCGCTTAATGATCGATTTGAGAAGTACGATGCGATGCTTTATGAACTCGTTGCACCCGAAGGGACGGTGATTCCGAAAGGTGGAGGCGGACGCGATATCACCAACCCCGTCGCTGCAATGCAAGTTGGCATGATGTCAGGCCTGGATTTGACATTTCAACTGGAAGAGGTTGATTACACGAAAGAAAACTTTGTCCACGCCGATATGACTCCGGAAGAGTTTGCGGAAAGCTGGAGCAAAAACAACGAGAGCATAGGGCGAATCTTTCTCAAGTCCATCGGGCAAAGCATGGCAATGCAACAAAAAGGTGGAGCGTCGAACCTCTCCGTGCTTTCCGCAATGCTTTCCGATAACCCAACTCTCGCCCTGCGTCGCATTGCTGCCGAACAAATGGCCAATATGGATGCAGGAATGTCAGTTTTCGAGGGCGATAATGGTTCAACCATCATTGACCATCGCAATGCAAAGGTTATCGAAGTCTTGCAACGCGAATTGGACAAAGGAACGACAAAGATTGCCATTTTTTACGGAGCTGGTCACTTGAATGACTTGCAGCGACGGTTGGAAAGTGAGCTGAAAATGAAACGGGGCGGAAAGACTTGGCTGGAAGCCTGGAAGCTACGTGAGGTCGAGAAAAAGTAGTCGCTCAGAATTCGGTGTGTCTGTTGTTTGAACCGGGTATCTTACTACGTTCCCCTAGTCACATGACCGCCCTCCAGTGATCCGGAGGGCTAATGACACAACCTAACGGACTCATCTTCCGCCAAATTACGGCGAGGGCTTATGCCAGTAGTTGGGAAGCCAACCTTTGGTTCCCTGCGGAGCGACTTGATCGGCGGCATCGCTTCCATCACCCAGTTCAAAAGCCATCGCAATAGGGAATTTGCCCTCGGGAGCTCCAGGTGTGTAGCGGCCTTCGCCCCAATAGACGCCTTTGGCGACAATATCAAAACGCTCAAGTTTTCCCTCAACCGAATTGATGTGCCCGTACAATTCTCCTTCATACCCCCGTTTCTTGTCGTTTGCTTCCAGTCGAAATTTTCCGCTCACAACGCCCCGGTCCAGCTCGATTTCCAGCAGGACGACTTCTTCTGCATTCCACATGGGCGGTTCGCCCCTTGTATTGTCGATCAAATTGAATCGAGCCAGTCGCATTCCAAGAGACTCCGGAAATGAGCCATTCGATAGTTCCTGAGCTTCCTCATTGAGAATCCAGAGATTGTCTCTTGCGATTGCGTTTTGGGAGATCTTACGCCACTCGTTTTCGGGTTCTTCGTAGCCGCCAAGGATTTTTGAATGGACACGAACGACCGATGCGTCTTCTGGCAGAGTGCGTGCAAATTCCTGATCAACATTTTGAGTCATAATGCCCTCAGTTTCCTGAGGTTCAAAATCTCTCAGGGCCGAATCGATCATTATGAGGATCCGTTCTGGATCGTGATGGTTGGTTTCACCGAGCAACGTTCCGTCAGGAGCGACCGCGTACTTTCCCTGGGTGGTTTTTTAAAAATCTGTACGCGAACCTTGTTTCATGATCTTGCGATAAAAATCGCCGCACGAATCTTGTTGTCTTCGCTCGTACCATTGATCGATCGCGACTGGAACGAAGTCGGTTTTCAACGACCTGATGATTTCGGGATTACTGAAGTTCGACACACGGTCGACGACACCATTATTTCATGTGCAGCCCAAAGGGTGCCCGTCCATGGCCCAAATGAAAATCGGTTTTTGAGCGTCTGCCGCAATTCGCTGCGCTTCAAGCAAGTCGGTTTGCCAGGGGATCGATTTCCATGCTTCATCCGCTGGCTTCAGCGCTGCGTGCAGTTGCTGAAATTGCTCCTCGTCAAGTTGCTGACCAGCAATCGCAGTTGGTGCGGTTAGGAGTAAGCTAACCAACCACAACAAAGATGGGGAGATCTTTGAACGTTTCATCGAAAGGCCTCTCAATAGTCAACGAGTAAGTTTCACGGAGTATAACTTTCTCAAATTCAAATTGGAATTCATTGGCGTCAAATGGTTGCAAACGATCTTTGCTGAACGAACTGATTTGATACTTGTGCCCAGTCGTTGGAATGAGATTAATCATTTGCCTCGCAAATTTTACATCTTTTTCAGAAGTTGTGCGTGGAGTTCTTGGGTTGCAGCCATGACGAAAACGGGGTTGTCAAAATCGATCTTGCTTCCGTCAATGCTGGAGAATGTTGCTCCCGCCTCAGTCGCGATCAAGTAACCGGCTGCCATATCCCACAGTTTTAAACTGGTCGCCCAATAGCCATCGAGTCGGCCACAGGCAACGTAGCTCAAGTTGATCGCCGCCGACCCCATGCGTCGGATCGTGGCTTCAGGTAGGACATTCAAGAATCGATTTACTTCGTCGCCGTCTCTTGCGACTTGGGAAGGGAAGCTACAGACCAACAGGCTTTGAGAGAGCTGTCTGCAGTTACTGACCGAAATTGGGGCGCCATTCAGCCTGGCCCCCCTGCCTTTTATTGCGGAGAAGCACTCGTCCGCGACCGGATCGTACACCGTGCCGACTAGGATCTCGTCGTTGCGTTTGAGCGCGATGGATACTGCAAAGCCCGGAAGTTGGTGGACAAAATTGGTGGTTCCATCTAACGGATCGACGATCCAGCAATACTCAGATGAAGTGTTTGAGCAATTTCCTTCTTCACCGACGAATCCATGATCAGGAAAGTGTTTAAAAAGTATCGCTTGGATGGTCTTTTGAGCCTCAATGTCCGCTTCGGTGACAAGATCACGCGGTTGCTTTTCACGTGCTTTGACTTTCCCGAGAAAGGAAAGCAATTGGTGTCCTGCGTCGCGTGCGGCTTGTTCGGAAATCTGTTGCCAAAGGTCTTCTGTGGTCATAAAAATGGTTGAATTTGAGTTAAGAGTGGGATTTAAGTGGATTATTGAGCCGAAAAACACCCAATATGGTGCTTTTATAGCTGCTTGGACTTTAAAAGTCTGGACCTGACTCCTGAGACTGGTATGATCGAGTATGGCTTGCGGTGTTTTGCCGCACTTGGTTGTACTCATCGGACATTAGTCCATCGATGCAACGGCCTTATTTTATTTGGCCTCTTCTCTGTTCCGGCCCCACCGTTGCTTTTTGTAGCGGTGGGGTTTTTTTATGAATATACAAAAGTGGACAATCTTGTTTTGTGGCCAAGTGCAGGGAGTCGGCTTTCGGTATCGGTCAGCCCAATTGGCGAAGTATCACCCGGTTGTAGGGTGGGTGGAGAACTTGGCCGATGGTCGGGTGGAAATGCAGATTCAAGGGCTTGCATCAGACTTGGAGTTTTACCTGCATTCAATCGAATCGGCAAATCTGGGAAGGATTTCCGGGATAGACAAGGTTGTTGGGTCAGTGGATCTGTCGATGATTGGATTTGAGATCCGCCAATGAGCCCTTGGAGCCACCGATTAACTGCCCAATAGGCGCATGAAAAGGAGTCTGTGCGGCTTGATTCGGCGGTTTGAAGAACATTCAGATGAAGTTTCGATTTGGGCCCGCTTGACCCTTTGAAGAAAGTGAACGGGAGTAGCATAATGTGCGTAACAAATAACTGGCGAAATCAATACTTTCAGCTTGAAAAACAATATGTTCGATTCGGCTTTTTGCCTGCTTGCACAGGGTGACGTAATTACAACCTGGTTGACGCCTATCTGGCTATTGGCATTAGGTGTTGCGTTAGGTTTTGTGCTTGCCTTGTTGTTTCTTGTCAAGATTCATCTTTTTTCCAAGGTTTCGTTCTTTTCTAAGATCGCTGAAAACCGTGTAGCGAGGATCTTACTGGGAACGGTTTTCGCCGCTGCCATGGTCGGGATTTACATCGCATTTTACTTTTGGGCGTACGGCAGCAATCAAGATTTGGACTTTACGTTGTCCGAGTTCGATTACTACCAGCTGGCGTTGCCGCTTTCGTTTGTCGTTCCATTGGCGTTGCTGATTGGGATCGGCTGTTGGAAGTTGTTTTCCCAACGTGGAGCTGACGAGGCATTCGCGCTAGTGCGAGAAGGGTTTCTTGCCTGGACAACCGTGATTTGTATTTCGATGACCTGCTTCGCGACTTTGGGAGTTGTGCTTGGTGCATTTAACGGATTTGGATTTCTCAAGATTGCCGATGACGTTCCGGGAATGATCAATTCAATTCAGCGATATCCGATTACAGGAATTTATGGGAAATCGGTGACGATTCCTCCAACTGCAGATACTGAGGGAGGAACTCGAGTCCCCGTGGAGTTGCGAGGCGAGGAAGTGACTTTAATTCGAGTGGCTTCCGATCAGAAGATTGAAATTGCGGCCGAACCGCTTGGTGGCCATTTGGCGGGTAATTTGATTTTTGGTGCGCCTGCGACCTCGATTGATGAACCGGTCGGACAATTTCGGCGCCCCGGTCAACAAAGCTGGATTCCCGATGGCGATGTTTCTTCGTTCTATATAGCAAACCGTGGGAAACGTGATGCGACCGTTAACCTTCAGTGGCGACTTGATCCGATTTACCGCCAGGTATGGTTGGTTCCCTATTCGGCGTTCTGTGTTCTCACGCTCTACGTTTTGTATTTGGTCTTGGCGGTAAATTTTCCCAAGGTGGCAGCCATTTCTTTGTCGACATTCAAAACTGAGGTTAGTCAGCCGCTGTTCTGGCTGATTTTGGTGATTGGATTCGTGTTTGTAATTGGAAGCGTTTACGTTCCTTACAACACGTTTGGTGAAGACATCAAGATGTACAAGGACTCGGGACTGACTCTGATTCGGGTACTCGCAATTTTCATGGCCATTTGGGCAGCCAGTAAGTCGGTGGCGGAAGAGATCGAGGGACGTACTGCGTTAACGGTGTTGTCCAAGCCTGTTGGGCGGCGCCAGTTTATTCTGGGTAAGTTTTCTGGCATTTCCCTTGCGATTGGTGTCTTGTTCATTTTGCTCGGGCTGACGTTTGTCATTTTCGTGGCCTACAAGCCAATTTATGACTCGGTCGAAACGGCCAAGGATGCTGTTGATTGGCAACTCTGTTTTCTAGAGTCGATCCAAATCATTCCTGCGATTGTTCTGTCATTCCTGGAAGTCATCATTTTTGTTGCCATTAGTGTCGCAATTTCCACCAGGTTGGGGATCCTGCCCAATTTTCTGGTTTGTTTTGCGATTTATGTTCTCGGGCATTTGACACCACTGATCGTTCAGTCCACGGATGTGGTCCAGGCATTCCAGCCTGTTGTTGTTTTTGGAAACGTGGTCGCGGTCGTGTTCCCCGTTTTGAATCATTTCGACGTGCAAGCGGCGATCAATACGAACAACTCCATTCCTATGGAGTATCTCGGTTGGTCAACCATTTACTGCACCTTGTATGGTGGGATCGCATTGCTGCTCGCATTGGTTCTATTCGAAGACCGCGACTTGGCGTAAGCAAGAATTGAGTCAACGTCGGCCATCGACAGGGGCCGAATTGCGCATGAATTCCGTCAATTGCGTGGCCTGTCTTTACGTCAACGAAAAAACGCCCGCAAGTGAGTTGATGCTTGACCGCTCGTGGGCATCCAGTTTTTCGCGTCGATTGTTTGAAACGAGTTAACGAGTTAACGAGTTTTAGGCGGCTCGTTGTTGCGTTTCCAATTCACTTGGTCGCAATTCGCTTGGAACAGTGTCGGTCGAAGATTGGTTGATTGGAGGCACGGCAAACGGTCCGGTCATACTGAGATGGTTCTGAGCCCACGAGTGGTTGGCAATTTGGTCGAGAATCCGCTCAGCCACTTGAACGGCCCGAAGACCGGTCTCAGCACAAATTGTAGGTCGGCGATTCTCAAGAATCGCTTCAACCCAATCCAGCTGTTCCAATTGGATTGCATTGGCTGGTTCAACTGCGACTTCTTGGATTGGAAGAATTTGAGAGAATAGATTTGCTTTGACGAAGTCAACTTGGTCAGCGGTGCAATCCTGAAATGAAAACTCTCGTTGCCGTACCCAAGACGGAATACGAATCGCCTTTAGTGTGCTGGTGGTCAAATCGATCGAGGCAAATCCTTCGGTGCCGAAGATCTTCATGCTACGTTCAGCTTCGAAGCTGCAGCGGGATGCGGTCAAATTGGCAACGCCACCACATTCAAATTGCAACCAGCTGCGAGCGATGTCTTCGTTGCCGCCCATTACGCTCGTGCCAACACTCTTCGAGTCGACAACTGTACTGCCAAAAATCCAGTTCATCAACTCAATGTCATGAATCATCAAGTCGTGAACGACGCCAATGTCGGTAGAGCGGAAGGTGTACCCGCTACATCGACTGGCTTCGATAAACTTGGGCTTTCCAACGTACTCCAGAGCCTTTTTAACCGCGGGATTGAAATGTTCGACGTGTCCGATTTGAACGGTCGCATTGTGTTGCTTGGCCAGTTCGACGAGCTCGGCTGCTTGTTCAGCGCAATGGGTCATCGGTTTTTCGATGAGTGTATGGATGCCGCGTTCCAGAAAGAAGGTTGCGACTTCATGGTGAGTGATTGTGGGGGTCGCAATGATGACGGCATCGACTTCATCGGCGATTTTTCGATAGTCACTCACGACCAGGCAGTTGTACTCGTCCAACATCTGTTGCTGAAGCAGCGGTTGGGGCTCTGCGATGCAGGTTAAACGTGCGGACGGAACGTTCTTGATCAGGCGAGTATGGATGCGGCCAAGGTGACCCGCTCCAACGATTCCAATTCGGATTTTGCTCATGCTGCTACTCTTTTCGGTTGACGGGCTCTTCCATGACGACCGGTATGCGAGTTGGCAACGTATTCCAGCAGTGTTGCAACGCTCTCACAATGAGAACCATTGTTCTTGAGAACTTCTCGGGCATTATCCAGACCGACTCGTCCACGATAGAGGAGGCGAAACGCCTCGTTGAGGTTCTTGATGACTTTTTTGTCAAAATTATGACGCTTGAGTGCCACGATATTGACGCACTTTGGACGGGCGGGATTGCCATCGGAAAGCATGTAAGGCGGAATGTCTTGCAAGACCAGGCTTGAACCACATACAAAGCAGTAACTGCCAATCGATGCCATGTGATGGACTGCACAGCACCCAGAAAGTGTCGCGTTGGATTGGACGTGAACATGACCGCCGAGCATCGAACCCTGTCCCAGGATGATGTTGTCTCCAAGAACACAGTCGTGGGCGATGTGGGTACAGCCCATCAGGTAATTGTCGTTTCCGATTCGTGTGTATCCGTCTTCCTTTTCGGTCCCACGATGGATCGTCACGCTCTCGCGAATCGTGTTGCGATTTCCGATAACAACATGGGTCGGTGTGCCTTTGTAGCTGATGTCCTGCGGTTCTCCGCCGATGACCGCATTAGGAGAGACGTTGTTGTCTTCTCCCAGTGTGACATGCCCCATCAGGGTTACGTTGTTGGCAAGGCGAGTGCCGGGGCCAATTTTTGCATTGGGGCCAACGACACAAAAAGGTCCGATTTCGACGCCGTTGGCAATTTCCGCAGCTGGATCAACATCTGCAAGATTGGAGATTCTTGCAGGGGCGCTGCGGTCAGGTGCGTCAGGGCGATTTTTGAAAGCAAGTACGTTCACTGGATGTCTCTTATGCGGCTCGCCGATTGGGGACTTGGATCTCAGCATGCTTCAACAATTGGCGAACCAGTTGAGCATTCAGTGAGTGTCCACCACGGCATGAATGGATGTTGGCAATAATGTCGAATCCAGCCAGCGAAAGGTCGCCGACCAAATCCAGAAGTTTGTGCCTTGCGCACTCGTTTTCGAAACGAAGTTGATTTTGTATTGGGCCTTGTTGGTCAAACACCAGCAAATCGCTGTAGGTAACTCGAGATCCCATTCCCTTGGACTTAAGTTCCTCAGCGACAGCATGAGTAATGAAAGTCCTAGCCGGAGCGACTTCCGTCGCAAAATCTTGAGTACTTGGATTGAACTCGAAAACTTGTTTTCCGATGGCAGGTTCGTTACAAAAATCCAGTGAGTATTTCAAACTCGATTGTCTCTCAGAAGCCGGAGTGGCTTCGATCCAACCGTTATTGTTCTCGACACGGATTTTTGCGTTGACCACAAGCTGTTTTACGGCGAGGTCTTGTTCGACTCGTTCGGCACTTTCTAGTGCTTTGACAAAATCGAGGCACGAACCGTCCAGTCCTGGCATTTCTCGACCAGAGACCCAGACCTGGCAATTATTGATTTTCATCCCAGCCAGCGCTGACATAATGTGTTCAACCATCTCCACTTCGCAATTGTTGCTGCCAAGAGACGTTCGTAAGGGAGCGTCTGTTTGGCAAGCTACATTTGCAGGGATTGCAGGTGAACCCGCGATGTCTTCGCGATAGAACACGATTCCGGAATTAACCAGTGCAGGTCGAAACTGGACGCGGATATCGCGTCCGCTCCAATAGCCGAATCCTTCGACGGTGACCGCGTGTTCAATCGTGGCTTGATGTTGAAACAAAGTAGCCAAGTCTACGTTCCTGAAATTACGACTAACGATTTAGGTTGTTTGCAGGAACATTGGCAGTGCCATTCACCATTTGAATGACGTTTGCGGTAATGTTTCGACCGGGAGCGTGGTACACGACGTTGCCGCCAATGTATCGCATGACTGACTTGGGATCGTCAATGTCCAACTCTTGCTCGCTGTGTCGTAGCACCAGGCGAATTCCCTGGTTGTTGCAATACTGGTTGACAATCTGTTTGACTTGATGATACGTATCGTAGTGCAGTTGAGCTTCGCGCTGCATCAGTTTACGCATGGCATCGCGTTGCTCAACTTCGAGTCGAGCAAGTTCTTCGGCCAGTGCGGTTTCTCCTTGTTTGAACTCTTCCGAGCCCGGAGTCAGCATTTTGAGCCGCTCTGCCTTCGCCGCCATTTGCTCGCGCAACTGAACCGATTTGGTTTTGAATTGCTCGGCTTCGACTTTGAGTTGTTGAAGTTGTTGCGTAAACCTCGGATGAGCGTCAAAGACCTTTCCGACGTCGACTAAGGCAACATTTGATTGCGCGCTCGCTAAAGCACACATCCCACACAATAGAATGGCGGGAACCAGAATTGATCGTAAAATCCATTGCTTTCGTTTCACGGTCAGCACTCCTTTGCTGTTGTACCCATGTTTGACTACGGCTCAGGCAAATCCATTTGCTGAAATCGTAGTTAGGGGATCCGTTAAAGTTATTTCGCGTGGCATATTCTGCCGATAGCGAACTTCAAAGTAAAGCCCGATATTTTTGCCAGCAGTCTACATCGTCGCGGTAAAAGTTTCCCTAAGTTCGTCAGCCAATTCCGCATATCTCGTGTAAAAACTGCGGGCAATCAGGCCGAGGTAAACGTTCAGGCCGATCGAACAGAGCAGCATGAACAACAGGAACGTATTCGTTTTTTTTAAGTTTTGATTGTCCCCAAGCATCTTATTGCTAGGCGGAGGAGTCAAGTGAGTTGCATCTTGAGTCGAAGCTTGGTCCTCGGGTCTCGTGTTTTGAACGTTGGTAGTCCTGGGAGTCGTAACAGGAGTTTGCTGGTTGCGAGCAAGTCGATCCTGTCGAGGGGCTTCAAGAGCAAGGTTGTTTGGGGCTTCCGCGAAGCCGTTATTGTTGAGGGCGGAAACGTACCTCGATTCTCTCTGTTGCGATTGTTGGAGCTTGTAAGTCAAATCGTTGATTCGTCGATCTTGCTCGTTCATTTTGCGATCTTGATTGGCGATCATTGTTTTGCTCACTTCGATGCCGTTCTCCAATCGTTGCATTTGTTGAAGCGTTTGGGTGTTGGGGCGGACACCATTGTTCAGACCGATTTCCGCTCGCGGATTAACGGAGCCAATGTCGCGGCGAGCGGTGTCGAGCGATCGATCGCGATTCTGAAACTGGGTGTCGCGATTGAAATCAGGGGTCGCCACAAATTCACGGCTGTTTTGACGTTGCGTGGTTGCGTCGGGTTGGCGAATCTCGCCTAGCCCAAAATCTCGGTCGGTAAGATGGTTGGCACGTTGGCGTGGCTGGATGAATTGGCTTCTTCGAACGACGGGTGCAAAGTCCGAGTCATCTCCGAACTCGATCCAGGGCGCAGGGGTAGACGGGATTGCGTTGGCAGTCTGGCTGGGCGGTGCATAGGGAATCGTGATGTTCGATTGGGAGTTTTCGACACCAAGATTGGAATTCCGAAATCCGTTTTGAGTGGCGGGGAGGATGCTTGGGGTTCGCACGTTTTGATTTTGGGGCAATGCGGGAACTTCGGCACTGCCGGTTGGAAAGCCAGCTTTTCCAGTCGTTACACGTTCGTTTTCACGCACCTGCACATCTTTGGCCAGTTTGACCACAACTTTGTTGACATTCGCATTGGCGGGAATCACAGCGACCAGGCCTTCAGGATTATTGATAAGGTTCGCAAATTGTTCGCCGTTCAACGTGAGAATGAACGTGCCGCCTTCGTCATCACCCTGCTGTTGCGCAGCAGCGAAACTGGCAGTTAATAGCGTCAGTAGCGCTATCATCAATCCCTTCATGAATAGGGCTCCAAAAATAAAATTGGCATCTGAGTCAAATTAGATTCAAGTTATCGTAGTCTTAATCAAGTCCGCGGGTAAATACCGAATTATCTGAGCTTCGAAGCTTCGTTAAATTTACCAGCTTTCCCGTTTTCAGTATTGTTGCCTGAGATCCTTCGTGAAGCAAACTTCTCTTCCCCCAGAATCGCCGAGAATTTCCACGGAACGGCGCGGATTCAGTCAGCATTGGAAGGTTTTGTTGCGTGTTGGAGTCGTGGTTACCGTGGTGTTTGCCTTGGGGTGGGCTATCCGGCAGGCCTATTTTGAATTGCGGGATCAACCGCTGAAATTCTCCGAGATCGATTGGTCTAAAATTCTGCTGGCTGAGGGGATTTATCTTGGCTCGATGACACTGTCCTGGATATTTTGGCATCGAATACTGCTTGCACTTGGCCAGCGTCCTCGAAAATTGAAATCGATGAGGGCCTTTTTCGTAAGCCAACTGGGCAAGTATGTTCCAGGCAAAGCCATGGTCGTGGTTCTGCGAACCGATTTGGTTCAAGATGAGAATGTCAGAGTGGCTCCCGCTGCAGCGAGTGTCTTTATCGAAACACTGACTTGGCTTTTCGTCGGGGCGATGATCGCGAGTTTGCTGCTGGTGTTTCAATTCCAGGATTTCCGAGGCTTGCAAATCGCGGCGTTGGCGATGATGTTGGTTGCGGGGATATTGACCTGGCCTCCATTTTTCAATCGCATCGCCAGCAGAATTACGAAGGCCAAAACATCGGGGGTGACCTACTCCGTCGACTTTATCACAATGGCGATTGGTTGGGTGTTGTTGACTGCTGGATGGTGCTTGAACGGCGCGAGCCTTTTGGTGGTCATCGATAGCTTGCCAGGCACTGAGGTGCAAATTGGCCATTTTCCCGTGGTGTTGGCTGCAGTAACACTGGCTTCGGTTGGTGGATTTGTTTCGCTGCTGCCGGGAGGGCTGGGAGTCCGGGAATTGGTGATGATCCCGTTGCTTGGCTCCGAATTTGGAACGGCAATCGCTGTGATTGCGGTGATTCTCGTAAGATTTGTATGGTTGACCGCCGAATTCGTTTCGTCGGGTATAATATATTTACTAGTGCAGTTGACCCATGAACCAGACCTCCCCTGAACAAGTGACAACGGCTGACATTTCTTTCGTGATTCCCGTTTTCAATGAAGAAGGCAGCTTGCGCTTGCTGTACGAAGAGGTCTGCGCGGTTTGCGAGACCAACAACTATCAGTTCGAAATCGTATTCATAAACGATGGCTCAACGGATGACAGTTGGAACATTCTCAAAGGCATTGCCGACCAAGATAGTCGAGTGATTGCCCTTCGATTTCGTCGAAATTTTGGCAAGGCTGCGGCAATTCGTGCTGGCGTTGCAGCGGCTAATCGCGAGATGGTGATTACAATGGATGCGGATTTGCAGGACGATCCAGCTGAGGTTCCCAACTTGATCGCGGGCATCGAGTCAGGCACATACGATGTGGTAAGCGGTTGGAAGAAAATTCGACATGATCCAATTGGCAAGCGTTGGCCTTCCAAGTTTTTCAACATGATGGTCGGATGGTTGACCGGGTTGAAACTTCACGATCATAACTGCGGCTTTAAGGCTTATCGTCGGCATATCTTTGATGAGATCAATCTGTACGGGGAGTTGCATCGATTTATCCCCGTCCTGGCTGCAGCACGCGGATTTCGTGTTGGCGAAGTGGTTGTGAATCACCGGGCTCGAGAGTTTGGGAAATCCAAATACGGACTTACACGTTTGCCCAAAGGGTTTTTGGACTTGTTGACCGTGTGTTTCCTGACCAGCTTCAATCATCGCCCGCAACATATGCTTGGGTCGGTTGGTCTGGGCTCATTCGCGATTGGAATCACTGGCATGGCCTGGATGGCTGTCTATTGGTTGCTGCGAATGACGATGTTTCCTGAGTGGACGCCGCTTCACCAGCGCCCGATCGTTTTGTATTCGTTGGCGGCATTGTTGTTGGGTGCACAATTGCTATGCATTGGATTCCTGGCGGAATTGATTACGGCCAGAAATCAACGATTTGAAGAGCCCTATTCCATTGGCGAGGTTTACGGGCAAAAGACCGATTCAAACCTCAAAAAGACTTCCGATGCGGATCGCGAAGCGGGAGCCAATCCCCTTTAGTGCAATTTGCACCAACCTATAGCGTCTCCTCGCATTGATTTTACGAGTGAAACGACATAAGTCCGCTACATTTTAACGAAATGCGCTCTAGATGTCCGATGCCCGTTCTAACGAAAGTTGTCCCAGCCAGATCAGTGAAATTTGTAAGCGACGGCACTGGGGAATGTACTGGCTGATTATTTTTGTCAGTATCGCCACGATCGGCGGACGCGTTGCCAGCGTTCAAAATCATTTCGCCGAGGGGGAGACTCCTTTCTTCAGTGCGAATGACCGAAGCCGATGGTGTACGATTCGATCTTTGGTTGACGAGGGCACCTACGAGATTGATCCGGTAATCAATCAACGGTCGTCCATTCAATGGGATTCCATTGATAAAGTTCAGCACGAAAGCGCGGAGGGACACACTCGCTCCTACTCCAGCAAGCCAACTTTGTTGCCAACCCTGTTAGCCGGCAAGTACTGGGTGTTGCAGAAAATGACTGGGCTGAACATCGAGAAAGAGACATTGTTGGTTTGTCGAGTCTTGCTTTTTCTTTGCAATGTGCTGCCGTATTTTTTGTTTTTGTGTTTGTTGGCGGCAATGCTTGAACGGATCGTGGTTCACGATTGGACGAGGTATTTTGTTCTCTGTTCTGCGGGGTTTGGTACGTTCCTGTCGACTTTTGCGGTGACCCTCAACAATCATTTGCCAGCGGCAGTCTGTGTGATGGTAGCCATTTATTGTTTGGATCGAATCTATCGAACCGGACCGGTTTGTCATGATCAAGCCTGTGCGACCTGGAAACACTATTCGATGGTTGGTTTTTTTGCTGCGTTTGCCGCTGCCAACGAACTGCCTGCTTTGTCCTTTTTGGCCGCGGCAGGAATATTGTGTTTGATCAAGTCGCCTGCCAAAACGTTTCTGGGGTTTGTGCCGGCTGCACTGGTGATTGTCGCTGGATTTTTTGGGACGAATTTTCTCGCCCATGGGACCTGGCGTCCCGCCTATACTCATCGCGGTGATGGTGAACTGATCGCAAAGGTCGAAGGTGCCTTTAATCGCGAGCTTAATGGGAATGACGATCAGAAAATGAATGATGGTCAGATTCCAGCTGAGCTGTTGAGTTCGATTCAATCTCATTTTGAGAAAACGCAGGACAAAAAGCTGAACGCGCCGACGTGTCGTCAAAGTTTTTGGAAACGCGAGTCGGACACTGAATTGGGACGCTGGGTTGTTGGTGATTCATTGGAAGACGTCCAATTTGCCATAGAGCAAACGGCTGCTCGGGAATACTCAATCTTTGCCTGGGGGAATTGGTACGACTACCAAGGCAGCTATTGGAGTAGCGGGAATCGCTCCGGGGTTGATCGGGGACAGGAGTCTCAGGTGATTTATTCCTTTCACATGTTGTTTGGCCATCATGGAATTTTTTCTTTGACGCCGATTTGGCTTTTGAGCTTTGCTGGCCTGATCGCCCTGCCCTTCGCCCGGCGCTTGCAGCTCAAATGGTTAGGCCTGATGGGGGTGGGATTGTCCCTGGTTGTGTTTGCGTTTTATGCAAATCGACCCATCAATGATCGAAACTACGGCGGCTATTGTAGTGCGCTGCGATGGATGTTCTGGTTGATTCCGATCTGGTTGGTGGCCATGGTGCCCGTGGTGGATTCCTTGGGAAAGAAGCCATGGGGGAAGTTCGTTTGCTTGGCTTTGCTGGCCTTGAGTATTGCCTCAGCACTCTATTCTGTTGGTAATCCCTGGTGCCATCCTTGGCTCTATGAAGTCTGGGATACGTTGGGGTTGCCCAATAAATAACGCGATGTGAGGCAAGTAATACCGAACCCGCCGCGATTCGGCTTGTCCCCTTGTGTGAAAAGCGAGTAAATTTGGTGCAGCAAATTGACCGAAGTTGCCCATTTTATACACCTGCACCGCCATGAAAATCCAGTTTTACAATTCACTGACGAACGACTATCAGGAATTTAAGCCACTCGAGCCCGGTATCGTCCGCATGTACAGTTGTGGTCCGACCGTCTATGACTTTGCCCATATTGGCAACTTTCGATCATTTCTTTTTGGCGATTTGTTGCGCCGATTTTTTGAACTGGTTGGGTATGACGTCGACCACGTGATGAATATCACGGACGTTGGTCATATGGTCGAGGGTGAAGCTGACAAGATGATGAGCGCGGGCGAGCGGCTTAAGGAGGGTAAAAAATCAGGACGTATTCCTGAAGGCGAGTCGGTTGATGACCCCAATGATCCCTATCAGATTGCCGACTACTTTACGAAGGCCTTTCTGAGTGACGCAAAGCAGCTGGGTTACAAAATTGCCTACGAGTATCCCGAAAAAGTCCCCCACGCGACCAGCCACATCCAAGGGATGCAGGACATGATTTCGCGACTGCTTGAGCGCGGGCATGCCTATGTTGCCGAAGATGGAGTCGTCTATTTCAGTGTCGAGAGTTTTCCACGCTATGGCCAGCTAAGCGGAAATTCGATTGATCGGGTCGATAGCGGCGCAGGTGGGCGTGTTTCCGAAGAAAACCAGTCGCGAAAAAAACATCCTGCGGACTTTTTGTTGTGGAAGCCTGATTCCTCTCACATCATGAAATGGGACTCGCCTTGGGGAGTTGGATACCCAGGTTGGCATATTGAGTGCAGTGTGATGGCTCGAGAAATTTTGGGTCGTGATGTGATTGACATTCACACCGGTGGCGAAGATTTGATTTTCCCCCATCACGAATGCGAAATCGCTCAGTCTTGTTGCTCCAATGGAACCGACTCCTTTGCCAATTTCTGGATCCACGCCAGGTTCCTGTTTGTCGAAGGTAAAAAGATGTCCAAATCCTTGGGGAACTTTTATACAGCCCGCGATGTTTTTCAGGGCAACATCAAAGTCGGTGAAGGCGCGAATGAACTTTCGAGGAAGCCCGTGCATCCGGCAGTATTAAGATACGAACTGATCAAGACTCATTATCGCTCCAATATGAACTTTACATACAAGGGGCTGACGGATTCAGCAGTTCTGGTTCAGCGCATTATTGATTTGAGACAAAAACTTGAGGCAGCGGCGACGGCTGACAAATCTGTCGAGGTAGATTTGTCTCACCCAATCCTCAAGCAGTTTGCCGAAGCCTTGGCTGACGATCTGAATATTTCTGGTGCGTTAGGGATTGTAAATCCCTGGGTTCGAGGCGCGCATCCTGACGCAGATGAATCGTTGGCAGTGTTGAAGAAGATCAACTCAGTTCTGGCAATTGCCCCGATCAACGAGGGGCTCTCTGAAGATACAGGGAGTGGTGGCGATTCCGATGATTGGTACAAGGAAGCTGAAGCTTGGTGCAGGGAATTGGACTCAGCTCGCAAAAAAAAGGACTTTGATTCCGCTGATGCGATTCGGAAGAAGATCATTGACGCCGGCTTCGAAGTTCAAACGACCAACGAAGGTTCTGTGATCAAGAAGAATCTCGCCTGAATTCGACTAAATGCGTAAAAATGAAGGGGGTGTCAGGAATGACGCCCCCTTTTTTTAATCAATTGTTTACAAGGTTTTTGGGTTTCGACAAGTTCTCTCGCAAGATTCTGCAGGCAGTAATACTTCATAAAACCGCCAAAACTTTCGGATATCACGCTTCTTTCCGTGATGCATACCCGTTCAGAATAGGATTTCGATTCACGTTCATTGAACGCTCTTGTTGCAATTCTGGATTTCAACTATTCACCTCCAATGGAATTTCATGTAACAGTTCGCTGCACTAAAAGCGAATTGTTTCTTTTATCTCAAAATGGAGTTGTTATGAGAAGTGTTTTTGGAAAGAGTTTCACCTTCGTTGTCCTGCTTTGCGCAATGGTGTGTTGTTCATGCGTTTTTGCGATGTCGAACACGGGCGAAGGAACTGAATCGAAGGTAAGAAACGATAGAAGGGTTCCTGAGGTGACCAGGAAACATCGTCCCCGCGGCAGCGCGGTGGGAAATACAGTTGTTCTAACCGGGTTTTATCGTGTGCCAAACATCGGCGTTGATGGTTGGATTAATTTCCTGGATCCAGAGGGAGCGACTCCAAACGCGTTTCCGTTTTGGCAAGAGTGCCATCTTGTAAACGGTTCGTTCGTCCATCTTCTATTTTATCAGGAACTGAAGATCTACGATAATGGCGGCGCGTTGGTTGACAGTTTTGTGGTTTCGATTCACATGCCTCCAATGATGGCGGTCAGGGAGTGGGTCGTTTCCAAAAACACCAATCTTCCCAATGGTCTTTATGAATTGACTGGCGAAGTCGGATACTTTGATCCTGTATTGGGGACTCAGATCCTTGACCAGGCGTCAACGGAATTTACCGTTTCCAACTACTAGGATTGATAAACCAGCATTCTTGTTAGTTTTTCAATCATTGCCTTGTCAAAAAGGGGCAGGTTACTTCGCCTGCCCTTTTATGGGCTATCAATTGTCGCAATGCACTTGAGCTCGATTGCGATCGGCGTCGGAAGCGCGTTGATTTCAACCGTCGTGCGACAAGGTTGGTTGTCCGCAAAGTACTCTGCGTAAATCTGATTGTAGGTCTGGAAATCGTCTTTCATGTTCGTCAAGAAGACGGTGACATCGACAATTTGGTTCCAGCTGGATCCTGCGTCTTCGACAATGGTCCTGATATTCTCAAAAACACTGTGGCACTGGGCTGCAATGTCGTAGCTAACGATATTGCCGGCTTGATCCTGGACGACTCCAGGAATTTCGGTGGTGTCGCGTTTTCGAGGTCCGACGCCCGAGAGGAAAAGTAGATTTCCGACTCGTCGCGCATGCGGATAAAGGCCCACAGGTTTCGGGGCCGTTGATGAATTGATTTTTTCGTTCACGTTAAAATCTTGTGTAGGAGAGTGTGAAATCTTGTCTTGTCGTATTGGAATTGTTGGACGTCAAATAAGGGAAGTGAGTCGTTCGTTAGTCAAATTTAACACAGATGTTTTTGGGTTCGGTCCAGAATCGAAACGCCTCCATTCCGCCCTCTCGTCCAACACCGGAATGTTTCACTCCGCCAAACGGAGTCCGTAAATCTCGCAACAACCAGCAATTGATCCAAATGACTCCTGCTTCGATCTGTGAGGCGGCCCGATGGGCTTTGCTGATGTCAGAACTCCAAATGGTTGCAGACAGACCGTATTGCGTTTCATTCGCAAGTCGGATGGCCTCTGCTTCGCCTTCGAAAGGTTGAATGGAGACGACGGGCCCGAAAATTTCTTCTTGGTTGGTCTGGCTTTGATTGGAAAGGCCTTCAACGATGGTCGGTTCGATGAACCAACCTCCGCTGCAACGGCCTGAAGGAGAAATTGACTTTCCTCCACAAAGAACGGTGCCGCCCTCGTTCTTGGCAAGTTCAATGCAGCTCAAGATCTTTTTGAAATGGGGTTCAGAAACGATTGCCCCTAGTATCGAGTCCGAGTCCTGGGGATCACCGACTTTCAGCTGGCCTGTACGGCTGACGAAATCGTCGCGAAATTTCTCGTAGATCGGTTTTTCGACGTAGATTCTGGATCCGCACAAGCAGATTTGACCTTGATTGGCAAACGAACTGCGCAGAGTGGTTTCGAGTGCCGTCTCGTAATCACAGTCCGCAAAAATGATGTTGGGGTTTTTGCCGCCAAGTTCAAGGGAAACTTTCTTGAGTTTTGGAGCGAGAACCTTTGCGATGTGTTTTCCCGTTTGTGTTCCTCCGGTGAAGGAGATGGCCTTGATGTCATCATGATTAGTCAACGCATTTCCCGTTTGTGCACCACTTCCGTGGACGACGTTGAGCACACCTGGTGGCAGTCCCGCCTCGATACAGAGTTGACTAAAAAGATAGGCCGTCATCGGCGTGACTTCCGATGGTTTGGCGATGACCGTGTTACCAACGGCAAGGGCGGGAGCGATTTTCCATGTGAAGAGATATAGCGGCAGGTTCCATGGTGAAATGCATCCGACGGCACCAAGCGGTTGTCTCAACGTATAGTTGATCACGCCGGGGGAGTCATGGGACTGGCTTTCATGGCTTGTTAGCAGGTTAGCAAAGAAGCGAATGTTCATCGCACAGCGTGGAATATCTACTGATTTCGCCAGCCACAGCGGTTTTCCGTTGTCTTTGGACTCGGCTTCGGCAAGCGAATTCAGATTCTTCTCGATCAGGTCCGCAATACGATTCAGTATTTTCGCCCGTGAAAACGAGTCCATCGAGGCCCACTTGGGAAATGCAGCTCGAGCCGATTGAACGGCAAGGTCTACATCAGCCGCATCTGAATCGGGAACCTGACTATAGACGTCTCCCGTTGCGGGTTCATGATTTTCTAACCAAGCGCCACTGGAAGGTTGGAACATTCTTCCGTCGATGTAGTTCAGGATTTGATCTACAGACACTTTGTGCGTCCTCCATCCACAGGTAAGTTAACGCCATTGATGTAAGAGGCTGCGGGTGAGGCGAGGAACGCAATCGCCGCACCGACTTCTGCAGGTTCAGCGAATCGATTTGCCGGGACGGCTGATTTCATCGAATCGGCGATGGCATCGGTCGATTGTTGCGTCTTTTCTGATTTCGATTGAATAATGGATTCCAGTCTTGCCGTGTTGGTCGCTCCAGGCAAAACGTTATTGACTGTGATGCCAAATGCTCCAAGTTCATTGGCAAGCGTTTTTGCCCAGTTGGCGACTGCTCCACGAATCGTGTTGGACACACCAAGGTTTGCAAGCGGCTGCTTGACTGAAGTTGAAATGACATTGATAACGCGTCCGAAATTTCTTTCTTTCATCATTGGGATCAAAGACTGAACGAGGACTTGATTGCAAATCAAGTGATTGTTGAATGCGGAGAGGAATTCATCGGTCGCGGCATCTATCGCAAGTCCTCCGGGAGGACCTCCCGTATTGTTGACCAGGATATCTGCGTTCCCCCCCTGCCCGACCCAATCCGAGATGGTTGATTTCAACTGTTCTGGTTCTGAAAAATCAGCGACGAGAAATGAATGCTGTTGGTTTTTTTGGCTTGGAAGCTGTGCAAGTGCCGATTCCAGACGTGATTGATTGCGAGCGACCAATACGATTTTGGCACCGAGTTGAGCGATTTCGATTGCCGCAGCCAGCCCGATTCCCTGGCTTGCCCCACATACGATCGCGGTCCGGTCACTTAGGTCAAGATTCATTATTTTCTCACTTGGTTGACTTTGTCTTAATCTATCGTGCAATTCCCGAATTCGCACGGGGGGGCAATCTGTTCATTGGTGGTTGGAGAATCTCCCAATCCATGAATAATAGCAGAATGAAAATATATTTGATTCGACATGGTGAAACTGATTTCAACCGCCAAGGTATAGTCCAAGGCGGTGGAGTCGATTCTGACCTCAATGAGATGGGCCGGATGCAGGCGGAGGCTTTCTTTCAGCACTACCGCGACGTCGCCTTTGATTCAATCTATGTCAGCCCTTTGAAGCGTACTCACCAGACCATGAATCTTTGGAAAGATCGGCTCGGCTACTCACTTAACGTAGAGGACGGATTGACGGAGCTAGGCTGGGGGGTGTTAGAAGGCAAAGTTCCAACTCAAGAGGAATCTCGCGACTTTCACCAACTGAAACAGAATTGGCAGAATGGTAAGCTCGACTTGGCCGTCGAAGGCGGAGAATCCCCGATGCAGTGCTGGAATCGCTTGGATAATGTTCTGAAAAAATTCAAACGTCAGCATCCAGGACAAATAATTTTGGTTTGCTCTCACGGGCGTACCTCGCGAGTTCTGCTGTCAAAGCTGGTAGGTGATGGGCTGCACGATATGGAACGGTTCAATCACAGCAATACCGGGTTGAACGTGATTCAGCTTGGTCAGAATGATCAATACTCTGTTGAAATCTTGAACGACACAACACATTTGAATGGGATTGGATTGAATGAAAATTGAATTTGAATTCGATGGGCTCAGCTTCTGCGTTGATTCCGATGAAGGAGTACCGATTGGTATTTCTGTGGAATTTGGTGGTGCTCAGCCCAATCACTTCGGCGCTCCCAAAGCGACTCGAGATCCTTTAAAGCTCGGTGGGTTCGTGGGCGATACCCGTCAGGGCGGTGGCTGCAATGTGGACGTGATTGAAATCGTGCCACATTGCAATGGAACCCATACGGAAACGGTTGGGCATATTGTCAATCAAACGGTTGGGATTGGAACGCATCACACGGGTCTGTTTTCGACGGCCACGTTGGTTCGAGTTAGTCCAGAGTCTGCGGGTGAGGCGAAAAAGCTTGGTGAGAGTTATCGGCCGGCCCTCATGGATTCCGATCAAGTGATTAGCGCCGATCATCTTAATCTCGCACTGAGTTCGCTGGATCTACCGGTAACGGACAGTCTGGTTCTTTCAACGGGGGCCGATGTTGCGAAAAAGGCTGCCGAGTATACAGAGCTGAATCAGCCGCCCTTCTTTACCGTCGAAGCCATGGAGTTGATCGTCAATCGCGGGTTTAAGCATCTGCTGGTTGATTTTCCATCAGTGGATCGAATGTATGACGAAGGATTGTTGACGAATCATCACTTGTTCTGGAATGTCCCCGAAGGTACACATGTGCTGAAGGACGATTCCTTGAAAGACAAGACGATTACCGAGATGGTTTTCGTGCCTGACGAAGTCAAGCCGGGAATGTATCTGCTCAATCTGCAGTTGCCCAGTTTTAACACGGACGCAGCACCGTCGCGTCCCATTTTGTTTCAGCCGAAAAGGGTGAATGGTTAGTTCTCCATGAGCGAAAATTTGCAAAAAGCCAGGCAACTGGATTCTCAAGATCCGCTGGCAAGTTTCCGTGAACAGTTTCATTTGCCTCTTCATCAAGGTAAGCCGAAGATCTATTTCGTTGGCAACTCTTTGGGGCTACAACCCAAACGCACATCAGAATATGTTGGGCAGGAGCTGGAGTCTTGGCAGAAATTGGGCGTTCGAGGCCATTTTGAAGGTGCGCATCCCTGGATGCCCTATCATGAGTTTTTGACCGAGACGATGGCAGATTTGGTTGGGGGCAAACCCGAAGAAGTCGTCATGATGAATTCCTTGACGGCTAATTTGCACTTAATGATGGCGACCTTCTATCATCCGACAAAGGATCGCAACAGGATTCTTCTGGAGGCCCATTCGTTTCCCTCGGATTTTCAGGCGGTCCAGTCGCAGATCCGATTTCATGGCTATGATCCGCAGCAGTCGATGGTTTTGGTTCGACCTGAGTCGGATGATCAGCCCATTTCCCATGCGGCCATCGTGGACGCTATTGATCAGAACCACCGCGAGCTGGCGATGATCTTGCTGCCGGGAGTCCAGTACTACACGGGGCAGGTGTTTGATATTCAGGCAATCACCGAAGTTGCTAAGAAATACTCGATCCCAATCGGGTTTGATTTGGCCCATGCGGCAGGCAACATCCATTTGAAACTTCATGAATGGGGCGTCGATTTTGCGGTTTGGTGCTCTTACAAGTATTTGAATAGCGGCCCGGGGAGTATTGGTGGGTGTTTTGTCCATCAAGACCACGCTCGGCAAACGGATAAAGTGAGATTTGCCGGATGGTGGGGACATGATAAAGCGACTCGCTTTCAAATGAAGAATGACTTTAATGCGATTCCAACTGCCGAAGGTTGGCAGCTTAGTAATCCACCGATTCTGTCGCTGGCAGCAATCCGCGCGAGCTTGGATGTCTTCAAAGAGGCGGGGGGAGTCGAGCCTTTGGTGGCCAAAGCGGAATTGCTGACGACGTTTTTCGTTGATTGTCTGCAGAAAAAAGTTGCCGATCTAGTCGAAGTGATTACTCCGGCGGAACGCGGTTGCCAGCTGTCTCTGAAAGTTGTCTTGAGAGATTTTGCTGGTAAAGACGTGCATCGCAGACTCGAAGAAGCTGGAGCGGAAACGGATTGGCGCGAGCCTAATGTCATCCGGGTTGCGCCAGTGCCACTCTACAACACGTTCGAGGAAATTCATCAGTTCGTTGAATTGTTGAGTGATTGCATCGACGCTTGAAGGATCTGCAGCTGAGTCGTGTTCCGCTGATTGTACTTCCCAACTGGAATAGGAAAGAAACTTGAAAGACAAGAAGATAGCGATTGTTGGCGGTGGCCTGGCGGGAAGCTTGGTTTCTGTCATGCTCGGCCAGCGTGGATACGACGTCACCGTTTACGAAAAACGCCCAGACATGCGAACCAAGGAAGTCGATGCGGGGCGAAGTATCAATCTCGCACTCGCACAGCGTGGAATCAAGGCTTTGTCAGCGGCGGGACTGATGGACGATGTTGAGCCGTTGTTGATTCCGATGCGCGGACGACAGCTTCATTTGCCTGGAGGAAAGCAGGAGTTTTCACCTTACGGGCAGCGCGAACACGAAGTCATTTACAGCGTTTCGCGTGAACTTCTGAACAGCCTGATGTTAACCGCTTCAGAACAGCATGAGTTGGTGAATGTCGAGTTTGAGCAGGATTGTCAAACCATCGACTTTGACCAAAAACAGATTTCCTTTCGGGATCTGAATACTGGCGCTGACAATGTCGTTGACTATGACATATTGATTGGCTGCGATGGAGCGGGATCGCGAGTGCGGAGGCAACTGATGCCTTTGGTCAACGGAAGCAGCAGTTCAGAGATTTTGGATCATGATTACAAGGAGCTGACGATTCCTGCTGGCAAGGATGCTCAGCACCAAATCAAAAAGGAAGCATTGCATATTTGGCCTCGCGGTGGATATATGCTGATCGCACTGCCCAATCTCGATGGCAGTTTTACCGTTACCCTTTTCATGCCTAAACAGGGTGAGCCAAGCTTTGAATCGCTAAACGATGTCGCCAGCGTGACAAAGTTTTTTGAATCGCAGTTTCCAATGGCACTGGAATTAATTCCCGATCTAGCCAGGGAGTTTTTCGCAAATCCCACCGGGTTGCTGGGGACGCTTCGTTGCGAACCGTGGTCTTATGGTGATTCCGTTGTTATTTTAGGTGATGCATCGCACGCAATTGTGCCTTTTCATGGGCAAGGGATGAATGCAGCCTTTGAGGACTGCGATGAGTTTTGCCAGTTGCTAGACGGTTTTGATCACGATTGGGGAAGAACGATCGCCAAATTTGGTGCAGTTCGCAAGCCTCATGCGGACGCGATTGCCGATTTGGCCCTGGAAAACTACGTCACCATGCGAGACAGCGTCATGGATGAGCAATTCCAGCTCAAAAAAGAGGTGGGTTTCGAATTGGAGCGGAAGTATCCAGATCGATTTACTCCCCGTTATTCGATGGTGATGTTTCACTCAATCGGATACGCTGATGCATTGTCGCGAGGAAAGATTCAGGACGAATTGCTGTCTGAATTGACCCGTGGAAAAGACTCTTGTGATGCTGTTGATTGGGAGTTGGCGGCTCAGATGGTTGAAGAGCGTTTGCTGCCCGTTGCCCTAGATTGATTGGAAACAAAAGATGAAATTCTTGCCCTCGTTGGCCTTGCTTGTTTTTTTTAGTTCGCTGGTCCCGGGGCAGGATGAAACGAAGGTTGATTTCGCATCGCTAGTCGAGTTAGCCGCAAATCAATTGCTAGAGGTCCAGGAAGATGATGGTGCGTGGCCCTATGAGGGCGTCTATCGAGTACGCGGGAAAATCCCTGTTGGATATCGCATCGGTGGAAGCTCGATCGTTTGCTCGGCGCTGCTTTCGGCTGAGCTAAATGAGTCGCGTGAACAAGCCAACGCTGCGATTGAAAAAAGCGTCAAATTGATTCTCAGCGAGTTGGAAGATCCGCTGATGGAACCTTCACAAGAAAACCGCTACGACGTGCGAGTTTGGGGGCATATCTATGCACTCGACTTGTTTTGCCGTTTAAAGGAGACCGAAGGCTTTGAGGAGCTCAAGAAAAAAACGAGCGAGTGGATTCCAAAACTGGTGAAGGCGCTGGTTTTTGAAGAGATCGAGGGCGGTGGTTGGAACTACGCGAGCCAGAGGAGTCATGCGGCGTTCGTGACGGGACCAGCGATTCAATCGCTACTCTTGGCCCGTGGCCTTGGATTTGAGGTCGACCAGGAAGTGCTGGATCGCGGAGCAAAGGCGTTGCTGGATAGTCGTAGCGAGAATGGCGCCTATCAATACAGTGGGAAGGGCTCGCGTTCTACCGAGTTGCCGGGTTCGATCGCTCGAAGTGCACTTTGTGAGTCTACTTTGTTGATGCTGGGGCAGGGAGAAATTGATCAGTTACAAAACTCGATCGACGCGTTTCATAAGCATTGGGACGAGCTGGAGAAACGCCGCAAGAAAACGGGGACTCATTTGCCACCCTACGGCGTCGCCCCCTACTATTTTTACTTTGGACATCGTTACGTTGCCCAAGCAATTCAGCTGTTGCCCGAGGCCAAGCGAGCGACCGAGATGGAAAAGTTTCATACGGTTCTGATGCGGACAAAGGACGAAGATAATACTTGGAACGACCGTGTCTTCGATCGTTCCAAGGCATACGGAACCGCCATGTCCATTTTGGCTCTCAGTGGTGACCGAGTGCTGACTCCCGAGGCGGTTGCAAACGACGAGTAATACTGCTTGCATCGTCACATTTGCGTTACATTTTTAGTCTTCGCGATTGCGATTGAATACCTGCCAGTTCTTTGGGAGGTTGAGGCTCCTGCCGAAACAACAGCTTCTATTCAAACTCAAGTTTATCGGAGGCTTGCGCTGACGCACCCTCAAAGCGTCAATTATCGTCAGGCCATATATCGCCACCGGCATAGGTGAGTAGTGCCATCAGCATTCCTTCGGCCATCGAGTCCGGATAGGAGTCCGTTGACCCATCTGCGCGTCCTATGACTAACGTCGCCTGCGACTCGGAGAAAATGCCTCGCTTTAGGTCGCTAACGTCAGGCTCCAAATCAGTCGGTTGCGTCCAGTTCATGGCAGATTCTGGAGCGGTGCCCAGGACCATGATCGTATTTGATGTACCGTCGAGTACCTCACGTGCCGATTTACAATTTCCAATAAAATGCTCGCCGGTCGGAATGGTCCATACGGTTTTGCCCTCGGCGGTCAGCGCGGGATCCGTCTGGTAAACCCTTGGCATCTCGGCAAGTAACTTAATGTTGTGATCGCTGTCCCAGGGTTCATCGAGTTCGAACTTTTCAAAGAGCTTGGTTTCGCTATCGCCCATGTAGGGAAGTATCTTGACTCGCCAACTGAGTAACGGATTCCCTTCCTCATCCATGATGTCACGTGCGGGGAATGCTGTTTTTAATGCCATTTCATGGTTGTGGAGGGCCAAGACAATGGTTCGGGCGGAACGTTCTTGGCTCGCAATGGACAGATTGTCCAACACTTGCTCGCTAAACATGATGTTCATTCCATTGGCAAGTTCCAATAGCTTAGACTCGTCAAGGTAGATGGAGAATTTGTTGCCTGAACCAGAGACTTTGGTTTTCTTGAAGGCTGTTTTGAGTTCCTTCGGCAACTCGCCAAACTCTTGTGCACGAGGCCAATAGGGAATCGTTCCTTCTTGAAGTTGTCCCAAGACCCACTTTGCCTTTTCCGCGAGTATTGCCGTTGCGTTGAGTCGTTCTCCCTGGCCCGCTGGTGCATGTGAAATGCCCTTCACTTTGAGTTCAACGGTTAGGGGAGAACTATTCATGGAGATCATCACTGTTTGCATTCCATCGGCCAGTAAATCTCCCGTGATTCCACTCTCGGTAAAGACTTTTCCCGCGTATTGGGGGAAGGGTGGGCCTATGGATTCGCGGATGACTTTGAATTGATCCTGGGAAGGAGCCAGGACAATGTCAAAGGTATTCGTTGCGAGAGCAAGGATCTCTGAGGCGTCTTTACGCTCAGGGAGGAAGGCGGTGTTGAGCCGTTGAGCTGTGTGCTCACTTGCGATCAGAATGCCCTCGGGAATCTGGGTGACGGCCAAGGTTGAGTTGGCTTCAACGATTTGTTTCGCTGTGGTAGTAAGCTTGCCCGCATTTTGTGGGTCGCAAGGAATAACGTAAAAGGGGCCAGATACCAGATCGCACAATGAGAAAAAAGCATAAACTTCGGTTGCGCCGTCTTTGACCAATCTCGCATGAGATATGGATACGATTCGGTTGATTGAATCAGCTGCCTTTCGAACGCGGGTATTGTGCTCGGTAAGAGCTACAAATTTATCACAGGTCGATTGCGGTTCGAATGACGGTAGATCCAACCTCGCGAATGCGATCGTATTGGTATCGAGGAACCGTGCCATCGCATGGTTCTTCTGGGCTTTCAAATTGACACTCAAGAAGCACAGCATCAGAACCAGCGTTGAGCAAAAAGTTATAAGATTCTTCATGGCTTACTTATCTTTCGTCGTAATTTGATACAGAGTGAAAGTTGTCAGACCCCAACGGGTATTCGGTCGCCCGAAATCGAACAGCTTGGCAGATTGCCCGTCGGATTCATAACGGAATTGTTGTCCAGTTTCTGCGTTGAGCGGGATTGGTACGATTGTGATATCGTCAAGTGATTTGGGGAGTTCTCCTGTTTGTCCCAAATGCAATCGAATCGCCTCCAGAATTTGCAATGCAGCCAACTGACGTTTCAAAAGAGAGCTCACTCCAAACGACTGTTGATAGGAATGAAGCATGATGTCTAAGTGGGGTACGAGGCTCATTTCGCTGATCCGGAACCCGTTGTAGGATTCCTCTCGCATTTTCTCGTCAAGTTGACTGAAGTATTTTTCGCTCTCCAAATCACTCAATCGCAAGCCTTTTTCGTGTTCATCAATCAGCTGTTCCGTAATTCTTGCCTGCACAATTGCAACGACCTGAATGGCAGGCATCGCTTCCACTTCGTTGACTGGGACGCCATCATTGAGCAGCATCTGCTTGGCAATCGGATAGGAATAAATCTCGGTTGTCGGCACGATGCTGTCCGTCCCTACAATTGCGTAAACGAGTAGCAGGCGATCCGAGTACTGGCCGAGTGCTCCACGCCATGAATTCATCGTGCGTGGTTTCTTAGGTTCATTGAGAAGCTCAAACCCCATTCCGTTTCTCAAACGACTCAGTTCAAAGCGAATTGCATTCCGACTGTCGGTGAGTTTGTCGGGAAGAGTCGCCAGGGCCCAGTAGAGATTGGGGCTGTCTGGTTTTTGAATAAACTCAAGCAAGGGCTGTTTCATGGTACCGACGCAGGCGTCGGCGACAAGCGAGCCAATGTACATGTTTGAGTCCTGCAAATCGGAAGCCATCTTAAAGCAGGATTGGATCGTTTTTACGGCGTCTTCATAGCGTCCATCAATGATTTCAATTCTTGCTTTCACTGCCAACATTCTTGCCAGACCCCGGCAGCTTTGCAGTTCGGACATCGGTAAGAGGAACCAATCGTGTATGGCTTCTTCGGGAACTAGCTGCCAGTCGCAGTATTTTGAGTGGGTTGCAAATTCAATTTCAGCGAAGGCTCTATTTTGAACGTTCAGCCAATCTCGCATGCGCAGAAGAGTTTCTGGCTCTAAAGGTGATTCCATGAATCGGTTGTCGTAAGCATGGGTGTTTTTTGGATCATCAGGGACGGCCCTAAGTCGTGCTTCAATCATGTCAAACGAATAGATTGCGCGGTGATAGTAGATGGCTGCATTGCGGTCAATTAACTCGTTTTCCTCTGGGAAAAGACGATTAGCCAATGCCGGGATTGCTGGCTCGGTGGGGGTAAGTTCCAGTGAAATCACTTGGTCTTCCCGAAGGTCCGATTCATCAAAATCCTGCCCAAACAAGTTGAAGGGACCGGCCAAAAGGCAGCAGGTCATCGCGATCCGTATCAATTGACTCTTCATCTATAGTGCTCCTGAATCGGTGTATTGCCGCAAAAGGTTAAAGGCTGTTGGGGATGGCATAGTTGGAAAAATCATGAGGGGCTTGGGATCATCAAAGTCTGCGTTGGGGGCGGAACTCAATAGGCGATTGCGAATTCCAATCATTGTTTGTTGGCCAGCGGAACCCGTCGAAATGGAACGGATCCACGGAGAGCGAGGACGCAGCGTTTGAGGATTCGTTTTTTCGGCTGAAGTAAATTCCTTGGCTGATGAGGTGAGCTCCTCGTCAGAACTTGTGGGCGATTTTTCGGAAATTGAAGTAGGCGTGGCGGTCGCGGAATTCAGCCACCCCGAAAAACTCAATAGGGTCAAAGCCAGAGACGCTGCCATCGCCAATTGCCAAATCGCAAGTGTTGATTTGATGCGGCTTTGTCGTTCGGCCAACGCCTCGACACGACCGACTGCTTTTCCAGCTTCGAACATCACCGACCCATTGGAAACGCCAAGAGGTTGAGGCGCCATTGAGATCAATGCTCGTTCGACGGAATCGTTTTCATGTTCAGTCATTTTTTTATCAACCATGTAAGGCCCAAAGTTTTTCTAAGTTCATCCAGTCCAACTGAGTACTTGCGATGTGCCGTGCTCGATGAACAGTCCACTAGCGCGCCAATTTCTTCAAAACTCAATTGCCCCCAGATTTTGGCAACAACAATCTCGCGAACCGTTGCATCCAGGGATTGGATGGCCAGGCTCAATTGTTCGGAATCCATTTCGTTATTCAGGTTTTTTGGAAACAGGCTATGTGATTCCTGTGCCACATTAGTTTCTCGTTCGCGACGTCGGGTATGAATTCTCAATTGGCTAATTGCCCGATTTCGTACGACGCGAAATAACCAAGCGACTGGGTTGTCCGGAACATTGGCGTTTGTTGCCAAATCGATGAATGCTTGTTGAACACAATCTTCAGGAGAATCTGCCCACTGCCGCGCGTACAACTGGAGCGCAGCACCGTGCAAGTTCAGAAGTTGTTCCAATTCGTCTGGCGTCATCAGTGTCGTTCTGTTGTTTTTCCTGCCGAACCATCTTTGACGTTTATTATGATGTCGCCAAAGAAAGGAGGTTATCCCGCAAACGGCAGAGTTTTTGAAGAAGATTCAGGACACACGAAACACCGGGGGATATTGGCCGAGCGCAGCGTCACGATTTACTTTTGGAGACAGTTTAATTTGCCCGTTGTTTTTCTGCAGCAATCAAGATACCAGCCCCAAAACTTTGCGTTGACGCGGAACTGGTGGTTCAACCAACCTGAACTGAAGGGCGCCATGTCTTTCAATTGCGCAGGCATGCTCACGCAAGCGTGAAGCATGGCACCCACTAAACCTGGTCCCCTAAACCTGGTCCCCCCCCCTA
This sequence comes from Mariniblastus sp., assembly GCA_965224765.1. Lineage (GTDB taxonomy): Bacteria > Planctomycetota > Planctomycetia > Pirellulales > Pirellulaceae > CAZDBA01. The sequence continues at coordinate 63,600 of CBDDAC010000014.1, forward strand.
AAACAGGTCAAATCAGCTCTGAACGAACCACAGGTCACAAATGTCCAGGATTCGGCCCTGTATTTTGGGGCATTGAGGGCGAGACTCAATGGCCGAGTTCCGACGTGTAAAACGGACGTTGCATGTAGGGAAACGGGGCGATACTTGAAACTCAATGGACTAGAAACAAGTATTGTCAAAGAGCGGTTATGGCCGTGAACGAAGTCTCTTTTGTGTTGGTGTCCGGATGGCAATGAAAAGCCAAGTATGTAGTCTTTCCGATCTGGATGGTTTGGAGGTCCTGCGCGCTCGAAGCTCGAATCATCGGTTTCCGGTGCACTGCCACTCGACATTTGTCATTGAGTTGGTCGAGCGCGGAGCGGACTGGTGCTGCTTGAACGATCTCACGGCTGCGGCAGGAGATGTCATGGTTCACGCTCCGTTTACCGCACATACTGGAGGGACCGTATCGGATACCGATCTGGAGTACTTTGCGATTTATCCTTCCCGCCGAGTGTGCGCGGACGTTGCCGATGTAGATTTACTAGCGATTTCAGGTGGAACGTTTGTTTGCAATGATCGCGACGTGAAACGTCGGATGCAAGAACTTTCGGGGTGCGCTGATCGCGAACGCTTTACGAGTCAGTTTGAGAAGATTTTCAAGCGACTCCTCCGACAGCTTGTGATCTGTTCGGGGCAAAAACCGCGAATGGGTGGTGCCGATCCCGTATCCAAAATTGAACGCGCGCAAGAATTTCTGGACGACAACTGTAGGCAGGAAATCTCTGTGTCTGGGTTAGCGGAAAAGTTTGGGATGAGTCAGTTTCATTTCATTCGCAAATTCAAAAAGATGGTTGGGATTACGCCCAGGCAATATCTGATCAGTCGGCGAGTCGCGTTGGGGAAAGAGATTATCGCCAACGGAGGGTCCATTGTTGGGGCAGCGATAGAGTGCGGATTCTCAGACCAAAGTCATTTTACCCGTTGTTTCAAACGAGTAACTGGATATTCGCCTGGCATCTTCGCGTCGTCTTTCGAGTAGCTCCAATTCATGCCTGAGTTGGCCCGGAGTGCGCTGCAATAATGATCTAGTCCCACCGGTAGATTGTGCATTGGAATCGTCCGAGTGTTTGAGAACGAGTTGGTCCCCTGCTCCATAGGGTGCGACAAGAATCGGTCCTTGGAAAAGAACTTCAATTTTCGTCTGGTTGCTGTTTTCCGTCGTGTACTGCTGCAAGTTCGTTGGATTGGCAATCGATCCGTTTTGTTCGGTCATCGTTAGAACAAACGATGCGGGGAATTGGACTCCGAGTCGTTTTTCAGATTCCGCAATCCACTGATTAGCAACCGGCGGCCATCTATCGTCCTGTCGGAATCAATTGGGTGAAGATTTGGTTTGAATCAGTGATACAAAGGCCCACAACGTCCTGGAAGTCCTTTTTCGTCACGGTTTTTAAGAATTCAATCGAGCTTTCCATGTCGTCGCCAAGGAAATGATTGGCGATTCCTCGATTGAGAGCATCTTGCAGAATGACTTGCTGAATCGATTGTTTGTCGTTGCCCCCATTTTTAGACAGGTAATTGGCGGTTTGCATGGCGCGCGGCCATGCCGTTGGCTTCATTTGGAACTGGTAGTTTCTCGCAAAGGCCTTAGCCAATTGGGGAGCAGATTTAATGGAGTCCTTGACGGCCGATTGCATGAATTCGTCAAGCATGTTTTCTATTTCGTTCAAGTCTTCATCTGGACGAGCCATCCCGTAAATGAACATCGGTAACTCACCCACTTTCCATGTGTTGTAGCTGGTCATCACCATCGTACATTTTTCTTTCAGCGATTTATTGTTGCTCGCTTTTTGCAATATGTCAGCTCCGATAATCGTCAGCAAAAGTTGCTGTTGGAAATCGGCTGGTGGTTTCCAGGCGACGCAGACTGCCGAATGTTTTGAGTCCCAGCCAACCACGTTTCTTTGCGGGACGTTTTCCCAGGAGATTGACGAATTGACGTTTTCGCCAGCGGGAATGTCAGCAAAGTATTTCTGAACTAGTTGCTTGGCCTCATCGGTTGTGGTTTTTCCAGAGATGATAAGGGTCAAGTTTCTTGGGGAATAATGCGTTGTGTAAAACGCATGGAATTGGTCCATTTTGAAATCTTCCAGGCCTCCGCGAATCAACGTTTCTTTGGATTGAAATTTCCAAGCATGGGCAAGGCTCATGAAGGCGTGTTTGAGCATGCCGCTGTCGGGATTGTTTTCGACGAAATCGGTTTCCTGATAGACGCGTTTTGACTCAACGATCAGCATTCCGCGCTCAAAGCCGGTTTGTTGTAATCGAGACGCTTCGATCTGTAGGACCTTTTCCAAGTCTTCTGCTGGAACGGCATAGTCATAGTGAGTCATGTCCGGAAGCGTTTCGGCATTTGCCATCCCGACGTCATTTAGCCACGTCATGGCTTCATTGCTTTTGAAGCCTGCACCTGGTGAATAGCAGACCAGATGTTCCAGTAAATGAGCGGCCTGAACCATGTTTTCTGGTTCGTTGACAAATCCGACTCGGTAGAAGGTTTCTACCGCCACATCGCTCGCCTCTTCGATCGGATTGACAATAACGTGCATCCCGTTCTCAAGATCAAATTCAACGACCTCTTGTCCCGAAATGTGAACATGGGCGATGAGGTAGCAAGATATTAATGTTGCCAGTTGGTAAATTCGCATAGCCATCATCTTGTGGTCCTTTTCAAATTCCGGAAGCGTGGTTTTTGAGGTTCAACTTTATGTGTGTGAACATCGAAACTACGTGACAGCGATTTTTTGGAATATTTGAGAATGGCAAAAAACAAAGGGGTTTTGCCGGCCAATTTGATTGGTTGCAACCGCGAGGGTCCATGATGTGCAAGACAGAGATCGCCACGAAACGAGGCTGACCTCTGATTCAATGCCACAGACATGAGACCAGGTCCGTTATTTGAAGGAGCTTCGCTGGGCTTCCGGTCAAACTGACTTTTGACTACCACTGAAGAAGAACCCAAGTGCTTGCCCCAATTCATCAGGCAGAACAGGGAGCTCACGACGTGGTAGCAAGAACGTCGACAAATTAAACAAGTCAAGAAAGACACGATTCTTTTTGGTCGTTGCAGCCAGGTATTCATGGCCGGATGATCCGCCGGTACCAATCTTGGTGCCCAGCATCCGCTGAACCATGATTACATGACGCTGTCTCCAGTTGGTAAACAACTCATCGATATCGACGAGCAAGGTTAGGTATCGAAATGGCGAGTACAACATGGGTTCATCACGGTAGAGATGAATGAACAATGCCGCTAGAAACCCCTGGTGGGAGAATCGGTACTCTCCAGCTTCTCGCGCCTCGTCGAATTTTTCCTTGTCCAGAATGGAATCAAACATTTTTTGGGTGTTTTCCAGTTCCGCAAGTTGAAACGTTTTTTCGCGATCAGATAACGTGGCATTTTCTTCGATGATCTTGCGATCGGAGGACAGCATTTTCTCAATTGCTGTTCCGTATTCTTTCCAGAAGTCGTATCCGTTGAATTCCAAAAATGGCATTCGTTCAAGCCAGCGATCCGTCAGATCCAGCAACGTGGGTTTAGTTTCCAGGTCATCCAAGATTTTTCGATCCGAATCGGTTAGTCGCGAATGGAAAAATTCTTGGTCGGCAGGGATGCGATTTTTTCGGCGAATTCCCAACATGATTTCGATTTTTTTGAACATGATGCTCTGAAAGCCGGATGCCGGAACCAGCAGATCGCGGAACTCTAGGAAATCCAGTGGAGTCATGGTCTCGATGATCGTGATTTGCTCAATCAAAACACGCTGAATGGTTTTGATGCGGGCAAGTCGGTGAATGACTCGTCCCATTTTTTTGTCAGCGACGATGGGATCGTCAAACACATCGACGATCGATTCCAATTCATGCACAATTTGCTTGAACCATAACTCGTAGGCCTGATGAGTAATGATAAAAAGCATTTCGTCGTGGGCCGGATCTCCCGCTTCTGCACTTTCGAGTTTTTGGGCGCCAAGAATCTTATCGAGTTGGAGGTATTCACCGTAGTAAACAGGTTTGGCCATTGGTATTTTCAATCGCAGGTTAACTATAAGAAAAAAAGCGAAGCCGTAGATCCGCTGTCGTGCGGATTTGGCTTCGCCATCAATCTAACGATTTATTGGTGGTTTGTAAGGACTACCAGGCTTTGTCTCCTGGAATCGCAACTTTGGCTGGCTCGTAGTCGCCCCAAGCCAGATTTTCAGGACCGAGAACTTTTTCGCTGGCCATGTAGTCCGCCCATTCAATTCGCTTGCCCGTGTATGCCGAATCTCTTGCACAAAGTGCCATCAAGGTGCTATTGCACATGTAGTGGCCATCGTTGATCGGATTGGCATCGCGAATGCTCTTGAACAGATGTTGGTGCTCAACGTCATACATGCTTGGCTTGGGACCCTTGTATCTCCAGGTCTCATCGCCATTAACGACTTCGTGCTTGAGAACTCTAGCTTTGCCGTTGGTACCGATGATATAGTCTTCTACATCGGTGAAGCAACCCGCTTGCTGCCTACAATAAGAATGACATTTGACTCCGTTTTCCCATTCGAAAACCGTTGCAAAATGATCGTAGATATTGCCGTACTGCTCATCAACTCGGCGTTGACGTCCGCCCAAGGAGTAGACTCGAGCCGGCGCTTTGTCGTCCATCAACCAGCCGGCTTTGTCGATCGAGTGGATATGCTGTTCGGCTGTGTGATCGCCAGAGAGCCAGTTGAAGTAAAGCCAGTTTCGCATCTGGTACTCCATTTGACTCCAAGCGTCGTTATTTCCGCGGTGCCATAATTCTCCGGTCAGATAGTTCTCTTGAATCGATGTGATGTCGCCGATGGCTCCATCTTTGATCCGTTCCATGGTTGCAACCACGCCAAGATCGTATCGCCAGCATAAACCCGAGACGATACTAAGCCCTTTGTCTTTGGCTACTTGGCAGGCGTCTAAGACTTTTTTAACACCCGGAACATCGACGCCGACGGGTTTTTCGCAAAAGACGTGCTTCCCCGCTGCGACGCAAGCCTCAATGTGGCTGGGACGAAAGTAAGGAGGTGTAGCCAGGATGACAACATCCACGTCTGAGTTGATGAGTTCTTTGAAATTTTCAAAGCCACTAAACTTATTGTCTCCCACTTCCACTCGCTCTTTGATTTTGCGAGTGAGGGTTTCGTGGCAACTTGCAACTCGATCGGTGAACGCGTCCGCGAGCGCGGTGATCTTTACGTTGGGGTCGGCATTGCAGGCGTTGATCGCAGCGCTCGTTCCACGTCCACCGCATCCAATCAAGCCAACTTTCAGCGTGTCGTCGCTTGAGGTGTGAAATCCACCAAAGGTCGTTGAAGTATTTGCCGCGAGAACGCCGCCGGCCGCAACTGCAGCGCTGGTTGAAAGAAAGTTGCGCCGGTTGGTTGTCTTCTTGTTCGGCATAGTTGTCTCCAAATGAATTGATTCCAAGATCCTATAATAATTGCTAACGAGGAGTCACGGCAACCATCTTGCAAATTACCGAACTCAAAGCCAAGTTCAATGCGAAATTCTTGCCAACTAAATCCAACTCAGGTGTGATTGCACGCCCTTGCGAGTGCATCTCACAGACCGCAATTTAATCAAAAGGGCGAGCATCACGAAGCACCAGAGATAGCAAAACGTTGAAACTAGCGGCGATCTGAAGCCTGCAACTAAATTGCTCGCCGAGCAAGCCTTTTCAATTCGGCTGGCAAAGATGCATCGTCAAAGGGTTGCGTGAGTCTTGGGTTTGGTTTTGCTTTCTATTTGATTCACCCAACTACGTAGAATTTGAGCAGGCGGTAAATCGCCTGGTCATTTGGCGACCGCCAACATCCGAAGCGTTCGTCTTGACGTTTGAATTCATGAACTTGGTTGGGGTGAAATAGGCGTCTATCGAATTCGTTTGATGTAGTTCAGGTACTCGCGTTCAAGTCCCTCAAGGTCTTCACCGAAAAAACGTTTGAAATCTGCAAGTCGCTCTTCTGGCGTGTCGTAGACCAGTGGTTTTTTGGTCGACATGAATTGGAGGTACTCGACGTATTTTTTGGAATGCCGGTTCAGTAAGAAGTAATTGAAACTCCAGGCTTCCGCATAGGCGTAGGTTGCGGTGTTGGCATCTTGAAAACGAGTGTCGTCAGAAAGCATGGATTCGAAGGCATCGGCTGGACGACTGCCAAACTCTTGTCGGAATTGAAATAGCCGAGGGGAGTTGACCTGCCCGATGGCGCGCCAACCCCGACGGTTGTTGAGGTCGGGCGTTTCGAAAAACATCGCAAGTCCTTCATTGATCCAAAGTGGCGTATCGGACATGCGAGTTTGCATTCCGGTGTTGAACATCATTTGATGCGTGCCTTCGTGGATCACGGTAGCTACCATGTCAAGTGAATTTCGTGCGGACAAGATGTCGCTGATTTTTCGATCGTTGCTCAGTTCTGCTCCTGCGGGCAAAAGTCCACTGGTCAAATCGTACATGGCGATTCGGTTCGTGAGCAAATTGTAGTAGGCGACCATCTGGCCTGGGGGCGCGCCAAGTTCCCTTTCGACATAACGAGAGTACTCCGCGTGCGAGCGAAATACGATTGCAGCCAATGGAAATTTGGGCTTGCTGTTGAGTTCGAACTTGCGTTTTTTATCCCAGTGAGAGATGAAGCCCTTGAACAGTCGTTCGTAAAGTCCGCCGATCCATTTGGCGTACGCCCGTTCCGTGTTGTAGGCAATCACAAAGTTGCCGGTCGTGTAAATGGAAAACCCCTCTGGGAGTTCAGTAAGCAACTGTTTGCCGAGTTCGTCCTGGGACAGCGGGATCACTTCATCATCATTGTCGACCTTTAATTGGATCTCGTCGAGTTGAATGACTCGAATGCGTCCGTCCCGACTTTGAAACAGAATTCCACCGTCATGAGCTTCGACCAGAATTTCGCCAGTGACGGTGAACGTTTCTCCATCACGTTGATACGTGATTTCATCCGCAGTCGCGAATGCCCCCATCAACGCGATTAGAAGTAAACCACAGGTAGTTTTGAAGAAGTCCATTTGTTTCGTCCAACAATGAAGGTGATCATCCGATGAATCGCGTTCTAAGCACTTGGTAATGTTTACTATTGTTGCCTTCTCTTGCGCCATTTCAAGCTGATGAGCCACCAACCCGCCAATGAAACTAAAAGGATCGTGCTAATATTAACGATCGATAGTGCTGCAGTCATGTTGTTGACTCCCGAATGCATCAGGCCCAATGTGAGACGAGGGACGGTCTCGACACCTGGCGGTAAAACCATTTGGGTCGCGGAAAGATCGCCATAGGCAAGAATAAAGCAAAGGATCGCCACGCCCGTGATTGGCTTCAGATTGGCGTTGATCCCCAATTGCCAAAAGGCCTTCCAGTGACCTCCGCCCTCAAGATGCAAATGTTCTTCCAAATCTTCAGGGGTCGAAGAAAAGATGAACCAAAGCAGGACCACGGTTATCGGCAAGCAGACGATGACGGCCGCAAGTACCGTCGGTGCGATCGTCCGATTGAAAAGGAATTCGATCCATTTGGTGTCGATTTGAGTGTAGATCTTTAGCAAGCCAGTTCCAATCACCGGACCTGGTAATGCAAAGCAAATGGAAATGAAGACCAGCAAGAAAAACCTCACGCCTCTATTTTGCTTTGCCAGCCAAGCGAAAAGGACGCCAACTGCTAATGTGATTGCTACGCAAAAGACGGCAATCAAAAGTGACCAATACGTTTGTGGCGAGTAATCGGTGACTGCCCGTCGGAGCGAATGCGAAATGCTGTCCAGCGAATGCCCCCCCACGGGACGGCCGTCGATTCGCGTCACTTGAAAACTTGCCCTGGCAATGAGATTCCAAACCGGCACACCAAATAATAACAAGAGCGTTAGCAGGGTTGCGATTTTGCCAGCGATGCGTTGTGGCGTTTTGGTTCGGACCGGGAGGAAGCTTTCCGAGTGACGGTCCCGAGGAATCAAGGCAGAGAACACGAGTACAGCGGACAAGACGAGCCAGGCAATCGTTGAGACTTGAAGTCCCAAGCTCAGGCTGTTGTCTGATGCGAGCTGGGTTGCAGTTCCCGTTCCAAGTAAAGTGCTGAACTGACCTAGTGAAAACCCTAGGTAAACTTGCTCGGCCACCGTACCAATTTGGTAGATGTCAGTGACTGCGATTTCGCGCGAGCAACAAATGATTGACCAACCTAAGGCTGCAGCCGTTACCGGGAGGTAACGAGGATAGGTAACGTTCCATAGTACCTGCCAGGGTGTAGAATCCAGCAACGCCTGTTCCTCATGGACTTTGGGCCCGCCGAGGATCATGACGAGGTACAGAATGGCAATCTGGGGTGCGAGTGAAACAGCATGGATCCATATCGTGGCAAACCACGCAGAAACGATCGGCTGATTGGCGCCTGTAAACGAGGCTGTTACCCAGCCAAGTTTTCCGAACGCTGCATCCCAGCAACTGACCTGGAAAACGATCGGAACCAACGCAAACGCTAGAGTGAGTAACAGGGTGGTCCGTCCTAAAACCGTGGATCTGGCCCCAGCGTTTGCCAGCAAGACGCCACAGGGAATTGAGACCACGGCTGCAAGAATTCCCAAAGTGAACGTGTTGATCAGGACCAATCGATCGTAGCTACTTCCCCAAAGAGCCCAAAATCCGAGCAAAAGTAGAGTGAGGCCAAGCCAGATCCAAATTATCGGTTTCCGTCTATGACTGGGCATTAAGATGAGCTTCCGTGGCACTTTTGGACAGAAATCGAGTTAATGGGATCCGTTCTTGCCTTAGCGGGGTAACAACCGTTCGCTATCGCCAGTGGTATCTAAGTAATCGCATGACTTTGGGATTATTTGGCTCCATTGCCTTTTAAGGTTAAATCTACCCAATTATTCTATTGGGAGCAGCAATTTGCCGCACTTATCCTCATTTTATTGATTCTTCGGTTTGAAGGACTGCCTCTATGAAATCTCCTATGAAGCGGAACAAGCGTTTGTCTTCTAATAAACGCAAGCATCGCGCTGCCCAGCAGAGTGTCAACTACGACACATTAGAACCTCGCCAAATGTTAGCAACTGATTTAGGTTTAAATCTATCAGGTGCGACTTTGGGAAATGAATCCTCTGATCCAGTACCGGAAGTCACGGGCGACGCAAATGAAAGTTTCGTCATTCAAGCGGTCAACGGGAATTTTGGAATTTACGATCGAACGGATGGAGTTCGTCTCTTCTCCTCTTCGCTTGAGAACTTTTTTACCGCGGCAGGCGGAACCCTATTTGATGACTTGGAAAACCCACAGGTCGTTTATGATACAGGAGCTGATCGCTGGTTTGTGGCCGCGGCGGGAGATTCTGACGGCAACTGGATTCATGTAGCGTTCTCGGATACATCTGACCCGACGGGGACATGGCAGCAGTTGCAATTTGCTGCAGACTCAACGGGAATTCATTTGAACGACGATTTGCAGTTGGGCGTTGATACCGACGCCGTTTATCTAACGACAAACAATCATCGGTTCGGCGTCATCACCGCCCTGCCTGATAACGTATCAATTTACTCGATTCCCAAGTCGGACATTTTTACGGCCGACCCAACATTGACCAACATGAGTCGATTCGAAGAATTGAGTCCGGCAGCTTTTGGAACCACAATTCAAGTTGCCAGCAATTTTGATGCGTCCGACGGGCAAGCCATTGCTGTGGGCAAAACACCTTGGGAGTTTACTGGCCTGGCAGCCATAGCCCGGACCAACATTGTTGGTGCCGGCGCCGCGGGTGCGACTTTATCGGCACCGGTCCGTATTTTTGTTGAGCCTACGCCTCTGCTTCCAAGCTTTCTTCCTGCGCGAAATCCTTGGCAGCCTGCGGATAACCTTCTTGGGAATGGTATTGGGACCCGAGACAATTATCGAGTTTCCATTGCTGAGGCAAATGGAAAACTGTTCGGGGCACATACGGTCGTTTTTGATGACCAAGATGACAACACGATTGATCGAAACGTGATCAACTGGTTTGAAATCGACACCGCAACCAATAATATTGTCACCAGTCGACGTGGGGTCCAAAACCAAACTATTCAGCTAGAGTTTCGTGACCTTTTCAATGTGTCAATTGATGTCAACGATTACGGTGTTGTCGTACTGAATTACAACTCTTCGGGTAACGCAGGTGATGACAACGGCGTCGATCAGTTTATCAATTTCAATTCGACGGTGGGAATTACCGGAAACGGTCTCGATGCGCGTTGGACGCAAATGGAGAATATTGTCACGATCCAAGGCGGGCAAGAAGACTATCAGCTGCCACCTTCGCCGGCACTTTGGAGTGCGGGTGCGGTTCGCGTTGATTCGGGCAATCCTGACAGTGGATTCTGGGGTTTCCAGACCTGGGCAAACACCGGCAATCGTTGGACTGCACAGCTGACGAACATTCTTCCCAAAGATCTGCGAGTTGTGATTGATGGGGATGACGGCGACAACAAAATTGTTTTCCGACGAAACGCGGGCAATGACCGATTGATCGAGGTCGAGATTGACGGAGTCGTTACCGATCTTCTGCCATACGGAGTGCTGGGAACCGTTGAGGTTCGTGCCGGGGCAGGCAATGATGAATTCTTGATTGACTATTCCAATGGCGATCCAGTCCCCGCTGGTGGAGTCGTGATGGATGGTGGTATTGGAACGGACACGATCCGAACGAATTCCCCGGACGGAGTGGAGTATCTCGTCAATGGGATCGGTAGTGGAAACTACAACACGACTTCCGGTTTCCGTGGTATCGAAGAACTGGTCGGTTGGACTGGCAATGATTTGTTTCGCTTTGAAGGAATCGGATCCCTCAATGGATCTACCCTAGGTCTCGGTGGAGACGACACTTTTTCCTTTGCTGGAACGGGTGGGCTTGCGGGAACTGCCTCTGGCGGCATCGGTTACAACACGGTGACATTCTTTGATCGTCTAGTGACGACCAGGATCGAGACGAATTCGTTCTCTGCCTTAATGGGGTATGACGGTCGGACCACAGGGTTTCAATCGCCAGTTGCCAGGTTCACTGCAATCAGCAACATGGTGGGTTCGCAAATCGGTGGTGACCGTTGGGGAGTGATGGACCGCCCCGATTCGACCTGGGTGGTTGACGATGAAGATTCGTTCTACACCCTTGATGCCGTCAAACTCGATTTCTCGTTCTGGGACATCATTGATGCGACAACCTTTGTGGACACCTTTAATGTGCTCTCCAACTCGCTTGCTCTGATTCAGTTGAACGGTCAGGCAGAGAATGATGCTTACAACTTTTCATCGGACGCTCCAACCAATCAAGGAAACATCTTTGGATTGGGCGGGTTGGTTCATGCGAACGCGGGCGCGGGTGACAATACGATGGTTGTCAGCAATGAGGGGGGAACATCGAGCGACGCATTGGTCATTGCTCGAAGAATTACTGGATTTGGTGAAATCGTCTACGATGCCTTTGGCGGTTCGTTTGATTTGAAACTGATCGGTTCCATCGACAACGACACCTTTAGCCTGCATTCATTCTTGCCCAGCAATACGCTGACGGTTGAGTCGCGCGAAGGCGACGACTACTTCTCGATTCAGGATTTGAGTAAGGCAAGTGTCAAGTTGTTTGGGGGAACTGGAGATGACACCTACGCGGTTGAAAAAATTCAAGGGGTTTCGTTCCGAAATCTCGAGATCGTGGATAGTGTCGGTTCTGAACATGATCGCGTGATTATTGTGGGCACCGTATTGCACGAAGTGTTCGTCGTGACTGATACAACCTTTGATGACCTCGAAGTCAGCTACATCGGAATCGAAGCCTTTGGTGTCGAGGGACGCGGTGGAAATGATGTGTTCCACGTTCTGTCGAATTTGATCGCGCTCGAACTTGACGGTGAAGGTGGAGAAGACGTCTTTAACTTTGGATCTGATGTGAGTGCCGCCGATATTATCAGCGGTAACATCAAAGTCGATGGTGGTCTCGGGCTCAACCAGATCAATTTAAACAATCAGCGAGGCGCAGGCGCCGACGTTGTTATAGACGATCAAACCATTGATGGGTTATTGGCCAATGATGGAGTGATCCAATACGTTGCTACGGGGGGAACGTTTGGATTGCGAGAAGCGGACGATTTTGGTGGAATTCGCATGATGGGTTCCGACGGTGGTGACGACACTATTGATATCAACGGTGTCGTCTCTGAAAATTGGGTTCATCTTTCAGGCCTTGGCGGAAACGACAAGTTCTACATTCGAGCAGCAACTGCGGCCAATGTTTGGGCCGGTGGTGGAGTTGGTGACGACCAATATCATGTCTTTATTGGTGCTGGAGCTCGAACGGTAACAGCAGTTGATAGTGAAGTTGGCGACAAGAACCGGATTGAGTATTACGGTAACAACGGTGCCAATTCAGTTGCGGTAACAGGAACGGGTTTGAGTTCGGGAAGCGATATGGTCGCGACGACTGGAATGTTCCAGTTTCTCCGAGTTACGACGTTCGATGGCCAGGATGATTTGACTATTAACGGGTCACCTGCCCTGATCACCCACTTTTTGGGAGGTGGGGGAGATGATGTGATGAACATCAATAACACGGATGGAATTGTCGGTCTACGCGGAGTCGGCCACGGAGGAATGGATACATTCAATCTCAATGATGTGGAAGTGACGACATTCACTCGTGCGGTCGGCGGAGATGCAAATGATACGTTCAATGTCTCGCCCAATGCTCGCGGCAAAGTATCGCTGGACGGACAAGCCTTGGATGATACCTACAACGTCGAACTGATGCGGACAGGGTTCCGTCAAGTTGATACCCGTGATACGGGTGGTGGAATTGATGTAACTAACGTGATGGGGACTAATTTCTTTGAGTCCATTGAAGTTCGCTCGACACGGATTGTGTCGGCGGGGCAACTCGTCGGATACAGCAGTTCAATCGATACTTTGAAGGTGGATACTCGCAACGGTTCTGATACTGTCGAAGTTTTCGCGTCGGTTGCTCCTGAATTGATCGTTCAGACTGGCAGCGGAAACGACATCGTACTCGTGAGCGGTACTTCGCATGCACAGGATTTAAAAATCTTTGGGGGTGCGGGCAATGACATCATGACAGTCAAGACGACCCAATCCACGACGAACCTGGAACTACATGGAGAAAGTGGCGCTGATACCTTCAACGTCGGTTCCACGGTTTCCAAGAGCAACGGTAACTTGGGACGGATTCGTGGCGAGATATTCGTTCAAGCGGATGTTAGTCCTGACGGCGGCACGGTCGGCGATTTGTTGTATGTAAACGATGCGGCCCTCTTTGCTGCCTACAGTTATGCGGTGACGCCAACCGGTGTGACTGCGACTCCTGGGCCACGAGGAATTGGTCGTCCGAATTTTGCTGGAGTTGGATTTGACAGGACGCTTGATACCGTTCTCGTTGAAGGTACCAAAGGTTCCAATCACTTTAGTGTGCTTCCAGGTTTGCATACCTTGGTGAAGATCGATGGTAACTTGCCAAACGTCGGGTCGGTCAACGCAGATACGATCAAGCTGGAAACCGCGGATGGAACGTTGACGTTGACTGATGTAAATCAAGGCAATGGTTTCTGGTCGTTTACTAATGGCAACAAGAATGTTGAGTTCAAGAATATGGAACTCTGGGAGCAGGGTGGCGCATTGCCAAATTTGCTTGTCAGCAACATCGGCGAGGAATCCAGTGCCAGTCCATTGGCATTAACCTCGAACCCGACGCTTGGAGTTTCCGTTTCCACGACGGGTTTGGCGGGAATGCAAGAATCAGCTTCCGTTAAATCGAGAACCAGCAACGTTGACTCTGAGTTTTTGAGAGAGCTGGACAGCTCCGTAGAGGACTTTGATTTTGATTTTGAGTTGGTGTAGGCCATCTGGAAACATTGGCAAATAATTAGGCAAGGCCGCATGAAGGTTTTTCATGCGGCCTTTTTTTTGGTACCGACGGTCAACAATGATTTGTTTCGGCAGGAGCCTCAACCTCCCAATTTAGAGTTCGTTTCGCTCTAGTCGGTTCGGTTGGTGATCTTGATAAGGTGAAAGCCAAATTGGGTTTTGACGGGGCCGAGAACTTCTCCAACGTCTCCACTAAAGACGACTTCATCGAACTCTTTGACCATCTGTCCTGGGCCGAATTCACCGAGGCCGCCCCCTTCAAGCCCCGAAGGACAACTTGAATGTTCCATTGCAGCTTCTGCAAAATCTTTGCCACCGACGATTTCGGCTTTGAGGTCTTCGCAAGCTTGTTCTGTATCAACGAGAATGTGGGATGCTGTGGCTTTTGCCATGGATATTTCCTTGAGTAATTAAAGTGTAAAGTCATGGGGATCGCATTCATTTGATACCCAGGTGTGGTTGAATAACCACTTGATTTAGATGTATTGGTTGACAATGTTTTCCAGTAGTTCTTGTCTGCCACTGCTGTTGGGGTCCGAATCGCCTTTTTCCATCATATAAGAGTTGAGCGATTTGAATGAATGTTTGTCAGTTTCAATTTCTTTGCCAATTCCTATGTTCCAGGAAGCGTAGCGTTGATCGAGGAAATCCTTGAGTTGACCGTCCGCACGAATTGCTGCGGCGATTTTCAGCCCGCGGGCAAATGCATCCATTCCGCCGATATGGGCGTAGAACAGATCGACTGGGTCGATGCTCTCACGACGAACTTTTGCATCGAAGTTGACGCCACCGGTGGTGAATCCGTCGTACTTCAGGATCACTAACATGGTTTGTGTGGTCAAATAGATATCTGTTGGGAACTGGTCCGTGTCCCATCCCAACAGCAGATCTCCTGTGTTGGCGTCGATGCTACCCAAGCAACCCTGTGTACCCGCATAGTCAAGTTCGTGCATCATCGAGTGGCCGGCCAACGTTGCGTGATTGGTTTCGATGTTGAGCTTGAAATGATCCATCAAATTGTAGGCTCTGAGGAAGTTGATGCAGGCCGCCGCATCGCTGTCATACTGGTGCTTGGTGGGTTCCTTCGGTTTCGGTTCGATCAAGAAGGTTCCGTTGAAGCCAATGTCCTTGGCATGGTCAACTGCCATATGCAGAAATCGACCGAGGTTATCAAATTCTCGTTTCAGGTCGGTGTTGTAAAGGTTCTGATACCCTTCTCGTCCGCCCCAGAATACATAATTTTCACCACCCAGTTCTACCGTGACCTCTAGGGCTTTTTTGACCTGAGAGGCCGCGTAAGCGAAGACATCCGCATTGGGGCTGGTTGCGGCACCATGTAAAAATCGTGGGTTGGAGAATAGGTTGGCTGTGCCCCAAAGCAGCTTGATCCCTGTTCGTGCCTGTTCCTCCTTGAGGACCTCGACGACTTGGTCCAAATTGGCGTTGGTCTCGGAAAGCGATTGGCCCTCGGGGACAACATCACGATCATGAAATGCATAAAAAGGAGCTTGAAGTTTTTCCATAAACTCAAAGGCGACGCGAACGCGGTTCTGGGCGTTCTCGACAGAACCGGTCCCGTCTTCCCATGGGCGATCAAGCGTTGGTGCTCCAAAGGGGTCGCTGCCGTTTCCTCGGAAAGTATGCCAATACACGACACTAAAACGCAGGTGCTCTGCCATCGTTTTTCCTTCGATGACTTCTTCCGGGTTGTACCAGCGAAACGCAAGTGGGTTTCGAGATTCGGGACCTTCATACTGAATTTTATCGACTTGCGGGAATGCAGACATGGGCTTCCAGTTACTGATGCAGAGTTGACGAAGAAAGATTTTGACAGGTCAGTTGCCAAGTCTCAAGGTGCAGCCGACGTCAGCCAACGCTACTTGCCCATTTTTCTACGAAGAATCCAATCGCCAAGTCGTGGAGAAATGGCTGAGGCGATAAAAGCAATTCGAGCGTATGCCGGGACGATCAACTCGCGTTTACGTTTTACACAGGCTTTCATGATTTTTCGAGCCAAACCTTCGGCGCGAATGCCTTTGATTTTCGCACCAGCTCCGCCGGCTCTGGCGTGTTCGGGAAGTGGACTGGATTCAGCGTCGTATCGCGATCCTTCATCGGGGCGCGAGATGGGTCCTGGGCAGACCAACAGATAGTGGACCTCCGAAGGACCTTCGAGCCGAAGTTGATGGGTGTAGGTCGCCATTGCTGATTTTGATAAGGCGTAAGAAGTCACAAAAGGCCAAGCCGTTTTACTGGCCAGCGATCCGATATTTACTAGGTGCCCATTGGATTTAGCCAACTCGGGGACCGACGCACGTGCGATGTTGACTGCCGTATTTAAATTGACTTTCATCATGAGGTCAATTTTTTCAACGTCGACGTCGAGAACGCTTTCCCTTGTCGATTTTCCCACGCAATTAAAAACCGCGTCGATACGAGCGTGTGAATCCACGAGTTTAGCAAAGGCTGCCTGGACCGAATCAAAATTACATGCATCTAGCGAAATGGATGAAATCCGCCCTTGGTTTTTCAATTCTTCAGTGATTAGCGCAAGTCGTTCAGGGGCTCTGGCAGCGATGACAACGATCGCGTCGGCAGCGAGCAGCTCAGAAGCAAGAACCTTTCCGAATCCGGCGGAGCCTCCGACGACGACGACTAGCTTGTCTTCCCAATATCCCACGTTTTTTGCCTTCAGCCAATAAAATAATACAGTTGTGGTTGTCCAGAGTTGAATCGACGTTCAGTCATCTCGCCAACGCGGGAACCCCGCTGACTGTAGGGAGAGCGTCCAGGAGTTTTCAGTCACGAAAGCCCCCCCCTCTTTCGCACGCGGGATTCCCATTTGCAACGCGATTAGTTTACTTGCACAAAGTAGCTATCAAAGCGTGAATTTCGACGATTGTGTTGATTTAGCCGCTGTTTTAAGCAAAATCGACGATGTGTTAAAGTTTAACGATTAGGTGGTCGATGCCGAATATACGGGCAAGATGTCTGAAAACGGTTTCAGACGAGAGTTCACCGTCCATAATGGAATGATTCGATGGCATCTCAAAAGTTAACTTTGGCAATCGTGGTCGTGGCGATCGCTGCATTGACTCAAAGCGGGTGTATGACACTTAAGCCCATGACGACTTCAAAAGCGATTGTGGCGGAGGACGAGTCTCAATCGGCCAATGGAATGTACAAGGTTGATATGGTTCCGTTGGTTGGCAAGCGGACTTCTTTCCAGGGGCAGATTCGAAACAATATGACGGTTCAAAACGCCTTGGAAGAATCAGGTGCGCTTAAGAAGATTCGCAACGCAAAGATAACTTGTTATCGAATCGTTCAGGGTACTGGGAGGCCTCTAACGCTGCCTGTTAACTTGCAGTCGGGGAAACGTTTGGTCAGGTTTGAAGAAGACTACTCATTGCATTCCGGTGATCGAATCGTTATCGAAGCGAAAAATTCCACTGGTCTGGATCAAGTTTTCGAAAGCCTTTTTCCCAAAGCCAAATAGGTTTCGATTTGAACCGACCCAAACGGAATCCCCAGTGAACAATTTGTTTTCAATGGGGTCTTTTCGTTTGACATTTGATAGACCTTCGTTCAAGGTTACATTTGGAATCAACGAGTTGATCGGGTGATCGCTGGTGAGCAATCACTGGAGGAAAGTCCGGGCTCCGCAGGACAGGATGGTCGATAACGTCGACCGATCGTGAGATCAGGGAAAGTGCTAAAGAGATTTAGACCGCCGAACGGCTATTTCGGTAGTGCGTGGTAAGGGTGAAAAGGTGGAGTAAGAGCCCACCGGCACTGAGGGTGACTTCAGTGGCCTTGGTAAACCCCATCCGGAGCAAGGCCAAGCAGAAAGCAGTGGCGGTTCGTCGCGTTATGACTTTCGGGTAGGCTGCATCGAGGTGTACGAGCAATCGTCGCCCCAGATAAATGATCACCGGCCATTTCGGTGGCTGACAGAACCCGGCTTATGATCAGCTCGTTTTTTCTTTTGCACTTCGTGGGTGCACAGTCGCAGGTCGGACCCAAGTCGTTGGACATCGCCAGTTTGTAGACTTTGGGTGGTTTAAGGTTGGGTAGGTTTGCTGGGTGCCATGGTCCACGCTTGTCGAGGCCATGCTATGCATCAGTTTTTTGATGCTGTTATTTACATGATCGTAAGGCATGTGGCACCCGTCAAGTCAGCTTTGATCGAACAAAACGCATTCTGTGACAGACACTAGTTAGTTAGGCACTGACTGAATTGCCATTAATTTACCGTCGAGTTTTCTTCATCAACTTCTGCCTGCATTGAGCCAAGCATTTGGAGGGCTTCGATTGGCGTCAAATGGTTGGTGTCGATGCGGCGGATTTTTTCAATCAGGGGATGATCTGCATACTCAAACAGGGTCAACTGCAACTCCGAGTTTTTGGAATGCGTCGCAGTCTTGACCTGTTGGCGATCATCCTGCGATTGCGACTCCAGGTTTCGAAGAATCTGGTCCGCCCGTCGGTTTACCCAATCTGGAACTCCAGCCAGTTTTGCGACCTGAATTCCATAACTTTTGTCAGCGGGGCCCGAAACGATTTTGTGAAGAAAGACAATCTTGTCTTCCCATTCCTGAATCTTCACATTCCAATTTCGAACGCCATTGAATGTTTGTTGAAGTTCCGTCAACTCGTGATAGTGAGTGGCAAAGAGGGTTCGGCAGCCGATGTGATCGTGAAGGTATTCCACGATTGCCCATGCCAATGAGACGCCGTCGTAAGTACTGGTCCCACGTCCAATCTCGTCAAGAATGACAAGAGAGCGGTTCGATGCCGTATTGAGAATTCTTGCCGTTTCTGTCATCTCGACCATGAATGTCGATTGGCCACGCGACAGTTCATCGCTAGCGCCTACCCTCGCAAAGATTTGGTCGACGATGCCGATCATCGCTGATTTAGCGGGTACAAAGCTGCCGATTTGCGCCATCAGCGTGATCAGAGCGACTTGCCGAATGTAGGTGCTCTTACCTGCCATGTTTGGCCCGGTAATCAAATGGATAAACCCTGCTTCTTCGTCGATCACCGTATCGTTGGGGACAAACGCGCCCAGTGGCTGAGCGACATCGAGAACGGGATGTCGTCCTTCTTCGATCTTCAACGTGCTCTCGGATGTCAACGTGGGGCGGCAGTATTTCTGGTCCATGGAAAGTTGCGCCAGCGCGGTAACCACATCGATCGATGAAATGATATCTGCAATAGCCAACAATCGCGTTGCATGGGAGCTTGCTAATTCACGAAGCTGAATGAAGAGAGTGAATTCAAGATCCTTGGCACTTGAATCAGCCGTCAAAACTTTTTCTTCGTATTCTTTGAGTTCTGGAGTAATGTATCGTTCCGCGTTTTTGAGAGTCTGCTTGCGAATAAATTCAGCAGGGACTTTGTCGCGATGAGCGTGGGTGACTTCGAGGTAATAACCGAAAACTCTGTTGAAACCAACTTTGAGAGGGATGCCGGTTTCTTCCATGATTGACCGTTGGTAATTCGCGATCCACTCTTTGCCGCCCGCCGCAAGGGATCGGAGTTGGTCGAGATCCTGGTTGAATCCCTCTCGAATTACGCCTCCGTCACGAAGTTGCATCGGGCAATCGTCGGCCAGGGCCAGATCGAGTTGGTCTCGTAACTCGCCGCAGGTATCGAGGTCGACATCCATTTGCTGAAACCAACTCGACGAGCGACCTGACAACTTGGTTTTGATACTTGGAAGGATCCCCAAGGTACTGCGGATTTGACTCAGGTCACGCGGCGAAGCTCGCCCGGTAGCAACCTTAGCCAGTAGTCGTTGAAGGTCGTAAATGGACTTGAGGTCACTTCGTAATCCATCGCGAAGCCTCGAGTCCAAAATGGCCTCTTCGACAGCATCGAGGCGATACTCAATTTTCTGCTGGCTTGTTAAGGGTGTTCTGATCCAGATACCCAAAAGTCGCGATCCCATCGGAGTGATGCAGCGATCAATAACGCCCAGCAAAGAACCCTGTCGCGATTGGTGACGAATGGTTTGGCTAATTTCCAAACTGCGCCAACTCGCTTGGTCAATTTCGACAAATTGATTTTGGCGATAGGGCGACAGGATTATTGAATATGATCGAGCGAGCATTTCTGAGTCTCGTCAAGGTAGTTTAGGATCGCCCCTGCGACTTGAAAGACCTCATGTTCGTGGTCTTCGAATCCAAGTCCCTCAAGGGTTCCCACATCGAATTTTTTCAGCAAGACCTGTTGAGTCTGTTTGGCCGCGAAGGCCCACTTGGGACGCTTAGTCAGGTACGTATCGTAGATCAGATTCTCGACCTGTTCGGCCTGATCTTCACGCACAATCAATTCTTTCGGATTCAGTTTTGCCAGTAGGTCAGGAACCTTTTGTTCCGACATCATCGCAGCGGCAAACTGTCCAGTGGAAAGTTCTACCCAAGCAACCGAAGTATTTTGAGGTGTTTTTGATTTGGCGTTGATGAAGATTGCAGCCAGATAATTGCTTTCCGCAGGATCAAGAATGGCTTGGTCGGTAACGGTACCTGGAGTCACAATTTGCGTGACTTCTCGTTTTACGAGCCCTTTGGCAGTTTGAGGGTCTTCTACTTGCTCGCAGACCGCGACCCGAAACCCGGCTTTGATCAATTTCCCCATGTAGGTATCGAGCTGATGGTAGGGGAAACCGGCCATTGGAATGGCGTTTTTCTTGTCTCGCTGCGTGAGCGTAAGTCCGAGGTGCTTGGCCGCCTGTTCGGCGTCGGAGTGGAAAAGTTCGTAGAAGTCACCCATTCGAAAAAGTAGTAGCGCATCGCCGACTTCACTTTTTGCTTGGTGATATTGCCGCATCATTGGTGTTTCAGTCGTCATGCGATGAATTTAACAAGCGGCGTTCGGTTTTTCGAGTGGCGAAATAGATTATGTGACTCAGGGGGCCTTTGGATTGGCCTATTGGGGTGGTTTAATCGGCAACTTCAAGCCGACCCGAATGTCCGGTTGCACCAGCCCTCCGCACTAGGGCGATTGCATAGATTCAGGCAAGTATCAGAGTCGCCAGGCCATAAACCTCCGATTTAACCAATTGAGAATAAAAGGTCTGTGGGTATATTAGACGGTACCACTGGACTTACTTATCTCGCCGTTTTGAACGAACGGTCGTTTCCGACTTGCTACTGGAGGATTCATGGAAACGTTCCCTAATAATCGTATGCAACAATTTCCTGCGCAACAGCCGCAGATGATGTTTGCGAATACCCCACCAGAAGATGAGCAATCAAGCTTTGACTTTTTTGGAATACTCAATCGAAGAAAATGGATTGTTTTTCTCGCGCTATGTATCGGGCTGGGTTTGGGGACCCTGGTGCATTATCAGAGTACACCGATTTACGAAAGCGTTGCGGATATTCGTATTCAACCCAAGCATCCATTGGCGATGAAGGTAACCAACACTGAGTTGATGGTGCCGAATATGGAACAATACGTGTCGACAAGGCATGATCGAATCATTGCCAAGCAGGTCACGGTCGAATCTTGTTTTGAAAAATCCGTTGGACTTTATTCACTCCCCTCGTTTGAGGAGATGGGCCGTGAAGATACGATCAAGTTCGTTCTCGAAAACTTGTCCGTTGAACCAGACAAAGAAGATGAATTCAACTACACCATCAAATTCCAAACCTACAATGCCTTAGATGCCAGAACCGTTTTGGCAAACATCGTTTTGACGTATCAGCAGATGCTTCAGGAAAGGTACAAGACTGAATCGGATGGCTTCGTAACGCTTTTGCGCGAGGTCAAGAAACAGTTTGAGGATGATTACAAAGATGTCCTGGCTAGGATTGCTACAAACAGTGAAAAAAAACGATTCTCCAATCATTGATCAACACGGTCGTACGATTCATATGGTTAACATCGCTACATTGAATGTGCGATTGCGTAATGCCAAGGACGAATTAGCCAATCTTGTTAGTGACCGTGCGAGGGTCGAAGAAGCCATTTCAAATGGCGATGAAGAGATGAAGGCGATGGTTTGGGAATTGATCCAAGCAAAAAAAACTCAATGTCGCCCCGCTTGGAAGTGCCCAAGGCGCATCCAGTCTGGCAAGGATCGATCAAAAAATCACAGAAATTCAAGTCCAAATTAGCGAAGAGTCTGTGCGGTTTGGTGGCGGACATCAGGTTGTCAAGGCATTAGAGCAACATTTGGAGTTCTGGGAAAACCATAAACTTGAACAAGAAAACTTGGTCGAGTCAGATGATCCAACTGAGTTTAAACAATCTTCTGAAGTCATGTTACGACGTTTCATGCTGACCGCTGATGCCGATATTTTGGATCTGAAAAGCCAGATTCATAAAGACTCGGAAGAGTTGAATTTAACGTTGGTGAAAGCTGAAGCGATTGCGAAAATTCGTGACGAACGCGAAATTCTCGAACGCGAACGGCTTCAGATTGAGGGCCTGCTTACGACAACAACCAAGAAGATTGTTGAGGTCGACCCTACTGGCTCGCTAAATAATCTGGATCGGCGAGATGGATTTCTTTTCATTGCACTGAGAGAGGCAAGCTTTGGCGAGCGTGTTTGGCCCAAACTTCCCGTTCTTCTAGGAATCGGTGGATTTCTTGGGGTTTTGGCTGGTTTCGGACTTGGCTGCCTAGTCGAACTCGCTGACAAGACTTTCCATAATCCGGACGAAGTGATGAAGCAGTTGCATTTGCCATTGATTGGACACGTGCCCGTGATCAGCCAAAGCAAACGCTATCTGGTGGAGAACTCTTTGATCGAGCCAGTCATATGTACCTATCATCGTCCAAAGTCACAAACGTCCGAAGCGTTTCGTGCCGTTAGGACCGCGTTATTCTTTAACACTCAAGGCAAGCAGCATTCGGTCATTCAAGTGACTAGTCCGACGCCTGGCGATGGCAAATCTACTTTGGCGGCAAATCTCGCTGTTTGTATTGCCCAGTCTGGTAAACGAGTATTGTTGGTTGATGGTGACATGCGACGCCCCCGGCAGCATTCGACATTTGGTATCAAATCGAACGAAGGTTTTTTCTACCGTTTTGAGCGGGCAAAGCTTTTGGCGTGATGTGGTTTTTGAAGTCGAAGAAATCGAAGGACTCGCGTTGATGCCTTGTGGGGCAAAACCAAACAATCCTTCAGAGCTTAGCACGTCACCTCAGGTCAAAGAGCTGATCGAACAGATGCGCGAAGAATACGACTTCGTCATCATCGATACTCCTCCAGTTCTGGCAGTGACCGATCCAAGTCCTATTGCTGCACGCGTTGATGGTGTCGTACTTTGCCTGCGAATCAAGAAAAACGTCAAGGTGAGCGCCGAACGGTCTACTGAAATTCTTCGAAACTTGGGTGCCAATATTGTCGGCATCGTTGTTAACGGTGTAGGTCAACAGACTGGATACGGAAGTCAATACACTTACGGTGCCTATCGAGCCGGCTATTCATACAACGGCTACGGCTACGGGTACGGATATGGATATGGATATGGATCGGGCAAAAACGACGATGAAGATAAGAAAGGCGGCGGTCCCCAGCAATCTCCACGTCGTATTGAGAACGCTGCTCCGGTTGCTCCGCAAACAACCGAATTGTTTGACGGGATCGAAGAGTAGTTTCTGGCACACTCCAGTGGCAGGTCAATTCCTATGAGTTGACTTACCGTAAGGCGTCTTGGATCCTCCAAAGGCGCCTTTTTTTGTGCCGTTTTGTCAAGTTTGGAGCCGTGCTACTGAGTTGGAGTCGTAGTCCAATTCAGCCCAAACCAAACGCGGCTTCATGCCAGTGATGAATCTTGGCGTGGCGCAGAACTCCATATTCTCGAAGGCAAGTTGGACTGACTGATCGCGAATGTTCCCAGATGGCACGCACTACGCTGGCATTCAAATAAGGCCGCTAGCAAACCTGCTCTGTGAACGCTGAAACCCAGTTGCTACCATCCGCAACCAATCTTCGATTCAAGGTGGCAC
Source organism: Mariniblastus sp. (assembly GCA_965224765.1). Lineage (GTDB taxonomy): Bacteria > Planctomycetota > Planctomycetia > Pirellulales > Pirellulaceae > CAZDBA01. The sequence goes on from CBDDAC010000014.1 coordinate 87,518, forward strand.
TGATATGCAAGAACGAATGGTCAAACTGGCACTATTCTCTTTGACTGGCATCGTACTCATTTGCGTTTCCGGCTGCGCCGAGGGGATGCTTTGGCGAACAGGATACTTGTCGCCGTGGGTTCGGCAAACTTGGGAAGACGAGGAGCGGATCGCGACAACATTGTTTACACGAAAAAAGCAGATGACGAATTCGGTTAATTTGGTCGCTTCTGGGTCGGTTGAACAAAAAAATGAGGTTGCCAATCAGCTGAAGGATGTCGTTTTTCGTGACCCAATTGTGTTGTTGCGGTTACATGCCGTAAAAATGTTGGGGCAACTGAATTGCGACGCTTCGATGGCTGCACTGAGATCGGCTGCCAAGGACCAAAATCATGAAATTCGCATTGCTGCGGTCAGGTCATTGGGTAACTTGCCTGAAAATGCGTCAATTCTGATTTTGCAGGATGTCATTGGAAGTGACACCAATGGTGACGTTCGATTGGCCGCGACTCAGACGCTTGGCAAATTCTCAAGCTCGCAGACTCTAAGAGCCTTGGCGATGGCCATTGATGATCGTGACCCCGCATTGCAGGTCGCAGCCATCGAATCGCTTGAGAATGTCACGGGAGAGAAATTTGGAAACGACATTTTCGCCTGGAAGAATTACCTGGGATCTCAAGGTTTGTTGCAAAATGGGGCGGTCGCTGAGGGACCTCAGCGAATAGAAGACTCTGGGACGCTTCGCCGGTAGTGTCGGCCAAGTTGGGAAAAGGATGAAACATGCTGCGGTATTTCGTGGGATGTATGCTTGTCGGATTCTTGTCAGCGATTAAATTAGTGAAGTTCCTTTCTTTGATTTTTCGTCTCTTTCATGTCCAGCGAATCGTTTTTTTCCTTCATCAATGCAGCGAATAAGCTTTGCAAAGCTTCCGATGCCGATGCGCTTTTGCTTCTTTTGGAAGCACCTGTGGATTGGAAAACCGTTCAGAAAAAGACGCAAAATGCTCAACTTTTGATCGCCAGCCATAACGATGAGGTCGTCAAAGTCGCCAAGGAAGCGGGGCTCGAAGCGATCCACATCGATATGCCAGAAGCGACCGTCCAAGAGCGGTTAAGTCAAGCGGTTTTGGGAAGTGTCGCTGCTGAGCTGATTCCCTCTGGCGGAATCGTGGTGACCATGTACAGCGGCTTTGATACGGAAGAAATTGATACAATCAGTGTCCTCAAGCTGACTGAGCGACTGGGACGATTGTCCGCTCGCGATCTGCGAAAGCTGGAAACCAAAGTTCCTTTGGAGACTTTGAAGCTTGTCGTTGATCTGGCGGTCGATATCGGTCGAGAGGGCCGCGAAGGCAAACCCGTAGGGACGATGTTTATCGTCGGAGACCATCGCAAGGTGCTAGAGCAAAGTCGGCCCGGTGGATTTGACTTTGTGCGAGGCTACCAAAGAAAAGAACGGAATCTTGCTGATTATCGAGTTCGAGAAGGGATCCGAGAGATCGCTCAACTCGATGGCATGTTTATCGTTTCAGCTGACGGAACTATCGAAGCCTGTGCGAGAATCATTGATACTCCCCAAGTCGAATTGACGATGACAACCGGTTTGGGGTCAAGACATTACAGCGGAGCTGCAATCAGCAAAAATACCAAGGCAATCGCCGTCGTTGTTAGTGAATCCAGTGGGACCGTGCGAATCTTCCAAAACGGAGAAGTCGTTTTGAGAATCGAGCCGTTTCGCCGGGCCATGAAATGGAAAGATCTAAAAGCCGATTCTCCAAACCCTACTTCCGATCTATAGTCTTTGGAGATCGTCCCCGTGGGATGTCTTGAGTGTTGTTTCAAGATCCAGCACCGTCAAGGCCTTGTCCAACTTGTTCGTTGGTCAATAGCCTGGCCTCAATGAGTTCTCCCAAATGAACTCAGTTCACTGCATCTTAAAAATTGTAGTTTAGAATTGGTCATTGACATTGCTTATCCACGCCCCGTTTTTACCACCCGAAGCGCTGGAAGTTAGATTTCCATTGCGCCGCAAGACCAACGCTGTTAGTTGGCCGTACTGACGATGCGGGCGTCGTACTCCGGTTTTAATTTTTCAAAATGAACCCAAAAATCCCACGCCGGCTTGTCTTGCATAAGATCGACAAGCAGATCCAAGTGAACGTGCCAGCCGGTTGAGGCACCTTTTTGAAAGTCCGGGTTGCTGAGCTTGCTATGCACTAAATGTAGCCGAGTATTTTCACCCTCTTGCGTCAGGTGGATGGTAACGATGGATTCGTCGTCGCCCATGCCTGGCCACCGATAAGCAAGTTTATGTGGAGGTTCAAATGCAATGATGGTTCCCTGCATCACTACAGCATTGCCACACCCAGATCCTTCAGGTGGAGCTTGGCTAGACAGACGCGAGTGGTCAAATTCCATCACAAATTCTTCCCCTGGATTCTGGCCCGTTGCACCCGCACAAAACCATTGTTTCCGCAATTCGGGATCCGTTAAATACTCCCAAACTCTTTGGCAACTGCCCGGAAGAATCCGCTCAATCTCAAGCTGCATGGGGGCAACGAATTTTGCATAATCATCAGTCATCGGATTTCTCTTTTTCTTGTTCAAGTAAATTTGCCAACGTATCCAAACGAGTGTTCCAAAATTCGGAGTACTGTTGGAGCCATTGTTGTACGGCGACAAATGCCTCCTCGTTGATTGAACAGAAGTAGTTCCGCCCCTCCTTCCTCCTCTTGATCAGAAGAGATCGTTCAAGGACCTGAACGTGCTTGGCTGCACCTGCAAGAGACATTTCGCAGGGCTCCGCCAATTGGCCAACGGAAAGTTCACCCGAGCGCAGCGCAATTAACATGCTTCGCCGAGTAGGGTCACTTAACGCACCAAAAACGGTGTCCAATTGAATAATTTGCTCAACCATTTGGTTGATTATCCTTCCAGCGGGCGTAAAGTCAACCATTTGGTTGATCAAGTCGCAGCGTTTTTTTGTCTGGGGAAATGGGAGGTTGAGGCGATTGAGGCCAACGGTGAAACACCATTGTTTGGAACACGTCGAAATCAAAGGCCAGATTGAGCACGGTTTATCACTTCTGTTGGAATGCCAATATCAATTACCTGACATTTGCCAAGCACGGCCTGTGCATCGACGGTTTGGAAACCGATTTTCAGCGCCACAAATGTCAGCGTTAAATCGGCTCGAATTGATGGAACGGCGGTTTGACCGGTATCGCAATCCAGTCCTGTGGGAATGTCAATTGAAACCCGTTTCACATCCATGGCGTTGATGACAGGGATGACGCGATCCAGAGGCGGACGCGGAGGGCCGGCGGCCCCTGTTCCAAGCAACGCGTCGATGAAAACGCTGGGGGACGCCTGATTTCTTGGCCCGAGACACTCAACGACCCGTTGCCCTGTCCAACTGCTTTTAAAACGTTCGACAGGAATTTGCATTTTCGAGACGATATGAAAATTGGTCGCAGCGTCTCCGCTCAATCTTTCGGGGTCGCAAAAGAGAACCACCTTGACTGGCACGCTCAAGTTGACCAGATGCCTGGCGATGACCAAGCCATCACCGCCATTGTTTCCTGGGCCGCATGCAATCAGAACTGAGCTTTTGCTTGGCGCTCGACAATACTCGTTGTAGATGGATTTCGCGCAGTTGCGCCCAGCATTTTCCATGAGAATTATGCCTGGAATTCCAAACTCTTCGATTGCAATGGTGTCAATTTCTCGTGCCTGTTGACGAGTCAGGTAATCGATTGCCATGGGGGTGTTTTTCTCCGCCAGAATTCGAGTATGATCAGAATCGTGGTGAAATGTTCCAATTGGAAAATGCAAGAATGCCGATTTACGAATATCAGTGTAATGGATGTGAAGCTCAGTTTGAGCTATTGATACGTGGGAAAGAAACGCCCGTGTGTCCAGAATGTAACGGTAAAAAAATCGTCAGACAAATGAGTGTGATTGCATCGCCCAACTCTGACGGAGCAGAATCGGCTTGCGGTCCGCAGCCAATGATTGGCGGTGGCTGAGGCCTTCCGCGTTGTGGCACTGGTCAGTGTCGAGAATAGAATCGATCGAATGGTTGATGCGAATTTTCCTTGGGCCCAATGGAAAAGTGAGGTTGCGACCTGCAACCTCACAACAATATCTCAGTCGAAATTGCTAACTTGGACTATTTGACATCGTCGTCATGCTCATGATCGTCGTCGCCATCATGTTCGTGCTCATGATCGTCATCACCGTGCTCGCCATCATGACTGTGCTCCAGCATCATCTCTGCCATCTTTTTGGTTTCTTCAAGCGTTCTTTTGACGTGTGCATGAATTTTTTCCACAACTGCCGGGTCATCAGAAGTGATTATCTCAATGTGACCTGCGACCGTTTCAAGCGTCTTCTTTTTAGCACCCGCTTGCATCAAACCCCCCATCGATTGGCAGAAGCCACATAGTTTTGTTGCTTCGCCATTTTCGATTTTGGCAACTGTGGTTTCGACATTCTTCATGGCTGTCGCCCAGTCATCCTTTAATTCATCGGGAAGCACCGTGACGCTGAGGCAACCGTTTTCAATGGAATGGATTTCCCATTTGATCTGTTGCATCATCCCTTCGATGCCAGCCATGTTTTGGCAGATTTCGCAATTGCCCATGTCAAACCATGCGACTTCGTCTTGTGCTTGCGTAACTCCCACCATCGATGCATACAATAAAACTGCGATTGTCAGTAAGCTCTTCATTCTTGACTCCAGGTCTTGATAAAGTGACACCGCTGCATTTTATCGCTCGAGAAACCAAACGCAAATACTTGCTATTACTTTTTTGTCTATCAATAAAAAGTGGCCACAAGTAAAAACTTGCGGCCACGAGCCAATCGCTCTCAAGGCAGTTGCCTGCTAGATTTTTTGATGAAACGGTTTAGGGAGTAATCAGAAAAGCTCCAGCCGTCATTGCTCTCACTTGGTTGCCAGCTCCAGCCAAGCTGATTGGAAAGGGATCTTCAAGCCAGGGAGCACAATCCCCGGGCCGATAGTAACCCAGAGCGTAGCGACATTCGTTAGCCGGATTGATTCCCATGTGGTAGGGCAGCAATACAAGGCTCGAGAAAAAGTGAAAGGTCGAGTGGACGGGTTGAGAGAACGGTCCTCGAGAGTGGCCGTAGCGTTCCAGTTGGATGTTCTCGAAATACAGTGGCTTGTGGCAAAGATTTGAGGCCTTCCACGTCAATGTTTGTGGTGCCCAATTTCTTCCGAGGAATATATCTTGCGAGATTGTGCATTCTTTCGGTGTTTGCCAAAACTGAGCGACGGCTTCAAGGTCTGGATCGCTCAGGTTTCCAAAGGGAATTCGCTGAAAGTTTCCACTATCCTCGATCACTACGTATCCGCGGCGAACGGTTGTGATTACTCCGTTGGCGATCTGACGTCCAAATTGATCAGTCCAAGTTCGGTATTCAGGTCGATACTTGGTCGGATTGGTGTTTTTGATCGGACTGATATCCAATGCAATCTCAGTGATTGATCGGTTCAGAAGCTCGTTCCGCAATTGGTCGCATGTTTTTTCAAACGATTTTCGCTGAGGACCATCCTCTTCGTCCGCCAAAATGTCCTCTGCGTCTTCGTCTTGATTGACTTGGCCACGCAGTTCATTGGGTTGGTTACCGAGATTTGGAGCAAAGCCCGGATCCGCAGCGCCCTGTTCGTGATAGAGCGGTTCTGAGTAATTTTCTGGAACTGTTCTAAGAACCGAAACCGGTTCTGCTTGCATTGCTGAATCTTGTAGTCCAGGTAGCTGAGCAGGGGCTTGAGCAATTCGAATTTCGGATTCTTGCTCCAAGTAGATTTCATCATCAAACTGTTGGGCTGAAGTTGCCTGGATGTCTGGACGATCGTAGTAGGCGTCTGACGAGATCGTTTGAGCTGATAAGGTTGAGCTACGTGTGTCGATTTGTTGAACCGGGTAGCTTCTGGGAGTCGGACGGTGTTGTATTCTTGGAGGCTGTTGCTGTACTTGAGGCTGTTGCTGTACTTGAGGCTGTTGCTGTACTTGAGGCTGTTGCTGTACTTGAGGCTGTTGCTGTACTTGAGGCTGTTGCAAATGCCTCTGTTGCAACAGCGTTTGCTGAGTGAACTGGGCGTTTGCGTTTTGAGTGTACCCAGTGGCTTGCCCACGAGGTTGCACGGTTGTGTTCGTTCTTACGCCAGTTCCAATCGCCTGCGGGCTGTGATATCCCATCGGGGTTCTTTGCGTATTGTTTTGGTATCCAGTTGGATTTTGCGGGGCCGATTGAACGTTTTGTGTCGGAATCGCAGAATGCTGCTGTCGGCTGCCTCGCCCAGCGATATTGCTAAGTGCCTGAGCAATTCGGTTTTGCAACTGGGGAGCGCGACGTTGCTGCTGTTGAATCTGGCCGGAAAATCCATCACGTCGGGTTGGAGCTAAACCGACATTGGAGAATTGTGGAGCTTGCCCTTGGGGGGCAACGATCCCGGTATATTTTTGTGTGGCGTTTTGCTGACTCGGTTGAATGTGAACGGGCGGATTGAATGTCCTTGGTCCGTTTTGTTGGGCAGTCGCTGGACTGGTCAGCAGGCTCAGCGAAAGAGCGGTCAAAACGACTAGCCCGCCAGCAGTCCTTGCTGGATGACTAAGTTGACTTGCTAGTTGACGAACCCGAACTGTAATTCGGCGCTTCCTGCGTAATCGCAATGTCATGGGGATGACTTTCTCTAACACTTGCGGCGGATACTTGAATAAATTGCGCGTCCTTGCGCAAATGGTCGATCGTTGGCGTGCCGCAATAACCCATTCCAGCGCGCAAACCACCTACCAATTGATAAACAGAATCGCTGAGCGCCCCCTTGTATGGCACCCGACCCTCCACGCCTTCGGGAACTAATTTCCCGGGGCCCGAGTCTGATTGTCGGTACCTCTCACTCGATCCTTTTGCCATGGCCCCTAATGAGCCCATGCCACGGTACACCTTAAAGGTGCGTCCCTGGTACAGAATCATCTCACCAGGACTTTCTGTAAGACCTGCAAACAAGCTGCCGATCATGACGCAGTTAGCCCCAGCCGCAATGGCTTTGGTTACATCTCCTGAGTAGCGAATCCCTCCGTCTGCAATGATTGGAATATTGTATTTTTCTGCGACCGCAGCCGCATCGTTAATTGCGGTTACTTGTGGAACTCCGATTCCACTTACCACACGTGTTGTACAAATCGAGCCGGGACCAATACCTATTTTGACGGCATCTGCACCTGCTTTGATCAAGGCTTCGCAGCCCTCTGCTGTCGCGACATTTCCTGCCACGACATCAATGTCCCAACCTTCCTTAAGCGACTTGATGGTTTCAATGACGTTCAAGGAGTGACCGTGGGCGCTGTCAACGATCAAAACGTCAACTCCGGCTTTGATGAGGCTTTCAGCGCGTTCCATGTCATGGACGCCTACAGCCGCTCCCACTCGCAACCGACCCTGTTGGTCTTTGCAAGCATCCGGGAAGCGTTTCATCATATCGATGTCTTTAATCGTTATGAGCCCCGTCAGTTTCTTATCTTCGTCAACCAGTAAAAGTTTCTCCACCTTTTTAGCCGTTAAAATTTTCTCAGCTTCTACAAGCGTTACAGTCCCCGTGGCCGTGACGAGATCATCCTTGGTCATTACCTGTGAAACAAACTCATCCAGGGTCTCAAGAAAGCGAAGGTCCCGGCGGGTCAGGATTCCAACCAGCGTGCCATCAGCTAGCACAATGGGGACGCCGCTTACATTGAACTGCTCCATGATCTCTTTGGCTTGTCCAACCGTTGCTTCGGGGTTCAAAGACACTGGGTCGGCAATGATTCCATTGGCCGAGCGTTTTACTTTGGTAACCTCTTCGGCTTGGGCTTCGACGGGCATATTTTTGTGGATTACGCCTAGTCCCCCCACTTTCGCCAAAGCAATTGCCATAGAGCTTTCGGTGACGGTATCCATTGGAGAACTGAGCAGCGGGGTATTCAGTCGAATTCGGGCAGTAAGTTGCGTGGAAACATCGACATCTGCCGGAACGACTTCGCTATATCGAGGTGCGATCAAGACATCATCGAACGTAATTGCCATTTGGCCAATTTTTTTTTGCATTGGATTGTTCGAAGTTTCTTGAAGTTCGGGAGCAATTGCCATGTTCGTCGCCGCTAGCCGGGATGAGCTTAAAACCAAGCATTATTATGTTTTTGGCCAAGTTTGACAACGAGTTGGGGCGGTATCTTGGGGAAGTTTGAGTCGCTACGATATTGGTGCCTCGAAGGCCATGAAATGAGCGTAAGGAGTTTTGACTCCATGGCTTTTAAATCCCCAATCTTGATCTTTTTGAACGTTAAGATTCTTGCATGACAACTCCGTCCAACAAGCCGAAACCGGTGACGGTTGCTCAGCTGACCTCGCAGATCAAAAATCGATTAAACAACGATTTCCCAAGTGTTTGGGTGCGAGGTGAAATTTCTGGATTGATGCAAGCTCGTTCCGGCCACGTTTATTTCACGCTCAAGGACGAGGCCGCCCAAGTATCAGCCATGATTTGGCAAAGCAATGTGTGGCGGGTCAAATTTGACCTCAGGGACGGTATGGAAGTCGTCTGTCTTGGTGGTGTCGATGTTTACCCTCCCCGCGGAAGTTATCAACTTTCGGTGCGAGAAATTCACGAAGTGGGCGTAGGAGCTCGCCAACTGGCACTGCGAAAGCTACACGAAAAATTGAAAGCGAAAGGTTGGTTCGACCCTGGACAAAAGAAACCCCTAGGGCGCTTTCCTCGTCGAATTGCGGTGGTAACCAGCCCTGCGGGTGCGGCGATTCGTGACTTTCTCCAAGTTGTCCAGCGACGATGGCCATTTCTTAAGATTGTTATCGTGCCGGTTTCTGTTCAGGGCGAATATGCGGGGGCAGAGATCGCCGCTGCAGTTCGCCAGGCCAATCAAATCGGCCCAGCCCTGGATGCCATTGTCGTCACACGAGGTGGTGGGAGCATCGAAGACCTCTGGTGTTTCAATGATGAATCGCTTTGCGAAGCGATCTTTGAATCTAAGGTGCCCGTTGTCTCGGCTGTTGGGCATGAAATCGATGTTTCGTTGTGCGATCTGGTCGCCGACGTTCGCGCACTGACTCCGTCTGAAGCGGCAGAACGCCTCGTACCTGACCGATCCGAACTGCAGCTGCAATTGGACACGTCACTGAATCGTCTACGAAAGTCACTCTTGAATCGACTGGAACAGTCACGATTGCGGCTCGATTCCTTGGCCAACAGGAATGTGTTGGCCCGACCCCTGGAACGATTTCGCGAACTTTCGATGCGTTTGGACTTTATCAATGAACGAATTCGGCAGCATGCCGTGAATCGATTTCAAGTGAATCGGCAAGCCATCACTGGGTTGGCGGCGAAGTTGGAATCGCTCAGTCCATTGGCGACTTTGGCTCGCGGCTACAGTTTGACTACGGTTGACGCTAAGGTAGTGCGAAGCTCCAAACAATTGTCGGCAGGCGATTTGATCGAAACCCAAGTTCAATCCGGTAGAATTATCAGTCGCGTAGAAAGCTGCGAATAAGATTATGGCTAAAAAGAAATCCAGCGCGAAATCGAAAGCAGTGCTTTCGTTCGAACAGTCGCTGTCAGAACTTGAGCGGGTGGTGAGCTCGCTTGAGCAGGGCGAATTAAGTCTCGACGAATCGCTTGAGAAGTATCAGGCGGGGATGAAGTATCTCCGCACCTGCTACTCAGCTCTTCAAAAAGCTGAAAAACAAATTCATGTCCTGGTCGACGTTGACGATGCGGGAAATGCCAAGGTGGCGAACTTCGAGCACGATGCCACCCACTCTGATTCCGATGAAGATGATGAGAATGATTTCTCTGACGAGGATCCAAACGAGGGATCGTTGTTTTGATTGACGGTCATTGAGATGGTGAAAATGAAAATCGCTGCCTTTTTGAGTGAACCTTTGACTTCCGTCTGTTGTCCTAACTATCTTATAGAAAAATAAAGTGAATGAAGTAGTGAGAAGACCGATGGCGAAACTCAATCAAATCGTGGCCGTTGTAAACGGCAAAAAGACCCAGACTCAAAAGGCGATTACCGAAGTCTACAAGAAACTGCAAAAGCCCGCTCTTTTCGAAGGCATCTCCCGCAGTTACACGGCCTCGGATGAAGACGGCGAAACCCAACCCTCTGAAAAAAAGAACGTCCAGTACAAATCTCGTGAAGCGATTGTCGAAGCTCGCAATGCCCTCAAAGAACTTTTCGATGTGACGGCAACTCAGGATTGGGGAAACTGCCAGGCCAAAGCGGACGTTGTCGTGGACGGAACGACCGTGCTGGAGCAGGTACCAATCACCTATCTCTTGTTCCTGGAAAAACAGTTGACAGACATTCATACCTTTGTGCAGCAAATTCCCGTTCTCGATCCCGCAGAAAGTTGGAGTTGGGACGAAAACGCTGATTGTTTTGCGACAGACGCGTCATTAAGTAATCGCACCAAAAAGGTACCCCGCAGTCATATTCTTTACGAAGCTACCGACAAGCATCCGGCCCAAGTCGAGATGTACCACGAAGATGTAAAAGTGGGTGAATGGAAAACGATCAAGTTCTCCAGCGCTTTTGCAGCGCAGGAAAAAAATGAAATCGTTCTGCGAGTTCGCCGCCTGCAAGAAGCCATTAAATTTGCACGCGAAGAAGGCAACTCGATGGAGGTTGATGATATAAAAATTGGAAACAAGGTCTTCGACTTTGTATTCGGAGCCCAGTCTTAGTTTTAGTTTTAGATTAAACCCGCGACACAGTGCAGGTTCGACTCCTGCCCTCGGCATTATGTTCACTGATTTTCAGTGGAGAAAAGTGGAATCCGGAAAGCCTTAAGGCTGGACAGATTTCTTCATCGGTCGAGGTAGCCCAACGGCAGAGGCATCGCATCAGATTTAGACTATTGCTCCAGATTGACTTCGCACCGTCACTTGTTGAATCGAAGGTCAGACACTACCACTGTGAGGTATGGGTTCAATTCCCGTCTCCCGCTCTTAAAACTCAATAGATCAAGTCGTTGCTTTTTCGATCGTACCCGCGATTGTGAGAGTGATCGGCGATAGGTCTTACTTGGCGGGAGTAGCTTAATCGTAGAGCGCATGGATTTAAACTAAGGTCTGACTTAAACGGATAAAGTCAACAAGTCGCTTTTGTGCTAGTGCAAACCGCCCTCGACTTCCGGGTATGGAGTCGAGGGCTCCTTTTTTGCGCGAATGCGGATGAACGCGTCGCCTAGTCCAAGTTGGACTCGCCCATTGAGGCTGTGACTTTTTCAAAAAAGCCATAGCCTCTTTGGGTTGCAATTTACGTCCTCAAGAAACGCTGGGCCTCAACTGTTTTTTGCTGCAGAGCGGTTGTTGCCATTTGCCCCAGACTTTCAGGACTTCCCGTCTTGGTAACATCCCCAACCCCAATCACCCTCGCAGAGCACTGGGTGCCATGGCCTCGCTCGCGTGGCCATGTTCTTTTGACAATGGCTCGTTGGCGGCCTAAGCTTCGAAATCAACTCAATCGATTCTCGTTAAGGCATGCCCACGCGTTGCGAGGAGCATGGCACCCAAGAATTCATCCAGCGTCGCAGCGTCGAAGAGTTAGCGAGGTTGATCGAGTTCGTTTCTTATTATCGAGGAAATCTATTTGCTCCATTTTGCGCGAAGAGTTTCAACGAGTTCTTGATCGTCTTCATCGTGCAAGTGTTCCCAGGCGGGTTCACCTTCCCTGACCGGATAACATCCAAAGACGGGAAACGTAAAGTCGTCGATGGTCATGGTGATCCGACAAAGGACCTGGGAGGTTTCACCGTCATGAACATGTCCAAACACTTCAATTTGGCCCATCTTTGCCGATTGTCTCATATCCTTAATTGAGAGGTCTTTCTCTAGGAAGTGGCTCTTCCTGGCAATGGTGGAAATCAAACGCAACGTGGGTTCGCTCAAAAGTTGGTACCAACGACCATCAATCTGTCTGCAACTGACTGGGCTTGGGCGAGGGAGGACCGTTCGAGTGATGACATGAATGGTATTAGGTGCTTCTTCAAGTTCACCAAGTATTTCCAGCTCTGCGTCTTTCATCGATTCCTCGAGTTCTGGATTCAGGGCCAACATCGTCTTCAGAAAGGTAAGCATTATTTCCGATCCGCTCGCTGCGGAAACGCTTGCTTTGTCCTCGAAGGGAGCAAGTAACTTTCGTATTTGTGCGACTTCCTCGTCTGGTTCCTCGTCGATAAAAACATCCAGAGCGAATTTCTTGAATCGTTCAAGTTCCTCTGGATGGAATAGCGAAACAAAGACTTCGAGTTCCTGGCTCTTGAGTGCTTCGAATGAAGCTCGCGCAACGGCTTGTGCGGAGGATTGATTCGCGGGAATGTCTTGTGCAACGGAAGAACAAGAGGCGAGAAGAATTGCCAAAACTGTGAGTGCCGTGACGCGCATGGCGAGTTTGATAGAAGATGTCATTTGGCGTTCCTGGTGAGTTCTGTCGGTTGTACTTTACCCGAACTTTGCAGCTCGTATATTGAAGTTGCAGCCTCGGATTATAACGTATTGGAAATCGTAGTCTTGTTACCTATTCGTGCCGCCAGTGTTGCCGGAACGCGAATTTTTGTTCGTCTAGCGGCGTAATGATAACGTGGGAATTTTCGTCCATCAGACCTGGGTTTCGGCATTCCTCGGATTGCGCCATTTGCGAAATTCAGTTTACGTTGGAAGTTTTTTCATTGTTGACAATAACAAAACGCATGAAACGAAGGCCCCTGTAGCAAAGTGGGAGCTAGCGCCAGTCTCGGAGTGGAAGAAGAGCTGGCGACAGTCATTGGGACAATCGATCTAGAAGGATTTGAGAGTATGAGGCGTCAGTTGGGCCGAAGGTTCGCAAGAACCGTGGGTGGGTGCGTGGACGAAATGAATGAGTTTGGCTAAATTGTAGATGAGCCACGAAGTGTTAACCTTCTTGGTTTTTTGCGGTTGCATTCGCATGGGACGAAGAATCGCGCTCGAACACCAAAGCATGGACAAAATTTAATGGCAGCCTCCCATGTCGAACTATTCCCCAAAGAAGTCCAAGAAGCTCAACAGCTGATTGACAAGCATCTTGATCGCTACTCTCAGTTCGATTCCGATTGCCCAGAAATCTTGCGCAAGGCGATTCAGTATTGCCTACTGGCTCCAGGAAAACGTCTTCGGCCGTTGCTGGCGTTGACCGCTGCCAAGATGTGCGGTGGTGAGATTGAGGACGCCATTCCCGGTGCATGTGCGGTAGAAATGATCCATACCTATTCGTTAATCCATGACGATTTACCGGCGATGGATGACGATGATATCCGCCGTGGGCAGCCGACTTGCCATATCCAATTCGACGAGGCGATAGCGATTTTGGCTGGTGATGCGTTGATTCCCAGAGCCTTCGAAATTCTCACAACCGAGTTGAAGGATCCGGCAACGATCGCCGATAGTTGTCGTGTCCTGGCCAAAGCCGCGGGGGCTTCCAACCTCGTCGGCGGGCAAGTTGACGATTTGGCTCATGAATTTGGCAACGGGGACCTTGAACTTTTGCAGCGAATTCACGATCGGAAGACGGGGGCGCTTCTTGTTGTTAGCCTCCAATTGGGGGCGATTTCGGCGGGAGCGACCGCCGAACAACTGATCTCGTTGGAAAAATATGGAAAACACCTCGGATTAGCGTTCCAAATCGTCGATGATCTGTTGGATTTACGGGGCGACCAAGTCAAGATGGGTAAACGGACGCAAAAGGATTCTCAGCAGGGCAAGCTGACGTATCCGGCAGTGCTTGGGGTTAGCGAAAGCGAATCCCGTGCACAACAAATGGCAGATGTTGCAATTGATTCGCTTCAGCCTTTTGGAGCGTCCGCTGAGCCACTGATTTTTCTAGCTAAATTTGTAGTTGAAAGATCCCAATGACCCGAAACGAAAACGTTATGAAAAAAATTCTTCCGAATATCAATTCTCCGATGGAGCTGCATGACATGTCGATCAAGCAGCTTCAGCAGGTCGCTGATGAGATTCGCGAAACACTTTGTGGGCTGCTAAGTCTTCGTGCAGCTCATTTCGCTTCCAACCTCGGGGTCGTTGAGCTAACCCTTGCGCTGCACAGTACTTTTGACTTTCGCAGCGATCGTCTTGTCTGGGACACGGGACACCAGATCTACCCCCAAAAATTGATCACTGGCCGCTACGACGAATTCAAGACCATTCGCACCAAGGGCGGATTGATGGGGTATCCCAATCCGAATGAAAGTGAATATGACCTGTTCATGACAGGCCACGCAGGATGTAGTGTTTCCTCGGTTGTCGGTCTGCGGAGCGGTGATGATTTGATGGGGCGCAAGGATAACCATGCGATCGCAGTCATCGGTGATGGCGCATTTCCCTCGGGGATCGTTTTCGAAGCGATCAACAATGCCAGTCACATGAAGAGCAAGCTACTTGTGATTCTGAACGACAATGAGATGTCGATCTGCCCGCGAGTAGGTGGTTTGGCAAGCTACCTGGATAAACTTCGCACCAATCCCTTCTATACCGGGCTGAAAAACGAAGTCGTTAATATCCTCAATAAAGTCCCCATGTTTGGTGATCCGACTGAACGGATGTTGGCTCAAATCAAAGAGGGCGTCAAAGCTGGTTTGCACGGCGGCATGATGTTCGAAGATTTGGGATTCAAGTATTTCGGTCCCATCGATGGGCATAATGTTCAGGTCGTCAAAAAGTATCTCAATATGGTGCGAGATATCGACGGTCCAGTATTGCTTCATTGCATTACCAAGAAAGGTCATGGTTTCAAGCCTGCCGCTGAAGATCCCGTCTATTTTCACACACCACCCGCATTTGAACTTGATGGTGAAACCCCGGTTCCCAAACCGTCGGCCAGTAACAAGGCATATACTCACCACGCTCGAGATGCGATCGCCGATCAGCTTCGTCACAACGAAAAGGTAACCGTTATTACTGCGGCCATGTGTCAGGGCAATAAACTGGAGCCGGTTCGAGAAGAGTTTCCCGATCGATTTTTCGACGTGGGGATCTGTGAATCGCACGCCGTTGCATTTGCAGCGGGACAGTGCAAAACGGGTTTGCGGCCGATCGTCGATATCTACAGTACCTTCCTGCAACGGAGTTACGACCAGATATTCCAAGAGGTTTGCCTGCAAGATTTGCCTGTTGTCTTTACGATGGACCGTGCTGGATTGACGGCACCTGACGGCCCGACTCACCATGGTACGTTCGATATCGGGTACATGCGGATCTTCCCCAATATGGTTGTGATGCTTCCAGGTGATGCGAACGATATTGGTGCGATGCTTGATTTTGCGGTGAAACATGATCATCCGTCGTCTTTGCGGTATCCAAAAACCAACGCGGAAGAGATCCAGCGAGAACTTCAACCTGTTGAACTGGGGAAATCTGAAATTCTCAGCTGGGGCCAGGACGCTGTAATCATTAGCGCCGGGACTCAATTGGCCGAGTGCATGAAGGCTGCAGAGACTCTTCGTGAAGAAGGTTTTGACGTTGGTGTGGTGAATGCTCGATTCGTTAAACCCATGGATCAAGAGATGGTCCAACGTGCCTTGACCGAAACGAAAGTGGTTGTGACCGTTGAAGAGGGCATGTTGATGGGAGGCTTTGGCAGTGCAATGCTGGAAGTCGCCAATGAACTTCAGTTGAATGCCAGCCACGTCCAACGAATCGGAATCCCAGATATGTTTGTCGAGCACGGAACGCGCGAAGAATTGCATCGCGATCTGAAAATCGACGCAATGGGAATCGCAGAGCGTTGCCGCAACGGTTTCAATGATCAAAACGTTTCGTCTTCCATGACTGAAAGAGCAGCTCGCTAGAGTGTGTTTTGCATAAAGGTAGCGGATTTTTCGTCGTTTCACTTGCAAGATACTGCGAAGAGACGCTCTAGGTATTTGCAACCTGCACGAGTCCAGATACTGAAAGTTGTTGATGTTGGATGCCAAGACAAAGCTCGAGCGAATCAAAACGATTGTTTTGGGGTCAGGGGATCGTCGTCCCCACATTATCAAGCAGTTGGAAAATTTGAGACCCATTATCGAGCAGTTTGCCGATATCGTAATTGAGGATTTTGACTACCACTCAGAACTGGACAGCTACGATGCGGATATGGCAATCGTGCTGGGTGGTGATGGTTCCATTTTGAGAGCTGCCAAGCAGATGAAGCATCGACAGCTTCCTGTCTTGGGGGTGAATCTTGGCAAGTTGGGATTCCTTGCGGACGTCCAGCCAATCGAACTTGAGCAGTCGCTGCGATGTATTTTGAATGCTCGCTATCAACTGATTGATCATTTGATGATGCAGTGCCAGGTGTTTGAAAATGACACGTTGGTCGCCGAAGGCTTGGGCCTCAATGAACTGGCAATTCTGAGCGGTCCGCCATTCGATATTCAGCAAATGGATTTGATGGTGGATGGAATGTTGGCCACATCCTATTCCTGCGATGGGTTGATTGTGAGCACGCCTGTTGGGAGTACGGCCCACAATCTCTCTGCTGGCGGCCCAATTTTGCGAAAAAATTTGCAAGCATTTGTGATATCACCTATCAGTCCCCATACGCTGACCGTTCGCCCAATTGTCGATACCGCGGACCGTGTTTTTGACATTATCGTACGCCAGGCCAACGATTCGACTTGTGCTGTTTTGGACGGACAGGTGATTTGCGGTCTTACGCCTCATCATCGAGTAAGGATTTGCCGTGCGAATTCGGTCTTTCAATTGATCCAGATTCAAGGCAATAATTACTATCAGACGCTTTCGGAAAAGCTTGGTTGGGACGGAAGCGCTCTCAAAAAACCAACTTAACGGTCTGCACCTAAGGTGTAGGCCAAAATTGCTGGAATGCCTGCCACAGCACCGCAGGCCAGAATTGATACTTTCGCATGGAGGCGATGATGAATAGCCCACTTTGGACAAAGGTTTTTTGCGTTGCGTGCACCTGCGCATCTCTACTCGCAACCGTAGGCGTTGGACAAGACAGCACCGAAGAGGCGATTCAACGGACTGCAGCCAACTTGGCCAGGCAGCAAAAGTACCAATTGCAATACAAGATGAAGGTGGGCGACGTTTACCGATGGGCCTCTGATCACTCTGAGTCCTCAAGAACTCAAATTGCGGGAGAGACCGATAACCAGTCATCTCGTGCTCGCGCGAGCGTATATTGGGAAGTCAAGGGAGTCGACTCCAAGGGCGACGCTACATTCATTTTTCAGATTGATTCAGTGGATATGTGGCAGCAAAAGAATGATGAGAATCCGATTTCGTTTAACAGTGAAACGGACACCAAAGCACCTATCGATTACGAAGTATTCAACCAGGGAGTCGGTACACCCATTACCAAAACCGTCATCACTGCCAAGGGGCAAATCCTTGATCGTCAAGACTATGTCAAACAAGCGAAAATCGGTTTGTCAAAAATGACCATTTTGCCATTGCCCAAGAACTCCGTGGCCGTGGGGCATCAGTGGTATATGCCGGGGAGTCTTTCCGCCAAGGACGAAGATGGTGTAACGAGACATCTTGATACCCGAGTTCACTATTCACTGGAAAAAGTGATTGACAACAAAGCGTACATTTCATTTCAAACCGAAGTTCTGACTCCGATCAGCAGCAACCGCATTCGGTCACAGATCATGCAGAACATGGCGATGGGGCATGCTGTGTTTGATATTGGACTTGGGTTGGTGGTTCGTCGTGAAGTGGAGTGGAATGAAACGGTTCAAGGATTTCAAGGACCTGGTAGTTTTTTGAAATACAATGCTCGTTATTCGGAGCGATATGTTGATCCCAACGTGCAAAAGCTCAAGGTCGCCAAAGTGAAGATCAAACAGTTGGACGATGAACCGATTCTGAGACGTTAGACTCTGTCTCGCAATTGGGAGGTTGAGGCAGAGGCACCTGCCGAAAATTCGTTGTTTCTCGGCTCGTTGAGATTTGGGCCTCGCATGACCAACCTACAACCAACCCATGCGATTGGTTATTCGATTGCGCCGCCGCAACCTGAACCTGAACCGGCCGCACAACCAAAGCAATGCCTCGCTGTGACGATTCTCCGTTTGGCGAGTGAAGAGAGATCCAGTTCCGAAATTTCTCGCGGCAAACCATCCGCCAAGGGCATCTCAAGCATCTGGTTGAAGTCACAGTCAAACAGTCGTCCGTCCCAACCAACGCTCAATGTGTTTCGGCACATAACACCGGAAACAATGGCTGGATTGAATGCGTTGACCAGAGTTTCCAAATAGGACTCCAGGTTTCCATTATCAAGCAGATCTTCCATATATCTACTGATTGGCATGTTAGTAATCGTGAAAAGTCGATTGAATCGAACACCGTACTCATCCCACAAAACTTGCTTGTACTTGGCTTCCAGATCAGCTTGATTTGGAGGGAGTGAGTTACCCACTGGATTGAAAACCAGTGACAGCGTGAGCCCGGAGTCAGGTTGACCATAGCCCACGTCGTTAAGTCGTTTCAGTGCCTTCAGTGATTTTTGGAAAGCTCCATCGCCTCGCTGTGAGTCACAGTTCTCCTCAAGGTAGCAAGGCAACGAGGCAACGACTTCGACTTGATTTTCGGCAAGGAATTCGGGCAAATCCGTGTGTCCATTTGCGAGCAGGATTGTCAGATTGCATCGATCGATTACGTGACAATTGGCCTTTCGGGCCTCAGAAACGAAATACCGAAAGTCCGGGTTCATTTCCGGGGCACCACCGGTCAAATCGACCGTCTGCAAATTGAGATCATGAATCACACGTAAGCAGTGGTCGATGGTCGAACGATCCATGATTTCGCGTCGATCAGGACCTGCGTCGACATGACAGTGACGACAAGTCATGTTGCACATCTTGCCAACGTTGACTTGAAGAATTTCAATGCCCGCAGACTCAAGGACGGGAAGGCTATGCTTTTCCAGATGCCCAGCAAATGTTGGGAACCTACTCTGTTCTTCAAGAACCTTGCATTGGTTTTTGGCGTTGGCCAATTCGCTTTGGCGGCGCTTGAGCGATAGCATTGGGAGTTTGTTCAACGGAGCAACTTTCCAGGCGAATGATACAAATGATTGCGATTCGCGGCGTTTTTAAAGCACGCGTTCGCCGATAAAGGTTTTCAGCAACAACTGTTTCCACCACAGCAATCACCATCGACGGTGGGAAGCTGGAAGGTACTGCCTTTGGTTTCGCCCGGTTCGCGAATATTCCAGTTGCTGCAATCGCTCATCAGTTGGGCTTCTGACATCGGAATCTCATTTGCTGGTTTTAGAAACTCAAATTGATCTCGATAGGGAGATTCCTGAAGCATACGGAATGTGCGGTCACAAATCGCCATTCGTTGCCCTCGAAAATAGGTATGGCCTTCGTCATCATCAACCTGACTGAAGGGGCCTTTGTAAATGACTGCCTGCATGCGATCGTAGCAGGGTTCCGAATGGTTTTTGAATGCCAGGAGGGTAACGCTGCGGAACTCAATCCCGCCGATGACTTGCCACGGCTCTGCTTGTCGTTTATCAATGGTCATCCCGTAGAACCCCGCGTCCAGAAACCGCTGAGCAAACAAGTCTTCGCGCCAGGCACCTGAAATGCAGCCCGACCAAAGTTCAGCGTCTTTTTGCATGGATTCTGGAATGTCCTCGTCGGAAACAATATCGCTGATCGCGGCAAGTCCACCGGGTCGAAGAACGCGATTGATTTCACGGAACAGTTGGTCGCGATCCGAGGGGTTCACGAGATTCAATACGCAATTCGATACGACACAGTCGACACTGTTGTCAGGTATCATTGTCATTTGAGAACGAAGTTGGTTCTGCAGGGTTACCAGTTCCACGGCACCGCCGGGAGTCGCCGCATCAATTTCTTTGGCTTGTTGGGCAAATAAGTCCAGGTCGAGAGCCAAATCCTGAATTTGTCCACATCGAAAATCGATGTTGTCGAAACCAATCCTTTCGGCGACCACGGGTTGGCTTTTCCGAGCCAGGTCGAGCATGTCCTGATTGCAGTCGACGCCGATGACCTTCCCTTCTTTTCCCACAAGTTGAGAAATGATGAAGCATAGTTTTCCGCCACCTGAACCGAGATCAACGACCGTATCGCCTGGTTTTACGTAGGGGCTGGGATCACCACAGCCGTAATCTCGGTCGATTACTTCCTGAGGCACGACTTCGAGGAGCTTGGTATCGTAAACGACGGGGCAACAAAGGGCGGCTTCGCGTTCTTTGGAGGCAGCAGAGTACCGCTCACGGACACATTCTTCAGTTTCGTTCGGATCAGGGTTAACGGTTGTCACTTGGCTCTGCCTGCTATTCTACGTTTACAAATAATTTGCTGGAGGTCGAACGTAACTGCGCTCAATTCCTTACAGAGGATTATCGCAAAATCCAGGAATTTGGATACCTGTGTGCCTCAGGAGCGGCAATATCCCCAAAAGGACCTTGGTTACGCCAAGACGTCCTAAGTTGGGCTTCCCAGGAGTCTAAGTAGGCTTATCGCCCGTCATTTGATGTGCTCAGATTCCACAATTCCGCGCGAGTCGATCCTGCATTATCTGCAGTAGCTACTTACCAGTCACTGATATCATTTTTTCCTTCAGGGCCAAGCTTG
Source organism: Mariniblastus sp. (assembly GCA_965224765.1). GTDB lineage: Bacteria > Planctomycetota > Planctomycetia > Pirellulales > Pirellulaceae > CAZDBA01. Next base: position 108,161 of record CBDDAC010000014.1, read on the forward strand.
CCCTGAACGCTTTTGAAAAGTTTTTCCGGACGATGTAATTTCCCCGCTCGCAACACGTAATTGACATTGCGAGTGTTTCTTATGTTTTCCAAGGGGTTGCCGGTGGCCACAAAGAGATCAGCAACTTTGCCTTTTTCCAAGCTGCCGAAATCATTATCGATCCCAAGTGCCCGGGCGCCGTTTATGGTTCCCATCTTGATGGCGTCCGCTGCGGGAATTCCTGAACGAACAAAGGCATCAAGTTCACGATGAGCTCCGAAGCCAGGAAGAAATGTGCCATCGCTGACGTGGTCGCTCCCCAACGAGATTGTCCCACCAGCCTCAAAAAATGTGGCAATCGTTTTCTGTTTGGCGTCGTATATCTTTTGGAATTGCAATAGCGGATCACCAGGGCCACGTTCCTTGACATGATTCTGAACGAACGGAGTGAAGAAGCTGGTCTCGTCAATCCAGTGGTCATATTCTTCTCCCGGTGCGCCAACGTACCCATACGCCGTCAGCGTCGCGTCAAAAACCGTATTGGTGTCAATGAATTTTTGTGTGATCTTTTTGTACTCGTCCATATCTCGCGTGATGTTGGCAAGCGACGCATAGGCGGACTTGGAGTCCGGCATGGCATCGCCGCCGAGAAAATGCTCAATACGATCGATGCCAAGATCAATGGCATCACGAGGGTTTACGCTATTTCGGAATCCAGAATCGAGATGTCCGGTAACGGTTAGTCCATGCCGCTTTGCGTGTTTGCAAAGTGCTTCCAACTCGGAAGGCGAAATCGCTTTGGCCTTGAATCCGCCAACGCCCTGCCCTGCCCAAAAGTCGACTTCGGTTTTGATGTCTTCTTCGCTGCGAACACCACGCCAACCTGGCCTCGCTCGACCAAAGTAGGGGCCTGAGTTGATCAGGTTGGGGCCAAGCTTTTTGCCGGATTGGATTTCCCTGCGTAGCTTCAGCATTTTTTCGGGATCAAATTCACCGCAAGAAAACGTTGTTGTGACCCCATTAGCCAGATAAACCACGGGCATCACGAGGAATTCTTCACGTCGTTTTTTGAAAAGCCGAACGTTGTAATGGGCGTGGCAATCGATCAAGCCTGGCATGATGAATTGGTCGTCCGTCAGTTTGACGGTCTCGGCAGCATGAAAATCTTTGGGGTCTACAGAGAATTCAACAAAGCGACCGTCGGAGATTGCAATGCCCGAATTGGCATGAAAGGTTCCGGTCTCGTTTTCGAAATAATGACCGCCTTCGATCAGTAAGTCGATTTCTTGCTGCGAATAGCAGATCGGCAAACACACAAAAACGAACGCGATTGCCCAAAGCAAATTTCGAAACATCGTTGGCTTTCAAAAAAAGGCGAATATGAAGTGCCTTAGTCTAATGCAGTTCCAGCCCGTCGAGTAACTCGGGCAGGATTTTTGTTGCTGCCAGCCAAGAGAATGTTGTTGGGCTCACAGTGTCGCGATGACAAAGAAAAAGCCGCCCTGAAATCAAGGCGGCCAATGCAAGTTAGCTGGAGAATCCGTTCCAACTAAAATCATTTATAGAGTTATTGTCCTTTTCTACAACCTCGATTTTCCTTCAAGGAGGTCTTTGATGCCTTCGCTCTACGTCTTCGAGTTGACATTGGGTAGTCTGTACCTCTCTATCGCGTTCCTTGGTTTTGTTTTCGCGATGAATTCAGAGAAACAGCTTCAGCCCAAGACTAAATCGATTTTAAGGTAAGGTTAGTTGAAATTTATGGCAGGTGTTAGTTAGATAACGTCTTGAATTGAATCGCTCTTCACGGCTGGGGACGTTGAGGGGATTCCAATCATTGCAATCAGGGAGCTCATTGCCGTGATCGCCGCCAGGTTGATCGCCAACGTTAGTTTCGAAGAATAAGGCCCCGGCCAAAACGCAAACTGACTGGTGAAACGCCAAAGCAACATCAGCAACAGCGATAGTGCGAGTGCCTTGTAAATAGGGGATGTCCAAAAAAGTCTTCCGCGAAGGTCCCCAACAATTACCAGGAGTGCATCCAACAACAGCAATGCCAACGCGATCGAGATCGCAAACTGACTGCCCATAAATAGGCCAATCAGCACAAACCCAAAGACGCATTCGCGACGTAAGTCGCCAGGCTGTTGTTCGCGATTTCGATAGCCGAACGCGATGAGCAAGCCTAATATCAAACCGATAAACGGGCCCAGAAAAAGACTTAGCCAAAATTCATACCGGTCAATGGACGTCCCACCTTCGGGGGCAAGGCAACCGACCTGTTGTGTTACTGGCCAAAGGCATTGCAGCCCTACGCCAACAATTGCTCCAAACACAAAAATGGAATAGGGGATGGGCTTCCGCTCAAGGCGAACCAAAGCAATGACAAAGGCCAGGCAAACCAAAACCAAGTGGTAAAAGGCGATTTGAAACAACTCCATTTTTGGAGCCAAGACGGTTGATTCGATGCCCCACTCCGATTCGACCGGACGAAGTGGCAGACTGATGCCGCCACAGAACAGCTCTACCGAAACCACCGCAACGAAAATCAAGCCAAGTATGATTTCGACAATCAGGTATCGAGGTGAAATAGGAAGCTTGCAAAATCGACATCGCCCCGCACTTCCTACCCAGCCAATCACAGGCAAGTTGGACATGAATGAAAGCTTGTTGTTGCAGAACGGGCATTTGCTTGAACCCAATACGCCACGCCCTCGCGGAAGCCGCCAAGCAACGACGTTTAAAAAGCTGGCGAAGCAGCCGCCCAAGAAAAACACCCAAACCACAACGAACGCTCGTAGCAGCCATTTCTGGGCGATTTTGACGAATTCGACAAACGACGTCATCGCGGGAGGGGATTTCCAGCCCTGCTGGATGTACCAGTTGGTGAACGCTGGAAAGACGAACAGAAGTAAGAAACTGCCTATGGCAAATAGCCAAAACGCAGCTTTAAGCGGCCAGGGGATCAAACTCGCAGATCGTTTTTTACGGGACATCAGTGGAATATCGACTTTGAAACAAACGCAGGAATCGTAGCCCCTATTATTGGATCAATGTTCAGTCCTGCGACAGGGGTGGAAGCAAATGTCTCCAAGATTTTTCAACGCTGCCGTTTCCACCGTGAGGCGTCTTGTCTCGATAGAAATACGGACGCCGGAGAAGAGCACGCTCAGGAATTGCCGTAGACTGAATTCATGGATTACATGCCCCACTCGACGCATTGGCATGTATTAACGAACTGCCGTAGACTGATTTCTTGGGTGCCATGCCCCACGCAACGCGTGGGCATGTATTAACGAGATTCCATTGAGTGGATTTGAGGCCTGGGGTAGGGACGATTCAATGTCAAAAACATTGCCGCCCGAGTGGCCATGGCAGCCAATTCGGACACCTAGATCGTTGGTGAGGTCAAAACGCTTGCTGTCCCAGGATGCCCGGATTTGTTTCGGCAGGAGCTTCAACCGCCCAGCGGGGAGAGGCTTGGGGCGAGCGAGCTCAGCTGGTCCAGTCGAGGACTACCCCTCAGTGATTCTCGTGTTAGCTGTCGTCTGTGGACTCTGATTCCGACGACTCGCTCAGCTTGTTGTGCTCACCGTCGCAGTGAGGAGCGTTGCATGTTTGCTTGCAGCGACAAAAATAGGCCGTTTTCGTTTCTTCGGCTTCGAAAACAATTGGCGTGAAACCGGTTCCCTTATGAGCGCCGTCGCAAAACGGTTGTTGTGTAGATAGGCCACAAGTGCAGTATGCATACTTTTTCCCCGCCTCAAGTTCAACTTGCTGGGGTGAGTCGGCGGCAATTTTTGGTTTGTCCATGGTGGCGAGTCCTAAGTAGGTATTTCAAAACGCTCGTTGTAACAAAAAATGCAGCGTCAGCCCGCGAGGATGCGTTTCTTTTTTGTGTTTTGAATGTAGCCGAGCTCACTGGGCGAACTAAATTGGGAACAGGCCAACCACATCGGTGATATCTAAGATGCCTTTTGGGCAACCGTGGGTGTCGACGACGGGGAGTTCACTAATGTTGCGGCAAGCCAAGGTTTCTACCGCCACGATGGATTTTGTCCCCGCGCGGACGGTAATTGGATCGGCGGTCATGACATCACGGATCGGCTGGTCAAATGAATCATTGTCTCCTGCTTCCAGCAATCTCGCGAGATCACTGTCGGTGAATAGGCCGGTAAGTTTGCCGGAATCGTCCGTTAGTAAAATTACGCCTACACGCCTTTTTTTTCCAGAGCTGCCAATGTAGATCTCACGAACCGTCTGTGTGTCGAGTGCGATTCGGCAATCTTCAATCGGACGCATGATTTCGTCCACTGAAGATAATTTGCGACCGAGTGTGCCACCGGGATGGTACTTGGCAAAATCAACCGCTCGAAACTCTCTCAAATTGCTCAGCACCAAAGTAAGAGCATCGCCCATGGCCAGCATCATGATGGTGCTAGTGGTTGGTGCAAGCCCCAACCTTCCTGCCTCAGGAAGGCGTCCATAATCGAGCACAACCGCCGAAGCTCTGGCAAGTGTGCAGCTTGGAGTTGCAGTGATACAGATGATTGGCACTTCAAGTTTTTGCAGGCTTGGCAGCAATTGGATGACCTCGGCAGTTTCTCCACTATTGCTAAGGGCCAGTACGACATCTTGCGGACCCACTCGGCCAAGATCGCCATGGACAGCTTCTGCAGGATGTAGGAAGTGCGATCGCGTACCCGTTGAAGCGAGCGACGCGGAGATCTTTTGTCCCACCCAGCCAGCTTTTCCCATGCCGGTCACGATGACTGCTCCCGGACAATCCAGGATTGTGTTGACGGCAAAGGAGAGCCCATCAGGAACCGTTTTCGACAGGCGCGAAAGTGCCGCGGCTTCTTGCTTGACGATTTCGCTTGCCATCTTGAGGATTTCAAACTGCCTGACGCGAGGGCGTGGCTGAGTTGATTGTTGAGATGTAGCTGGCATTAGGCAATGTCCTTGAGTTCTGCTCGACGAAGGCGTTGGTAAACGTCGCAGCGTTGGAAAAGTTCGTCGTGTGTTCCGCAATCAACAATGCGGCCTTCGTCCATCACCAAAATAAGATCGACAAGATCAAGCGTCGACATTCGGTGGGTCACGATAAGAGTCGTGCGCCCTTTGATGAACTCAGCCAGAGTTTTGTGAATCAAAATTTCAGATTGTGGATCAATTTGGCTTGTGGCTTCATCCAGGAGCAGGATAGCTGGGTCCTTGAGGATGGCTCTGGCGAGCGATAGACGTTGACGCTGCCCGCCGGATAGTCTGCCACCATGCTCGCCGATGCTTGAGTCATATCCCTCAGATAGAGTTCTGACAAACTCGTCGGCATGTGCCTTTCGAGAAGCCGAAATGACTTCGAGGTCCGTTGCTTCGGGAGTCCCGTATCGAATGTTGTTTGCGATCGTATCATCGAAAAGCATTGTTTGCTGAGTGACGTAGCCAACCTGCTTTCGCAGTTCAGCAATCTCCAAATCGCGAATGTCGACACCATCAATTCGAATCGAGCCTGATTTGGGGTCAAAGAACCTGGGTAGAAGGTTGATCATCGTGCTTTTTCCACAACCGTTCGGCCCAATGATTGCGATCGATTGACCTGCTTGGAGAGAAAAAGAAACGCTGTTCAAAATGGGGCGGTCTGACTCGTATTCGAACTTCACTTTTTCAAATTCAATGTCTCGCTTGTAGCTGGGAAGTGAAACAGGATGGGCGGGCGTTTGAACAGCAGCTCGCTGATCGACCAATGGAAACACTCGGTCAGCGGCGACGATACCGCACTGAAGTTGATTGTAAACATCCGCCATTTTTCGCAATGGATCGGCGACGCCAATCAAAAAGGCAAAGAACGCCATGACTTCGCCAAAGGTCATGGCCGACTTGCTCATCTTGACGCCTAGGAAATGGGTCTCATGATTCAGGACGAGGTATCCACCAGCCAGAATCGAAAGGCAAATCATGCTGACGCCAAGGACTTCGTTGTTCATTCGTGAAAAAGCCGAATAAACCTGAATTCGCATCGATTTGTTGTACACATCGTTGGCGACTGTTTCGAATCGTTTTTGTTCGTGCTTCTCCATCGAGAATGCCTTCACGATTCGTGAGTAGGACAGCGCCTGATAAAGTCGATTGAGTAATCGAGCGGACTCTTCCATCGCTTTGCGATTGGCCCGTTTGGTCAACTTGGCCAATTGATACATCAGGAACATGGCAATGGGGGCGACCAAACAGGAGAAGATCAATAACCGCCAATTCATGTAGGCGGCACCGGCAATACATGCGAGCATTTTCAGAGGCTCACGAACGGTCTTGCCAAACAGCGTCATGATCGCGCTGCCAATATTGTTGGTTTCACCTCGAATTCGACCGATTAAATCTCCCGTGCCTTTGACGCCAGTTTCCCCAATTTCCATCCCCAATACATTCTGGAAGACTTCGTTTTGCAAATCGAGCACCGTACTTTGTCCGACCCTCGCGACCAAATACATGTTGGCTGCCAGAAAGATTCCCCGAAAGAATGTTGCGACCAACAAGAAGCCGATAATGTAAACCAACGTCTCGAAAGGCGAATTGGGGCAGTATTTTTTAATGTAGGGGACCAACCATTGAGTCTGTGCGATCCGGTTTTCCTGATCGTCGATGAAAGATTCTTTGAGTTCGATATCTTTCTGGATGCTTGCCGTTTCGACTTGATTAGCGCCGGCGGCTTCGTCAGAGAGCTTTTGGATTTCCGATTCAGCGGTTGAGATATCGAGGCTGGCTTGTTCGATTCGTTTTTCAGCCCATTGATGAATCGTCTTTCCATCGTTCAAAACGACTTCGACGAAAGGATAAACGGCTCCGAGATTGGCACCCCAAAATACGGCGACGAGTATCGAGCAGATGAACGATCCAGCCAGGGACCAACGATATTTGAGCGCCATCCGTAACGCCCGATTCAAATTTTTCATGGGGTGAGCTTTGCATCCTTGCAAAATTCAATTGGAGTGCCTGTTAGCACAGTGCTAGCGATCGGCTTACCAACCAATATCGTTTTAACCTCTGCCGCGCAAAATTTACAAGAGCAGTATGTTGATAACACTTGATTGTCAGCTAGCTAGATCGCATATTTATTTCAATGTCGCGGCGAGGCTGAGACTTTTTCGACTGGGGCATCTTATCATCCACATTCCGCCTGTTTTGGAAACCCGACACGTCCTCGCTGACGTGTCGGGTTTCCATAAACCACTGCTTCTAAGATTTTGCATCATGTACGATGAAAAAGTCACAGCCTCGGCGGGTTCGTCGTACTTACCGGCGCAGCAAACTGGACATGATTCCAATCCAATGGGGTGCCACGCTCGATATCCTGAGTTGCGGTTTTACCTAAAATCGAATCGAGGTGGCGCGGTTCAAGTCCAGATCCTGGTCGGATGGATCTTATGTTGTTGGGAGTAAGTGTTTCTCCAGCAGCAACGTCTTGGACAATAAAAAGTGATCGACGAAAGGCGCGGTTGTTTCGATCGTTTTCCGTTGGTCCAAATTGGATCTGGCCCAGTGCCGCCTTGGCTGTTCGAACCGCTTTTACCATCGCGGCAAACTCATTGGGTTCCAGCGAGAATTTTGAGTCGGCGCTTTCTAGGTCTCGGCTCAACGTTAGGTGCTTTTCAATAATGTTCGCACCAAGTGCAATTGCGGCAATGGGAACTTCGATCCCCATCGAGTGGTCACTCAACCCCACAGGGATGCCAAATTCATGCCGCATTGCGCTGATTGTGGCTAAGTTCATGTTGGAGGCATTAGCGGGGTAGGCGCTGGTGCATTTGAGCATGGCAATTTGCTCGGCACCGGCTTTGCGCAGTGTGTGAAGTGCGAGTTCGATTTCGGGTCGAGTTGCCATGCCTGTCGAAAAGATAACGGGTTTTCCTGTTTCAGCAACCTTCTTCAGGAGCCCTGTGTCGTTGACTTCAAAGGAGGCAATCTTGTATGCCGGTACGTCGAGCGTCTCAAGAAATTCAACGGCCGTCGGGTCAAAGGGGCTGCTGAAAAAGTCAATTCCGAGTTGAGCGGCGACCGATTGTAGTTTCGGTTGCCAATCCCAAGGTGTATGCGCTGCGTCGTAGAGGCGATGTAGGATTTGACCGTCCCAAATCGTGCCTTGTTGTATTTGGAAATGTTCGTTGTCGCAGTCGAGTGTTATTGTATCGGCGGTGTAGGTTTGGACCTTGATGGCGTCCGCTCCGGCGGCGTGTGCGGCTTGAATGATTTTGACTGCGGTATCATAATCGCCTGCGTGATTGGCGGACATTTCAGCGATGATATAGGTCGGATGACCGGGCCCAATGGTTCGACCATTGATTTGAATTTGGGAATTCACGCGGACTTCTTCCACGGTGTTACGCGGTTTGGCTTTTGCAACAGGGATTCGTGTGTAAGTGTCATACGTTTTGCAGAGTCACCGTGGATTGCGATCGGTGCTTGATCGATAAAACCAGCATTTCCAAAGGCATTGATTGAGGCGATGTTTTCGGGTTTGATCAAAGCAACAATGGTTTCAACGTCGTCATTGAGAAAGACACTTCGGCAGGCGGACTCGATAATCGTCGTTCCCCAATTTTTTCCGCGAACTTGGTGATCCAATGAAACGCTGACGGTCGCTTCATCACCTGAGGGGTCGAAATCGAATCGGACTTGGCCGATCGGCTGGTCATCGAACTCAACGATCCAAAGATCCACCAGGTTGCTGGCAAGTGTTTTTCTTAACCATGTTTGATGTTCATCGAGCACAACTGGGTCGGGCTGGAACGAAGCGGCGCGAGCGCCTGGTTCATTTCGCCAACTCAGGATCTGCTCGGAATCAGTCGTGTCAGCTTCGCGGAAGGTGAATTGGTCGGAGATCAATCGCCTGGCAATTCGTTCAGCGCCGTTCCCGTCCACAATCGATTCTCCATTTTTGATCATGTCCCTTCGCCGTTTGGCTGAGTTGGCAAGGTTCTCAATTGCCTCGCTCAATTCATCGTCGGAGAAGGACTTGGCATCGCCCAGCCATTGCATGCATTCGTGTTCAGAAAAACTTCGCGCCACGGCTCGTTGATTTTCTGCCAACGAGACCACAATGGCCGGCACTCCGCAACGAGCCAATTCGTAGCATGTCGATCCGCCTGCGGTGATCGCCATGTCAGATTGTTTCATCAGTATCGACATGCGGTCGACGTTTCGATGGATTCGAGTGGCAAACGGAAGTGTTTTGCTGAGGATTTTTAGTTGGGCGGCATTTGGATTACAAGCTCCCAAAACGACATCGACTTGAAAGGATTGGGCAGATTTGGTTTGCCCCAATACCCGCAGGCAGTCAGCAGTAAAATCGTGTTCATCAGCGCCGCCGAAAGTCAGCAAGATTCGTTTGGCAAACTTGGAAACGTTTGAATTGGGTTTGATGTTTTTGAACTCGTTTCGAAGTAAAACGAATCGGCTTCCACATATCACCTGTTCTGATGGGACCAAGCTGTATTCGCTTCCGTCGGAATAGATGTTTTGGTTGAGTACGAGATCGGCCATACGATGGGAGCCGTGGCCAAAATCATCGATGACCATCAGCTTGGCCAATGACAGCTTCAGGATGTGTTGGTATTCGTCATCGTAGCCATAACCATCGGTAACGATCCAATCTGCTTCAAGATGTTCAGCCAGTTGCCGGGTTTGGATGGCATCATCAATCTTGCTCGTCGGATCTAGCGTGACGACAGAAATCCCTTGTCTTTCCAGCCGAGACTTTAGTCCCCCGGGCAGCGTGGAGTTGCAGGCAATCGTTGCCTCGCCCCCAATTTTTTTGTACGCCATGGCCAATGCGGCGGTGCGCATGACGTGGCCAGTGCCGACGGCGGGGCCCACATCTGCACGAATCAGGAGGTGGCAGTTCATTTCTAGGCTGCTTTCTGATTGATATGTTGGTTGATCGATCGCCAGTATGGGTGATCGTGAATTGCTTGGGCGGCTTCTCGCCACGTAAAACGGTTGTGGTCGAAGTGGCTGAAGATGGTGCGAATCAGTTTGAGATCGTCGGGCGTGTCGACTGTCCATCGCCAATGCGAAAGGTCTTCGCGGCATCCGAAACCACTGACGGTGAATAGATCTGTGCGGCGATAAATCATCAACGTAACGTGTTCGCGAAGATTGGGCTCTATCGCAAGTTTGTTGACGCGATCGAGCGCGGAGAATGCAAAGCACTCAACATCCAACCCGCGAGGAAATTTTCGTTCTGGGTGAAAGTTGCAGGAGTAGTCGGAGCTTTCGCACGTGAGCTGCTTCTCGATGACTCGGTCAATGATCTCCGGGGAAATCATTGGGCAATCCGATGTGATTCGCACGACCTGGTCCGCCTGATAGTGTTTTGCACATCTCCAATAGCGGTCGAGGACATCATTCTCACTTCCTCGGAAAATGTTCCAGTCTTTGGACTCGCAAAAGCTTGCGAGTCTGTCGTCTTGGGGAGTGTTGGTGGTCGCAACAACCACTTTGTCGACAAGTTGAGCTCGTATGGTTCGCTCAACCACATGTTCAATCATGGGACGACCGATGATGTTTTTGAGGACTTTTTCGGGAAGGCGATTGCTTCCGAGCCGAGCTTGGATGATGGCGATAGTTTTGGGCATCATGTCTCCTTAAGCAGCCTGTGCAACTGTGTCTTCAAGACAACTTCGCAACGCATCCACGACTTGCAGTATTTGGGAGTCGGTCATGTCAACAAAGACGGGCAAAGACAGAATCTGTTGGTAGGCGGCCTCCGCCCGGGGGCAAATTCCTTGAGGATTGTCAAAGTTCTGTTGGTAATAACTATTTAGATAAACGGGGCGGTAGTGAACGTTGACTCCAATTCCTTGCTTGCGCATCCCAGCAAAAACACCATCGCGATCGATGGTTTCAGAATTGATGCGAACGGCGTACAGGTGGAAAGCGTGCGTCGATCCCGGCACACGCCTCAATGGGGTGATGCCATCGGTGTTCGCGAGAAGTTGATCGTATTGGTCGGCGATTTGGTTGCGGCGAGCTGTGAATGCAACCAGTTTTCCAAGTTGCCCGATGCCAAGCGCCGCTTGAAAATCAGTCATTCGATAGTTGTATCCCAACTCGATCATGTCGTATTGATGGGTTACCTGTTGGGTCCGCTGTCGACAATCGGTGTCGATTCCGTGACTGCGGAATCGTCGGATACGTTTTGCGTATCGTTCAGATTGAGTCGTGACCATTCCGCCTTCGCCTGTGGTGATTGGCTTGACCGGGTGAAAACTGAAGCAGCTTAGGTCCGCCAGGTTTCCGACCGGCTGAGCGTTTTGTTCTGCGCCAAGAGAATGACAGGCATCGGCGACGATAGTGATTCCCTGTTCGTCGGCAATTGCACGCAAGGAGGCGTAGTCACAAGGTTGCCCCGCGTAGTCAACCGCAATGATTGCTCGTGTCTTGTTGGTGATTTTGGATCGAACGCTTTTGGGGCAAATCAAGAGGGTCTCAGGGTCAACATCTGCAAAGATCGGTTTGGCCTTTTGGAAAATCACGGCATTGGCTGTGGCCACGAAGGTAATCGCAGGAACGATGACTTCGTCGTTTGCCTGGAGTTCCAAAGCATCGATTGCGGCGTGAAGTGCCGCTGTTCCATTGGAAACTGCTATCGCATGGGAGGAGCTAACGGTCTTGGCAAACTCCTTTTCGAATCGCTCAATGGTGGGGCCTGTGGTCAACCAATCCGATCGCAAGGTTTCTACAACCAAACGAATGTCGTTTTCATCGACGGATTGTCGCCCGTAAGGGATCATCGCTTTTCCTATGCAACGGCAGTTTGGGAGGTCATTGGAGCCGCAATCGGGCATTGAGTCTGGATCAATTGTTTAAGTTGTTGTTGAGTGAGCCACTGGGTGTTATTGTCGCTGGAATAGGAGAATCCTTCCGGGCAAGGGGTTCCTGTTTCACGATAGGTTGGTGTTTCGTTGGACCAACTGCGAATCGAGGGTTGGATAATGAAGTGATCTTCGAACTCTAGCGTTTGTCTAGCTTCGTCGACTGGGATCATGCATTCATGCAGCTTTTCGCCGGGCCGAATTCCAATGACTTTGGTTTTGCATTCAGGCGCGACTGCGGTCGCGATATCGAGGATCGTTGTGCTGGGGATTTTGGGGACAAAGACCTCACCACCTTTCATCCAGTCAAATGCCGTAGCGACCAGGCGTATTCCTTCGTCCAGCGTAATGATAAATCGAGTCATCGAAGGATCGGTAATTGGCAACTCTCCACGATCGCGGATCTTTTGGAAAAATGGGACGACGCTTCCATTGGAACCAATAACGTTTCCATATCGAACGACGGCAAAGCGAGGCCCTTTGTCGCCTGAGAGTGAGTTTGCCGCCACAAACAGTTTGTCGCTGCAGAGTTTCGTCGCGCCGTAGAGGTTGATTGGGCTGGCCGCTTTGTCAGTGGAAAGTGCGACCACCTTTTTTACGCCGCAATCGATGCTGGCGCTGATCACATTTTCCGCACCACCAATGTTGGTCCGAATGCACTCTTGGGGATTGTATTCCGCGATATCGACATGCTTCATCGCTGCGGCATGAATGACGTAGTCCACGCCAGCGAACGCTCGCCTGAGCCGATCCAAATCCCGGACATCACCGACAAAGTATCGGATTTGAGGAAAATCATTTCCGGGAAAAACGTCACGTCGCATCTGAACGTGCTTTTGTTCGTCTCGACTAAAGATGATAAGCTTTTTTGGTTTGTACTTCAGCAGATGCTGAGCGCATCTCTTTCCAAACGAGCCCGTGCCGCCGGTAATTAGTACAGTTTGGTCTTTGAGCCAGAACATCCGTGTCCTCCCGGCTGAGTTTTTTAGGTAACTACTTGAATCTAATCCGAATGGGGGTGAATCTCCAACAGGAAAATGAGTGATAGCAGTTGTGCTCGGCAGGCGCCGTTGCTGCAATGCAGGCGGACGATTCGCAACTTGCTGGGATCTTGGGATCTTGGGGGCTTGGTTCGCCGGGAGATGCGGGAATCGATTCTTAAACCCCGAACATGATGTATGAGGATGTGACCAGCGCCAGTAAGTAAAACAAACTGAAGGAGGGTAAGCGTTGGGCAGGGTTCGGTTCGTCCGCGGCTGGTGCCAGAGCGTTCATTGGGACTTCTTGTTGGAGGAGGGAGACCGTGGACCATTGGTGTGCAGCGTTTTCAGTGCGATCGGACGCAGCAATCTTTTTTCAATAAACTCTAATCGAGTTTTGAAGGGAAAAACTGTCGTTGGTTCAATGCTTGGAATCGGATACGTTTTTATTATCGACTCACTCAGTTTCCATTTTGAAGCCCGTGATTAGAAGGTTATGGCGGAATCCCCGAAAAAAAACAGCAAAAGATGAAGCTAGGTAATGATTTTCTGAGATTGCCTTCCATTTGCGAGCAAGCGGAGTTGCCTTCATCGATGTCATTTTATGGCGCGAGTTTATTGTTGGCTCAGCGGTGTGGATTTGCTGGTCCCCTTCCCTTCTCAGGACTGCGTTGGCAGCACGGTTGGTGCGCTCGCCAAGCACAATCGATTGATCCGATTCTGGTGGTTCAGGAACATTCAATTGAACGAGATCTCTGCTACCTAGTTGCAAGAAAGGAGCAGGCTGACTATTTGAAATCATTGCGGATCGATGCGTTGGCAGTTGGATTGCCCTTTGTCTATGCCGATACGCCGGAGTTGCCACGGATCAAGAATTCGCTCCTGGTGATGCCCGCCCACAGTCTCGAATACACGACCCACGACTGGAAGTTCGAGGAGTACGCAAATTCAATCGCCGAAATTCGGCATGACTTTGAAACAGTCGTGGCCTGCATTCACCCGTCATGTATCGAAAACAATTACTGGGTGCCACAGTTTAAGAAATTGGGGATTCCCTGTGTGACCGGTGCGGGAGCTCGCGATGCAAACGGTATTTTGCGAGTCAAAATGCTTTTGGAACAGTTTGATGCAATGACGACCAATGCACTGGGAAGCCACGTTGCCTACGCGGCGGCGAGCGAAGTCAAGGTCTCAGTATTTGGCGAGTACACCCGATTCCAGGTCGCCGATTATGAACGCGCGGAGTTTTATCAACAGCATCCTCATTTGCTTGAGCCCAACATTCACCTGTGGTCAGAGGAGTTTGCCAAGGAGAATTATCCTTGGCTCTTTTGTCACCCCTCGAAAGCGATCAAGCAAGTCAATTGGGGCCGCGAACAGATAGGATGGTGCAATCGTTTGCATCCTGCCGCGATCAAGAAACTAATGGGCTGGGATCGAGCAACCCGATTTCGAAGGAACGCCAAAGCAGTTTGTCGCCAGGTCAGTCGCAAACCAGAACGATGGGCGAAATCCATTTTTCGAAAGGCCTCATAGTGTTTAGCTAGCGTTGGATTGATCGTTTGTTTTATCCTCAACCCGAGCCGAGCTGCTCGTCTCAGGTCGTAAACTGACTTTACGTATTTTTGCCATTCTGATACATCCTAGAGTTGTTGAAATGGCAAAAATCGACTTGATACAAAACGGATGCAGGTTTGTAAATGCAACTTTGGAAAAAGCTAAAAAACCGATTGGGGCGTAGAGCTTCCCGACCTGTTGGGGGCGACTATAGGCAGCAGCTAAAACGCAAACTGCCCGATGCGACGGAATTGCAGCTGGAGACCCTTCAGCGGGTTCAGCCCTATACAATGACTTCGCCTGAGCGCGTGTTGGCTGTTTGCAACGCCGTGGAATATGTAATTCGGAATGGGATCGAGGGAAGCTTCGTTGAGTGTGGGGTTTGGCGAGGCGGTAGTACCGCTGCGGCAGCATTGACGTTGCAACAGCTGGGTGAATCCGATCGTGAGCTTTGGTTATACGATACCTTCGAGGGCATGTCAGAACCTTCCAAACAAGACGTCGATTGCTGGGGATACGATGCTGAGCAGTTGTTGACCGAGCAGGATCGAGACGATGCCGAATCCGTTTGGTGCGTTTCCGGACTTCAGGAAGTCAAAGACGTGATTCTGGAAACTGGTTATCCTCAGGAGCGAACACGCTTCATCGTCGGCAAGGTCGAAGAGACGTTGCCTACTCAGCGACCTGAGAAAATTGCATTATTGCGTTTAGACACTGACTGGTACGAATCGACTCGATGCGAAATGGAAGAGTTGTTCCCGAGGCTTCAGCCGGGAGGCGTGCTAATCGTCGATGACTATGGGCATTGGAAGGGATGCCGAAAGGCGGTCGACGAGTACATTGCTAACAACTCAATCAATATCTTCTTGAATAGAATAGACTATACCGGTCGTCTCGGGATCAAAATGTTAGAGTCGTTTAATGATGGAAATCTGAAATCGCTGTCCCATGTTGCCTAACACGATTCCAATTCGAAATGCTAATGCGGACTCCAGCCAACGGTTGAACGTTGGTTGTGGGAATCACTACCACCCTGACTGGGTCAATCTCGATTTGCAATCGAATGACCCGAATGTTCTTTGCCACGATGTGACTCAAGGGATTCCCTTTTCTGGTGATCACTTTGATGCGGTTTATCATTCGCACATTCTGGAACACTTGAGTCCGACGCAGGGACACGAGTTGGTCGGTGAGTGTTTTCGTGTTTTGAAACCGGGTGGAGTTCTTCGGATCGTGGTGCCAGATTTAGAGGAGATTGTCCAGCTTTATCTGACGATGCACGATCAAGCTTGGGAAGGTGATGAACGAGCCTCAGTCAACTACCATTGGATGAAAATGGAGTTGTTGGATCAGATGGTTCGCAGCCAATCCGGCGGCTTGATGGGGCCGTACATGGTCAGTATTTCGGACGACAAAGCAGAGTTTGTGCAATCTCGAATCGGTAGCGAATTTCAGTTGTGCCGTGCACCAGATATCAAACCGCAAACCACGGAAAAGTCTCCGTCGATGGTCGGACGATGGCGGGCAGGGATTGCGCGAACCAAATCAACATTAGTGAAAAGGATGATCCGTATACTGCTGGGTGCTGAAGCCGAGCGGGCGTTCGAAGTGGCCGTTTTCCGAAACCAGGGAGAGATTCACCAATGGATGTACGACCGATTCTCATTGCGTGAGCTTTGCCAACAGATAGGGTTTGCCAATTTTCAAGTTAGCTCGGCATTCGAAAGTGAGATCGAGGACTACGTGGACTTCCAACTGGACTCGATTGGTAACCAGATTCGCAAACCCGATTCATTATTTGTCGAGTGCCAAAAGCCGGCTCTGAGCATGCGTGTGTCGGCTTGAAACAGGACCTCAAGTGCTGGAAATAGAGGCACCGTGGATTCTCAAAACAATTTTCAATCGCTGTCACATGACAGTGGAAAGTGAGCGGCAGGAACACTCGAACATCGGATTCTTCGCTTAGTTCACCGATGAGATTGAACCGATTGCCGCTACCTTCAATTGAGACTCACTCTTTGGCGAATTCGTTTCAAATATCGACGAAATTGGGCAGCTGGTTGCTGAGGGTCTGTACGTTTTCCGATGAAACTCTTCTAATATCGCGTTCCAAACAACGTCTTTTTAGAACCGAATTCGATGGCAAGCATCTCGATGCCTCAAAGTCAAAACTCCTCCTGGCAAAGCGACTACCCGTTCGCATCCAACTACCTGCAATTGGAACGTGGCCGACTCCACTTTGTGGCTGAGGGGGACGGCGATCCAGTTCTGATGGTGCACGGAAATCCAACTTGGTCGTTTTATTATCGGAACCTGGTGAGATCCCTTTCACGTACGCACCGGGCAATTGCTCTGGATCATATCGGATGCGGGCTGAGTGACAAACCTTCTGTCTATCCCTATACGCTTGACCAGCACATCGATAACCTTTCGACGTTGATTAGCTCACTTGATTTGAACAATGCAACATTGATCGCACATGACTGGGGCGGTGCAATCGGGCTGGGTGCGCTCCTCAAGCATCGAACCCGATTCAAAAGAATAGTTCTGTTCAATACCGGAGCATTTCCGCCACCCTATGTTCCCTGGCGAATTCGAGCGTGCCGGATTCCTTTGCTGGGACGGCTGGGAGTCCAGGGACTAAACCTGTTTGCGCGAGCTGCGGTCAGGATGGCGACCACGCGCCCCGGTGGGCTTGAGGCAAAAACGGCAGCAGGTCTGTTGGCTCCCTATGACAATTGGAGCAACCGAAAAGCGATCTATCATTTTGTAAAAGACATTCCGACCCGTTCTTCGCATCCCTCATGGAAGACGCTGAGTCATATCGAATCTCAGTTGCCAGAACTTACTGAGATGAAAAAGTTGCTCGTATGGGGAATGCAGGATTGGTGCTTTCGTCCCGATTGCCTGGAGCGTTTTATTCAGCACTGGCCCGATGCGAGAGTGCAAGCGATCGAGTCGGCGGGGCATTACGTGGTGGAAGATGCTGCCGACCAGGTTTGCCAAGAAGTCCAGCAGTTTTTGGGACAATGAGACCTGCAAGTTCTATCGGTGACCTTACACCGGGCGGTATCGCAACGTTGGCCTGTTTGATGGAGGTGTCGGCGCCTAAACCGGGGAACGTTCATCGCGGTGCCGACTTTGCGGATACCTCGTTCTATGATTTTCAAACAAGCGCGGTGATTCTTGGGCAGACCATTGATCGATGCCTTGACCGCCCGATTGGGGAAATGATTCTGGAATGTGTTCGGGCGAATCGGTGGCACGTCGGGAAGAATACCAATCTAGGGATGATTCTCCTGCTTTGCCCTTTGGCAAAATCCATTCGGTTAGATGACTCCAGCTCATGTCGCCTTGATCAAGATTTGACGGGGAATACATTGAGTCAATTGGACCGCCAGGATTGCAGTGATGTCTACCAAGCCATTGGGTTGGCTGCACCAGGAGGTCTGGGCGAAAGGGAAACGATGGATGTGGCCAAGGCTGCACCGGAGTGCCTGATTGCTGCCATGCGAGATTCAGAAGACCGCGATTGGGTTGCCCGGCAATACTCTCGAAACTTCGAGACGGTTTTTGATCATGTCATTCCGATGATTGTCGAGTCACAGAAAACGACCGATGCTCACGAAGCGATCGTGGTGGCACACGTCCAGACCATGGCAAAGTTTGCCGATAGTCTGATCGCCAGAAAGTGCGGTGAAGCGACTGCCATACATTCTCAACAGCTCGCCCAGAAATGTTTGGAGCAGTTGGATTCGAAACCCGATTTTTGGGCAGCTGTTCGCGAGTTGGATTTTTGGTTGCGTAGTGACGGGAATCGTCGAAACCCTGGCACGACCTCCGATCTGATTGCAGCGGCCTTGTTTACCCTGATTGCCAATGGAAAACTAAAACGATGAAAAAAGAATTTCGCGTAGCGCTTCAAAAAGAGCAGCTGATTTTTAGTGCGGCCCATTTCATTACGTTTGTTGATGCAAAGGGTGCGGTGATCTGCGAGCAACTGCACGGTCACAATTATCGTGTGAAGTGTGAAGTGTCAGGGCCGCTAAATGATCATGGATACGTCGTTGATTTTATTGCGCTCCGCGACAAGCTGATGCAGTTGGTCGCTGATTTGGATCATCATGTTCTGTTGGCAGCCAAGCACCCAGACATCGAAGTAAAAGCCGATTCAAAAGAAGTCGTGGTAAGCTGCCAAGGGAAACGATGGGTTTTTCCTTTGGAAGATTGTGCGCTTCTTCCCATCGCCAATACAACTGCGGAGTTACTAGCCAGCTATCTGGGAGAGCGGCTCGTTGCGTCTGGTTTGTTGGGCGATGGAGTTTCCGAACTGTTGGTCGCTGTCGACGAGAATGAAGGTCAATGGGGCGAATGCCGAATTGCATTGGAGTCGCCTGAGCTGTGAATGAATTCTGGTTTACCGTATTGGATTTTGATTGGTCGTTGAGATGTTTTACTTCTAGTGGTCAGTCAAAGATAAGGATTGTGGCCGGAGTGCCGGAACCAACCGGCGCCGTCGTCTGCGGAATGTTCGTTTGCGTTGCACTGCTTCGTCGTCGACGGTAGCCGCGATCAAGAATCGTTGCATCAAATGCAGGACGCTTGTCTGCTTCAACCCACTCGAGGCTGTGACTTTTTCATTTTTACATGAAGCAAAAACTTTGAGCAGTGGTCTATGGAAACCCGACGCGTCAGCGAGGACGTGTCGGGTTCGTCCTCGCTGACGCGTCGGGTTTCCAAAAAAAAGGTCTCTTTGGATCTCCTTCGGTTTCTCCGCTTCCTCCTGCTTCAATTTTTTAGCTCTCCGACGGAATGAGTGGGTGCTTCGCATCCTCACTCGGGTTCCTCTGGCTTGTCGGCATTTGTCACAGAGTGACAATTTCTTTTAGCCCCAGACTTTTAGTCTGGGGTAACAGCCCACCCAAAAGCCAGAGTCGCGGGAGCGACGGCATCCGTGATTCCACGTCCAATTTAAAGGTTCGCCCACGAAATGAGTGGGTGAATACGGTTAGGTTTGCATCCTCGCTCTAGCTCTTCAGAATGGCTCGCCCATGTCTCGGTCCCCATGTTTCAGCCTCAATCTGCTGCGCAGGCCGAAACGATGGTGACGCGGAATGGGCTACGGGAATCATTCGTTGGGGGTAGTAGGTAGCCTTTTTGAAGAAATTGCGAACTGATGTCCAGTTGGAATCATGCGAAATCCACACCTAAAGCTGGGAAGTCTGGCAAGTTGTGAAACTCCACCCACCAATTTCGTGAACGAGGCTACTTTTTTGGCATTGGGAAGTATTCATCAAACCACTGCAGTTCGTTCGGAGCTTAATCGCACTACGCATTTCAAAATATCTGTCTATGGAATCCTTTTTGATTGCATAAGACGACTTTGGAGCATAGCGATTGACCACTTCCGTTTCCATTTGACTTTATTGCGCACAACTCGTTGCACGATCGGTGTTTACAGCACGTCATCGAAATGAATGTGGAGTGATTTAAAGTTCATCGATTTGAAAGTTCAATGACCAATAAAGTTTCAATTCTTGTCACGACGAACGAGTCAGTTAGTCAATGAAAAGTATTCAGAGTTTGTTCTTGGAAAAAGTTTGCATTGATGTTTTGCTTTGCTAGAAACAGGAGTAACTTTTCAATGGCGAGTTGCTGTTCTGCAAACTTCGCCAGTCCATTCGGATCCAACAAACTCACTCCTTAGAGTCTCGTTGTTTGACAACGACAGGCTTTGACTTTTCTGCTTTTCTAATCACAACTTAATATCCTGTTCAGGATCAATTCGATGAACACTCAAGCTACCCGGTTCGGGTCTTGCCCGTTTCGCCGGCCACTTCAAGCAGCGGTTTTGTTGTTGCTGACCCTTCTTCCGACGACAGTTTCGGCTCAGTTGACCACCGAACCCTCTGTTGCTTTCAGCTACACCACCTGGAGTGGTGTACGGAGGATATGGATAACACGGGGAGGGCGGGAGTTCTGGATGGTACGGAGGGGCGGTGACTTTACGGTGACCCAGACCAGTTCTATCGTTGGCGATAACCTTGTATGGAGTTGCGATGTCACGTACGTAAATCCTCGAACACCAGGTCAACCAAGATCTTTCTGGAAATCCATCAATCATGGCCAAAGGACCAATGTCGTTCTCACGGAAGGTGTTGCACGTCATTTCTCTGGCTCTGTACGGGGTTCGCCAGGGTTATTCGCCACCACTCAGGCGCGGGCGTTATTCGCCCCTCCAGCGCGAGGGTTCTTTGACACTCAGAATCGGCGAAAGAAGTCGAGGAACATTCACTGGCACTTGGACTTGGAGCAGCGCGAATCCTGATCCCGTGGTTACACCACACCCACCTGTCAGCCCTTGCAGTAATCGCGGCAGCTTTGGAGGGGGCGGAGGATGTGGAAATGACTCCAGATTCCAGAATATCTGCGCGCCCAACCCCAAACTGGAAACCTACGGATGGAGAACCCACTATTCGGCCGCCAGTCAATCGTCCAGTGGTTGTAGTAGTTGCGGCGGTTCCGCTCCAGGAACTTCGGGTTCGGACAATCTGCTCAATCTCAGTCATACCTTCATTCCCAGCAATCAAGCTTCGATTGGAAGCAGCTCTCCCGGCGTTTACTACAACTTCGACCAGCGGATTGAGTTCTATGAAGCGGGAGGCGACCAAATCGCAACGCTCTTTGATCCGATCTCACGCCGGGTGTACTACTATGAGTACAAGCCCTCCGAATCGGCCTATGTTTCACTGATCGATGTGGATGGCAGTGCTCAGGAATCCGATGCCGCCTTTAAGTTGCTTGTACTGGAAGATTCATCGGGCAACCCCGTTACCCATCCAAGCACAATCGCCACACAAACGGTCTACGCGGTGGTGACCAGCCGTGAAGGCTGGACCTACAAGTCGGAGCTGGTGGACATCGATCCGGGAACTGGCGTCGCTCCTGTTTCTCGGCTGGCCGAGGTCACCAGCCCAACGGGCAAAGTCCAAACGTTGGCTTACAAGTTCAATCAAGGCGATCCGGCGCTGTCAGGAGCGCCCAAGAAGATCCTGCAAATCGACACCATCAGCGATTGGCAAGGCAACACCGCCAGCTTTACCTACGATTCCAGTCAGCAAGCGGGGCGATGGGTCGTCTCGGATATCGATATCGTGGCTCAGGGACATGCTGGAACGGTCAATCGATCTCTGCGATACACCTACAACAGCAGTGGGCATCTGCATCAAGTTTTTCGAGACGTTTCGGGAGCCGAAGCCACCGTGGGGACCTATACCTATGGAACGGACTCCGTTTGGCAAGCCGCCACCATTAACATGGATGAGCACTTCGGCGCCGTTCCCCGAAAAGAAAAGCTCTTTGTTTCTCAGGATTATCGCACCTGGAAGAACGGGCTGGTCAATCAATTCTCCAATGCGCTGATTGGCGCAGCCGATGGCGCAGGCACCCGAAACCTGATCGTCTTTCGTGATATCGACAATCCAGGCCGATACCGAGTTTTGGAAAACAATCAACTGACCGAATGGGATGCAGGAGTCTCGGTCATCGCTTGCAGTTCCTACGCCACAGGAACGAGCCAGGGTTACGACAGCTTTACCAACATCCAATACGAAACCAATCATCCTCAGTATCTTGATGCCAACGGTAACCCACCCACAACAAAGCAGGTTCTATTGGGGAGACCGGGCAAGGTCAAAGACGGCACGATCCGCTCTGCGGTCTCGCCCAGCTACGATTCTGACGGCAACGTAAGCCGAATCGACTACGCCGATACCTCTTATGAGCTGTGGCAATACGACGCCGACAATCAAGAGACTTACTTCCGTGACCGCGAGGGCATCGTCAATCTGACCCAGCGCAACAACGACGGACAAGTTGTCCGAGTTGTGCGAGGCTTGGTTGACGTTTCGGGACCCGGCTCAGAAATCGCCGATACGAATACAACTCCCGTTCAAGAGATCCGTGGCTACAACGCCCATGGTCAACTGGAATGGGAGGCAACCACGGCCTATGGCAGCGGAGCCGTCACTTCTCCAGCGGCCAATGTCCGTACCGATTATATCTACAGTGCCAACAAGCAACTGGAGAAAGTGCTCAGACCCTTGGCTCCCGGTCAATCGGCTCGACCAGAAACCCAGTACCAATGGGGGGCAATATCACCAAGTCAACCAATCCAGCAGGAGTGGAAGCGACAAGCCAGTACGATACTTCGGGCCAGTATCAAATCAGCCAGATTCATGGAGCGAACTCGTCAACGCTTTTGGCCAAAACCAAGTTCACTTACGATCGTAGTGGACGTAGAGAATCAGTGATCGCACCGGGGATCAATGGGCTTCCCGATCCCAACCGCACCACAACGACGTTCTACGATGCAGCTTGCTGCGGTCAAACGGTAGGAAGTCGTGATGCCTTGGGGCATGGTCAAATCCAAAGCAGCGATGCAACCGGGCGAGCCATCCACAGCGCCCAAGTCGCCGACTATGACAGTCATAGTTCGCTCCTGAATCCACTCGACGCAAAGACCAACAGCGAAACCACCACTCGTTATCTGGACGATGGAAAAGTTCAATTCCGTACTCTGTGGACACAAGCCCTGGACGAACCCGTCAACCGAAACCTCCCGCAACTTGCGGGACTTGGCAAGCCGGCTTCATGGGGTGTTACCACCCAGTACGTTTATGACACGGTAGTTGGAGATGGCGCCGGTCTTGAAGCAACCACTGGCATCTACGTGGTTCAACTTTCCACCTCTCAGAACGTCAGCGTTTCGATTGCCGCCGCGATTACCAAACTGGGTGAAAGCATTGCCAGTGGCGGAGCCGATTTGTCGCTCTCGATTCACAACGGTAGTGCGACCTTGGTGATCAGCCCCGACGAAAAGACAATGCAAGCCAGCATCTCTGATGCCTCAGGGCGAACTGTGATGACCGCCTTGCTATCTGGACCCTCGGCGACCACTCCCAACCAACTGCTCGATTGGAACTGTACCCAATACGACCTGGTTTACAACCTGAATGGGGTTGGGAATGTCGAACAAGTCAAACAGATCGATTCCGATGGCAATGTGACCAGCAGCCTTCGTGACGGTTATGGCTGGGGCATTGGTTCTCTGGACCAGAACAGCAACCTGGCCCTGACCGTATTTAACTCAGGCGGGCAACCACTTAAAGTCACCAATGCGTTGTCGCATGAGACGACTTATGTCTACGACTCGCTGGGACGTCAGATCTCCATGTCGACTCCCGCAGCAACTACCACGGCAGTTTACGATTCTACCACGGGGCAAATGACATCGCGTACTGATGGCAAAAGCAAGTCAACCAACTTCCAATACGGCGCATTGGGGCGGTCGACCATCACAACGGATCGCCTGAACAAGCAGGCCAGTCGCAGCTACTACCGTACTGGTCAACTCGCCTCAGTCACCGATGCCGAAAGTCAAACAACCTGGTACGACTACGATGTCATGGGGCGGCGTACGGAATTGACGCTCCACGCAATTAATGGAGGTACTCCCCAGGTGACGACCTATGATCACGATTCGGCAGGGCGAATGGAACGAGTTACTTTGCACTCCGGTGCCAAACGAGAAATGACTTATGAGTTTTCAGGAGTCTTGGATAAAGTTGATTATTACAACTCAAGCTCTGCGCTGACTGGCACTGACGAATTCACCTACGATGCCTTTCTTCGCCGCACAGCTTCCAGCAGTGACGACAACGTCATCCACTCTTACACCTATACAGATCGTGGGCAACTGGATACCGACACGACAAACTACACGAGTCAAGACTATGTGGTGGATTATGACTATGACGGTCGGGGTCGTCTGAACAAGATCGCCTATCCATCTGGTCGAGAAGTCGACTATGCGTTTACCAACCGAGGTAAGTTGGACACGGTCGATTGGAATGGAACAGAAATCGAAAACCGAGCCTACGATGCTCTCGGGCGTATGACCAGTAATGACCGGGCTTATGTTGACGAAACTCGTGTTTACGATAATGCGAACCGAGTCACTTCTATCGCCAACACCAATCTTGGCACCGCGACTTACACCTACGATGCAAACAGCAACAAGCTGGGTGAAACCTGGACAGGTAATTTATCAACTTGGAGCTTCACAACCGAAGATTCAGGCGCCTCCGATCCAGATGGTCCTACCCATTATTGGTGGACAGTGGTTAAGCTTTTTACTGCTGTTTACATGATGGAGATTAGAGATGTCAGAACGTCGTATTTATTCATTGGAATACAAGCTTGAGGCGGTCAAATTGATGATTGAGAAGGGTCTGACGGCACGTCAAGTGGCGACAGACCTGGGCCTGGAAGTCAGCAATATCCGTCGCTGGAAAAAGAAGTATGGCGACCAGCCTTTAGAGAATGTTGAAACGGTTTCGCAGGAAATGAAAGTGATTCGGCAGCTCCAGGAGGAAAACCGTCAACTCAAGATCGAGCGAGATATTCTAAAAAAGGTTGCGCCAGGAAAGTCTGGAAGAGGAGGATATTTGATGAGTTGTTGAATTGAAATCTTTTGCTGGAACCCAGTGAGTTAACCTCACCCGGTAAAGCCTAACCAGCAGCCGGAAGCGAGTCTTGCGTGGTGTCCGGGTAACCGGCGCTGCGAAGCGTAGACAGCGATTCCAGAAGCCATGCTATTGAGCCTCGAAAGAGTACAATGTTGGAGCTTTCGTTTTCTTTTTAGCGGGAGCCATGCAACAACCGCGAAGTGGTTAGCGGCCTGTTGTCCGGCCGGGGTCGAAGAACATGTGCAGATGGATATTGGGGTTCCCCAGAAACCTGGGAGGCCCAGTTGTTTCCAAGTGAATCGTCCGGCGAGACCGGAATACCAACTCTCGGTCCGTTGTTTGAGTCTGTGGTGGCAACGGGAGAAACGAAATTAACCGCAGCACACTTGGTATTGCCAAGCGACGCGAACCGGAGCGAGGCAAGATGAACAAACGGGGAATCGGAGCATCCTGATAGTACCGTGGAATTCGGGGAACTTGCGACTCAGCGAGGACCCGATGGAGGGAAGCGGGATGTCACATCAAACAACCGATGTTGGGAACTACGGCGAGTGCACAGAAACTTGAATAACGTATCCATGAAACAGCGTCGGATAGCCGAGTTGGCGAAGCGTTCGCCTGAGTTGGTTTTCACAAGCCTTGCTCACCAGATGGATCTTGAGTGGTTGGCCGAAGCCTTTCGTCGCACACGTAAAGACGGTGCAGCGGGAGTCGACGGCGTGACGGCAGCCGACTACGAATCTAATCTCAATGCCAATTTGCAATCGTTGCTGAAGCGAGTCCAATCGGGGACCTACCGTGCACCACCAGTGCGTCGTGTTCAGATCCCCAAGGGCAACAGCAACGAAACGCGTCCGATTGGTATTCCAACGTTCGAAGACAAGGTTTTGCAGCGAGCAGTGCTGATGCTGTTGGAGCCGATCTACGAACAGGATTTTCTGGATTGTTCGTACGGTTTTCGTCCTGGCCGTTCAGCCCATCAGGCGATTGCATCGACGTGGAAACACACGATGGACTTGAAAGGTGGTTTTGTACTGGAAGTCGATTTGCGAAAGTTTTTCGATACTCTGGACCATGGTCATCTCCGAACGTTTCTACGGCGAAGAGTTTGCGATGGCGTTTTGTTACGTCTGATCGGTAAATGGTTAAATGCGGGTGTGATGGATTCGGGGAACATCAGTTACCCGGGCCGTGGCAGTCCGCAAGGTGGAGTCGTTTCGCCATTATTAGCGAATGCGTTTCTTCACTACGTTTTGGACAGGTGGTTCCACGATGATGTTGTTCCTTGCATGCGGGCCCGAGCTCATTTGGTTCGGTATGCCGATGATGCGGTGATGATTTTCGAAGTGGAATCGGATGCCCGCCGCGTCCTGGCCGTTCTGGGCAAACGTTGCTCCAAGTTCGGTCTGACCATCCATCCAGAGAAAACTCGTCTTGTCGATTTTCGACGTCCGTTGCTGCGCCCACTCACCAGTGGTTCGACCAGCAAACGGCCTGAGACCTTCGACTTGCTGGGTTTTACTCATTACTGGAGTCGCTCCCGAAGCGGCAAACGCGTGGTCAAACGACAGACGATGTCTTCTCGTCTGACCCGCTCAGTCCAGTCCATTTCTCGTTGGTGTCGATCCCATCGTCACGATCGGATCGCCGACCAGCATGCCGCTCTCTGTCGAAAGATTCGAGGACATGACGCGTACTATGGAATTACAGGTAACGGAAGATCACTGCAGAAGTTTCGCTATTTAGTTCATCGTGTCTGGCGTCGTTGGCTTTGCCGCCGCGATCGGAAACGAAAACTGGACTGGCTGAAATTTAATCGTTTGCTTGAGACCTTTCCGCTGCCACCGCTACGTGTTGTTCACTCGGTCATGAAGACACGCAAGGCGAACGTTTGATGTGAGGAGCCGTATGCTCTAATGCGTGCATGTACGGATCTGTGGGAGCCCGGGGCGAGTAATCGCCTCGGGCCACCTGGCCCACGGCCATCTTTGCCAACGGAAGCCGATGAGATTCAAGTTTATTGAAGATCATCGCAAAAGATGGCCTGTGCAAACGATGTGTCGTTTGCTCAAGGTTTCCAGTAGCGGGTTTTACCAGTGGAGCAAGGATCAACGGCGTCAGACTGAATTGGCTGGCGCCCGAGAACAACGTGCGACTCGATTGTTGACGTTGATCAAAGCAATCCACGCCCAACACAAAGGCTACGGCAGTCCGCGAATTCACCGAGAGCTGTTAGCTCATGGTGAACCCTGCAATATCAAAACCGTCGCCCGACTGATGCGGCAAGCATGCATTGCAGCACGATGCAAACGCAGATTCGTAACGACGACCGATTCGAGGCACTCGTTGCCGGTAGCAGAAAACCTGCTTGATCGGAATTTTACGGCTCAAGAACCGAACCAGAAGTGGGTGGCCGATACGACCTACATCGACACCCGCACCGGTTGGATCTACCTGACGACGATCCTGGACTTGTTCTCCAGGCGAATCGTTGGCTGGAAGATCAGTGACCGAATCGACGCTCAGTTGGCCGTCGATGCTTTGCAAATGGCAATCACGATTCGTCAACCGAAATCTGATTTGATTGTTCACACCGATCGCGGTAGCCAATTCTGTAGCGAGGCCTTTCAAAAACGAATCGCTGACAACCACTATCGCCCCAGTATGAGCCGCAAAGGCAACTGCTGGGATAACGCCGTGATGGAAAGTTTTTACCGATCGTTAAAGACCGAATGTGTTTATTGGGAAAATTACGTTTGTCAGTTACATGTTCAGCGCAGCTTGAACAAATATATTGAACAATACTACAATCGAATTCGCCTTCACTCATCATTGGGCTACGTCAGTCCAATCCAATTTGAATTGGCGGCCTGACAAAAAGAAGAAAGAGAAAGTCTTAATTGGCCTTGGAGATGTCACCTTCGTTGGAGTCAGCCGTTGGTCGCTCGCGCAGCATTCGCGCCAGCGAACTTGGCGACCGACGATGGCGAAAACAAGGGCGACATCGAAGGCACCTTGGTTGGTGAAGCCAGAGAGCGAAAGCCTTCGCGCTCAATTCGTTTTTCATGCTTAGCAAACTGTACACTTCTGATGGGGAAGACCACCGATCACATTTTCGTACATCGTACATCGTACATCGTACATCGTATTCATTATCGTTTTTCCCTGGATAGTAAGTTCGAGCTCAACAAGTGGCTCATTCGGCTGTTCGGGTTAATCACGAAAAAGGACCGGCGATCTTGATGTCCCACGACATTAAAATGTCTACCCATTACGATCTGCCGAGTCCGCGCGGCCAAGGTTAACCTTGGCCGCCTTTACATTTTAAGGGAATGGAAGATGGGGACAGCCATTGTTTGAAGAGTCCTCGCCGTTTTTGGCAGCGATCCTTTGAATTCGAGTGGTTGTTTTTTGATCAAATTATCAGCTGGCTCGATAGACCAATATCCAATTGCCTTTTCGAGGGGCTGCCTGCGAAAATTGGGTGTCCCAGTTTTGTACATTGACGTTGGGGAACACGCTAACATCAGCATCACTAAAACCAAAGATGGAATTGACATTACTGCTAACGCCAAAGGTCCCGATGAGTTGATGATCCAAATGAGGGACGTACTTGGAGGTGCAGATTTTCAACGAAGAACGACGTGGCAGGAGACGGTTTGGTGCTGTGATTGCGGGGTTGGCGAAGGAGGAGACGCCGGAACAACTGGCGGATCTACCACTCCTCCGACTAATGGAAACGGACGCTAGTATCCCAGGGAATTGGAAATTCCGATTGAAGGGGAGAGTTCCGAACTAAACAACATTTAACCGAACAAGGCGGCGTGATGCGTAGTAACGGAATGGAAGATGGGGACAGCCATTGTTTAAAGAGTCCTCGCCATTTTTGGCAGCGCTCCTTTGAATTCGAGTGGTTGTTTTTTGATCAAAGTATCTGCTGGTTCGATTGACCAAAAATCACTTACCTTTCAAATGGCGACGTGCAAAGATTGGGTGTCCCCGTTTTCACTTTATGCAAACCACACACTTTTGGTTCTCGGAGATGAACACGCTGGGAATTTCGTTGAAAACTGGGATAAAAGTTTAGACGCTAACTACATTTGGGGCGGCAACGCAGATTTTGTAGGGGAAGAGCTGGCAAAACTTCCTTTTGATTGTCCTTGCTTAATTTACTTAAGTGGTTGTAATTCTGGAGTCGCAAAAGGAGAAAACACGTGGCCTCAAATAATCGCTGATAAAACGGGGTGCACCGTCAAGGCCACAGGCGGATTTATGTCCGGAACTGTGTTTGATGGCACATGTGACATTCATCGGTACCACAATACTTGGGGACCAGATTGGTTTAATGATTATTGTGGAACAGGTAGTCGTTACCACGAAAATGAAAAGACTCATGCAGGGCAGAATGGCAAGTGGTTTACGTTCCAGCCCGCGAAACCTCGCGTATGCGATGATTCGGAGCCTGAACCCCCACTCCCTCCAAGTAGACCGCGCGAGGAACCGTGTAAGCCTTTAAAACCCCGAATCGGTCCCGTCAAGTAAGTTGGATTTGGTTATTATATGAAAGCTATTCACATGAAGCAGAGAAAAGTTTTGGCTCTTCTGTTAGGTTTACTTTTTGTTTTCTCGACAGTGACAATAGTCCTTTATGCATTGGCCAAACCAATACAGATGAATGAACGAAATCATGCTGTGAAGAAATTACTCTCCTCCTACTTGGAGGCAGACGACGCAAGCCAATTTACTGTTTCGATTGGTGGAATCGGGCCACCAATCGAAACTCAAATGTCAAAAAACGCTCCACCGCTTTCGGCTTTAACACAAATTCTTTTAGACCGTGAAAATCTTGCCGTGGTAGAAATGGGAAAAAACAAAATAGCATCAGACAGAAGGATCAAAATTGCTCTCGCTTCTGGGAACTTACAAGTGTTTTTTTATGATTTTGGAATCATGGAAATTGTTGGCGGACGTGCATTTCGAGTCCCCCGCAAACGATATGAAAAACTTCTTGAAGAATTCAACGAAACAACTAAATTCTGAACTGAGAACAGCAGGACGAACACAAAAGGGGAAAAATGAACCAGAACGGGGACAGCCACAATACTGTTCGGCCAAGAGTTTTTCGGTTCGTTGCATTGGATGTTTAGTTAGATTTCAACGCGTTTGCGCAGTGATACAGAGTGCATTGGAGAGTGGTTTTTCACGATTTGCGCAGCATTGAGCACACCGTCGCCGAAGAATGAGGAATGGAAGATGGGGACAGCCATTGTTTGAAGAGTCCTCGCCGTTTTTGGCAGCGCTCCTTTGAATTCGAGTGGTTGTTTTTTGATCAAAGTATCTGCTGGTTCGATTGACCAAAACTCACTTACCTTTCAAATGGCGACGTGCAAAGATTGGGTGTCCCCGTTTTCACTTGGCTTTGTGCTTTCTGTTGGGTGCAGAATTTGGGCTTACAAAGCTGCTTTGCGACGTGGTGATTCAGGCATTTTCGCGTTCTTGCTGGTGTTGCTCATTCCCTTTCCCTTCGAGTTAATTGTGTGGCTGTTTGTTCGTGGGCAGAACCAATTTAAGTCCACTCATTGATCGGGCAGTTGCCTTTTCAAGTACGTCGCCGCGAATTGGTCATTGCCGAAGTTGAGAAGGCATTCTCGCGACCAAATGTGTTTTGACTCTTCGAACCATTTAGCGGCACGATTGCCAGACTTTACAGCGACATGTTTGGCATAGGTACCCCCTGAAATTGCTGGAACCAAAGGCCGAAATTCACTTGCGTGGAAAACCCCGCTGTTCGGATTATCGATCCTTAAACGGGTTCGGTCGGTTTGTATCGTTTATGCCCGTTTTATACGGATTTCATCGGGAAATGCCGCACGAACCTGCTGGCTCGACCGTTTGAACGACGTAGATTTGACAGAACCCTACTAAATTCTGCCAGGCAAATATGATCCTCAAGCCCCATGAAATCAACGAACTCGATACGCAGGTTCATCACGACACCGCTTGTACCAAAGTTCTGCACTTAATCAACGGCGAACATTTCTCGGGTGCCGAGCGCGTCCAGGATCTACTCGCAATGCAGCTTCCGGCTTTTGGATACAAAGTGGGATTTGCCTGCCTCAAGCCCGGGAAGTTTCCCAAAGTCCGGCAGTCTCAAGAGGATGCCGAACTTTTCGAAATTGGGATGACAAGCAAATTGGATTTACGAGCCATTCGGAAGATCGCCGATGTTGTTACCGACGGTGACTTTGAAATCATTCACGCTCATACCCCTCGTTCGCTTTTGATCGGTCGGATGGTCGCCAAACGTACCAACTGTCCTTTGATCTATCATGTCCATAGTCCAGTGGGACGCGACTCTGGCAGGAAGTTTCATAACTTCGTCAACACGATGATGGAAAAGTGGAGCTTGAAACATGTTCAAAAGATGATTTGCGTTTCAAATTCGTTGATGGGCTACATGAAAGAAATTGGCCACCCAGAAGAAAAGCTTCGTGTGGTTCAAAATGGCGTTCCCATTGTTGAAGACCTGCCAAAACGATCCGCACCCGCCTCAACTTGGACGATCGGAACGATGGCCTTGTTTCGTCCTCGCAAAGGAACAGAGGTCCTGTTGGAGGCGATGGCCGAGTTGAAATCGCGGGGATGCGATATCCAACTACGAGCGGTCGGGCCCTTTGAGACACCTGAATACAAGACAGAGGTTCTCTTCCGAGCTCAAAAGCTTGGATTGCAAGATTCGATAACTTGGACCGGATTCAGAAAAGATATCAATCACCAACTTGGACAAATGGACTTATTCGTTCTTCCTAGTCTCTATGGTGAGGGGCTCCCGATGGTGGTACTTGAGGCAATGGCTTGCGCGGTCCCAGTGGTGGCCAGTCGCGTTGAAGGAATTCCTGAAGCGATTCGAGACGAAGTGGACGGGTTGATCTTTGAACCGGGTGACGCGAGTGATTTGGCTGATAAACTTCAGTCGTTGATCGAATCGAATAACCGTTGGCAGCAGATGAGCCAGAGTGCATTGCAGCGCCAACGCGACCACTTGTCTGACGTGCACATGGCTCGCAAAGTCGCCGCGATATACGATGAGTTGCATTAGAGTCGGTTCCGCACATGGGAGTTTTTGCGTTAAGGCTCCCGCCGAAACCGATCGCTGTGTTTTTTCATTGCGCGAGCCGTGACTTGTTCTAGGCGGCGGCACGATGTTGGTAGATTCGAACTTCAGAACGGATTCGTCGATTGATTAGAGCCTCGCATACGTCAATCAGTTTGTCACCGTAGTCTTCGAATTGGTAACGTGTCAGAACGCGCTGAGCTGAGCGTTCGCGAATCCCTGCTGCAACTTCGGGTTGCATAGAAAGCATGCGAATGATTCCAGAGGCTTGTTCGTAATCGGCATAGGGGACAATGATCCCGGCACCGCCAGCGACGGCTTCTTGGGCTCCACCAGAATTGGCGAATGTCACGACGGGTAATCCGGTCGCCATGGCTTCATGGATTACGCAAGGAAAAGGATCAACTCGCGAGGCCATCAAAAACACATCGGACCCGACAAAGTAGGGCTCAACGTCTTCTCGTTCCCCAAGAAAATGGACGTGCGCATTTGCGCCGCTTTTCTCCAAGTCTAATTTGACGTAGTGAAATGGTGAATGAGTCCAACGGGGACCCTCGCCAACCCAGATGAAATGGATGGGATTCTTGCTCCTGTTTGCATGGACAACCCGGCGCGCGATAGCAGCAAAATGGTCGATGCCTTTGCGAAGGTCCAAGGTCCCACAACCGAGTACGAGAAAACTGTTTGAGGGCACAGAAAGCTCTTCGCGAATTTGGGCTCTAGCCACTTCGGTCGTTATGTTTTTGCCGAAATCTGATTGCAAAAGACCTTGAGGAAGGACGATTCCCTTGCCGGATGGAATGGATATCGTGGAATCGGCCGCATCGCGCACTGCCTGAACCGGGAAGACGATTCGATCAGAAATGTCGTAAATGTTTTGGTAGTCTGCTTCAGAGTAGGAAGATGGAAGTTCGTGAATCAGGGAAACAATCGGAAGATTTTGGTTCGAGAGAATCTCTGATATGAAACGTGATTCCATACTGTTGCATACAGCAAGTATGGGAGGATTGTTTCTCTCTCTAGCTACAATTCGCGTGATTTTCCGTTGTAGGCTTTCAGAACTTTTTCGGGGAGAATTGAGGCAATCGACGGGTGTGTCGGAGTAGGCTTGGAATTCTTCCAGCAGAGGCCCGCCATTATGCAGAATGGTTTCGCACTGAATATCACATTTCTGATGAAAATGCTTCAGGATATTTAGAATGATCTTGGGAGCGCCTGTTCGAGTCGCTTCGTGCGAAACGAAGAGGACTCGGGGCCTTTGACCGTTCGAGGTTGAATTTGGTGAGCCCAACAAGCGGAGGCCTGTCTGGGTCATTTTGGATATTATTCCCACCGTTCAATCCGTTTGGAAATGTTGGGGCATGGAGTGGCGTACGTTTCTTGCGACCAACAACGAGGGTTTTGGTCTGGTGATGTAGCTGGATTTCCGGCCAGTGGTTTTATTTCGGTGGGAAAGTAGCATCTACGTTTCCGGGCGGGAAGACCAACGGTTCTCGCTAGCGTGCAACCGAGCGCCAATATGTGGAGTTTTGTACGTCAATCTAAATGTTTGAGGCAGCGCGAGCTGGAAATACAACGATTTGTCTGGCAGGAACCACAGCCCAAATAGAAAGGGCGGGCTTAGTAGTCCGTCAAAGGTAAAGATTGGGTATCAGCATTCGAGCGATGCGTTTTGGCCCGTCAAAATCAAGCTCAACCGCTGATGTAAGCTCTTCCCAATCCTAATAGTTGAGCTTTGACAAAGCACTCGGCTGTTGGCAGAACACCACATGCCCACGCAAGCGAGGAGCATGGCGCCCGTCGTCGAGGTTTTGCCTTTTACGGGAGGTTGAGGCTCCTGCCGAAACAATTCTTGTTCCTCTCAAACGTGGAACTTGGCCTTAGTGGTTTTTTGTCCAACCTGAAATGATGGGTGCCTTGCGCCTGCGCAGGCATGCTCACGCAAGCGTGAAGCATGGCACCCACCAGAACGGGTCAAATCAGCTCTGACGACCGCTAGTACCCGGACCGTTTTGAACTGACGGGTAACAAGGCTAAGAAAACCGGTGTATCTGATGTTCACGGCACGCCAATCGAAGACGGGCAAACCACTAGGCTGACTTGGCGAACAGGAACTGGAACTGTTTGGAATTTTCGCTGGCGTCCTGGACTGTACTGTCGCAAATGATTTTCCCCTTGTCCATGACGATCACGCGATCAGCCAATCGCAGAGAGGCTTTTCGATGTGTTACGATAAAAGTTGTTCTTCCGATTAGAAATTCTTGAAGGCAATTGAGAACCAAAGATTCTGATTGACCATCCATTTGACTCGTAGCTTCATCGAGAATCAGAATTTTGGGATCGGATAGAACTGCTCTAGCCAAGGCAACTCGTTGTCGCTGACCTGCGGAGAGCAAACGTCCGTTGTCACCGACGACTTTGTCGTAATTGTCCCCGAATTCTGCTGCGAATTGATCAACGCCGGCGACTTGAAGTGCGTATAGGATTTGTTCGTCTGTCGCGTTGAGTTTTCCGTAGGCAACGTTTTCCCAGATCGTATCGTTAAACAGGACAGAATCTTGAGTCACCCAGGCGATTTGTGATCTTAGCTTTTTGGGGCTCATTCGCTTGATATCTTTTCCGTCAAGTAAAATGCGGCCACGGTTTGGATCGTAGAATCTCGCCAATAGGTTCATCATTGTTGATTTACCCGATCCATTGCCGCCAACGATTGCCAGGGTTTGCCCAAACGGGACCCGCAGGTTGACTTTGCGGAGTACGGGTTGTCTTGGCTGATAGGTGAACAGAACGTCTTCAAATTGAATGCTTTCTGAGTGTTCAGGAACACGTATTGGATTTTCTGGTTTGGTTACTCTCGGTGGTGGATCGTAAACTTTGAACAGGTTTTCGCAAGCGGTATTACCACGAACCAGTACGTTGACGACTTCGCTTAATTTTCGGGCTGGATCACTTGCCCCAGCCAGCATGGCATAGAACATGATAAACATGCTTGGATCAATCGGCCGTTCGCTAATTTGAATGCCCATTAGATGGGTTTGGCGATTCAGAACGA
This sequence comes from Mariniblastus sp., assembly GCA_965224765.1. Classification (GTDB taxonomy): domain Bacteria; phylum Planctomycetota; class Planctomycetia; order Pirellulales; family Pirellulaceae; genus CAZDBA01. The sequence continues at coordinate 143,236 of CBDDAC010000014.1, forward strand.
GATAGGCGCCAGCCAAAATCGAAATCGCAATGGAAACAATACCGAGGACTTCTGCAACCGGGCGAAGTAGCGAATCATACAAGGAAATTCTCAGCGACATCCTGTACAGCGTATTGGCATTCTTTTTGAAGCGACGTCGTTCTGTTTTCTCGCGATTGAAAATACGAACGGTTTTGATGGAACTAAAGGTCTCAATCAGCGTTTGGAAAACATCAGACATTCCTTCCATCTCTTTTTGTGTCGATTGCTTCATTCGCCTTGAGATACTTTGGATGATCAAAGCCCCCGCTGGCACGACAATCAGAGAAAGAAGCAATAGTGGCAAAGAAATGTAGGCAGCCACAGCGAGACACATGACTAGTTTGAGTGGTTCGCGGATACTTTTTCCATAGAACATTCTCAGTCCGCCGCTCACCATGGTCATATTGTGAGACAGGTGAGTCATCATGTTGGATGTGCCCAACCGCTCAATTTTTCGCTGGTCAAGTTCGAGGGCTTTACGATAGTAGATTCGGCGCAAATCCATCACGGTCTTGTCGGCGATGTGAGCGACAAGGATTGCGCTAATCACCAGTAAGATGCCTTTGAGGATTGAAGTGACCAGCAACCATGCCATCGCATAGACCAAAGTCTCGAATGGAGTCGAAGGCGCGTACTTTTCAGCATAGGGAACAAGGTTTTGATAGCGATCAAAGTGCTTTTGTTCGCCTTTGAGTCGGTCTCGCTGGAGAGCAACTTTATTTTTGATTGATCTGGCTTCGACCTCGGCCGCCGTTTCCAACTGCGATTCATATTGGTCGATCCCTTTTTGAAGACTTTCCAGTTCGTTGGCCGAAGCTTCTAGTTCTTCTTGGATCCAGGTTTGCGCCGTATGTCCCTCTAGGACTACTTTAACAATTGGTAGGATTGTTGAGATACTGGCGACCATAAGGCCAGCAATTAGTGTCGAGCAAACGATGGCACCGATGATGGACCACTTGTATCGAAACGATAGTCCGACTGCTTTGAGAAAGGGTTTCATCGGTGGTAACTTCCAGACATCGTTGGCACTTTTTGATTGGTTCAGATGTGCGAAATTGCATTGGTTGGCAAGTCGGCTGGACTGGCCTTGATTGCGATGCTGGGTCTCTCCTAGGAATCGTCCAGATCAGCGTTGCAACTCAAAACCATTGCTGACGTTTTCGGGATGAAGATTGCGGGAATTGCCTTGGAAGGTCTGGTGGCGTGGGTTGGGTGAAATTGAGCTGTTAATAGGTTGATCGGGATTGAAACAGAATAAAGCGGAGAGGCGCTAGGCGTCCTCCTTGAGCTCGATGGTCTCGTGTCGCAACGTTTGCCGGAAATTTGCAGCCGCTGTTTTGGCACCGTTAGGAAATCAAGGCAATTGAAGGATTGGACTTCCGGCCGTTCTGCTGATCATAGAGATACAGCGAGGAGAAACTATGGCACCAGAAGACGCTTAACGTTGCTTGGCCGAAAGCATGTTTGCCAACGAAATTGCGGAGGCACTCACGCTCGACAGGCTTTAGCCGGTAATACGAAGCTTCGATTCGATTCGCTCTATTGCATCACGGGTAGAGCACTGAGCGTTGGGGAGATCGATGCGTTGGTTTTCGCTGATCCAACCTTTGACTCGTTTACCAGCTGCGATGACCGTGCTGTGAGTCCGTCCCCCAAAGAACTGGCCGATTTCTGAGTAGGCATTTGAGGTGTACTCACGGCTGAGCCACATCGCCAACATTCGGGCCGCACTGACCCGTTTCGCACGACTTACCGATTTTAGTTCGCTTGAAGTCACTCCACAGAAGTCGCAAACGGCTCGTTCGATTTGAGCCATCGACGCGGCGGTTGTCGTGATCGAAATCAAGTCACCCAGGATTTCCGCAGCGTATTCGACCGTAATTTTTCGGCCATTGCAGATCGAATCCGCTTGAATTCGATTGATCGCTCCGCTCAGTCGACGAACATCACGAGAGACTTTGGAGGCGACAAAACGGAGTGTAGCACTAGGGATTTGGAATTCTCGTTCCCGGCACATTCGTTTTAGAATTTCGTAACGACTATCCTCACAGGGATACTGGAGTGGACAAATCAATCCGCCAGTCAGGCGGGCACAAAGCTCCATCCCTAGTTGCGACAATTCCATCGGCGGACGGTCCGACGAAACAATGACCTGCTTGCCTGCACGAATCAGATGGTCAATCGTGTATTGCATTTCTACCATCGTGGCATGTTTGCCAGACAGGAAGTGAATGTCATCGATGGCCAGTAAATCAAGGTCGCGGTATTTGCGACGAAACATGGGCAAGCCAGCACCGCGAAGCGAATGAACAAAGTTGCTGGTAAATTGCTCTGCGGTAATCATTATGCAACGACCCATGTTTAGTCGTTTGCGAAACTCAGTGACCATGCAGTCCAGCAGCAGAGTTTTTCCTGAACCTGTTGGCCCATAAATCAATAGTGGCGAAAATTGTCCGGGGTGCCGAAGCGTTTGTTCACTTGCCGTCTCGGCAAGTCGATTGGACTCACCAAAGCAAAATTGATTAAGCCCCAGTTTGCGAGGTGCCCGCTTCTTGTTCGTTTCTGTGGTGGGAGCGGCCTGTTCATCCATTCTTTGTTGGGTCGTTGAAGGTTCAACTGATGGAGTGCTGGCCTTGGCCGCGATCTCAAAAGTCAACTGATAGTCAGGGCCACATGTTGCGTTGACAACATCACGCAACTCAACACCAAATGAATTCTGAATTCGTTGCCGCTCAAAATCGCTTTCCGCAAAAATCGAAACGCGATCAGTTCCCACCAATAAACAAGTTGGGTTTGAGAACCAAAGTTCAAAACGGTCAACGCCAATCAACTGGCAAAGCTGTTCCCGGATTGATTGAGTTGCAATAACGGGATCGAGTGTTGAAGAAGATGAGGGTGTGGACGAAGTCCCAAATGACGAATCCGTGTTGTTGGAGGAAGAAGGATCTTCTACCCACGTAACGTTTCGTACTTGTTCCTTGCCCAAACGGTTCACGCCCTGAACTCACTTCCTTTTGCACATGCAACCACTCGTATCCAATTTCTCCAGAATGGAGATGCCCGACAAGCAACATCTGACGCCACTCGATCGGGTGGATATGCAACTAAGAGTGTCGCACGCGTCCTTGCCTCACCACTTGATTCAAAAGAATCCAACCACAATTCCAATCGTGGGAGCCTGATTGTAGGAACGCTAGCACTGCTGTCAAACCGTTAAATATAAAATCTTTGTTGGCAGAAAACAGTTGACAAAATTTGAAGACTCGGACGCGAGTAAATTGCAAATCAAGTAGGCAGAGAAAGTTTTTTTGCGGTCAACTTTAGTGCCTTTGTGGGAGAAAAAAGTCGACGTGTGCCTCAGGTCATCTGTGCATAAAATGTTCAGTGATTCGAAAATATGTCGTTTCAGTTGGATGCAGCCGCAAGAATGCCTTGAACGTAGGGACTTAGAGAAAAAGAACCCTTGGGGTTGTTGATTTCCAACACGATTCCCATTTGTTGAGTGGGAGTATCCGAGCGAATGATGTCTGGGTGCTGCATCAACAAAGCCCCTTTTTCGCGCCCCCATGAGCTGGAAGTATAGAGTCCCGCCAGGTGCGATGGTTTTTGCTTGAAGTCGTACTGCTGGGTAAGCAGATTGACCAGCCGCGACGCGTCTCCCGTCCAGCCTTGAAAGGAGACTCTTTGTAAACTCTGGTTTCTATCGAAATGGTAGGTTAGCGAACCATGTAGATCTGAAGGGTTTGTGCCTGTCACCAAGGCGACTCGCATGCCATGTAGATTGTCGTCTTGCGGTGTCATTGAAACACGCGGCCAACGTTGCTTGATCCAATCTGGATTGATGTCAAAGCGAATGATTTCGGCGAGATTGGTCGTGGGAAGAAATTCCATCGGTGCTGCGGCGAAGTCTGGAGAGTTTGCGGTGCCTGGCAGCACAACTCTGGATGGGTAACCAGCAAACGATGCGGGGACTGAAGCCTGCTGCCCCCAGTTCGACCCCGAGGGAGGTTGGGAGAAGTTTGGGGTGCCAAAAGGAGCTTGCCCATTGGCTTGTGGTGGAAAACTTGTTGATGCCGAAAAGACCGGCGTGGAAAAGTTGGATTGTTGCAATTGCGAGTTAGAGGGTTCGGAGGGGGGACTTTCTTCTGCATTTTGAGAGATCAGATAAGGCAAACCGATTGCACCGGCAAGAAGCACAGGGAGGAGTAAATTATTTCGCATGATACAAATTCCGATTGAGGGGTATCCAGAATATCGACGAGATACTTCGAGCATCGGAGTCGTTTTCTATTGCTCGATACAGTCAACGTTACAATCGGACTTGCCATGCTGATTGGGTCAAAGAGTTAGGGATTTGCGTTTTAAAGAGGGCTGCCGAGGGGGCGAGACGCGACGCCAGGTTCAGGCCGAGAATGGAAGGTGCAGGCTCCCACCGAAACAATCGCCGTTCCTCCGTTTGAGTGGCTGGCTGCATCGCAAGCGACTGATGTTCAGTGCCTGTGGCCTGTCAGAGTTTAGTTTTGGGACTAGCCGTTTCGTCTCTAGCCGCGGTTGAACAAACAAAAACCGTGACTAGCGCCAAACCGGCTAATATCGCCAGCTCCAATTTTTAGCTTTGACAAACCACTAGCCAAAGTTCTCAGTGAGCCATTCGTAGTCGACACCCATTACTGCCGCAGCAAATGCTTCGTCACAATCGTAGTCTTCTCGAACAACATCGCATTGGTATTTCAATTGCATTAAGAAATTTTCGGCCCGCTCGATCGGGAATCGCCTTTGCAATTGCTTGATAAAGATGCCAAAGTCCTCCATTCGAATGGCTTCAGCAAACGAACTCCATCGCTTCATCATGTGCCCGTGGTTATTTTGCAGTATGATCTTTCGACAGAAGTCATCAACGGACTTCATTTCGAGGATCGCCGCACAGGTTCCTGCGAGAACGAGAGCTCGATCACGGTCAAGCATTCGCTGTTTCTGCTTAAACGCTTGGGCCAGCCGAAGGTATAGTACAAGCTCATTTACGATTTCAACCATAAGGACAATCATGGATTGCCAGCCAGAAAAATCAACCCACATTCAGGCTTTGTAGACATGCTGCCTCAAGATTTCTGGATGACGAGCGACGAGACACTGCGGACGATTGGAGAAATTCGCAAAAAATTGGAATCGGGTGAAGATAAAGTCCGATTGGCCGTCGCACTACGAAAAGAAAATAACCTGGAACGCGGTTCATTTTTGCTTTCACAAGCCGAGTTGCAATTGCGTGCCCGAAAAAAATTCACCAAAGCAGACCAGATGTTGTTCACTCGGCTCGGATTGGAACAAGCCACTTCGGAAGTGCTTGCCGATTACAAGGCCAGTCAGGTTCAGGAAGAACTTCAGCGATACGATGTCTGCTGCGGCATCGGTGGCGATTCGATTGGACTTGGCCGACAGAAGAAAGTTGTGGCGGTTGATCGGGATGAAACGACTTGCCGTTTTGCGACACACAACCTTGCCGTCAACGGTAACCCCTCGTCAGAAGTTCATCTCGACGAGTTTGAGAATCTGAGTATTCCTGAAAATGCGTTTGTGCACCTGGACCCGGATCGCAGGACCAAAGGGCGAACGATTCGCCCCGAAAATTTTTCGCCCAACTTGAATGAGATTCTCAACAAGCTATTGAAGATTGGCTCCAGTCAACGAACGGTGTGTATCAAGATGGCGCCAGCAACGCGATTGGAGACAGCGTTGGAATTTCCGCATCACGCCCAATGGATTGGACATCAACGCGAGTGCAAGCAGCAGTTGCTTTGGCTAGGCGGCGACATTGTGAGTTGCTCCCGCCGTGTATCGATTGTTGATAACGAAGGGATCGCTTTTGAATTTGCCACTTCCGAGACACAACACAGTCAGGTGGTCGCCTCTTCTTTGGATGAGTTTCTTTTTGAACCCCATTCCGCGATTTTGGGTGCGGATTTGGTTGACGAGTTTGCTGCAGATTACGAACTTGGACGATTGAGCTACGGAAGCGTTTATTTGACGGGCCCACAAAAGGACTGTTCTCCATTTACGGCAGCTTTTCGAGTTCTGGAATCCTGTGCAATGAAGCCGAAGGTCATCAAGGAAGTATTAACTTCACATGATATTGGCAAGGTGGAATGGAAGAGTCGTGGCCTGGATCAAAAAACGGTTTCTCGGCTGTCCAAGATTCGCCCTCAAGGTTCACTCAATGGAGTGGCCGTTTTGACTCGGCTTGGCTCCAAGTTTGTTTGCTATGTTTGTGAACGCATCTAGCGATTTATTTATTCGCGGCGTGGAAAAGACGCTAACTGATGAGACGTCGCCGAGAGATTTTGATTTTCTTGTCGTGCACGAACGAACTGGCGTACGTTTTTGAAAACCCGATGCGTGAGCGAGGACGTGTCGGGTTCGTCCTCGCTCACGGGTCGGGTTTCCATTGCCTCCTCATTCCTTGATGTGTACGACTTCTATGTTCATTCCTCAATCAATTCCTCAGGATGCATTTGCCGCAGAACTGATGTTTCCGTTGGCCTCAGACTTCAGTCGGGGGTAACAGCGCCGTTCCAATGCGTGTTACGTCGAGGCTGCTAGATATTCATCGTGTACGAACGAACTGGCGTACGTTTTTGAAAACCCGATGCGTGAGCGAGGACGAGTCAGGTTCGTCCTCGCTCACACGTCGGGTTTCCATTGCCTCCTCATTCCTTGATGTGCACGACTTCAATGTTCATCCCTCAATCAATTTCTCAGGATGCACTTGCCGCAGAGAGGGTGTGAATTAATAGAGTCCAATGCGATTATGTGGCTACATTTCAATCTCAGTCCCTATGTCTGAGTTCAAAATAAACCCAAATGTTACTTGAAGTAATTCGGCGTTTCGAAAAATTCACAACGTCAGAGCGGCAATTTCCTGTTACCCCAGACTTCAGTCTGGGGTAACAGCCCGAAAGCAAGGGTCGCAGAGCGATGACATCCGTTGATTTTCTTTTACACGGCTCTTGCCGCACGTTATTCTGAGACAGCAGCTCGACATTGCGTCGCCTGCCTTGGCGCGTCCTCCCTGAGGGTGACCAACGTTATCGGGACGAATTGCAGCCCTGGTGGGACTCAATCATGACGGAGCTATCGTCCAATGACTTGTGTGGAGGTTGAATTCGTTTTTACGACTTGCAGTCAATGAGTCCCGGCAGATTCTTGGACCCTCGACGCGTTTGCACTATTGCGTTTCCGTTTTGGGTTCGTTCTGCCCTTTGTTGAAAATGATGATGATGTTTCGACCGAGCGGGGGAATGGGGGGAAACCAAACTCAAACCAACGAAACTGAAATTAATCAACAAGCCCTTCAGTCTGGGGTAACAGCCCGAAAGCAAGGGTCGCAGAGCGATGACATCCGTTGATTTTCTTTTACACGGCTCTTGCCGCACGTTATTCTGAGACAGCAGCTCGACATTGCGTCGCCTGCCTTGGCGCGTCCTCCCTGAGGGTGACCAACGTTATCGGGACGAATTGCAGCCCTGGTGGGACTCAATCATGACGGAGCTATCGTCCAATGACTTGTGTGGAGGTTGAATTCGTTTTTACGACTTGCAGTCAATGAGTCCCGGCAGATTCTTGGACCCTCGACGCGTTTGCACTATTGCGTTTCCGTTTTGGGTTCGTTCTGCCCTTTGTTGAAAATGATGATGATGTAAGCCAATGAGCATACAAACGCCCCAAAAAAACCAAGGATAGGATGACTCAGAAGCAAAGAAAATCCGATCCACCAGATGAAGAATGCTGGGGTGCCTAAGAAAATTGCGTCCGCCCAAACCTGTAAAAAAACGGCGTCGTTTTCGACATGTTCTCGCGGGGCTCGATGAGGAATGAGCAAACGCCCAATCGTAAGCAAAAGACCAACCAAAATCAAAAAGACACCGATCCGAATTCCCCACGGGAGCTGGGTCCCAAACAGTGCCCCCATCGCAACGGAAAACCAGGTAATTAGGCTGAGCAGTTTCCACAATTCAAACTTCATCGGAAACGCTCATCGTTGCTACCTGAATTAGTTTTCAAAAAAGATTTTTTCCGTGTGGATCGCAATCTGCGTTGGCAGTTACCCATTTATCGCATATTAGAAATTCCTTTGAAAGGGTTTACCGTGGACGAGAATAACCTAAATGAGTTAGTTGGACAATTTCTCCAGGACTTGGGCGGAGCGTTCAGCATGCCCTTGGTCCAAATCGGAGAGAAACTTGGCATCTACCAATCGCTTAATGAAAACGGGCCCTGTACAGCCGACCAATTGGCGGACAAGACTGGATTGGCAGCACGCTACCTTCGCGAGTGGTTATGTGCTCAATCTGCGTCCAATTACATCACCTATGACGCAGAGACTGAGAATTTTTCAATGACTGCCGAACAGGCCTTTATCCTGGCAGACAAGGACAGCCCATTTTACCTGGCACCTGCATTTGGAGCAGCAGCAGCCTTTCAGCAAAACGAACCGCTTGTACGAAACGCGTTCAAAACAGGCGAGGGGATTTCCTGGCAAGATCAAACTGAATGTCTTTCCTGTGCTGTGGCTCGTTTTTTTCGTCCCGGCTATCAAAATCATTTGGTGCAATCCTGGCTGCCATCGTTAAAAGGGATGGCGGAGAAATTAGAAAGCGGTGCAAGGGTCGTCGACATTGGTTGTGGGCATGGAATCACGACAACGTTGATGGCGCAGGCTTTTCCAAACTCTGAGTTTATCGGATTGGATTTTCACAAGGGCTCGATTGAGGAGGCGAAAAAGCACGCAGGGTCCCACGGACTGAGCAATTTGAAATTTGACGTCAGTTTGGCCAAAGAGCTTCCTGGCAAGTACGACCTTGCCACCATTTTCGACTGCTTGCACGACATGGGCGATCCCGTCGGCGGCATGAAGCACATTCGAGAGTCTCTCAATCCAGGCGGAGCTTGTATGATTGTCGAACCGATGGCCGGAGATTCACTGGCGGAAAATATGAACCCCGTCAGTCGACTGTACTACAGTGCATCCACGATGGTTTGCGTTCCAACTTCGTTGGCCCAGGAAACGGGCGCCGCTCTTGGAGCACAAGCCGGTGAGAAGCGGTTGAGAGAAATTGTTGTCGATGAAGCGGGGTTCGCCAGTATGGACCGCGTTGCCGAAACGCCTTTCAATCTGGTCCTCGAAGCCCGGGTCTAAAACCAAGCAACGGTAGTCAAATTGAAATCGTGGCTCAGTCAATCACAGGCCGCGATTTCAATTGCCGATTCGTTTTGTCCGGCCCAGCAGCATTGGTGTCTACACAAGTTTTAGTTCCTACCCGGCGGGAGGGTGACTCGTGTCGGATCGGCGAAGTGATGTCCGTCGGCTCACGTTCTACTACACGTCCAAGTCGCAAAGTGCATCTGCCGCAGAGCGGCTATTTCTCGTAGCCCCAGACTTCAGTCTGGGGTAAAACGTTCCCAACCAAAACCTAATCGCAGAGCGATGGCATCCGCTTCCCAGCTTATCGGTTCTATCCTGATACCTTGTAATCGAGAGCCCGTAGAACCCGAATGCTTCGCGTCCTGGGAGGGTGGCTCGTGTCGGACCGGCGAAGTGATGTCCGTCGGCTCACGTTCTACTACACGTCCAAGTCGCAAAGTGCATCTGCCGCAGAGCGGCTGTTTCTCGTAGCCCCAGACTTCAGGGCTTGTTGATTTAATAAAGAGCTACCCCTGCCAGTTTTTTTTGATTGTGTCAAAATTTGGGGAAGGAGTTACTCATGGACTGGGCCAAAGTCAAACAGCCCCGCGAGCAACAGATTCTCTTTTCGGAACGGCTCGACGATGCCGTTGATGCGGATCATGATGTGCGGCTTGTGGATAAAATTTTGCGGTGCGTCGATTTCTCAAAATGGGAATCCAAATACGATCTTACGCTAGGCCGACCGCCCATTCATCCGCGGATCGTCGCGGGTGTGATTCTTTACGGCCTGCTGTGCCGGCTCACTTCCAGTCGTGCACTGGAAGACGCCTTGCAGGTGCGTCTGGACTTTCGCTGGCTGGCCGAAAGTCGCCGTATTGATCACACGACGATCTGCAAGTTTCGCATCGGCAACGCCGAAGAGCTGAAACAGCTGTACGTTCAATTCGCGATGATCGGCATCGAGTTGGGTTGGGCCCGGATGAACAGCCTGGCCTTTGACGGGACACGAATCCGCGCCAACAACTCCCGTCAGGCCAGTCGGACCCCGGAGCGTTTTCGGCAGCTTCGCAAAGAACTTGAAGTCGCTTACGAGCAGCTCGATCAACAGGCCCGTCAGGCCGACCAGCGGGACAACGAACTCTTTGGCGAGCAGGATTCGGCGCGGCTCACGGTCGAGATCAACGAAGTCCAGCGGAAACTCGACAAAGTCAACGCTGCCCTGGAACAGGTGCAGTTGCTCGAAGACCACGGGAAAACGGTTCCTTCGCGAATCCCGACAACCGATCCGGAATCACGGATCATGCCCAACAAAACCGGAGGTCACGCCGCCAACTACAGCCCGGCGACGACGGTGGAAACGACCGGCGGGATGATCGTCGACAGCACGGTGCTCAACGTCGTCAATGAAGACGGCGAGATGCTTGATGCGGTCGCGCGGGTGCAGGAGAACTTCGACCTGGACTCGCCGCCGGAGCGTTTGCTGGCCGACGGACTGATGGCTACCGGTGACAACATCAGCCAGTGTGACGAGCGGGGAATCGACTTTTATTCTCCGCTCAAGACGACTGATCCGGCGACCAATCCGGCGGTTCGGGAGTCGCTGACTGAACCGGTCGCTGAATCGGATTGGGATGGCTTGCCGCGCGTGAAGGTGACCGTTGACGGTGTTAAACGGGAACAGCTTTCGAAAGATTCTTTTGTGTATGACGCCGAAGAGGATTGCTACCGTTGTCCGATGGGCAAACCGTTGTCGTTTCGCGGCAGTGCCCAAGAGAAGCGTTCCTCGGGGAAATCACGAACCCGGTTTCGCTACCGTGCCGAAACAGAGACTTGCGAGGGCTGTCCGCTGGCGGATCTTTGTCTTCGTCGCAAGGGAACGGCGCGGCGGGTGGCTCATGAAGAGAACGAACAACAGCGGGTTGCACATGCTCAGAAAATGTCCAGAGAAAAGTCGAAAGAGATTTATCGCGCACGTCAACATCCGGGCGAGCGTCCGTTTTCGATGATCAAGTGGTTCTTCGGTTTGAATCAGTTTCTGACGCGTGGCTTGAACCGCGTGTCGCAGGAATATGACTGGTGCAGTGCGGCGTTCAACCTTCATCGTCTGATCGGCCTGATTCGTAGCAACACCGATCCACCACCGCCGCGAGCCTTCGAACTTTACCCCTCCCTTTCACCTTTTTAACTCAAGCTGCCTGCGAACCCGGCTACCGTTGCGCAAACAACGGTAGCCGGGGTAAGGGGAAAACCAGACCTGTTCGACTAAAATCAAAATAAATCAACAAGCCCTTCAGTCTGGGGTAAAACGTTCCCAACCAAAACCTAATCGCAGAGCGATGGCATCCGCTTCCCAGCTTATCGGTTCTATCCTGATGCCTTGTAATCGAGAGCCCGTAGAACCCGAATGCTTCGCGTCCTGGGAGGGGAAGCTCTGGAGGGCCGCGCGTTAGAATTTTCGCGAGGCAATGAACCCGTGTGCACGACACGCAACGGATGCCGTCGCTCTGAGGCTCGGTTTTTTGGGTTTCTTGGAGCCCCAGACTGAAGTCTGGGGCTAATGGAAATAGCCGCTCTGCGGCAAGTGTTTTTTCGAAGCTTCGCATCGTTGGGCTTCACGTTTGTGAGGTGGAGATGCCAGTATTGCCATACTGACGCGAGTGAGTTGGAAAACAGGGAACGTCCCTTCGGACCCAGGCTGAAGTCTGGGGCCAATTGAAATAGCCGCTCTGCGGCAAGTGTAAACGTCGTTGGGCTTCACGTTTTGTGAGGTGGATCGGATGCCAGTATTACCATACCGACGCGAGTGATCCATAGGAACGGTTTTCAATGGGGATGCGTTGCAATTCACGCTATTGGATGGGCGAATGGCACTACTCCAATTTCGTAGAGTTTTCGTATAAGGAAACTGGCTCGCACCGAGTTTCAGATGCAAAGATTGACTCCAGTGGTTTGTCAGGATTGCGAAGTTGGCTGACGACGCTGAATTGACAGGATTGTCCTGGCGCAAGGCGACAGGGAACACCCAGGCTGAAGTCTGGGGCCAATTGAAATAGCCGCTCTGCGGCAAGTGTAAAAGAGTTCGTCGCAGCCAAGTGCGATCGCTCCCCCCTGGGTGCCCATTCGAAGGATCTCTTCTGGACGAATCTCATTCTGTGTGGCATTCTGTGTGGCAAAAATTTGTTTCAGTTCTGCGAAAAGGTCCAAGTCGGGATTGGAAGCTCGTGAGTCAGTTCCTACTGCAACGTTGATGCCTAAATCAAGCATCGTTCGCAGCGGATACTCTGGGTGCCCAAAGTACTTGTGAGTTCGGGGACAGAAAACGATACTTTGATTGTCAAACCCGGCAATCATTTCCAGTTCATCGATGTCCAGGAAATTGCCATGTACGATCAAAGTGTTGACCGTCGCAAGTTGCTGCAAATAATCTTCTATCTTGATCGGTCCGTTTCGGCTGAATTGAACACCGAGACGATCCAGCATCTCGGCAAAAGGGCCTTTCCCCGTTTCAATGAACTCGACTTCTTCCAGTGTCTCGGCCAGATGCATTGCAACGCGAGAGTGATTCTTAGAGGCCAACTTGACCAGCGATTGGAAAAGGTTGAGGCTCGTTGAGTATGGAGCGTGCGGGCTGATTCCGGCTTGCCAAGTTCGACTTGCCAAATGCTTGATTCGAGACTCGATTTCGTTCGTCTTGGAATGGGATTCCAACGGATTGTTCCCCAATTGCTCGTGGAATACGACTCCATGAACACGCTCATCGTACGATTCCTGTTTCCAGGGCGTCGTTGCGATTTCGCCGATGGCGACGACTCCAGATTTGAGGGATTCGGAAATGCCTTTTTTGATCGCCGCAGGTTTGTCGGCGGGACTTGAGTGGGCGTGCCGATGCGAAATGACCGCTTCGATCCATTTCGGAAATCCAAGCGAAGGATCGCCAAGAGGTTGATCTAGATCGCTAAACTCGAGATGCGTATGAGCATTCACTAATCCAGGAATGATGGCCACATCGCCGAGATCGTGAATTTGGGCATTGGGAACATCAATGTGTTCGCCGATTTGCTCAATCTTCCCCGCCCGACAGTAAACAACTCCATTGGCGATTGGGGGCCTATCGACGGGCAAAATCCATTTGGCTCGATAGGCGGCGGGAATCTGGGTCATTGAGATTTAAATGGTTTCAACAGGTTTCGCTTTTGCCATTGCGCGACGCAACCAATCGGGTAAGCCGGTCCAAGCGAGTCCCTCTTCGTCAGGTTTTAATTTCAGGAACCAAACAAACAGCATCACGCCAACGCATGACATTAAAATACCGGGAAGTACCGCATACTGGAAGCCTGCCGGATTGGGTTCGGCGATCCAAGCGAGGGGACCCGAGTGAGTTTTGATTTGGCTTGCAATAACGCTTAGACCGTTGTGGGTCGCGTGGTACAGGATACAGGGAATAATGCTTCTCGTTTGCAGTGCGACGACGCCCAATACGGCTCCGACGACAAATGTGATGATCGATTGTTGAATGACTGCGTGAGCTGCACCAAAAAAGAGTGCACTCAAGAGAATCGCTGCCCATTTTTTTCGCATCGCTTCCAGCCCAGATAAGATAAACCCTCGAAATGCAAGTTCTTCTGTGATCGCGGGTGCGAGTGCAAATATACAAAGCACAGCGACCATCGAAGGCGCATCTGACATCACGTTGGCCATGATGTGCTGCATGCCCATCAAGTCGGCCGATGGTGGATAGACCCTCATCACCAGTTGGCTTCCCCACATGACCAAAGGGTGGAGCATGATGGCCATCAAGATTGCTGCGGCGGCGACCGGCATTCGGCACATTCGCAGACGAAGGGCTTTGCTTGCTCGTGTTGTTAAAACCAGCGCCATCATGATTGCTGGAAGCGCAACGGTAGCGACGAGAACGATGCCCGTCTGTTTTGCGAATTGGAACCATGACGTCGGAATCTGTAATGCGAATCCGACAAAGAACTTGATGACTAGGATCAGAATCGCACACAGAACTGCGTGTCCTATCGAGGGCATTGCGCCCCGTTCTCGCATGATTTGTCTAACCCAAAGTCCCACGCCGAATCTTTCACTGGCTCGAAACAGGACGGTTTCACTATTGAATTGGTTGACGACCCAGCGAATCGAGAACCAGCAACAGACCAAGGTCACGGCAACGACGGGGCCTCCAAATTGCAACGCTTGTTGATAGTTGCCTTCGATCAGTCCGCGCAACAGCAGCATCAAACCCGTGATGGGGATCAGGCTGCTTCCCATGTCCAGTTTTGCCGCCGGTAACATGGGCAGCATCATCAAGGGCATAGAGATCATGATTAACGGTACAAGATAGTACTGCCCCTCTTTGCTACTTCGCGCAAAGGCAGCGGCTGCCAGTGACATCGCACTGAAAAGTGCAGATACGGGAATCAACGCCAGCAAGAGCCAAAATATTGACGTGAGCGGTGGCGGTCCCATGGCCGGGATACCTCCGACCATTTCACCCATACTGGCGAGGCGGCTCATGACGAACAGCCCCGTGAATCCCATACTGATCAAATTGAGTATTGCCGTTGCGATACTGAATGTCATTACGGTAAGCAATTTGCCGTAGGCGATATCGCTTCGTTGGGCTGGGCTGCTGAGCAAGGTTTCAAAGGTGCCTCGTTCCTTTTCACCCGCACAAAGGTCGACGGCTGGATAAAACGCACCCGTGAGACACCAGATCATGATCACAAGTGGTAGAATTTTTGACCAGGCGGCTGCCTGTTTTTCACTTTTTCCGGCTACGTCAGCGGCCGATACTTGAATTGGCGTTGTACTTTCGACGCTGATATCGCGTGCTTCGAGCATCTTGTTGAAAATCGACTTCTGCCAGATCTGCAAAATGGCGTTGAAGCGTTCAAAAGCGATTTTTGATTTGTCGCTCGCCGAATTCGTGAAAACGTAGACGCCTTTTTTTGAGCCATCTTGTGAGTCCGATTCGAGAACGATTTTTTGCGGAATGAATACGGCCAAGTCGACGTCACGAAGGGCCATTTGTTTCTGAATCAGTTGATCGACGAGTTCGGATCCATGTCCGGCTTGGGAGGTCTCTTTGAATTGTTGAACAAGGGCCTGGAATTCCTTGTCCTTCTCGCTGGAAAACTGTAGCTCGAGTAGTTTTTGCGCGGCCTCCCCTGCCCAATTCCCATCGATTTTCCCATCAGAAATCAGCGCGGGATTTTGCGGAAGGTTCTCCGCGCCAACGACCCAAATCTTGGTCGGATGCTCTTTCATGAACTGAGTCATTTGAATGAGCGACATTCCCAGAAGCGGATACAGGATCAACGGCAGGATCGCGACGGTGAAAAGCGTTCGCCGATCGCGGACCTGATCGCGAAGCTCGCGACCGAAAATCAATTTGACAGTAGACCAGTTCATCGTGGGCTGCTTAAACGGTGGTTGACAGTTGTAGTTCTTCTTCGTGCTTTGCAATCAGTTGGTAAAAAAGCTCTTCGAGATCATCTTCACCATGTTCTGTAGAAAGCTGTTCAATCGTACCCTCGACGAGGATTTGACCTCGGTTCATGATCGCGACACGGTCGCAAAGTCGTCTGACTTCCGACATGATGTGTGATGAATAGACAATGCATTTTCCATGATCGCGAAGTTGTTCAACAGTTTTGAGAACTTCTCGAGCGACGAGAATGTCGAGTCCGGAAGTCGCTTCGTCAAAAATCAAGATCGGTGGATCGTGAATAATGGCTCGCGCAATCGATACCTTTTGTTTCATTCCCGTGGACATTTTGCTTCCCAGCGTGTTTCGAATCTCATTCATTTGGAATCGCTCGAAAATCGTTTCCATACGCATCTGAAGTTCATCAGGCTGCATGCCGTAGAGGCGTCCAAAATACTGCACCATCTCCCAGGCGGTCATGCGGTCGTAGATCGCGGTGTTTACCGAGACGAATCCGATTTGATGCCGAACTTTTTCTGGAATCTTGACGACGTCGTAGCCATTGATGATCGCCGTTCCAGAAGTTGGCTTGAGTACCGTACTGAGAATTCGTAGACAGGTTGTTTTTCCTGCACCATTTGGGCCAAGTAGTCCCAGGATTTGCCCGGGCATCGCGTCAAAGCTGACACCATCAAGCGCGATAAACGCTTCATCTTGTAGCTCTTGATACGATTTTCGCAGATTTCGAACGTGAATCATTTTGGAGGCAACGCATGGTTTAATGGTTTGGTTCACCCGATTTTTCGTCAATTGAGGGGCGACCTGAAAAGGCTAATGCCACTTGCACTAAATGGGCGAAACTACGGTAGAAAGTGGGCGGAGGATCCGCGCACATTCCACAGAAACGTAGCTTACTTTGCGGGGGAGGCAGGATCCTTTCTCGTCCGGCTTCAACTTCGGATCGAAAAGTCAACCTGACCCAAATGGTTTGACTACCGATCAGGCTCGTTTTGAGGATTAAGTCGGATATACGGCAACGAGAGCGGTTCAGCTCACAATCGAGGACGGATTTCAAATGGATCAGCAACAGTTTGACGCGTACACATCAAGTCTCACCGGGCAAGGACAACCGCAGATTCCGCTGAGTTCCAATTCTCTTTCGCAGGTTCAGCAGTCGACACATCCATCTGACGATGCGGGCGTAATCAACGATATCTTCGTCCCACAGACGCCCCAATCGCTGGGGGCAATTGGACTTACCAACAACGATCTGTTCCCCATTATCCTTCGATATCTGTTTCTTCACGGATCTCAGATGGGTCATCAGGTCGCGTCGCAGGTCCGACTGCCCTACAACTTGGTTGAAGCGGTTCTGACCACCCTGAAAAGTGATCTTCTGATTGCTTACAAAGGGTCCAACCTTGGTGGAGACTACCACTACGAATTGACACCCAAGGGAGTTGAGCAAGCTCGTATTGCGCTGGAGAACAGCACTTACTGTGGAGCTGCACCGGTTCGATTTGACCAATACTCAGATTCCGTTTTTCGTCAATCCATCAAGCATCTCAAGCCCAAGTATGATGATGTACTTGGAGCGTTGGATGGTCTTTTGATCAGCAAGTTGCTAATCGGGCAACTGGGGCAAGCGATCAATTCGGGCAGTAGTATGTTTCTGTTCGGACCTCCTGGAAACGGAAAAACGAGTATTGCAAGGCGGGCGATTCGAGCGATGGCGCCTCACATCTGGATTCCGAGGACGCTTGCCGTAGGACGCGAGGTCATTCGAATGTATGACCCGACCGTTCACGAAGCTGCGCCGCTCCCAGAACAACAGGGCATTGCATCCGAATCACAGTTTGATGATCGTTGGGTTCGAATCAAACGACCGACCATTGTCGTTGGTGGTGAGCTAACGCTGGAACACTTGGACGCCAAACTCAATCCAGTCACGCGGATCATTGAAGCTCCGATTCACCTCAAGAGCAATTGCGGTTGCCTCGTGGTTGACGATTTCGGGCGCCAACGCGTGACAACAGAAGAATTGCTTAATCGCTGGATCGTACCGATGGAATCCGGAAGTGATTACATCAACCTTCCATCAGGTCGGCAAATTGAGGTTCCGTTCGAGCAGCTCCTCGTTTTTGCCACCAATTTGTCACCAGAGAACCTGTGCGAAGAGGCGTTCCTTCGCCGGATCCCCTACAAGATCGAAGTCTTTGACCCGACAGAAGGTCAGTTTCGCAAGTTATTCGAAATCAAACGTCAGCAATACGGATTCCAGTTTCAGGAAGGGATCATCGACTTTGTAATCGAATTTTACTACAAGCGGAAAAATCGTCCAATGCGTTTCTGTCACGTCGAAGACATTCTCAAACAGGCTCGGGACTTTTGCGAATTCCACCAGGCTCCGTTGACATTCAATCGAGAGATTGCCGAGATTGCGATTTTGAATTACTTCTCGGGGATGGGGAATTTAAATCAGCGCGGGTCCGCAATCTAGGGATCAGCCGCAAATGATTAGTCGAGGGAAGTTGCCGAAACGAATCGTTGATTCTCCAGCCCGGCAAGAGTTCCGCACTTCGCGATTTATCTGTGATGGAATCAATTTACTTCATTATAGTTGGAATCTTTTGGGACGTAAAAAGGAGAATTTGAGCGTCTTGAGGATGCAAGAATTCTCATAAGTCTGATGCAAAGTCGGGCTTTTTTGTTTGCCGGAAGGCTGTTGCGTGGAGAGTTGGCGCAAGCGATAATAGTGGCTTACGAATGATACGTTAATCAGAAATCTAATTCATATGTCGACGCAATTTACAGACGCTGAACTCGAAGCGTACTTGGATGAAGGGTTGGATACGACTCGAGCCGCGGAACTTGAGGAAGGCCTTAAGGTCGACAAAGAGCTTTTGGCTCGGCTTAGTCATATCAATGGGCGACGCGACGCCGGGATTCATACTCTCGGAGAAATCTGGCGACGAAACCAGATTGGGGTGCCAACTCGTGAACAAATGGGGAATTACCTTTTGGGTGTTTCCTCTTCGGAAGAGGCCAGCTACATCAACTTCCGGATCGAAGTTCTTAAATGCCGTATCACGGCTGCTCTACTTGAAGATCTCAAAGCGCAGCAAGCGGACTCCGATGTAGATCACTCTGCAACTCGACGGTCCAAGATCTTTCAATCCAGTGCCGGCTTGTTGAAAAAGAAGGATGCCAAGTAGGTTTCTACGACTTTTCAGTTTCTTTCGCCGCAGGCCGATCATGCCAGGTCTCCGCGGCGCTGTATTCGCAAGTATCTATCGGGAATACTATTTGATGTTTCCGCCTTCGGGTCCGATAGGTTTGTTGGTCAAGTGTAGGGCGTCTTCGACGACGGAAATGTCGTTAGTGGTTACAGAGTAACGAAAACCTTTGCTGGTGCCGGCCGCGCCAAACTCACCAGCTTTATTGATGGCGATAAAGTTGATATCAAGCTCAGCGATCGATCTCGGATCGAGTTCCGCAATTCGCTCAATGCATTTTTGACAAGCTTCGGTTGGCGAAGCACCAGCTCGCATGAATTCGACCACCAAAAACGACCCGCAAAATCGCATGACATTTTCGCCGACGCCCGTCGCACCCGCGGCTCCCACCGAGTTGTCGACATACAGGCCGCTGCCGATAATCGGGCTGTCCCCTACCCTGCCTGGAATCTTGAAACCCCAACCGCTTGTGCTGCATCCGCCAAACAGATCGCCATTTTCGTCCACACCCAACATGGCGATGGTGTCATGGTTGTTCTCGTCGACTTGATTGGGCGTTGCGATTTGTTCTTTTTTCCAACGAGCGAAATTTTCCTTTTGTACCTCCGTCAATAGATCGGTTTTCGGGAAGCCATTTTGAATCGCAAACTGTTTGGCGCCTTCGCCGACCAGCATGACGTGGATCGTGTCTTCCATGACTCGGCGCGCGACCGAAATCGGATGCAGAATATCTTGAACGGCCGCAACACTACCGGCTAGGTGATCAGGTCCTGACATGATGCAGGCGTCTAGTTCGACAACTCCGTTTGCGTTGGGGATGCCTCCGATACCCACCGAGGCGTTGCTCGCATCGGTTTCGACCAAACCGATTCCTTTTTCAATAGCATCGAGTCCGGAACCGCTTTCTTTCAGCGTTTGCAACGCCAGGTCGCAAGCGGGTTGACCGAAGGGCCAAGTCGCAATGAATGCTGGGCGTCCAACATTCGATGGAAAGGCTGGAGCCCTGTTGGAAACGGCTGAGGTTGCCACCAAGCCGATTGCGGTTGTGTTTCTGATGAAATCTCGACGATCCATTTATTGCTCCTAGGAAAAACTTGCATTGATGATACCAAAGCTTGTCGGCAAGAGCATTGCTCCGTCAAAATCAGCGTGCAAACTTTGGCCGGTACGATTTGTTGGTTTTTTCGAACGACGCCTAGCTTGAGCAAAGTCGTTTCATTTCTCGAACCGCATTCTCAAGTCCCACAAAGATGGCCCGAGAAACGATGCTGTGGCCAATATTGAGTTCGCGCATTCCGGGAATTTTCGCAATGGGAACTACGTTGTGATAATTGAGGCCATGTCCGGCATCCAGCAACATATCGTGGTCCAAAACCCACTTGGCACCATTCTCTAAAGTGAGTAATTCCCGTTCAACGTCCAGGTCCCCGCGAGCATTGGCGTAAGTGCCGGTATGGAGTTCAACTCCATGCGCGCCAGTCTCATACGAGGCATCGATTTGACGTTGGTCAGGGTCGATGAACAAGGTCACGATAATATCCTGTTCCGCCAATAGATGCACTGCAGATTTGACTCGATCCAAATTGCCTGCGACATCCATCCCGCCTTCGGTGGTGACTTCTTCACGTTTCTCGGGAACCAGGCAAACTTGTTCAGGTTTGGTGTCAATCGCAAGCTTGAGCATCTCATCAACACATGCGCATTCAAGATTCATCTTGGTGGCAATGGTTTCTCGAAGGATACGCACATCTCGATCCTGAATATGGCGTCGGTCCTCACGTAAATGAACCGTGATTTGATCCGCGCCCGCCATCTCGGCAATTCCCGCTGCGATGATCGGATCAGGCTCGTAGGTTCGACGTGCCTGCCGTACGGTTGCCACGTGGTCGATGTTTACTCCAAGTCCTGCCACTTGATTTCAGCTCCTTTGTTGAGCGCCGAGGTTTTGCAAATGTTTAACGAGTCGCCGTACGATTTACTCAAAAAATGAATCAGCGAATCGGCGACTTTATCGTTACGCGTAACGGCAAAAACACAAGGCCCCCAGGAACTTTGTCCAACCGCCGGAATACCAAAATCACGGACCTGGTAAACCAATTGTTCGACCGCTGGGCTGTGAAAATCACCACCCTGGATACTTGCGTAGACGCTCCCGCTGGATCGTCCGTATTCGAACAATGCATCTCCAAATTCGTTGTAGTTCGTGGCCGCCACCGCCGGAGCAATCTGGTTTTTGACCATATCAATCATGCGGTCCCGATGGTCTCGAGACGATGTAGGAAGTTTCCTGAATGCAGCGAGCTCTGCTTCGCCATGGATCCCATGCGCAGATTTGAGATTCAAAATCAGAACGGGCCATGCCTCTGGGAAATCCATATTCAGCTCTAATGAAGCCAGTTCGCCGTCATTTCGTTTTCCTTGATCAACCAGAAACCCACCACGGAAAAATCCATGGGCTCCTATCGCTGATCGAAGTCCGCGTTCCATGATCGTACTCAACTGATCGGCATCACAAATAGCCAATTCATGCCAAGTTGAAAGTGCCAATCCAGTTGCCAGGGCGAGTTGGGTTCCCGAACCAAAACCCGAGTGCCTGGCCGCAGTTTGATTGATCTGAATTGCAGGGGTAGAAGCCCATTGCTCTGACAAATCGCCGTGTACTTTTTTTGCATTTTCAAACCATTTCTTAACACCCAAAGTCGCATTCAGCTTGGTCTCGGTGAAACCTGGCTGGAGCGTGATCTGATTTTGAGGGTGTTTGACCATCATGCCACAACCGCCAAATTGAGGTTGATCGTCAACTCGTCCGACCGAAAAAAGCCCAAAGTGGAGACGGCTTCCGGTTGTTACGCTTAATTTTTTCGTACGGTTCACGTGACGAACTCACCGACATAAGAGTTGAGTAAGTCGAATGCCGCGTGCTCATCAGCTCCGCCCGTTTTCCCCACAATGTTTTTTAGTTCTGAGAGCTTGGCCTGAATGTCTGCCATCGGCAGAAAGTTAATCCGTGTCGCCAGTATCGCCGCCTCGAGGACCGCGTGTTTTGCGCGGTTGAACCCAAAGAATCTTGGCCCATGATGTACCTGAACCACTTGGCATTCGATCAATGTGCGTTCATCTTCCTTGACGACCTGGGACGTAAATTCGAAGGCTTGGCAAGCGGTTGCGATTCGCTGGCTTGAAACTGTATCTGCATTAACAAGCTCGGGCACGATGGTCCATCGTTTGATTGCTCCTTGCGCAATCAGCATCACATCGTCCACGATATGAAGAACACCGCATCGCGTTGTCTTGAGATTTTGATAGGTTTGCGAGGTCTGAAACGGGCGCAGTTGAAAATCTTTGAATTCGTTTTCAACGTTGGGCCCCATCGGAGAGATGTTCGTGGATCCATCAGAATTGGTAGTGGTTACGACGCCTTCGAGGATCATCTATCGTTTTTCTCCCGCAACCTGGCGCGTTGGCAGCCCTGCAAGTTGAGCGAAATTTCGCAACATTAAATATCCATGTTCAGTCAAAATGGATTCCGGATGAAATTGTAGTCCAATCATGGGATGCTCACGATGCGACACGGCCATGACGATTCCTTCGTCGGTTTCTGCGGTAACGGTCAAGCAGGAGGGTATAGAATCCGGGTCTCCGACCAACGAATGGTATCGACCAACAGTAAACGGCGAAGGCACATTCTGGAAAACGCCTTTTTGACAATGGGAAATCAAGGTGCTGCGGCCATGGATGGGGCTGGGTGCAGGAACGACTTTGCCACCTAGTTCCTGAATGATCGCCTGATGCCCCAAGCAGACTCCCAACATTGGAATTGAACGGCCCAATTCGCGAACGACTTCGAGTGAGCAGCCCGCTTCGTTGGGTGTGCATGGGCCAGGAGAAATGACAATCGCCGAAGGATTGAGCACTTGAATTTCTTCGATCGTGATTTTGTCGTTGCGCACCACCTTCGTTTCCAAGCCAAGTTGCCTGAAATATCTCGCCAGGTTGTGTACGAACGAATCGTAATTATCGATGACCAGGATCAAGTTTCGTTTCTCCTTGAGATCGCCGCCAGCATCCCGGCAGCTTTGGTCCAAGTTTCTTCGTACTCACGAAGCGGATCCGATTGGGCCACCAAGCCACCGCCTACGGGGACCTGCCACCAACCTCCTGAAGCGGTAATCGTTCGAATCAGAATATTGAAATCAACATTTCCATTGAGTCCGATATAACCTAAAGAACCACAGTAGGCGCCTCGCGATGTCGGCTCCAATTCTGCGATGATTTCCATTGCACGCACCTTGGGTGCACCTGTGATTGAGCCGCCTGGAAACGTAGCCTCCAAAGCATCGAAAACGTTAACCTTGGATCTGAGTTTCCCTTTCACCGCAGAGACCAGATGGAACACCGATTGGTATTTCTCCAGTTCACAGAGCTGAGTGACTTCAACTGAATCGTCCTCGCAGATTTTTGAAAGATCGTTTCGCATCAAATCGACAATCATGATGTTCTCCGCCCGGTCTTTTTCGCTGGCCAGCAGTTGCTGGGCGACGGCCAAGTCGATCTGTGGAAAACGCGTTCTCCGGCGAGTCCCTTTGATTGGACGCGTTTCGATTTCTGAATTGTGAATCGATAGAAATCGTTCAGGTGATGCGCTGATGACTTGAGATTCGCCCAAGTCAAAATAGCCGCTAAACGTTGCCGGATTACAGTTTCGTAGGCGTTGGTAGAGTTCGGTCGAAGGGCAACTTGCTGGCGCCAAAAGACGTTGTGAAAGATTGATTTGAAAAACGTCACCGGCGTAAATGAAATCGATACACTTTTGAGCCGCCGATAAATAATGCTCACGTGAGAAATCGCTGGTCAATCCCTCAGGGCCCTGGACCGGAAATTGTGGGGCCAACTCGCTAAGCGTTTTTGGTGAGGGTGATTCGTCGACGGATCCAACTGGATCAGAATGGAGAATTTTCAAGAATGCGTCGGAACGATCTTTGGCATGCTCCGTACGCGAGGCAGACGACTCCCCACTTGCGATCAGCCCCAATGGTTTCATAAATCCCTGAGAGACCAACCAGACAGCATTCGTTTTGTGATCGAACGCGAGCACAACATCATAAATCCCAAAGGCAAGCGGTGGAGGGCTGAAATCATGAAAGGCATTTTGAGGAATGGATTCCAGTTTTCTGTTGTAGTCATAGGCGATCAAGCCAGAAAGTCCGCCTTGAAATGGCGGCAACGACTCGATTTGCTGTGAGCCTAGGTTCGAAAGCTGTTTTGCCATTTCCGAAATCGAGTCAGGTTCGAGCCAAAGAACTGGATCAGCCATCACATAAGAGTATCGCCCCAGATTTTCATGCTGCATGGAGCTCTCCAGGACGAGCAAATGTGGCAAATGCTGCAGGCGTTCGAAGCAGTACCACAGGTCGAATTCAACCGGCAGTTTTTCGACGACAGGTTGGAACAGGGTGGTTTCAGTTTTAGGCTCGTTCTGAATCAAATGCCGCTGCCTTCATTGTCAGACTTTTTTGTGAGTTTCCGCTTTTTGAGACGGTGGCGATTTCCTTCAGGATGAGTCAAATGCCCCCAGTCAAGCGCTTCATCCTGTGTGTATTGTTTTCCAAGTGTCATCGCCGTCAAGGCTTTCGAAAGTTCAAAGCCTAAGTAGAATGCATGAGACGCGTCCAGATTGGTCGGATTCGTGTCAGCAAGAGAGTCAAACAAATCAAATGGGTCGGGAGACGAAAAGAGCTGGCCACTGCCAAGGAGATACAGTAATTCGTTTTCGGCAAAGATTCGGTAGTTGTTGTCTTTGATGCTCTTCGCGAGTTTTTCAATGGTATCGACTCCAAATTTATTCAGTTTGGGGTCTCGAAGCGAGATGAGCTGTTCGGTGACATGCTTGGGCGGAACTTTCTCGTTGATTGAATAATGAACCAGTTTCCTGGCAATGTCACATTCAGCGACGCTAGAACGAGCCCAGTTGATGACTTGAGTTGTTAGGACACTTCGAATTCCCAACTCCTGGCAAATCGCAAGCAAGATGACATTGACGCCTGCGGAATCGACATCGGTAAGTTCAGTGAGATTGCCGATTCCCATCATGAGTTCGCAATCGGGCCAGCGCCTGCGGGCTTGCATGTAGCGTTCCAAGCTGGCCGCAAATCCAAATCCAATCGGTTCGAGAATGGGATCAATGCGAAGTGGAACGTTTTTGGAGGACAGGAAGTCAATGGTTTCGTCCATCGCTTTCCAGTCCGAAAGCGTATCAGGTACAACGACGACTTCAGTGCCCCAGTCAACAGCCTGCTCTCGATTAGAAGAATTGACTGAGAGAACCAACTCAGCACCATTCTGCGTCGCGGCTTGGACCTCCTTCGAATTAAAGCTGTCAATGGAACAGCGAATGTTCAGCTCGCGAAGTTGTCGAACGCATTCTCCGACCATTTTCCAGGTTGCCCCAGGGTCGCATCCAACATCAATTAAATCGGCCCCAGAGTTGATCAAACGTTGTGCTTGCTGGATCGTGGCGTCAAGTGATTGTCTAGGGGCGTGATTGATCTCAGCAATGATCTCAATATCGTGTTTGCCGTAGGAACTTCGGTCGGGAGTTTGCCCAAAGTATTCGGCAAGATTACGAAGGTCTTTGGGGCCAATTTCTACTTTGGCCGGGCAGGATTGGGTAATCGGGTCCAGATCCCCGTGGCAGTATCCTGGAATGAGTACCAGGGTGGTGTCTTGGGGGACCTCCAGTCTGGCAGCAATCCAGCCAGGAGTCATCAGTGCGGCAACGGTGATTGGAAGCACCTGAACGGTGTATCTAAATCCGACTTTAGGTGCCAGAGTTTCCAGTTCACTTCGCAAAGCGGATTCGGCCAGTTTGCCCGTAACAAAATGGATTTTTTGCTTCATCTTGATGGATTAACTGGAATAGAAAACGTCGCTGCCAGTTGGCATGCAACTTGTCGCGTGCCGGTGCCCTGTTTATTGTTAAAGAATTCCCGTTTCACGACCAGCGGACTGAATCGGCTTCCCCGTGCTCCATTTGAAAGCTCATTGCATGAAAGCGTTACGATACGCAAAACGACTGATCAGTTTCGATTCGACCAGCCATTTGTCAAATCGAAAGATAAGCAAATATTTAGAAATGAAGTTGATCAAGCATGGGTTTGTGGTCGAACGGCTGGAGTATTTGGATCGGCGCGGAACTCGAAAGGTGAATTTGATTGCCAAAAAAGGGCGTGGCGAGGGTGGTCTGGCCTATTTTGGGCATTCGGATGTGGTGCCCGCAAAGAATTGGTTTAAAAGTCGATTTGGACCCTTTGAACCCGCCATCAATAATCAACGCCTTTACGGTCGCGGCGCCTGTGATATGAAGGGCTCGCTTGCTTGCATGCTGGCTGCATCGCAGCTGTTCTCTCACGACCAACTGAATCAGCCACTTTTCTTCGTATGTACGGCGGATGAAGAGGTTGGATTTCATGGCGCTAGAAATGTTGTCGATGAAAGTAAATTCTATCGCGAAATGGTCAACCAAGGCACCAAAGGAATTATCGGTGAGCCTACCATGCTGGATGTGGTTTACGCACACAAGGGTTCGTTGGAGATCAGAGCCAAGTCCGCAGGAGTCGCCGCTCACAGCAGTACGAACGAAGGTGTGAATTCGACGGTGGCGATGATTCCCTTGCTGACAGAAGCCAAAAAGATTCACGACGAGATCCTGAGTCAGCCCAAATGGCGTTCGGGAAATTTTTCGCCTGAAACTGCCGGGTGGAATATTATCGTGCGAGATGATTCTCCGGCAATGAACATTACTCCAGCAAAAACCAAATGCAAGATCTATGCTCGACCACTTCCCCGTGTCGACATGCAGCCTTTCATTGATCGATTGGAAACCGTTGCTAAAGCGAATGGAATCAAGCTTCGAGTCCACCGGTGGTGCGAACCCTTTGAATGTGATCCCAATTCTGAGTTCGTTCAGGATACTTTGAAACTTGTCCATCGCCCCAAGGCCAAGACGGTTTCGTTTTCAACGGACGGCGGGTTGTTCTCTGAGATTGAAGAGAAAATCGTTTTTGGACCTGGCAGCATCGCCCAAGCCCATACGAACAGTGAATGGATCTCGTTAGAGCAGCTTTCCAAGGGAACTGATTGCTATACCAAGTTGATTCAACGCTGGTGTGGTTAGCTTGTTGCAAGCGAGTTCACCAAATCGTGTGCCGACGAGGAGTTTCGTCGCAAATCAAGTGCCTGGCTGGCGGATGGGAATCCTAGTGATATCGTTCGTTCGGTAGGCGCGTTGGTTTTTGTAGAGTTCCAGTCTGGCTCTTAATCCGTCCTTTTGAGGACTTGAATAGGCTTCCTGGGTGGTTCGCGATTCAATTAAATTGATCGCCTGTCGTTGAATTTTCATCGCGTTGTCGAAGTCGCCGACTTCTGCATAGGCCGCGGCACATATTTCATGACTCGACGCCAATTCGTTATAAGTATTGAGAAGCTTCGACGCGATTTCCAGGCTTTCGTTACCGTTGCGAAGGTTTTCTTGCGGGCAGGTTGCGAGTAACCAAGCCAAAAGTGATTTCGACATCGTGTTGTTGGGGCGTATCGCAATGACTTCACGTAACCGTGAAATCGAATCTTCGTAATTGCCGGTGAGAAATTCTGCTTGCGCGAGCTGCTGTTTCAAGTTAACTTCGCCAGGCTGAAGTTGATTGGCGAATTGCAGGATTGACCTGCCGTCTTCGTAGAGGCCACCATTCAAGTAGAGGAATCCAAGGTCGCCGGCGACAAAGGGAAGGGTTGGCCTATTCGCATAAGCCTTCAGGAGGTGAGCTGTCGCTTCAGAGTATTTTTTCTTTTCAAAATAAAGTCGACCGATCGCGGCATGAACGTCCCAGTGGTTTGGATTGCTGTCCAGAAAGTTCTTGAGTTGAGAAATCGTCTCATCAATTAGATTTAGGTTTCGAGTTACCTTTGATTTTCCCAGAATGGCACGAGGGTTGGTGGGGTCAATCTCGATCGCCTTTTCAAATAGCAAAAGAGCCTCGCTTAGAAGTGAACGCCTTTTGACCTTGTCTGGTTCTTTCTCGGAAAGCTCAACCAGGAATTTCCCAAATTCCATGCAGGCCAATTCACATTGAGGGTCCAATCCTAAAGCACTCGCAAATTCAGATCTTGATTCAACTTCATTTCCCTGCTCACTTAATTCGATCGCACTCCGACAGATCTGCTTGGCCAAATAGCGACGTGAGTGGACGGCGAATTTCTCTTCGTCGCTTTCGTATCCCAAGTCAACAAAACGATTAGAGAAACGACTGTAGTTGATCACGGGATTCGAGCACATCCAAATGCCTGGGCGAGGTGAAACATGCTTGGCCACGGTTTTGAGGCCTCCCATCATCAACGTCAGGTCATTCAAAGCTCGGTCCGCTCGAACATTCTCAGAATTATAGGCGATTCGTACCATTCCCTCTCGATCGATCAGCCATGCAAACGGTGGTTTGGGAAGTCGTTGGTCCGAGTACCAGTCGCCGTAAAGCCGCTCAATCTTGTCGAGCATACTTTTCGATGCCGCTCCGTACCGAAACGGAAAATTGACGCTGTCGGTCAGACTTGCGACTGATTCGAAATGCGCGGTCGAATTGGGGGACGGTCCAGAAACGCCGATACCAACTACATCCAAATTGGCTTTTGCAAATTCTCGAGCCTCGCGCGCAATTCCTTTGAGAAGGGCTTTGCTGGCCAGCGAATCGTCGACAAATACCGCAAACATTGGCAGTTGATCGATGGTTTGCAAGGGAACCCATGCTTGCCCCTCCACCTGAAACTGCAATTTAGGCAGACCCTGAGGCGGATAGAAAATACTCCTCGCAAACTGAAGAGGCTCATTTGGAATGGGTTCAATCTCTTTCAAAAGGTCAAGTCTGAACCTCGAGTGGGAATACTCTTTCGCTTTGGCGTCACCTTCAGTGATTCGGTAGCGTGAGTTGGGCCGAATGTTGGTGTATGTCTGTGAGCTTCCCGCAGGCCAGTGGACCACCATCCTGGCAATCTTGGAACGTTGAGAGAGTCCGAAGTGAAGTTGCTTGGACGACTGGCTGAGTGTGCCTGAGCCAGCAGAAACGGACTTGACAAGAGGTGTGTCTCGATCCGAAAGAAAGACTTCAACTCTGGCTCCAATGGCGTCGCAGTTGGATTGCGTGCCCAGAAGTCGAACTGACAAAAACTGATTTTCCGATTCAAGTTGATTAAGCAGGATTCTCAACTGGGGTGCGCTGCGCGAGTTCATGATGACGTCTAAATCTCCGTCATGATCCCAATCGACGGTTGCAATTGCGCGACCATCATCCGGGAAGTCGATCCCCGATAAGGCGGAAAAGTTGGCGAATCCAATCGGGCCTAAGCCCAGCAAACAAACATTTCGCTGTTGCTCTCCGAATGATGCTCCGGAGCGAATTTCGTCCGCCAGCGTGCGCGTCACGGAGGTAAATCGCTCGCGTTCGGATTGAGTCGTTTCGAGGAAAGGTTGACTTGAAAACGCCTGCCGGATCCAGCTGGACTCCAACGTTGAATCCAACGCGGCCTCGTTCCTGGAAAGCTGACCGTTGGTCAGAATCATGTCTTCGAATCCATCGTTATTGATGTCTATATTGACTGATCCGTAGGCCAGCTGGGTTGCAAATATTGGACTGGGAAGGCGGTAGGAGGTAAGCGGTTGTTCGTCACTTGGGCTCGCGAATACCACTCGGCTTTCTTTTGTTTTCGAGTTCAGAACCGTTTTCGGAAAACTGCTGTCCGGCACGTCATCAGGCAACTGGATGCGTTTGGCTTCGTGAAGCACCTCAGAGGCAATAAAGAAATCCAGTCGTCCATCTGAATTGAAATCTCCAACCGATGCACTTCGACTTGACGTATTGTCACTTAGAACACCGCCGCTTCGATTGAGGGTGAAGCGACCTTCCTGGTTCTCGAAAAGCTGGTCTTTTGCAAACTGATTGACGACATACAAATCCTGGTCGCCGTCTTGATCAAAGTCACACCACAATCCGCACCGAGAAAAGTTCTCATTTCCAACTTGTAAACCAGCCTTTTCGGTGACGTCTTCGAAATTCCAGCCCTCATTGTTTTTCAATAAAACATTGCGTCCTCCGTTGGAGGCACCCGCGTAATTGTTGGGGTGCGAGAACAAATCGTTTTCGTGGAATATCGGATTGTACTGGCACAAGAAAAGATCGAGGTCTCCGTCGCCATCAAAGTCTGACGAGGAAATGGAACCCCCATCGTAGCCGTTGAGCAATCGATGTTCTAATTGGAACTCACCACCGCCGTTGTTGGACAGCAGAATAAGTTCTCGCTGGGTCGAGATGACAAGGTCTTCGTCTCCATCGTTGTCCAGATCGACGAACAGTGCGGACCTGGATTCGTCCAGCAAGTTGGTGTTTGTCGTGCCGGCAATATTCACTGCCGTTCCGTTCTGATTTTGACTGATCAGCAAGTTGGGCAGCCCCTCTGGCTGGCAAAGGTAGATGTCTTCTAATCCATCGTTATTTGGATCTCCGATTGCGATCCCGTGGTTCCCAATGATGTCAATTCCAGGAATCCACTTTGCCCATTCGTCCAAGCCGTAATTGAGTTGTTTGGAGAGGCTATCGTCAGAGCTAAGGATGTTTGCAGTAACGTCCTTGAACAATGGTCCGGACGCTGAGGTAAACTCGGTTTCTTCGTGGGCAATCACCTGGATCTGAATCAGAAAGAGCTCGTCAGTGAGATCTGAGGCAATTTTCCATTTAGTATTCCACAACGAGGTTGATTCAATTCCTATGTTCTCGCCGGTTTGGCCAGTGGTTCGAGCGATTACCGAAACCGAGAGTTCGTTTTTGTCACGTGTGATTTTGTGAGCTGTTAAATCGGTTCTAAAGGCGCGAGCCGATTTCCAGGGTTCATAAAGATTGGCGATGAGGCTGGTTAAATCGGTTTTGGCATAACTGGGGGAAGCCGCGCCACGTCTCCATCTGGTAACTTTGGCACGACAGCCAGTGAATGTCTTCGCCGCACTTTTTCGATCAATGCCAGCAAAAGTCAACTCAGGTGCAGTGAAATCAGAAGGCGACTCTTGCCCTTCCATCGCGACTTCGACGTAGTTGGACAGCTGCATCAACTCGCGATCAACCGCTGGATTCCAGTTGACGACGTTTTCCAGTGACGGATCTAGTCCCAGAGTAATCCCTCGTGCCGCTCGAAACGCCTCAGGAGCCGCACTGGAAACGAGCTGTGAGTTTTTCGGGCCGTATTCAATATTCTTTTTCGATCCACAACCGGCCAAGAGAAGGAAAAAACAAGCGAGGGACAGCCATTGATATCGATGGAAGTAATTGGAATCCAAAAAACGAGATGTTCTCAAGGTAAGAACCAGTCATCAATTCAATAGGGTTGTGGAATTGGTTCTCGATTGTATCGCAAATCGGATTTCAGTGCGACATTACGATCAATGACCAGGGGCCGGTTTCGAATCCCTAATGCCCACTGCAAGCAGGTTTTGAGGTGATGGAAGTGGGAATCATCGCTTCAATTGACGCACCGCAGCTCTCGCGGAAACAAGAGGCCCTGGCCTAACAAGTGTTGGGGAGTTGATTGGTCTGAGAATCAGAGTCTCTTTCCAGCTACTTGTCGACTTCTTCGAATTCCCACTCATTTTCCTTTTGAGATGATGTTTTACCTGCGTCGTCATCCATCTCCCAGTCTGAGTTATTGGAATCGTTTTTATTATTGAGCCGAAGACCCGTCTTGTCATCTTTTTGTTTGGAGTCAACTTCTTCGATTTTCCAACCGTTTTTTGTTGTAGATTTGTTTTGCGGCGAATTTTTGTCATTGTCGACATCAGACATTCCCCAGCCGGCTTTTGTCTGATTTCGACCCGTGGTGGGCATTTTGTCGCCGCTTCCCTTACGATTCTCCAGACCGCTTACGTTACCTTTTTCGATTGAAGAGCCACCCAAGGGCGCTTTTCCATTCTTGTTTCGTTTTCCATCATCACCGCGGTTTGACATCATCATGAATACCACCGCGGCGACGACCAGCAACAAAATGCTGCCTCCACCGCGTTTGGCGATTTTCTTGCTGGGACCAGGGTTCGATGGGGTGACGTAGCTCATTCGGATTCTCGAAAAAAAGGCGGGTACCCATCAAAGGTAGGAATCTCGAAGTTGACTGTCAAGAATTAGTTTAGGTTGACTTTGCCGATTGTGAACGAGTGTGCAGGCGCCCGCAAAGTTTCCCCAAGTTTTCCGGGCCTAAATAATCGTCAATCTTGCGCGAAGCTTTTTCGTTTGTTCGTGTTTTTCTAAGCAGAAACTCTTTATCGCCTCTAACGATTCTGCCGATGCTTTTACAACGCTGAGTTCAGATCCCGCTAACTCAGCTGACGCCATTGAATTTTGATGAGACCCGGATTTCAGTTCCTGGTGCTGCGCCAATCGAATTTACGATGAAGCAGTACTTGGTCTCAGACGAAAACGATGCAAGTAATTTCTGATTCACGGCGCGCATCCCCCGCAGATGGTGCGCTTAATCAAAGGAAGTCCAATGTTGACCCAACTATCTTTGCTGAGCATGTTAAAGAAGGGGACTGGAGTACTCTCCATCATCCTCCTTGTCAGCGGCCAGGTGGCCGCTCAAGACAGTTTTGATTTTAGCAGCCTGCCGACGCAGCAAGCCCAACCTGAACGATCACAAGCTCGAATCATTGCTGGTGAGAACCAGTTAAGGCAATCTCAGCCTCAGCCGGTTCGTGAACCCGCTGGTCCTCTCGCTCTGCCTCAAAACCAAGCCTACCAGGCGTCGGAAGTATCGCCGTCGATGACGGAGTCGATCAACAACGTTCAGCAAACGAGCCATGCAAGTCCATCGACTGCTGTTCAACCGTTGCCGTCGCGACTTTATCGCTTGAATCGCTGTGACTGGCGCCAGTTCGAATACAACTTGATCCAGATGTGGATCAGCCAGCCCAAAGTCGAAATGCTCAAAGATGGGCAAATCATGCGAGTTGAGATTCCTACCGCGGACCCTGCAACCATCAGCACGATGCTGATCAACCGCACAGACTCATCCGTTTATTTTGAAGGTGCCGATGAGTTAATTCCCTCTTGGAATGAAGTAGTACGTGAGCTGGATCGGGATCAGATTGTTGACGATGTTGCCGTACAGTTCATCAGTACGATCGGGCTCGATCCAGAGCAGATGCAAAAAGTCAGCTACATGGTTCGCATGAAGCAGCAAGATGATAACGAAACCATGCGTGCGATTCAGCTGCCAGGTGGAATTCAGACTCCTCAAGACGAAGAAATCGGAGGCCCCGTCGAAGCCAGGATTATCCCCGGCGTTGGAACGTTGCTTTTGAAGGGCAATCAACAAGACGTCGATGAACTTCGCAAGCAGATTGAGGATTTCATGAAAGCGGCGCAGGCATCGCTTCCTCAACCCAAAAGAATCGACCTTAAAAACGTCGATCCGGTCAACGCCGCAGAGACGATCCAGCAATTGTATGATAATCAACTTGCGGAAACTCAAGGGCCAGCCAGTATCACACCCGTTCAAAATCCCAACGGTTTGCTTGTCGTCGGAAAAGCAGCCGCTGTCAAACTGATCGAGGGAATTATCAAAGAGCTGGACAAAGATCCGGGAGACAAAGTTCCATCAGATGTTAGTGCCGATTTCAAAGTCTTTCCACTATTGCATATGTCAGCGATTGACGCCAAGCAACGAGTTGATGAGTACTTTAATCAGTCAACTGATCCTGGTGTCAGCGAACCTGGTACCGCAGAAAATGTGCTGACGATTGCCGATCCTAGAGCGAACCTTTTGATTGTAAAAGCCACGCCTTCCTATCTGAAGCGAATCGAGTTGTTTCTCAAGGAGTTGGATATTGCGGATGCGCCAGCCACACGAGAGATTCGCTTGATCAAATTGAAAAACACTTTGGCGACTCAAATCGCTCCTGTGATTCAGTTTGCGATCAATGGTGGAACCGCGTTTGCGCCGTCGCAGAACCAACAGGCTCAGGCTCAACAACCTCCAGCGAATCAAAATCAAGGTGGAGTCAGTACCTCGCAGGCGCCTCAGACCACCTTGCAAATGATGACTTTGGACCGTGACGGAAACCAACTGCGTACGGGAATCGTAATCGATGTGCAGATTACCGCTGACGAGGGCAGTAATTCTTTGATTGTTAGAGCCCAAGCAGACAGTATGCCTTTGATCGAAGCACTCATCGCACGCCTTGATGTTGTGCCGGATGTTGAAACGCAGATCAAAGTTTTTCAGATTCTCAACGGTGAAGCTTTGACATTGATTAACATGCTAAACACATTGTTTGGCGGAGATACTCAAGGAGCTCAAACAGGCGGCGTCGGTAATTTGCCCCTTCAGTCGATCTCGTCGACGGATGGTCAATCGCTTGCGAATTTGCGTTTTACTTTGGACGAAAGAACCAACTCAATTATCGCGTCGGGACCTGTGGGTGACCTAGAGGTTGTCAAAAACCTGCTCACTCGCCTGGACGAAGATGACGTCAATCGTCGACAAGTGACCGTTGTTCGCTTGAATAACGCGTATGCCGTCGATGTTTCTGCTGCGGTCAACGATTGGCTTGATGCCAGAACGACGTTGGTTTCTGACAACTTCCAGAGTACGTTTGTTGCCAATAAACGTGAAGTCATCGTTGTCCCAGAAACGGTCAGCAATAGTTTGATCATCAGTGCTCTACCTCGCTACTATTACGAGGTCATGCAGGTCATCGAGAACCTCGACCGTCGTCCACCGATGGTCAAAGTCCAGGTTTTACTGGCCGAAGTCAATCTGAATGCATTGGAAGAGTTTGGCGTTGAGATTGGAGTTCAGGATTCTCTCTTGTTTGATCGCGGGCAGTCACTGGCCAACCCACTGAGTTCCGCGGTTCTGACAACTGGGGAAAACCTGGCTGGAACCGCTCGTGCCGCTTTTGGAGTCGGAACTGTCAGCGGCAATGCGGGTTTTGGTGGCTTCACTCTATCCGCCGGAAATGAATCCGTTAACTTGCTGATGCGATCGCTCAAAAGCCGAAACTGCCTGCGAGTGCTAAGTCGACCTCAACTGATGACGATCGAAAACCTGCAAGGTCGAATTACCGTCGGCTCCAATGTGCCACGAGTGACTGGAACGACCGTAACCAACGGTATCGCTCAAACGAATGTAACTCCGATCAATGTGGGTGTTACTTTGGAAGTCACTCCGCGTGTCAGCCCTGACGGGATGATTGTGATGTTTGTTAACGCGATCAATTCGCAGTTGGCAGATGCGGGAATTGTGGTCGGTACCGATGCCAACGGAAACGCGATTGAAAGCCCGATTATCAACCAGACAGAAGCTCAAACAACGGTAATGGGTCGCTCGGGGCAGACGATCGTCTTTTCGGGGCTGATTCAAGAAACCAAGTCCAAAACGGCTCGAGGGATTCCGATTCTCTCGGGTTTGCCTTTGGTTGGACCCTTGTTTGGCTTTGAGTCAAACGAAGCAACGCGTTCTGAACTGTTGATTATCTTGACGCCATACATCGTCACGGATGATGAGACTTTGCGTCAGCAGAACAATGCTGAGATGGATCGAATGCACTGGTGCATGTGTGACGTCACAGAAGTTTACGGATCGACAGGCTACGACGGCAATCAGCCGTTCTCATCGCCAGCAACTTACTATCCCGATATGGATCCGAGCGGAATGAACCCCGTCCAGCAGCAGCCAAATCAACTGGCTCCTCAGTACGAGATGCAGTCCATTCCCCCTCGGGGATTGGTGCCAGGTTCAAATCTTGTTCCTCCACAATCGAGTTATCAAAAAGAGGAATTGGGGGCCGGGATTCAAACTGCCGACGAACAGCCCGCCAACGAACAACGACGAAGTCTCTTTCGATTTCGTTAATCCGGTTGGTGCGAAATCGTCAACGACTCATGAGAAGGCGCGAAGGTTGCGGGACCTGTCAGAATCAAAGCACCCAGCCTGATTCTGAAAAGCAATTTCTCAGCAAATCGATTTGCTCAGCCCAGATTTGCGAGCGATGACGATTCGCCAACCGGTTTTTTTCATACAAGTTATTTGTTTCACGGATGAACCAAAATGAAATTTTCCCACTTGTTTGCTTGTGTTCTGGTCGCTTCACTGCTGGTTAGTGGTGGCTGCAAGACGATGGAATTTGCTGGTCCTAATTGGATCAACCAAAAGGAACGACCCCGTCTAAGCATCGATCTTCCGTTTCAAAAAAAGAAGGAGGACGCCATTGGAACTCCTCATAAAATGGCGGTCATCTGGAAAGAGTCGACCTTGAAAACTGCCGGCAACCCAATGGTTCGCGGGTTTGGTGGGCGCGTGTTTTTCTACAATGATGAGAACCAGCCCGTCAAAGTTGATGGCGAGATGGTTGTGTATGGATTTGATACCGATTCGGATGTGACCATCGCCGACAAAAAGTTTGTCTTTCAACGAGACAAACTGGCTGACCACTACGGCAAGACTGACATCGGACATTCATACAGTTTTTGGATTCCCTGGGACCAAATGGGCGGTGAGCGAACTTCAATTACTTTAATTCCAGCCTTCAAATCTGCCGATGGGAAACTGGTCAAAGGTGGGCAAACCATCAACGTTTTGCCGGGACGCTCCCCCCAGGCACCGGAACTCAAATCCTCAACCTACAAGGGGAGCGAGGTTCAGCTGACCGGTGGCGGCGAGGTTGGCCATGTTCAGCAAGTGGGTCATTCGGAAAACGGGCCACTTGAGATTCGCGAAACAACAATTCGCCTTCCCAAGCATTTGGGGAACCGTATTGCGAGTTTGCCTGGCAACGCTGGCGAAATGAACGCGGTATCCATTAAACGTGAATCCATTCAGGTCTTGGACGAGGAGGGAAGGCGAGTTTCCCAAACGCGAAATGCAAAACCGGCGACGGGATCCGAACAAGCTAGGCCCGAGCGAAGGGAACGTAAGCCTTTCGGAATGCCGTCTTCGTTCAACTAGATCGCAAGGTTGTTGGCAGCTAACGCGAATATCCGACAACTGATTTTTTGGAATGGTCCTGCCAGCCAAATTTTTTCAGCCGAGTGAGTTGTCTGTCTGAACCAGGGATCAGTCCATGAATCCATGGCCGACGACTTACCGCCTAGGCTAGGCTACTTAGGAATTGCGAACTCGAAACTGAGTTTTGAATTGATATGTCGAATTCTGAAACACTTCAACAAGCAGCTGTGGTCCTGAAATGCTTGCCGAAAGGCGAGGCGGCTCAGATCATGTCCAAGCTGGATGCCGCTGAGATTCGGGAGGTGATTCAGGAGTCCGAGTCGATAGGCGACTTAAGCCGAGAGGCAGTGTTGTCTGCTCTGAATCAGCTTTCACTGGAAGCGGCGTCATTCAAAACTGATCGAAAGGACGAACGGAGGCGACTCAATGGTCGCCTACGTGAAGGGGCAGGTTTTGAGTCCGAAGCAGGCTCCGGGCCATTTCACTTTCTTGCTCACCTTTCGGCTGAACTGCGAGCAGAATTGATGGCCGATGAGCATCCGGAGAATGTTGCATTGGTCATGATGTACTTGCCATCCGAGCTTGGCTCCGAAATGCTTCGCCGTCTCGATTCAGCGATGCAAGTTTCGACAGTTCGGAGATTGTGTGAGTTTGAGGAGGTTGTCGAATCCCAGATCCTTCAATTGGCAATCAATTTGAAACTGCGTCTCCAAAAAAAGCTGCAGCGGACCAAAAAGCCGGCTGGAGTTCAGCTTGCCGGACAATTGCTGAGTTGTAGTGACGAGGGAACTCGTGAAAAGGTCCTAGCCTATATCAATCAGTTAGACCCGGTATTGGTTAATGACCTGGAGCGGTCAATTTTTCGATTTGAAGACCTTCGCCACCTGGAAAATCAGGATGTTCAAGTCCTACTCAGAAACGTGGATACTTCCTTTTGGGCGCCTGCATTAAAAGCGGCCTCGTCGAAGGTTCGCGAAAAGGTGCTGGGCAATATGGCGCCAAGAGTCGTCCAACTCCTCAGCCAGGAAATAGAGCAGATTCATGAACTGGATCCCAAGATCTCGCAGCATGCCCAACTGGAGATTGTAAACGCTTGTGTTCAGCTGAATGAATCGGGCAAAATCGATTTGCCTATTCAATTGACAGGCAAAAAAAATACCGGCCATAAATGACCGGTTTCTCAGCGGGGATCTCGCCCGCAATGAATTTCGATTGAGGGAGCGTCGAAATTTGGCAGTCCCTGGCTCGCCTATCGTGTGACATGTCTAGTGGTTCAACCAAACTGAAAAGGGTGCCATGCTTCACGCTTGCGTGAGCATGCTCACGCAAGCGTGAAGCATGGCACCCAGCACCACTGGTTAAATCAGCTTTGATTAAGCCACGACTTTCAGTCGAACAGGACCGCCTTCGCGGACAACATCGAGGAACTCTTCGAATACGCGAACGTCCAATGCCGATGCTGCTTCGTTTTCAGGGTGGAACTGGGTGCCGATCGCAAACCAATCGTCGTTTGTGCTCTCGATGGCTTCGATGACTCCATCTGGGCAACGTGCGGTAACCTCAAACCCTGGAGCCAATTCGTCAATGGCCATATGATGTCGGCTGCTGACGCGAATTTCACCGTCGCCGTAGACTCGCTCCATCAGTGAGCCAGCTTTGATATCCAAGCTGTGGCGATGGCCGGCATCTTGAGGGTCTTTGTGTGGAATGGCACTGGGAAGATCTTCTGGAATATGCAAAAACAGGTTTCCGCCCAATGTTACGTTCAACAATTGCATCCCAACGCCGATACCGAAAACGGGCATATGACGTTCTGAAATACAACGCATCAAATGGCGATCGAAGCTTTCACGACGCGGGTCCAAGTTTCGGACCATGGGGTGAAGCATGAAACCATCACGACGAGGGTCGAGATCGGCTCCGCCGATGAACATGAAACCGTCGAGCTTGTCCAAAAGCCCGTTGATATCGTCTTCATCGTCCAGAGGAGGGCAAATGACGGGAATGCCGCCAGCGCGAATAATTGAATCAAAATAACCCGCAGTAATTACGGAATATGATGGCTGTGTGCCCTTGGCACTGCGAAAATCTGCGTTGATCCCGATGACTGGTTTGCTAAGCATCCTATATCTCCCTCGCTCTATGCACTCATCATGAGTGGCGGTAAATTGAAGCTCCGTCGAGCACGGGAAAGTATGTTAGTCTCTTTGAAGGCATCGGTCGTAAACGACGTTGCGGGCGGCCAATCAATTGGTCCTTCGCGATTTTGCCTCGTACAGTGACAAACGACTCATCCTAAGCGTTCGCCGAATCTCCTAACCAATCTAAAAATGTATGAATTCAGTAGTGATCAGTCACTTCTGATAAGCAATAGAAAACACAATTGAGTTGAGAATTCAAATCAATGCCCCTATTTTGCGGCATGAAAATGAAGGCCACTAAGTATTGTGCAAGCATTGGTTATTGCTAGCACGCCTTTGAGGTTGTGTTGTTTTTGGAAATTGAAATCGAATCGCCCATTGGGCAAGAATAATCAATGAAATACAACGACGTCTGCATCGAGTCATTTGGCTACACTGTTCCCGACGAAATATGGACTTCTGAGGACATCGAAACACGGCTCCAGCCACTCTATCAACGGCTTAAGTTGCCTGAGGGTCGGCTGGAATTGATGACCGGAATTCGTGAACGAAGATTCTGGCCGCGAGATTTTCGACCAAGTCAGTTGAGTATTCCAAGTTGTAATCGGGCACTTTCTGCCGCTGAATTCGATCGATCTCAGATCGGGTGTCTAATTCATGGTTCGGTTTGCCGAGACTTCTTGGAGCCGGCAACTGCCTGTTCCGTGCATCACCATCTGGGGCTACAACCCGATTGCATGGTTTACGATTTATCCAATGCCTGCCTGGGCATTCTTAGCGGGATGGTCCAGGCGGCGAATATGATCGAATTGGGCCAGGTTCAGTCGGCCCTGGTCGTGGGGAGTGAGGGCGGTCGTCAGTTGGTCGAGACGACCATTGAAACATTGAATGGCGATATGGCGCTGACCCGAAAATCGATCAAGAATGCGATCGCTTCGTTGACGATCGGTAGCGCAAGTTGTGCTGTTCTGCTTACCCACAGAGACATCAGCAATACCGGCAATCGGCTGTTGTCCGCAAGCGTCCGAGCCAATACACAGTTTCATGACCTTTGTCAGAGTGACCACGATCAGGCAGGAAGTGCCATGCAGCCGCTGATGGATACTGATTCCAATCAACTCATGATGAAGGGTGTGCAAACGGGAGTCGATACCTTTGTTAATTTCCTGAATGAGTCGGAGTGGACCACGGCAGATATCGACAAATCGTTTTGTCATCAAGTGGGAAGCGCTCATCGCAAATTGATGCTCGAAGGTCTAGGTTTGCCTGAATCCA
Organism: Mariniblastus sp.; assembly: GCA_965224765.1. Lineage (GTDB taxonomy): Bacteria > Planctomycetota > Planctomycetia > Pirellulales > Pirellulaceae > CAZDBA01. The sequence continues at coordinate 183,547 of CBDDAC010000014.1, forward strand.
TTGACCATACGACCTTTGAATGGCTGGGGAATACCGGGGCGGCGGCATTGCCGGTTACCATGGCACACGGCCTAGAAAACGGATTTGTTGAACCTGGACAAAATGTTGCGATGTTAGGGATCGGTTCCGGCATCAACTGTCAGATGATTGGTGTTCAATGGCAGAAAACGTTGGTTCAAGGCGGGACGCTGAGCGAAGTCTAATTCGCGACGGCAGGATCAATGCTTGTACATCTTTTATCTTGGAGTGATTCGCCGAAGCGAGTTAGTGCTTTTCATGTCGACGGCTAATTATATATTTTCAACCTCGATGAGTTGTGGGAGTTGTCTGGCCAAATTGCAACCAGTGTTGGACAGTGATTCAGGCGTACTTGAATGGAAGGTTGATCTCGACGATCCTCGCAAGTTGCTCTTCGTGGAATCTTTGGGGCTTGAGGCATCACAGATAATCGCGATGATCGCCCAGGCAGGGTTCGAGGCAAGTGAATTGAGTGAACGTTCGCTTGTCAATCTTGAAGGGCAAAAATCTCTGCCAGCCAAGCAACCCTTTCGTCTCTCGACGTACTGGCCTCTATTGTTGGTGCTTGCCTATGTGGTTGGGATGGCTTCGCTAACGGAGTGGGCTCACACGGAGTTTAGCTGGCGACGATGGATGAGCTACTTTATGGGCTTCTTTTTCCTCGGCTTTGCCTTTTTTAAGCTTTTGAGTGTTTCAAAGTTCGCCAAGGCATTTGCCAGCTATGACATTTTGGCGCGGAGGGTTCGAATCTATGGGCTTGCCTATCCATTCATCGAAGTGGGTTTAGGAATGTTGTTTGTGACGCAAACCGGGTTGACTGTGGCCAACGTTGCTACGGTATTGTTGATGGCTGTCGGTTTGGTTGGCGTGATCATCGCTGTTTTCAGTGAACGAGAAATTCAATGTGCCTGTCTCGGGACTGTTTTTCAGTTGCCTATGTCTGTCGTGACGATTGTCGAAAATAGTGTGATGTTGCTGATGGCGATTTCAATGCTTGTTATTTGATTGACGCAAGCCTTTGAGTAACGCCAATTTTGCGGATTGCCAACTAGTGGTTCATCGAGCTGATTTGACCAGTCTTGGTCAAGTTGGACTTGCCGATGGCGTCACCTCCGCCATGCCTAAACTAAACACGCTCTAGTGGGTGCCATGCTTCACGCTTGCGTGAGCATGCTTTCGAAAACTTCAGTTCAGGTTAGGTGAATGACTAGGCTGAGACGGTTGAGGAGCTCAATGTAAACACTCCGACCTCGGGTGGACAGGAGATTCGAATTGCTTCATCTCCCGAAATTCCCCGGCTGACATACATCAACATGTGCCCCAGATCAAATGCTCCTGACGCATACTTCACCCCGAATTTGCTGGGCGCGACGATTGGGCCTATGAGCGGGAATTGAATCTGGCCGCCGTGAGTATGTCCGGCAAGCATCCAGTCAAATCGATAGGGCTCCGCCCATTCCAACTGGTCAGGACTGTGGCTTAGTAGGATCTTGAAATCGACGGATTCATCAGGCTCGAAAGGAAGATTCTCAGCGCCGCCAAACCAGGGCAGTTCATTTCCTGCAAATCCAACCTTACAGCCATTGATTTCCAGAATCTTCCAGTTCCCACCGACGTCTGTCAGTCCGGCATTCTTCAAACGTTCGCGAAATCGTTTTGAATCTTTGATTCTCAGATCGTGATTTCCAAATACGTAAAGCACTTCAGATTTCGAATTGAGTTGCCCGAAAATTGGTTCGATCCAGTCGAGGCAATGAACTTCATCCACCAAATCGCCGGTAATCAGTATCAGATCGGGTTCAAGCTCGTTGACACGCCGCACTAATTCCTGAAAGTATTCGATGCGAACTTGGCCAGTAAGATGAAGGTCAGAAAGTTGCACTACTTTCAGGCCTTCTAGGGCCTTTGGAAGGTTCTCAAATTTTAGACACACATGCTCAAGGGCTAACTGCGTTGCTTGATTCCCCGGAATCTTGGCCAGCAGGTTTGCAAAACTCCCTTCGGTAAGCGGGATTCCAAGTTCGTTGCCGATGTTGATCATCTCTCGGCGTGAGCCAGCCACGTATCGGTTTTCTCCCATCAGAAACTTTCTGTTAATCCAGCTACTCAGAAAGTAAGGGCTGATTGCAATGCAGCCAATGCAGTAACCAAATAATAATACGCTGGTGGAATAGAGTCCATCTCCCCAGAGTTGATAGTCTTGCGTGTTGAAGATCGACCAAAGAACGCAAAGGATGGGCAAAGCAACCATCAGGAGTACGACTTTTTCTCCCATTTTTCGATACACTCGCGGCATCGCAGTTGCATGGGTTCGGTTAAAAGCGACACACCAGACGCCAACGTGGCCGATGAGAGCAAGCGTCCATGAGATCAATGCAAAAAACAACTCAAATCACCCAAGGGTTGGCAACTGCGTGAACGGAGGGCGCGAGTCGGAAACCCAAAAAGCTACGATTGAGCGATCGCGTTGCGTGCACCGACGGTGGCTTCCACGGTTTCAAGTAACTGGTCCAGCCGAAACGGTTGTAGAGAATTGCTCCGGCGCGAAGTCCGGCTTGTCGCGCCTTCACGATCGAATGACCAGGATCGTAACCGAAGCCGGTCATCAAGATCAACGGCGGATGTTCACAAGTTTCCTTCATCTTAAGCAGAAGGTCGTATCCACTAATGTCAGGTAGACGAATATCTGCAATCACCGCGTGGTAACATTCTTCAGGATCACAGGTTTGCATCATCAACAGGGATTCTTTACCTAGCTGGGCAGTCTCAACCACACAACCATACTTTTCGAGCAATTGATGAGCCGATTCTCGAACTTGCTGGTCGGAGTCAATCACAAGCACTCGACGTCCACGTAAAGACGGACGTTTGACGACATGAATTCCAGCGGGAACCGTTTCAGCCGGAGCCATCGTTTCACCCACCTTTTGAATCACGTCTTTGATTTCACGGGCATTTTTCAAAATGCTGCGGAGACGTTCGACGACCTTGGGGTCGTGGCCGATGTATTTTTCAATGACCGAGACCGTATCGCACAGGATGGAATCGATCGGCAATGCAACAGCACTGTGGATTGCTTCGACGCTTTGTTGGGCGGCATTGTTTTTCTGTGCGACAAGCAATTCAAGGGTGTTTAACGATACCGCAACGTCGCGGGCAAAAGCTTCCAAAAACCTAAGGTCGCTTTCCGTGAACGCGCCGACTTCGGGGCGTTCTACATTGAAGGATCCGATGACTTTATCGTGATAAAGAAGTGGAACGGTCAGAGAACTTTTTGCCCCCATCAACCCGTCCAGGTAGAGCGGGTCATTTGTTGTGTCGACACACATGTAGCTGGAGCCCGTTGCGGTGACGTATCCCGTAACGCCATTGTTTTCGGCTTCTGCGTACAAGGGCTGTTTACTTGCATCCGAGTCGATGCCCTCACTCAATAGAGGAACCAGCAGTCCAGTCTTTTGATCGAGCAAGCGAATTTCAACAACATCGAAGTCCAGCAAATCCTTTGTGTAGTACAGGATGTTTTGCTTTAACAATTCGATCCGCTGATCGATTTCCATCTCGAAGATTTCTTGAGGAGTCAGGTCGGCGAGAGCCATTCCGGCTTCGTGAAGCGCTTGAAGCTTTTGGCGCTCGAAGGTTGTCTGGGTTGTGTCGACCAGTGTGATGACTAGGCAAACCACTTCTCCGTCGTTGTCGTAAATAGGGGCGACGTTCAATCGGAAGAAACGATCAGCCTGTTGAAGAGTTGCACAGCAGTGTTTTTTCCGTTGGACGGCGGTATCCAAAGGGCTGGCATCCGTACCGCAAATGATTGGTTTTTCGATCGCTTCATAAAAATTAAGGCCGACCAGAGTTCTTGGGGAAACCATTTGGTTTAGCCTTGGATTGTTCCAAAGGATGTTTTTGTCGGTGTCGAGGAGAGCTAGTCCGTCAGGGATTTGATCGAGAAGACACTGGGCCGCGATGACTTTCTGACAAATACTGGGCTTGAGTTCGTCACTGACCCCCCGTAGTTCAAAAATAATCTGATCAAAGTCAGTCCACCGATCGAGATCAATTGCGGCTGAGGGCAATCGAATATCGGTAACGTCTGGAAGGGGCTCCGCCGTTGACGAGGGTTCGCCTTTTTGGGGGAAATCGAAATTGACTCGTAGTACCTTGGCCACTTCTCTTTACCGGTGACTCCAGAGAATAAAAGTTTGAATACAATTCAAACGGAAGCAAAAATGCTTCTACCTCTAATAAGAGTCGACCATTTCGAATTGTTCAAGCTGAAAATTTACGACAGTTTGATCGGGAATTCCGATTTTTGTGAACCGAAAGCGTCCTTTAATTGTCGAAATCAATTGAATCGGAACACTAGACACCTGGCAAAGTGGAAGCGGTTGCCTCAGCCTGCCTCTAAGGGGAGTCAGGATAACCTTGGCGAACCCCTCAGCAGCGATGTGTTTGGAGTCCGTTCGAGAATTTGAAACAACGACCCGTAAGAACTTTCAAAAAAAAAACACGAGAGTGTACGCGTGCATGTTCGTATGGGGTCGGATAAGTTTAACTAGAAGCAACAAATCTCCAATTTGGCGAACTCGTTTCGTCGACAATGTGGCAAAAGAAAAAAAAGAAATCGAAGGTGCGAGCGGAATTTCGCAAGCGACACGAATCGCGGCGGCGCGAGAAAGATCTAACTCGACGCTATCAGGAATCCGACAACGAACTCGATGAGATTCGGCAATCGGAGCGCGTGAGTGGTAAAGGCAATTTGACTCGCAAGCGGACAATCAAAGGCTCTAACTCCAAGGACGAGAATGCCGGCTTTCAAGTTGATTTGGATGTTGATCCAGAAAACACATTGGCCGGCCGTGTGCTCCGAATGCACGGTTTGAATTCCATCGTTCGAACGGAACGAGGTGATTTTACTTGTAGCGTTCGAGGTATTCTGAAGTCATTGGCGACTGATCTCCAAAACGTGGTGGTCACCGGCGACTATGTCACGATCCCAGACAGGAAGCGAAGATCAGGCGGTGATCGTGCGTGTGGAGCCGAGGGCAAACGCGATCAATCGAACCAGCAGAAACCGTCAGCAGATTATTGCCTCGAATGTGGAACTAGGGATCATCGTTGGCAGTGCAGCTCAGCCGACTCTCAAGCCCAATTTGATTGACCGATTTTTGATGTCGATTGAAAGAGTTGATATCCAGCCAATCATTGTGATCAATAAAACAGATTTGGTTGATACCGCAGAACTGCAACCGATCGTGGGAGTTTGGGGACAACTTGGCTATCCCGTCTTGCTGGTTTCGGCAGTTACGGGACAGGGGATCGATCGTTTGCGGGCTCTGGTTGCCGAAAAAGATAGTGTGGTCACGGGGCAAAGTGGAGTGGGGAAATCATCGATTCTCAACGCGATCCAGGAGGGACTCAGTTTGCGTGTTGGGCGAGTCAGCAGCGAAAACGACAAGGGGCGGCATACAACAACCGCTGCCGAGTTGATTCCGCTTGAAATCGGCGGGCACATCGTGGATACGCCCGGCATTCGCCAATTTCAACTGTGGGATATTATATCCGAGGAAGTGGCAGGGATGTTTCGAGACATTCGTCCCTTTATCAACCTTTGCCGGTATCCCGATTGCACTCATACCCACGAAGAACAATGTGGAGTGAAAGACGCAGTCGCGGATGGGTTGGTTGATCTCCGACGCTACGAAAGCTTTTGCCAGATTTGCGAAACTTAATCGGGTTCAGTTGTATATCGAGTGGTTTATGACCTGAACAAGCAGCCCTAGTCTCTGGCTCGGGGCTGCTAATTCGGGTGAGTGTGTCTCGCTCGTCTCAAGTTTTGCATGGGGTTATCGTTCGGCAAGCATGCGGGCCATTTTTTTCATCAAAGCGCTTTGCCCATTGGATTGATAAAGTTCAGTTACAAAACTTCGTACAAGTTTTGAATCTTGGTCCAGCAAACGTTTGGCCACTTCGTCCTCTTTGATCTTTTTCGCCAATTGCTCGATGGAAATTTTCAGTCCTGTTTCCACGCCCGTTTTACGAGTTAGCTTGGAGTAGAGGATCGCCAGCTCTTCGATTTCGATGCGGTAAGTAGCGTATCTGGACTTCAACAACGGTTCTGGCCATTTGATTTCCCAGTCTGCCCTTGATGAACTTTGCTTGGCCACTCGTTCCATCGAGCGCCTTATCGCTCGTTGTTCACGCAATCGTTCTTTTTCTCTGTCTTTCTCAGCTCGGCGTTCCAGTCGGTATTGGGCAACTCGAAGTTGATTGTCGATGTAGGCGCCACGCGCAAGTTCGTACTCTTTTGTGGCTTGGGCGTTGAGGAAGTTCGCTTCGCCAACGCCGCGAACTAAATCACTGTAGCCACGCAGCGCACCTTCCTGAGGCGTCAAGGAACGTGGGAACGATCCGAATCCGCCGCTTGAGAGCCCGCCTCCTCCGCCACCACTTCCCGCGGAACCGCCGGAAGAAGAAACAGGATTTCGCGAACCTGATTGTGCTGTCGCCGCGCCGGACATCAGAAGCATGCCAAGGACCGCCATTGACGCAAGTAGTTGTTTTGTAAATCTCATCTGTAACCCTTTGTTCCAATTTGATCCCGAATGGCCAAAGCCGTTGATTTGTTCAACTGCGGATTCGACGCGGGGAGTCGCTTTAGGCTTACGAAATGATTTGAATAAATATTGGCAGCGGTTGTTTTGGGAAGAAGTTTACCAACGAACACGATCGTTCAAAAAATCGAAGTGACCAAGACAGTTGGTCGATGGGAATCGCCAATAGACTCGGTCGGAGCGGTGCTTATCTGGCTGAGTAGGCCAGAGTTATTGATGCCAATTCCTGACAAGCATTGGGCGGGCAATCATGGGCAGAACGTGAATTCGGATTTTGCGTCTGCGGTACGATTCGGGGCCTCAGCCGGAACTTCGGAGTCGAGGGAGCATTGGGTTAAGCCGCTCAAAGCCTGTGTGAGTGTCATTGGCGGTTGCGAGCCTCCGCAATCTAGGGATCAGCCTTGCGGTGTTCAGGCACTCACTTTTGCCGAACTCGTATTTCGACTCGTTTTTTGGCGAGTCATGGGGTACGATTCAGGCTTGAATTTGAGGACATTCCGCCAAGGCTGAAAACTTGACAACGACTTACAAAAAACAAGACAACAATCCAGATTACAAAGGCCGCTACGCCTTTATCAGTCTTGGCTGCCCAAAGAATACTGTGGATAGCGAACGGATGATGGGATTGCTCAAACTTGATGGTTATGAGTTGGTTGCCAATCCCGAAGAGAGTGACTTCGTCGTTGTGAATACTTGTGGGTTCATCGAGCAGGCTCGCAAAGAATCTTACGCGGCAATTGACGAAATGCTTGAACTCAAACGGGCAGGGAAAACTCAAGGAGTCATCGTTTCTGGCTGCCTTGCCGAGCGTCAAAAAGAGGACATGCTGCGGGAGCGACCCGATATCGATTCGCTGGTTGGAGTTTTTGGTCGAGAAGAGATTACTAGTCTTGCCGATCGAATGGTTGGCGATCTACGAGAACAAAGAACGGTTTTTCAACCCGCTCCAATTCGCGCGCTGCCGGATACAGATCGTCTGCGAATTACGCCACAGCATTTTGCCTATTTGAAAATCTCAGAAGGCTGTGATCGACTTTGTACTTTTTGTGCAATTCCCCAAATGCGTGGCAAGCATGCGACCAAGCCTATCGAGAACGTAATTGCCGAAGCCAAGCAGTTGGCCGAGAGTGGTGTTCGAGAATTGATTGTGGTCGCCCAGGACACTACCTATTATGGAATGGACCTGTATGGCGAACCGCGACTTACCGAGTTGTTGACCGAGTTGAATCAGGTAGAGGGGCTCGACTGGATTCGCTTGATGTACTTCTATCCAATGTACATTGATGATCGTTTGATCGATACGATCGCCAGCAGTGACAAGATCCTGCCTTACATTGATATGCCGCTTCAGCATGCCGATGACAAAATGTTGAAGCGAATGGCTCGACGAGTCAATCGTGCGGACACCGAATCTCAAATTGAAAAAATGCGTGAGAAGATCGATTCGCTTGTTTTGCGAACGACGTTCATTACCGGCTTCCCCGGCGAAACGGACGAACAGTTTCAGACGCTTGTTGAGTTCGTTCAAAAGCACAAATTTGAGCGGATGGGAGTGTTTACCTACTCTTACGAAGGCTCAACACCAAGTGCCAAGCTTCCGGATCATGTTTCTGATGAAGTCATGAACCGGCGCCGAGATGAACTGATGGCCGTTCAGCAGGAGATCATGTTTGAGTACAACAAGTCGTTGGTTGGAAAACAGATCGATGTAATCATCGATGCCCCAGTCGCTGATCAACCCGGAGTATGGGTCGGCCGCACCAAGGGAGATGCTCCTGATGTGGATGGATGCGTTTTCGTTACCCAGACAGACGCGCCTCTGGCGATGGGGAAAATCGTAGAGTGCGAAGTCGTTCAAGCAGCTGAATACGATTTGGTCGCCGCCGCAATTGGACAGCCTCGATAGGAGCAAGAACCATTTCAAATTCCCCTTCCAATACGGCCCGCAACGAAGTAGTCAACGTTCCCAATATCATTTCGGCATCAAGGTTGTTGCTGGCGGTGGTTTTGATCGTGTTGATTCCGCTTGGTTACTACTGGTCTTCGTTGGTCATTTTTGTGGTCGCTGCTGGAACAGATTGGGTCGACGGTTGGTGGGCTCGCAAGTTCGATCAAGTCACTCAGGTGGGGCGGATTCTGGATTCGTTTTGCGACAAGATTGTGATCCTTGGAACTTTCATCATGCTGGCCGAAGCGATGAAAGGTGAGTTTGAGTGGTACACGCGGATTACTGGCTGGATGGCTACGTTGGTGCTTGGCCGAGAGATGTTGGTCACAGCTCTTCGTAGCTTTATTGAGAATGCGGGCGGTGATTTCTCCGCAAAAATGGCTGGGAAAATCAAATTTGTACTGCAATGTGTTGCTGCGACGCTTTGTCTTTGGATGCTTGCCAAAAAGGCGGGCGGTGAGACGGTTTCCAATATCGAACTGAATATCATGGCGCTGGCGATCTGGTTGGCGCTGCTGTCTACCGTGTATTCAGGTGCGGGGTACATCATCGCTGCCGCCAAGTTCATCTCCCAGGCAGCGCTACAAAAGTAACTTCTTAGAATGCTTCGATGATCAACCAAATCAATATGGCGTTCTGGGCGGCATTGGCCGCTGCGAGTGTGGCACTTTGGATCCTTGTGTTTCGCAAATTGGCCAAGGGAATTGCACCCTTGGAAAACCGCAAACGAGATCCAAGTCCGTTGGGGTTTCTGGACGTATTAGTCGTCTTTGGTGCCGTTTGGGCAGTTGCACCGTCGATTGCGTTTCAGGTTCTACGTTGGATGGGCGTGTCGGTTTTGGGTGAAGACACTCCCGTTGAAGATCGTTCGATGATTCTGCTGGTTGTGAGTGGGTTGCAGTTACTCGCGACGTTTGGGTGCATGTTATTCTTTTGGCTGAGATATCGCAGGTGCTCCTCTTTCGGTTGGCAGAAGCGATTTTGGAAACTGGATCTTCGAACCGGAATGATTTGGTTTGTTTTGATTGTGCCCCCAGTGATGTTGGTGCAAATTTTGGCGAGTTGGTGGATCGCCTATTCGCATACCACGCTTGACACGCTCAAAGAGTCGCAGTCTTCCTTTCAGATTGCAACGACCTGGTTCAGTGCGGTCCTCGTTGCGCCGATTATCGAAGAGTTTTTCTTTCGCGGCATACTACAAGGCTGGATACAACGACTGGGAAACACCGAACCGAATGAATTTGGGAATTTGGTCATGGGCGGTGATTTTTCAAATCAATTCGTATCGACCAAAGGCGATGGAGTCGAACCTGGTAAATCTTTGTTTGACAGTCAGGTCTTCTTTGATTCATCGCTGCGGTGGATTCCCATATTGGTATCGGCTTTGCTCTTTGCGGTGGTGCACATTGGGCAAGGTGGAGCGCCTTATTCGCTGTTTTTCCTGGCAGTCGGACTCGGGTACCTTTATCGGCAAACGGGTAGCATTATCCCCTGCATTGTCGTGCATGTTCTGCTTAACTTTCAGACCATGTTCTGGGTCACACTGGCGAATGCCACCAACGGAACTTGACCGAAAAATTGGCAATTGTCGCAATCGAAATGGGCTCGCCCCATGGCGGGAATCGATCTAAGAACGAAATAAACACTGCTTTGAGAATAGGTTGTTAGATGGCTTTGGGAATCGGGATCATAGGCTGTGGAATGATTGCACACTTCCATGCCAAGGCACTTGCGGAGATTCGTGGTGTCAAATTGGTCGCGTGTTTTAATCGGGGCCGCGAGCGTGCGGAGGAATTTGCCAAGGCGTATGATTGCACCGTCTACGACACCGTCGGTGGGCTTCTCGCGGATCCAAACGTTGACGTGGTTTCTATCTGCACGCCGAGTGGTGCCCACATGGAACCGGCGGTTGCAGCGGCAAATGCCGGCAAACATGTGATTATTGAAAAGCCCTTAGATATTACGCTGAAACGTTGCGACGCGATCATCAACGCCTGCGAAAAGAATCAAGTTGTCTTGAGCACGATTTTTCCATCAAGATTTCATCCCAGTTCTCAGCTGTTGAAGAAGGCTATTGATGCAGGCCGTTTTGGAACGCTGAGTCTTGGCGACGCCTACGTGAAATGGTTTCGGACACAGGAGTATTACGACAGTGGTGCGTGGCGAGGGACATGGGAGTTAGACGGAGGAGGCGCGTTGATGAACCAAGCCATCCATTGTGTCGACTTGTTGACTTGGTTGATGGGGCCCGTAGACCAGTTGTCGGCACATACGGCAACATTGGCTCACGATCGAATCGAAGTCGAAGATGCCGCGACGGCTTCAATTCGTTTTCAAAACGGTGCGCTGGGATCGATCGAAGCAACGACAGCTGCATTTCCTGGTGCCCTGAAAAAGATCGAAATTTATGGCTCGACAGGGGCTGCGGTGATCGAAGACGAGGCCATCAAGACTTGGGAGTTTGCCAAGATGACTGCTGCGGACCGCAAGATCGCGGCGAAGTATGCAAGTGCCAACGAAACGGGAGGCGGCGCAAGCGACCCTTCTGCGATCGGTCATGCGGCTCATGCGATGCAGTTTCGTGATTTCTTCAAAGCCATCAAGACGGGAAGTCAGCCCTTGGTTGATGGACACGAAGGAAGACGCAGTGTTGAGATCATTCTTGCGATCTACAGGGCTGCAGAAACGGGCAAGTCGATAACACTTCCGCTCGCCAAAGATCCAATCCTGAAAGCCCGCAAGAAAAAGCAATAAAACGCAATCTGTTGCTTTACCTTTGTTCCCGATTGTGCTTCGTTGAGGGTCGGCCCAAACAAAATTATGCGTTCGCCATCCCAGGGTTGGGTGGTCCCAATTTGTACTCAAACGTTTCCTTTTAAACTAGAAAGCTCCAGCTCTAATCGTCCCTTCTCCTCTGTGTTTTTCCCGGTGCCCTTTCGTGGTTCAAATCAAGTTACCACAGAGGTCGCGGAGGAACACAGAGATTGGGGACTGCATCAACGATGGGCTCTCCGACGGAATGAGTGGGTGAAAAGTGGTTGTTTCGCATCCTCACTCGGGTTCCTCAGGCTTGTCGACACTTGTCACAGAGTGACAATTTCTTTTAGCCCCAGACTTTTAGTCTGGGGTAACATCCCACCCAAAAGCCAGAGTCGCGGGAGCGACGGCATCCGTGATTCCACGTCCAATTTCAAGGTTCGCCCACGGAATGAGTGGGTGAATACGGTTAGGTTTGCATCCTCGCTCTAGCTCTTCAGAATGGCCCGCCCATGTCGCGGTCCCCATGTTTCAGCCTCAATCTGCTGCGCAGGCCGAAACGATGGTGACGAGGAATGGGCTACGGGAATCATTCGTTGGGGTTAGTGGGTAGCCTTTTTGAAGAAATTGCGAACTGATGGCCAGTTGGAAGCATGCGAAATCCACACCTAAAGCAGGGAAATGAGAGTGAAATCTGGCAAGTTGTGAAACTCCACCCACCAATTTCGTGAACGAGGCCAACGATGAAAGCTTGCTGCTGCAAAGATCGTCCCAATTTCGGCTCCGTTAAAGCAGTCTCGCTAGTCGCCGGTGATTTTTTAGGTGACTAAATCTTGCGTCCTGATTTCAAGTTCGTCGTAGACGATTTTTACCCCCCAAGCCATTCTCAGGATTCCACGAGCCAGTGGAACAGGAAATTGGAGCAGCTCAATAGGGAGCAAGCCCAACGCTGTGGCTGCTTGATTTGTTTAAAACACCTTGGACTTTTTCCAACAACTGCTGGATTGAAAATGGTTTGGCGAGTAGTTGTTGTTGGACAATCGTCTCGGTTAGTGAATCGTTATAGCCACTGATATAGAGGACCGGCAAATTCGGATACTTTTCCGAGATGATTTCTACGAGTTCTGGGCCAGTCATTTTTGGCATGACGACATCAGTAATCAAGAGATCAACTTGGTCATTTTCACCAATTAACAGGTCGAACGCGTCTCTACCATTTTCGGCCGAAAGCACGAAGTAACCATTCAGCTGGAGGGCCGTGCGCAAAACATCTCTGACCATTGATTCATCATCAACAATCAAGATTCGTCCGTTCACTTTTACGTTTTGCAAGTCTTTTCCATCTTCCACGGACACGGCCAATTCTTGTTTTGCGGAAGGGAAAAAAATCTGGAACTTCGTACCCGCACCTGGTTCGCTCGATAGTTGCACCATTCCATTGCAATCTTTCACCACACCGTACACCACTGCGAGGCCCAAGCCTGTCCCAATCGGCTTGTCAGAAAAAAATGGCTCAAAAGCCTTTTCACATTCGTCGCTACTCATTCCTTTTCCGGTATCCGAAACTACCAGCACAACATATTTGCCGGGACCAATCTCACCTGATTCGACGGACGTTTCAGGAATCTGTTCAACCCGGGTACAAATAGTGAATGTGCCGCCGTTCGCCATTGCGTCATGAGCGTTTACTGCCAGATTCACCAACACTTGATCGAGGTGGCTTTTATCGACCTCGATCATCGTAGGCTCATCGACAAGGTCAGTTTCCAACGTAACACGTTCCCCAAGCAGGCTAGTTAACAAATGGTGGGCGTCTAATATGTGATCGTTGAGGTTAATGATTTTCCGATTTGCGTTCCCTTTTTGCCCAAACATTAGCAACTGCGAAGTGAGGTTGCTGGCTCTCCCTGCCGCATCTTGTATTGCCGTTGAAAACTGCCGACAAAGATTGCCCGTGGACTGCGACAGCAAGAGGTCGGCATTCATGTTGATAACCGTCAACAAGTTGTTGAAATCATGTGCAACGCCGGCAGCCAATCGGCCAACTGCCTCCATTTTTTGGGAATTGCGTAGCTGATTCTCCAGCGTCTTTTCTGCGGAGACATCACGACAAACTCCCACGAGCTTTATGGGTTCACCGTTGGCATCCTTGATTACTTCTCCGCTACTTTTCAAAAAACGAATTTCACCAGACGCATGAATGATACGTTCGGTGCACGAAAAACGACCTGTCGTTTCCAGTGCCTCCTGAATGGCTGTTTGCACGGCGAGCCTGTCCTCGGGAACGACTCGTTCTAAAAACGCCTCCAAAGTCGCGTCAAACTGTTGTGGCTCAAGTCCGTAAATTCGAAACAAGCCGTCTGACCAAACGACTTTGTTTGTACGAATCTCCCATTCAAAACATCCCGTGTCGGATAGGCGTTCCGCAATTGGAGAAATGTAAAGAGAACTGTCGGTTTTTGCATCGCTGTCTACGCTCATGAATCACAACTCCCGTCCTCGATGAATTTTTTTGGCAGGCAATGATATATTCTATAGTGTGTGTGTCGTGTCGCAATCACTGGGGCTAAGATCGCCAGTGTACTTAGTCGTCATTTTGGTTGTAAGCTTGACAATGTCGTCGCGAAATAATGAGTCTTTATGCCAGCATGGATAATTCAGATCCAAAACCAGGCAATTGGGAGGGGGGGCATGATTCCGCCGCAGACTGTGACAGGAATGCGAAAAGTGTTGACTGCCTTGCGTTGAAGCCTTAGTTGGCTTGATAGCGACGATAAAACTTCGAACTTTTGCATTGCGATTGTTCTCTCTTGGTAAAGCAGTGCCTGAAATTTCTCAATACAAATCCTTGAAACGATTTGATAGATTTATTGCAACGAGGCGCGGAGTTGGGACCAATCTTCAATAGGCACCAAACGATCGCTGCCCAGGTTTTGGCTAGTGGCTCCGGTTCGGTTAACGAGGCCAGCCTAAATCTCGCAGGAGAAACCATGGCGAACAGCCACTCAAAGGTGCCGCAGCCAGAAACTATTGGTTCTTCAGACATTGGGTGCCCCATCGGTTCCTTTTGGGCGTGCAAAGCGTCAGCTCTAAACGTTTCTATCTCCTCTGTGTTCCTCGGTGCCCTCAGTGGTTCAAAATCAATTACCACAGAGGTCACGGAGGTTGGAGGCTCCAGCAACGATGAATCGCTCACAAAGGCTATGGTTATCCCAGATTCCGTACGAACAAATGGGCACATCGGCTGTCTTAATTTTGTTCTTTGGCGAGCTAGGAGGGTGGAACTATTTGGACTATTGGTTTCGGGGTGACGATTAGGTGGCATATTTAGCAAGGAAAAGGTTATGAATCGAGAGGAAGTCAATTTCATCCAAGAATCGTTGGGAATTACTTTGCCGAAAGTCTACATAGATACGCTTCTGAATTATCCGTTCGAGAGATTCGCTGGCACTTGTCAATGGCCAATTTCTGACAACCCTAATGAGGTGGTTGATCTCACAACGATCTACAGAACCCGAAAACATGCACCCACATGGGATGAACAATTCATCTGCGTTGGTAACGATGGGGCAACGGCTCCCTATTTCTACAATGTGAGTACTGGGGAAGTAATTCAAGATGACAAGGGGCACAAAACAACTCAACTTGCTTCATTCAGTACGTTTGAAGATTTCTTGCACTATCTTGAGAAAGTCTATGCAAAGACAAATTGGGCAGAATTGGAAATCGAACGGGAAGCAAATGAAATACTTGGTAAGTTGTTTTTTTGGGGATTAGTATTGGCAGCGTTGCTGGTTATCGGGTTCTGCTGTCTGTTTTGACAATCAGGGATGCACGTAATCAGCAGGTGCACGTAATCAGGGACACCCAATTATTGCATGTTGCCAATTGAATGTAAGTGAATTTTGGTCAACCAACCCAGCGAAATCTTGACAAGAGAAACGCCTACTTGGACGTGCCTCGGGCAAAAACCGATGGTTTCTTAGATGGGCATCCTTCACAAAGGCTCGAAGCAGATCCTGACACAAGAAAGCAGTAACTGGAAACAGAGCAACAGGAATACCCAATTATTGCGTTTTACTATTTGAATGGTAAGCGGATTTTGGTCAAACATAACGGCGAACTCCTTGCAAGAGGAACAGCCACTTAAAATCAAAAGAGACCCGGCAATAGCAAGAGCCTCTTTAATTATGAGTGGCACCTTTGTGACCTTTGTGTTCATGGTTGGCCAACCTTGAATGACGTTGGAGAATCGTTTCGTGATTGAACCTTGAATCTGTTGGCGTGGCCCTGCCGATTTGCTGCGCGGCTCGTTCCTCGCATGCTCCGCGATCGAACGCTATCTTCGCCGCCATCCTGTCGGCTCGATGCGCGGCTCCGCTAACCGCCGGTCTGCGCGGCCCCGTTTTCACCGTTGGAACATTTCTTCTTTAGCTGCTTCTTCTAGTCTGCTTGTGGCCGCATTCACGCTTGACCTTCATAGCTACGGCATCCATGCCTGCGCTCCTCATGTGGCGTCCATGCCACCGGCGGGTGTCATACGCCGACGTCCATGTCGGCGTCGTTGGCTTTCGCCAACATTCCCACTCTATCGTCTATCGGAATCACCAAGCGTTTGCGCATTTCACGCCGGAACCACCATTGGAGCGTTCACTCAGTGTTCCGCCGCGTGGTTGAATCAATCGTTTCGGTCACGCGGAATGCGCGGCGGTTTCGATGGCAGGCCGCGAACAGGTTCCTCCGCCGTGGTGAACGCGTCAGGTGGCAACGTTTTTTGCGGCGGCGGTTGAATATGGCAGTGGGCCAGATATCGCGTGCCGTGACTCCTCGCATACATATCCGCGCTCAATCGCATAATGCGGGTCAGTTGACTCCCAAAGCTTTACAGTTTCAGGAAGTTCAAGTTGCGAACTGATTTCCCTCAAATGTAGAGGCGATTTGAAAACAACCGCAAGAGGACAAGCCGAACCAGCGGGTTCGTCAACACGCACCACTTCGTTGCCTAGTGACAATTCAAGATCGTATATCGGTTTTAGGTTTGCACTCACCTGCATTGCTGTTTCCATCGTTAGTTCAAATCAACACTTGACGCAAATCGCCAGCTGGAACCCTTGGGAACGACAAATTCTCGGAGGGTTCCTGATGCAAACACCGAAGCACCAGATAGATCCTGTAATCAGACGGAGATTCTTGGGAAACTCTGTTGTATTCGCGGAAGACGCTAAAATGCGACCTCCCGCCCTTGGGATTGAAACGTATTTGCAACCGTGAGCGTTTTTTAAGGAGAAAAAGCTCCGTCGAGAATGCTAGTGGTCCGGCAAATCTTAGTTTTGGAATTAGCCGTTTCGGCGCTAGCCACGGTTGAACAAACAAGAACCGTGGCTAGCGCCAAAACGGCTAATGTCTTAGACAAACCACTAGGCACACACCCAATCTTTATTCATCAGTCACTAAAAATGGTTGCCCCATTTTTTCTCAGCCCCATTTGTTCTCCTCTGTGTTCCTTAGTGTCCTCAGTGGTTCATATTAAATTACCACAGAGGTCAGGGAGGAGCACAGAGATTGGGGAGCCTATATCTACGACGGTGAGTTCACCAATGCCAAGGGTGCGACGAACGATGCAGCTATACGCTCACCCAAGGCAATCCTTCCTTTGTTCATCAAAATGCATGGCTGGCGTTTCTGCCGTGCCACCAAGAAGTAAAACAACTGCTCTCAGATCATCAACTATTCTTTGAAACCGACGAATCATAAACTGAGAAAAAAATTGAGTTCAGGTGTCGGAGACGAAATAGAAATCGATGCCGAAGCATGGACCGTCACAGATCGTTTGCGAAAACTAAACTGCGTCTTTTAGCTTCATGACTGGCGGGCGGTAGTCTGCCATTTCGATAAGAAGTTGTCGCCAGCTAGCGGGGCGGCCTGCTGTAATTTGACCCAGCAACTGAGGAGTTGAACATCCAGTTAACCACGGAAGACTGGCCGGCATCTGGTCAATCGTCAAGAACCCTTGCATCGCAGCCAGGGTCGCTTTCATTTCAAAACAAGAGACCGATGTGTCAACTTCAGGCGAGGCTGGCAAATCGATAACACGATTGGATAGCTCGTTCGTGATCAGCTTGGCAAACGTAGCTTGCCCATATATCGAAATTTGATCAATTGGAAGCGTCTTTTCGATACCGTTCAGCCAATCAAGTGTTTGGCTTGCGACAAAGACAACGACGCTTCTTAGTAGATCCGGAAGTTGGATGTTTGAATTCTGGTTGGCGAGCTCCTCCATTTGATTGATTGCTGATGAGCTTGGATCGAAATCGATTTTCGACCAACTGTCGATCAAATGTGGCACCGTTTTTCCGTTCAGGGTTGCCAGTTCCAGTTGTTTGTTATCGGCGAGTTTGGAGTTTAGGTGGGATGCCCGTTCCGCCAAGCGTGCAAAGAACGCATTGCCCGAAAGTTGTTTGGAATGAATGATTGGGAGTTCTGCATCCAAACCATCCGAACCGGGCAGATAAAACAGTTCAGAGGTTTCGGCAATCAGAATCGCCGCTCGCGAACGCGTTGCTTCTCGTTGGTCTCGGTCTGCCAACATCAGCCACAACGGAAGTGCATTAAGTGAATTCGCCGAGCCGCCTCCAGCTACGTCGCGGGCGGGAAATCCCTCGATCACATTGAGCCCGGTCAAGTCCGCGAGCTTGTTGGCTTCGCACAACGATCGATAAATGGATTGTCCGTCAAAGTCGGCTTGCCAAAGTCCAGGATCGGTAACAGAAACGGCCAGAATGCGATCAACGTACTTTCCCGCCATTTCTTTGAGGCGGACAATCAATTGGCTTTGTAGCGTTGCCAGATCCGACTTTGCCGCGCTGAGTTCGATTAGGTTCGTGGAGTCCTGGGTTGTCAATTCTCGAAGTCGATCGCCTAGTGATGCCGGTAGCTTGAGAAGGTCTGCTGACCAGCTGCTGGGCTTGAGGAATTTGCCGTGACCTGAAACGATCAACAGAGAACCATGAATCTCTGAGAAGTCATCAGTGACATGAATCCCAGCGACCATCCGATGCCGTTTTGCATCTTCATATCGATCAACGCGCAGGGCGACTTGGTCGTCCGTCGGTGAGCCAAACCAAATTGAGGGCAGCGGGAAAATCATCGAAACTTTGGAGAAGGGCGTTTCGATTAAGATCGGCAGTCTGCGGCAGATCGCGAGACTATTTATCGAAATGCCAGCAGTATTTTGTCAGGCCCGAGGCTGTCGCTTTAGACTCGAATGCTGGAGTTTTTCAAGTTCCGGCTAACGTTGCTCTCTTCCGAAATGCGGCAGCATCAAACGAAAGAAACTTACGATCTGCCTCTAATAAACCGTAACCCTGGTACAAGTTGGAATTGCCTTTAGCCTCACTTCGCCATAGTTTCCAAGACAAAACGACCAAAAAGCCGCCAAACCAAAACTCGCTCTAACGGTCCAACCAACCTGAAGGGTTTCATGCCTTGCGCTTGCGCAAGCATGCTCACGCAAGCGTGAAGCATGGCACCCTCAAAATGGTCACATCAGCTCTGACGAACTGCTAGTGGCCTTGGATTGCCATTTTGTTGACGGCGATCAATCCCTCCATAGGAATCTGATGTTGGCCCTCGAATTTACAAAACTCAACCTGATGTCCAAACTCTGCGAGAGATCGGCCGAGAACTTCGGCACCTTCGTATGGCAGGATCGGGTCGAGTGTTCCGTGTGATTGAAACACATTCATCTTGTCACGCTGCTTAGCGAGCTCAGTCCACGCCTCTTCATTGATAAAGGCACAGGACCACAAGATCACTCCTCCCAAAGTCCCCGGGTGATTTAAGGCGACATCAAGTGCAAGCATTGAGCCTTGTGAGAATCCGCCCAAAATGATTTGTGAGTCATCAAGGTTATGGCGAGACTTGGCGTCTTCAATGATCTTGATGATTGCCCCTCGTTGCTCTGGCAATTCGGGAGGTTTGGACGAACCAAACTCTCGAAACTCGCCTTTTGTCATAAGTTCTTGGATCTTGTCCATGTCCAACATCCACCACGCTCGTGAGTCCATCATGGGATCGAGTTCAATGGGGGCTTGAGGAAAGATGAATTCAACTTCCTCAAGGCCTTTGCCTGCTTCGAATAACTGTTGGGCGATCCCTACAAGGTCGGTGCCGGGTGCGCCGAATCCATGGCAAAGAATGACGACAGATTTAGCGGCAGTTTCTGATTGAGTTGAACGCACAATGGTGCATTCGAGTTCTCCAATGTTCGCGATTGATTTATGCACTTCCATGTTCTCCTGCGAAATTGAATCCGCCGTTTACGTTGATGATTTGTCCAGAGATAAAGCTTGCGTTGGGGCTGCAAATGAAACCGGCAATTTGAGCGACGTCGTCGGGTTGCCCCCAGCGAGTCATCAGAGAATCTCGTTTTGCACGTTGATCCCAGTCGCCGCCGATTTGCTCGCCCCACTGGGTTTGAATCCAGCCTGCCGCCAGACAATTGACTCTTACTTGGGGTGCAAGCGATTGCGCGAGGCTTTTCGTCATTGACATGATTGCACCTTTGGTGGTGGAGAACAACTCGCCACTATCGCCCGCCATGCCTTGGTAGGCTTGGTCCCAACCGATGTTGAGAATGCTTTTTGTGCCTTGCTCATTTGAGGTAGATTTCATTCGCCGTCCCACTGCCCGCGAAAGAAACAATGTTGCTTCGACATCGACGGTAAATAAATGGGATAGTTTTTGTTTCAAGGCCCAGTTGGCCGCTTCACCCGTTAAAACATCTGCCCCGGCGTTGTTGATCCAAATGTCGATATTTTCAAGTTGGTTCCAAATGGTTTCGACGAATAATTCGTGACAGAACGGCTCGCCAAAATCCTGATACAACGGATAGGCTGCTCGGCCCAATGATTCGATTTCGTCAATCGCTGACCTGCTATTGTCGCTTTCCGCACGCCCATGGATGACAACGTTGGCGCCTTGTCGAGCAAGTTGAATTGCGATTGCGCGACCAATTCCGGTTGTCGAGCCAGTGACGACGGCCGTCTGGCCGCTGAGATTTTCAGAATTTTGCGTCACGTTTAAAATGCCGAGCTGGCAGCGGGAAGTTCGAAACAAGCGGCTTCGATTTCGCTGCGAACCAAAAGATAGTTTTGGTAAACACAAAGTGTGTTCCAGCAGGTCCCTTGGATTGTCTTGAATGAACCCAGCTCGCGATAGCCACTGGGGTCGGGGGCGACGATGTGAATTTCACTTCGTGGTTCCAGGATACTTCCACTTTCACAGTGCGTTAAGATGTATTTGCCAACTTTGAGAATTTGTCCATTCTTGAGACGCTTGCGATGTTTCCAGATCCGTTGACCCTTGGCGAGATCCGTGCACTCAAGGAAACCATTGGAAATTGAATAGGCGTGACCGTCGAAGATGACCGGATTGGTGAACTTCGTCCTCAATACTCGCGGTTGTGACCAGATCGATTCGGGAATGAGTTTGTCGCCAACGATTTCCAATGCGATTAATTCCCCGCCGCCGTCAGGGTATCCCTTTGAGGTCAGAACATAGCTGTCAGAAACCACGGTAACCTGCGAGCAATTGGCCATCCCGTTGCTGGCCCCAGGACGTGGATGCGACCAAATCATTTTGCCGTTTTCGGGGTCAAATCCCATCGCTTTGCTTTCACCAATCAGAAGGATTTGCCGTCGAGTTGAAACGTTGGCAAGCACCGGGGAACCGTAGGCGATCATTTCGTTTCCACCCTGCCAGACGAGTTCCCCAGAAGCCTTATCAAAGGCCAAGAGGGTGACGGCTTTTCCTTTGGGGCCACCGCCAGGGACAACCACGAGATTGTCAACGACCAGGGGCGAACCGGCGCGTCCCCAAGCCAGGTCGGTATTGCCTTCCCATTCGATTTTTTTTCCTGAACGGTCTTTGCCTTCCGCGAGAGTAATACCCAAGATCGGATTTAGGTCCTTTTTCCAATGAACGGTTCCATCGTTGCCGTTCAAGCAGACGAAATTTCCTGTAGCGCCTACTGCATAGACTTTACCGCCGTGAATGGTGGGTGTTGAACGTGGTCCGACCCGTCCCAGGTTCATTTGATCTTGGTGTCGAGCCTGATGCTTGTAGATCCATTCGAGTTTTCCGGTTTGGATGTCGTAACAGGTGACGCATTCAAATTCGTCACGTTGTTCCATCGTTACGGCAAATCCATTTCTCGCTGAGAATCCAGACCAACCTTCGCCAATCGGTTGGCTCCAAATTTGTTTGGCATCAGAGAATTTTTCGGCATTCAAATGGATTCCGCGAGCAGCCTGAACGTCTTGCTCCGGTCCCAGAAATCGAGGGAAATCAAAAGGAGTTTCTTTGCTCAAATCAACACGTCCACTTTTTTCAACTTCGTTTAGCTTCGCTTTGCTGAGCCAAAGCGGTTCAAATCTTAAAAAGCCAACATCACCGCCTGGAATTGGGTTGAGCACATACATAATCGCGGGTATGGCGAGCAAAGCCAAAATCCCAATCATTCGAGTTTTCATCGTCCATCGATTGAGAAAAGCGACGGTAATCAGCCACGAAACGAATGTCAGCAAAATCAACAGGTAAGTAAAGATGTTGATAATGTCTTTGCCAAACCCGGTCATCTCTTCTAATTCAAACAAGAAGATTCGATTCGCGAGAATGATGATCGTCACCACGAGTACGGAAACGACTAACATGATTTTGGGAAAACGACTTGGCCGGCGTTCCTTGGGGAGCGTTTTGGGAGGCTGGGTCGCGTCTGGATTCGATTCACTCATAGTCTGTTCCTGAAAACTGGGAGAAGTTTCTCTCTTCGCCGGCCTGATTCATTAGTGAGGAAGTTCTGGCACTTGATTGAAGACGCAATCTATTGCAGTGGGCATATATTAGGGAGTCCAAGCGACTTCCCGACATCGATTGTAGGTTTTAGGCCTGCATTTTGAAACATTCTTTGCCGGTTACACGCCAGCGTTCAAGATAACGGATTTGGTTTTCAGTGACCACTTACGAACTTGATACGACATCCAAAAACCAGAATTGATCGACCCAAGCGGCGTATCCTGGGCGACAATCCGATACTTGGGGTAGAACTGCAGGAAAACACCGCCGAATCTGCAATTGGATCGTTGCCGATGCATTAAGAGCGGTGGCCAAAATCGTTCTCGGCCAGTTGTCTGTCAGAATCCAACGTGAAAATTGAAACTGTTTGCTCGGCGGTGCCGCGGTGGGCAAGGAGCGTGCGGGCAATCCTGCGGCCCATCAAAGTAACGCGGTGGGTGGTGGCCGTCGTAAGGAACAACGATTGGAGCTAGATAGGTTTGGCGAACCTGAGGCACATTGGCGCCACGAAAGTTTTGAAAAGTCGAAATCACTCGATCACTCACCCCGCGTTGCTTCAATGCAATTAGCTCGTTCGTTGACAACGGTGCCGCGCAGCCATTGGCCTGCATTTGGTTGATGATCAAATCCTCATTCAGGCCGCTGGAAGTCATCTCGACGAGTTGCAGCGCCGTGACGGCAGCCTGTTGAGTTCGAGTCTTGGCGTTTTGCCTGGCAAGCCGATTGCGATAGTCCAACTCGTCATTGGCATCGCCGATTGTTGCACCAGCAAGTGATCCTAAGGCGCCACCGAGCAGTGCACCTTCCAGACTGTTTCCGTTGTGAGAGCCGATGGCAGCGCCGGCGAGGGCGCCAGTCGTGCCTCCGATCCCCGTGCCGATGCGCGCGTTTGGGCCGAAACCCTGGCAGCCGCAAAACAGAAACGTGCCCAATAACCAAAGTGAAAATTGCGAAGTTCGACTCATCTCATTCAACGTTTTAACCAGAAATGTTTGGCGGAAATTCCCAAGTTCCCAACAATGCGTCAATAGCCAATGATATTTTCCTATCACTTCGATCCTAGCCAAGCCAGCTAGCAGCAACCATAATTGGAGCAACAGAACAGAAGAGGATGCAATGCAGAATGTTCCCGAAACGTCAAAGCGAATCATTAAAAACGTCGAGCAAGTGATTGTTGGCAAACGTCAGCAGATCGTCTTTGCCTTAGTTTGTTGGTTTTGCGAAGGCCATTTCCTACTGGAAGATGTTCCAGGGGTTGCCAAAACGATACTTGCCCGGTCGCTTGCGAAAAGCGTGGGCTGCAAGTTCACTCGCGTGCAGTGTACGCCAGACTTGCTGCCAACGGACGTGACTGGCGCCTCGATTTTCAACCAAAAGACGGCGGAGTTTGAGTTTCGAGCTGGCCCTTTGTTTACCAATCTTTTGTTGGCGGATGAAATTAACCGTACAACGCCTCGAACCCAAGCGGCGTTGTTGGAAGCGATGGGGGAAAGTTGTGTAACGATTGACGGAGTGACTCGCGAGTTGGAGCCTCCCTTTTTGGTGATCGCGACGCAGAATCCCGTTGATCACGAAGGCACCTTTCCATTGCCAGAAGCTCAACTTGACCGCTTTCTCATGAAATTTAGTCTTGGTTACCCGAGCATGGAAGATGAGTTGATCATGTTGAATCGACTCCAGAAGGCCCATCCAATTGATACCATTAAGGCCGTTGTCTCAGCGGAGGAGATTGTCGCCTGCCAGCAAGCGGTTCGCGAAGTTCATGTGGATCCCAAGATCCAAAAGTACATATTGCAGATTGTTCATCTGACTCGGCATCACGAGCATCTGAGTCTTGGGGGAAGTCCAAGAGCCTCGATTGCATTGTTTCGAACCTCACAGGCTTTGGCCGCGATTCGTGGGCGAGATTACGTTTTGCCGGATGACGTCAAGATTGTCGCGCCTCCCGTTCTAACGCACCGGATTATTTTGAAACCGGAAAGTCGCATGCGACAAGTCAAAGCCGATCGAATTGTCGACGAGCTTATGGCTGAGTTGGCAGTCCCCATCGTTGAGGCGGTTGGATGATCCCGGCGAAATGGATTGCGGCGGCGGTTTTGCTCTTGATCATTGCGCTGCTCTTGAATCTGAATTTGTTGGCCTATGCGATTTGTGCCATCGTTGGGTTGATTCTGATTTCCAAAGGATTAACGAAGCGTTGGGCCACTGAGATTGCCGCTTCACGAAAATGCGAACGGAAAACGGCAAATGTTGGAGACTCCGTGATGGTCGAAATCGTCGTTTCGAATTCAGGACGCATGACGGTCCCATGGATGTTGGTTGAGGATCTTTTGTCCAAATCGGCCGTTGCGAAAAAGTCCCCTGCCCTTCAAATCACAGGTGAGCGAATCGCGGTAATCAAACTCCCGGCTGGAGAATCTCAACACTTGCTTTATCGAATGAAATGTCAGCGACGCGGATATTTTCAGGTGGGTCCTTTGGTATTGGAAACGGGAGACATGTTTGGTTTGAATCGGCGATTTCGCGTTTTGAGCGAGCCGAACTATCTTATGGTTTATCCCAAGACGATTCCGCTGGCGAAGTACGATATTGCGTCGCGGAGACCGATTGGTGAAGTGGTCATGACGCATCGGCTGTTCGAGGATCCGACAAGGATTGCCGGCGTGCGTGATTACCAACAGGGTGATCCTATGCGGCGCATTCACTGGAAGGCAACGGCTCGAAGCGGAAAACTGCAAAGCAAAGTCTATGAACCCAGCAGCCTGGCTGGGGCAACGATCATGATTGACTTTCACAAGAACGCGTACGAATCCAGTGATGAACCGGTGCGAAGTGAGCTGGCGATTATCTGTGCAGCAAGCATCTCCAAAGCACTACACGATATGAATCAACAGGTTGGAATCGTTTCAAACGGCCGCGATGCGGTGGATCGAATTCAACAAGAGGGTTGGCAAGGAGACGCTAGAACTCGAAGTGAAGCGAGAACGTCGGTCACTATGAAAGCCAAAAGCGATCGTTTGGAGCCAGTTTCGGTTCCCACAAGCAAGCTTCCCGATCAGTTTATGAGAATTCTTCGCGCACTGGCTCGCCTGGAAAAAACGGATGGCCTGGCATTCCCAGACTTTGTGATGCAATCGATGGTTCGCCTGCCACGCGACGCGACCGTTGTCGTGATCATTTCAAAAGTCACCGTTGAAAAGGCCGTGGCGTTGGGTGGATTGAAACGGCAAGGGTTTGCGGTAACGGCAATTGTTAACTGTTTCAGTGGTGATCATTTTATCAATGCCAGCGGAATCCTTCTCAATCACGGCATTGAGAGCCGCCACTTGAAAAGTGAGGAATCGATATCAAACATCTGTGAACGCCAAGTCTTGAGAGGTTAGCCCCACATTTCTCGTTTGGCGAGCTTGCGTAGATTTTTCTTGGTGTTGGGTTGAATTTTCCCGCCAAGATATGAGCCAGCATTCATTTTTTGTCCGTAGGTTTTGGAGTCGATGAAGCAGAGGAAATTTGCCTGTGACGTAGTGTCACAGGTTGCCGTTTGATTGAGTTTACGTGATGGGTGAAACTCATGATGAGTTTCTGAAACTTCTTAAAATAGACGGTCTTTCGGACACATTGTTTTTCGTGGGTTAATTGAGTTTAGGTTGCCTCAAATCGGGCAAAACGGGCAACTTCACCTGTCCTTTTCTGGCCTGCTTGGTTATTCTGTTCCGACCCATAACGGTTAGTTCTTTGTGAACATTACTCACTCAAAAATGATGACAGAATTCTCTCATTTCGATGCGGAAGGCCAGGCACAAATGGTTAATGTTGGCGCGAAAGCTCCGACTCACCGAGTTGCCGTCGCGACCGCCACAATCTCGATGGAGGCGGAAACCTTATCGATGATTCAACAGGGTGGGTTTGCCAAGGGCAATGTGTTGGAGGTTGCCCGTCTGGCCGGAATTATGGCGACCAAGAGGACGTCAGATTTGATTCCACTTTGCCATCCGATTGCGGTCACATCTGTGAATGTTGAATTCAAAATCGTCGATGAAGGCAACCTGGTAGTGATCACAGCAAATGTCCAGGCGATGGATCGAACTGGCGTTGAGATGGAAGCCTTGACTGCAGTAACAACTTCTGCGCTGACGGTATACGATATGTGTAAAAGCGTTGATCGAGAGATGGAAATTTCAAACGTCAAGTTACTTCATAAATCAGGCGGAAAAAGCGGCACGTTTGATCGGCAAA
This sequence comes from Mariniblastus sp., assembly GCA_965224765.1. Taxonomy (GTDB): domain Bacteria; phylum Planctomycetota; class Planctomycetia; order Pirellulales; family Pirellulaceae; genus CAZDBA01. The sequence continues at coordinate 209,971 of CBDDAC010000014.1, forward strand.
AGATTTAACCGAAAATCGCCCGGCCACGGCGACTGACGAGCGACGTCAAATAACAACATGCCTCGCAGCTTGCGAGAAAAGAAAGGAAATGGTTTGTGAGTCAAACCGTACCACGACAACAATCCGGTGGAATTGGTAATCTTCAAGAACCCGTTGCCGCTGAGCTCAAGGAAGTCGAAAAGATCTTGCTGTCTGAAATGCGCAACGATGTTCCCTGGATGCATCGATTGCTCGAAAGCAGTTCACTGGCCAAGGGCAAAAGAATGCGGCCATTGTTGATGCTGCTTTGTGGCGCGCAAGCGGGGATGTTGGATAAAACCCATTTTTCAATGGCTGCCGCTTTGGAGATGATTCACGTCGCGACTTTGGTTCATGATGATATTTTGGACGGTGCCGAATCTCGCCGCCATCAACCGACGGTCAGCCAGCGACACGGAGTGAACGTCGGGATTTTGCTTGGGGATTATCTTTTCACGCATGCATTTTCAGTTGGTTCTCGGGCTGGGAACGCAGATGCAATTTCGATTTTGGCTCGAGCAAGCAATCGAGTTTGCGAAGGCGAAATGCGACAGAACTTTCAACAAGGCAATTTGAACCTGAAGCAAAGTGAGTATCTGGAGATTATCTCCAGCAAGACGGCGGAGTTGGTCGCTGCTGCGTGTCATTTGGGCGCGACTTTGTCGGGCGCAAATGAGCATGTCTGTGCTGCATTTGAAAAGTATGGCCGCGATTTGGGAATGGCGTTTCAGATCATTGATGATGTTCTGGACATCGTCGGCGATGTCGATTCGGTCGGCAAGACGCTTGGTACCGACGCGATCAACAGCAAGTTGACATTGCCCCTGATTCATTGTCGTAATTCGCTGAGTGACGAAGACCAAGTCGAATTTCTGACCTTTTTGACCTCATCAAATGTTACCAACGAAGTCTTGATTGCCTGGCTGCAAAAGACGCGTTCGATTGAGTACTCACGTGAGGTGGCGCGTCAACATGTTAACGAGGCGTTGACGTTTAGTAAGTCGTTACCGGAAAGTGCTTTCTCGGCAGCACTATTTCAAGTGGCAGAGTTCATTTTGAAAAGAACCTACTAGACCGCGTTTGTATTGTGGATTGTTGGTGGATTCGGGTTGCAACGGCCAAGCCATGAATCGACCGGTAGGAATCGGTCCCACTTCTCTATATTTAGGTTCGGTGTTCTCGAACGACGTCGAAAATCGATCAGTGATTGACGTGAAGGCCACGGCGGCGACGTTCTTTTCGTCTGGCATCGTCAATCAAATCGACGACCTGGGCGACACGGTCGATCCCACGCAGGACTAGTTGCGGATGCGATTTGTCGCTCGAATCAATAATGATGTCGCCCACATTCAGCAAGGCTTGAACAGGCCCCTGGCGGAAAAGCACATCGTCGATGTCAATCAACTCCATCCGATTTTGAGTTCGGAAAAGAATGCCTTCCCGGTGTTTGAGTCGCTGGGTAGAAAGCTCGTATCGCTCTGCCAGTTTTCGGTAAATGGCGACTCCTGCCAGAGCAAGCCAAAGTAGAACGATGACCCCGATGCCAAACATCCAAACCATCTCGTTAATTCTGAGGTCTTTGATCAGCAGGATTGAGATGACGATCAACAGAGAAACCGCCGCTCCCATGATCCAGGAGCCGACCATCGATTTGGAGGAAAAAGCACCGCTCCAAAGTTCGACTTCCGATTCCGAATACGCCGTGTTTGACTCGGAGTCGATCGAGGAAGTTAGCACTTGTTTCGAGTGAAGACTCATTGGAGATATCTACAACGGATAAAAAAAAGGGGTAATGAGAGCTGGACTACATTAGTCTACTTGAAACTTCGGTTCGATTCATCGGGATAATTGTTCCGGAAACGATTGAAAGTGTGCCCTGTGAACCGAAGTGATGGGGTGCGAATCGGAAACGGCGAAAAATTCGTTACACGTCCCCCAAGGCGATCGTGGTTAGGGCGAATAACTGGATTGTCGGTTCGCCCTGGCTACTCGTCGACTATATTAAACGTTTCCAAAACCCATTGAAAAACAGATGAAGTGCCCCTTTTGCCAACTTGATAATGACAAAGTCATCGATTCGCGGTCTGGCGAGGAGGGGTTCGTGATCCGTCGGCGACGACATTGTCAGAGTTGTGAACGACGATTTACTACATACGAGCGTGTCGCCGAAGTCGATATTCGGATCGTGAAAAAGGATGGCGCTCGCGAGCCGTTCCGGCCAGAGAAGATCCGCAAAGGCATTGAGAGAGCCTGTTGGAAACGCCCAATTGCTACGAGCGAAGTCGAAAAAATTATCACGGAAATCGTTCAGGAGGTTTACCTCGTTGGCGACAATGAACTTGACTCGAATACGCTGGGCGAAATGGTCATGGAAAAGCTGATCGAGTTGGACGAGGTCGCCTACATTCGTTTTGCCAGCGTCTATCGCCAGTTCAAGGATATTCACGATTTCGTGGATGAAGTTCGCCCCATGCTCAATCGAGCTTCTCGAAAGGCAGCGAAAGAAGGCTCGTGAGTCTCGGCTCGTGTGAGGCATGCCATTCAATCCGTCGACTCAGCACCGATGGTTTTCTACATCCGAGAGAACATCGCCTTGCGTAGTTCTTGTTCGAAGGTGTCGCTGGAATCCACGACTTCACGAAAGTCTTTTTTGTTTAGAACGTAGCAAGTCGTGGGCTCGATAGTGGAGACGGTCGCATTTCGAGGTTGTTCCTTGATCAAGGACACTTCTCCAAAATAGTCACCGTCGGCAAATTCCGTGAGTGTTTTGATTTCGTTGCCCTCTTTTCGTGTGACACGAACCTTCCCCTCGGTAACCATGAAAAACTCGGTGCCTTCTTCGCCTTCGGTGACAATGTTTTTATCAGCTGGATACTCTCGGATTTCGATTTGATTGGAAAGGTCCATGAGAGTTTGTGGAGTCAAGTCCGAAAAGAATTCGGTCTTGCGAAGGAACTCGCAAATGGCGGCCGTCTGTTGAACGTCGGAATCGCGTTTGATGTGTCCGTCAACCATGTTGATGATCCGGTCAGCGACATCCAGGATCCGATTGTCATGAGTCACAATGAGAATCGTACAGCCCCTTTGATCAGCCATCTCGCGAAAAAGGGTGACCGCTTCGCGACCTGATTTTTCATCCAACGCAGCGGTGGGTTCATCGGCAAGCACGATCTGCGGTTGGTGAATCAAGCCGCGAGCGATGGCGACTCGTTGTTTTTGGCCGCCGGAAAGGGATTTTGGTTTGTAGTGAATTCGTTCTCCCAATCCCAGTCGAGTCAAAAGCTGTTCGATCTTCGGAGAAACAACTTTGGAGTCCATGCCAACTAATTCCGTTGCCATTTTGACATTCTGGAAAGCCGTTAACGACCCAAAAAGATTGTGTGCCTGAAAGATGAACCCAATTTTCTTGCGGAGTTCGGTCAGGCCATTGGGTCCCATTCCATTGAGTTCTTCGCCAAGAACTTTCAAGCTTCCTCCCAACACGGTGCGCAACGTGCCAATCAAAGTTAATAACGTGGTTTTTCCCGAGCCGGAGGGGCCGGTCATGATGATGATTTCACCAGGGCGGATGGTCAAGCTGTTGTCAAACAAAACTTGTTTGCGAGTGTCGCCACTGCCAAAGTAATGACATAGGTCGGTGACCTGAACGGATGGCGTAACTGAATTTTCGTTATTCATGTCCACTCCTAAAACAGACTGGCTGGATCGGCTGTAAGTAGTTTACGCAAAGCAATGAAACCGGAAGCAACGCACATCGCAACGGTCAAGAACAGAACAAGCCCAGCGCGAGCCAGGTTCAGAAACATGAGTAGCCCAGTGATGGAATTGATGAGTTGAAACGCAAAGAGCGAAATCAATAAACCGGGCAGGAAGGAAAAGAGTGACAGGCAAAGGGCCTGGAACACGACGACAGCGGCAAAAAACGATGGTTTATAGCCCATGGCTTTTAGGGTCGCAAATTCTCCCAGATGGTCAGAGATGTCTGACGCCAAAACTTGATAACAGATGATGATTCCCACCACAAATCCGATGATGGTACCTACCAGAAAGATCAAACCTACAGGAGTGTTTTGGCCCCAGAAATTTCGTTCCGCAGTGAGGAACTGCTGCTTGGTCAAAACGGTAGTGTGCTCGCTGACCAGTGACTGAATCTCCCTGGCAACTTGTTGCAGGTTCGAACCTTCTTTGCAACGCAATAAGCCATAGTCAATGACGCGGCTGGCATCGGCACCGCTTCCACGATAAGAAAAATATCGATTGAAATTGTCTGGGGACATCAACAAGTTTCCATCATTGGAAAAGTCAATGCCAAGTTGAAACGAACCAACAAGGTCAATCCGTGTGTCGGCCAATTCTCCATATCCTTCACCCGACAACTGAATCGATTTGCGAGTGAGCTTAAACATCCTTTTGCTTTTGGTGTCGGCGATTGCGGTTTGGGGCCGCTTTAGTTCTTGGGACAACTGGTTGATGCCGTAGTCTGCGAACATGATCGATGCGGGGTCTGCTCCGATGACTCGAATTTTCCTCGCTTTTTTGCCTGGTTCGTCGGGCGTACCGTAGGGCCGAAGGTATCCTGCGGCCACTTCCAGGTAGAGGGGCTGGGACTCGATCACTGTCTCATGGGCGGTGGCACGAATCAATTCGTTTTGCTTCAGAGTTTGGCCACTTGAGACCATGTATCGCGATTCGTTTTTAAGTACGATGTCGCAATCAATCATTTCGAAAGCTCGGACGTTGCTGTCGAACAGGGCGTTTCGGAAACCTGTCTGCATAAACATCAAAACGACAGCGAAGGTGATTCCGGCGCAGCGAATCACAAGGCGTTTGGGATCGCTGGTGCTGTTTTTCCAGGCCAGTTTAGCGGCAAGCAGTAGATGCATTGATGGCCTTTCTAAAACAAGTCCGCGGGATCGGCGCGTCGCAATTTTTGAATCGCAACGAATCCTGAGCCGCAGCACATGAACAAAGACGCAAACAGAACCAGAACCATTCGAAACGTGGTCATCTGAATCGGTAAATTGGCCAAATTTCCGACAAGTGCATAGAGGGCGAGCGAAACCACCAGCGCTCCTAGATACCCACAAAGAGCAAGCATAATCGCCTGTTCCAGAACAATGCGAGCGAGATGTGAATTCTTGTATCCCATCGCCTTCAATGTGGCGTACTCACTCAACTGCCGCGTGACGTCCGACGAAAGAACAATGTAGACAATGATCGATCCGACTCCCAGAGCGACACCAACACCCGCCATGAAGATAAACCCTACGGGGGTGCCCGACAGCCAATGAGTCACTTCCTGATTGAGGACCCGTCGCCTCGTCACAATTTCGACGTCCGATTCATCGGTGATGCCCAGTGCCGACTCAATTTCTGCTTTGGCGACGTCGGGGGTTGTGCCTGGTTTGAGTTTGATCAATCCGAGGGTGATATCGTCTTTTGAGTATCCAGGAGTAACACGGGCGAATCCTTCTTCATTGAGCAGTACTGCGCCGTCTGCTGCGAGCCCCGATCCAATTTCGAATAGGCCGGTGATCTCGCAGTTGTTTGAGTTGAGTTCAAATCTCTCACCGATACGAGATTGGTCAAAGCCTGTTTTGCTGTGTTTACCCAGAAATGCCTTCGTCGATTTCCTGTCCACCAAGGCTAACCTTTGCGTCAACAGTTTTTTTGCCTGGTCGCCCGTTTGTTGATCGAGGAACGCCTTACCGGAGCGGCTGACTCCCAAAATGAAGATGCCCCGTTGAACTTTCTCTTTGGGAAATGACCATTGGCCGAGTGATGCATGAAATGGCTCAATATGCTGGACGCTTTCGTGACTGGCGATGTCATAGAGTCGTCGCCGAGGGAAGGTGCGTCCATCGCAAAGATAATAATAGTCGGGTGAGCGGACAACCAAATCGAAATCTAGTTTTTTGTAGACCACGACCGCCGTGTCACGCACTGCGCCGAGAAATCCAAGTTGCATAAAAATCAACAGGATTGCAATGCCGATTCCTGTGATCGAAAGAACGGTACGCCAGCCGCCATCGAGTAGATTGCAAATCGAAAGTGGCGTACGCATGGAGTTGACTTATCAGGTTGGCGTCACGAGGAAGGGAAAGTGTCGCGAGCTGAATTAATTTTGTAGCTCTAGGTTCGGCTCGAGAGCCGCATGCTTCGATATCTTTTTGTCATTTTCAGGCGACTGTGTCGCTGACGTTGAGTCTTTTGGCGTTGATTCTTTAGAGACCGTCAACATGACTTTGACTTCGACTTGCATGTTGACAAAATCTGCGGCGATCCTGGCAGCCTCAGCATCCAGCTCAATTCTTACTTTGCCGGTTTTTCGATCTACCGCGGCGTAGGGGTTGGGATTTGCCATCGACGGAGGTCCGATCATGGTTCCGATTTCAACCACCTTGCCCTTCAGTGTTGTCTTCAGGGCTGCGCTTGTCATTTCAACTTCGGCGCCCTCTTTGACGTCGCGAAGTTGCGAATCCGTTATTTCCGCGATGCAGACCATTTTTTCGGTGTTGCCAATCAGCATCAACGGTCTTGTTGTCACCGTGTCACCGGGGAAAATTCCGATATCAAGCACTTTGCCTTTGATCGGACTCTTGAGAAGCGTAGCATCGTAACCCAGCTTGGCCATTTTGATTGCTAGGGCCAGCGACTCAGTCGGGATCAAATTGCCAGCGTTATCGAGATTGAATTTTGCAAGTTCACGCTGACTTTGGGCCAGAGTTTGGGCTCGTTGGGCCGATTGGTTTCCGAGAGAGACCTCTCCTTCGGCCAGTTGGATTTGAGCTTTGATGCTTGCGACTAACGCATGTTGTTTGTCGATCTCACTTTGGCCAATCAGATCTTGAGTGAGTGGATTGACCCGCATTGAAGTCAGCTTGTCGAGGATCCGCTGCGCCGATTTAAGGTTGGTTCGGAGCGGCTTGATAGCCTGGCTTTGGTTGACGACTTTGGAACTTGCAGATTCTGCCTCGGATGATGCAATATCCGCGGCGTCGAGTTTGAATTGATTTGCGGTCGTTTGAAATTTGCCTAACTCGATCGATTCTGCTTGTCGGGATTGGGCAAGTTCCCATTCGAGTTTTCGCAGCTGACGACTGGCCAGTGCAACTACTGGAGAATTCTTTTTAACGGGATCGCCTACTTTGACCATGAGTTGGTCGACTCGTTCGCCGGGTTGGGCAACGATGCTGATCGTGCCGCCTGCGGGTTGCAATCGTCCTTGGCCTCGAATGGAAGCAGGCTGGACAGGTTCATTGACGTTTATGGAGTCGGCACTCGAGGCTACAGAATTGATACCGTAGTTGTATCCAAGATAGGCGGCTGCCACGGCGATCACACAGAAGATGGCAATCCAAATTAATGATTTCATGATCGGTTCAACGACGTTTGGTCAGAGTTTCGATGCTTCGAAGTTGGGGTACAAAATTCGCAACTCTACTATTGTAAGTCGGACTATCTGAAAGAATCCAACCACGATCCAAAAACGTCGTATGTTGCCTGTGAATTTGGCAAAAGCGTGCATTTGGCCGAATGACCGTTACAATCCGGTGCCGCCATTAGCGTCAAATTGGCAACCGCATATCAATAAAAGCTCCCCATTCGCGTGGGCCAGGCGGATTTGTCCTGATTCAAATTGGATTGCCTTGCTGAGGCGTTTTGAGCGTGCCATCAGCGTATCGTACCAGTTTTCTTGAAGGTCAATGAATGCGCCGCTCGCGTCGAGGTCCTTTTTGGCGCGAATCCGTTCGATTTGATTATCCAACCGCTGAATTTCCTCATCAGCGAGAGTCATTGACTCGTAGGCGTACTGAGTCTCAAAGACGGTTTCCTCGACCTGCAATTTGATCGATTCTTCCGAATCTTGGAATAGTTTTTCGGTCTGCTGTCGAAGGGACTGATTTTCACAAGTATCAAATTCTGGCTCTCGCTGGGCTCGTAATAGACTGAGCAGCGGCCAGCGACTTTGGACAACGGCTTGGGATAATTCGGCTCCCATGCGAGGATCAGCCGCAGAAAGAATGGATTTGGCTGATTCTGTAGAGCACTCGTTCCACTGGCCCAATGTTCTTCTCAACGCAATCAACTCGACTCGATTGTTTATCGCTTTGGCTTTTTCCGACGCTAAGTCGAAGGAAAGGGGCGTTGGGTTGAGGTGATACGAAAGTTGAATGTCTTCGGTGGAGGGAAGGCCGAGAAGGGCCTTGAGTTGAGCTTTGAGCTTTTGGGTATTGAAATTCAATTCTGCTTCTCGCTCGGCGATTCGTACGGATTGCTTTTCCAATACTTCTTTGGCTTCGGCGGTGGCAAATCCATTGCGGTCTGCTTCTCGGATCGTTTCGTTGATCTCAATAAGTTTTTGCTGGGCCTCAACTAGGAGATTTCGCTGCAGTTCGACTTCGACGAGTCCCAGGAAAGCTTGCCCGGCAAGTGACGCTGCCTGACTTCGTTCACTTGCAATTTGCGCTTGGATTGCAAGATTCAAAGCTCCAGGGCATTTCACGTTTTGCCCATTATTGAGTCGCGACAATTGAGATTGGAGCAGGCCAGCCGCTCTGGCATTTTGCGCCGCAACACAAATCGTGTCCTCTAACGAAAGGACTCGAATGGCGGTTGAACGTTGTTCGGGATTTGATTGGGAAGCAGCAAACCCGTTCACCTGTGAAAAGTCTTCTGTTACGCCGGGAACGGCATTTGAATTAGGAAGGACTCTTACATCAGATACAACGTCGGCGCAGTGACGCACGTTGCAAACGCGATTGCGACAGCAGCCCGCTTGCAGAACGAGCTGCAAAAACAGAAGCAAAATACAACAATTTCGAGCGTAACCCACTCGTAGCCTCGACTGAAAACCAGGATTGATCCGATAATGCGACCTGTATCACTTGTATCGAAAATTGGTGATGCCAAGTTGAAACTTTGATGGGCGTAGCGACTGTCCGGCGTATTCCACGCCGATTCAATCGTTAGAACCAGTACAGATTAACAGTGGCGATAGCAGTTAGCTTTTGGTGGCAGGCGGCTTAATTGAAATGGCACCGACATGAGTCGAAGGAAGAAACGGATTCGCTAGGCATCGCTCTGGACATGAGAACTGAGAGCCAAGTTATCATCCTGACGAAATCTATCACGCGATTTGGGCTTCTTTTGAAACCGCAATTCGAACCGTTGGGAATTTGGATTCTCTGTAGCCGTTTTTCCCAGTTTCTTGCTGGCAGGCATTTTTCCGCGATGTGAAGGTAAGCGTAAGCTAGAACTTCAATTCATCTCTTCGATCGCAACACCAGTTGCAATGCCCGAGATGTTTGTCGACACGGGCAATAAGTTTGACGCACTTGATCTTTTCTGCGAGATATTTGGGGAGCAGACCAACTACTTCCCGACAGCTGATCGACGCAATCTCTTCTTCAACAAATTTAGTGTCATCCTTAACGGCTCTTATCCCATCGTCAGCGACTTTGGTGTTCACATGGTCATTTGTGTTTACCAGATCGTTGGAATCGACAGGCTTGTTTTTATCGGAAGCAAAATAGATCGCGGACGCTGTTCCGAGTGATACAAAAGCGACAACGCCGACTGCCATTTTAGACATCGCAAGGCGCCGGTCTAGCGCCTTTTGATCCGCAGCAATTCTTGCGATTTGACCGGGTTGGCAAGGAACCCAGTCATCTTCTTGATGAGATTTTTCTTTTGTCATAATCAAATGAAACGAAAGGAAGGAGAAACTTGAACTGGAAGTATTCAATAATTCTCGTCAAAATGCACTATCTGTTTCGTTCAACTTTTTACAATTGGGCGGTTTACGGCACCCAATGTTCACATTCTTACATTTTTGGAGAAACGTTCATTTGAGGTGGTACACCAGGGTACTGAGGCTTGAGGTCTTCATGGACCTCTACCGCAAGGGCTTCTAGGTCTCGGATAACAATCCGCCGCCTAGCGGTCTTGATTTTCCCCTCAAGTTGGATTTGGCCTAGAACCACGGTCACAGTCTCACGGGTACTCCCGATCAGGCTGGCAATCTCTTGATGCGATAGCTTGATCGCCAAATTGATGCCTTCTGCAGTTCGTTGGCCATAGGACTCAGCCAATTCGAGAAGCAAATGAATGATTCGTTCGCGGTTGGATCGGAAGAGCAAATTCTTGAGGCGTCTTTCGATTCGTTGCCTGCGAAGCCCAATTAGCTTGGTGATTCCAAAGGAAACACTTGGGTATTTGTGGAGAATGGCGTGTAGATCGTTAACTTCCATCGCCACCAAAGTGGTTGCTTCAACCGCTTCGGCATATTCCCCTCGAGATTGGCTTCCCACCAAGGCGAGTTCTCCAAAAATCTCGCCTGGTTCGACGAAACTAAGGATAGACTGTTTGCCCTCAGGGGTGACATGACACGTCTTGATCCTTCCCGAAGCGACCAAAAGGATTGCAGTTTCGAGTTGGGTAGGGAGGTAAACCGGTTCGCCTCGCTTGAGTTTTCTCATTTTTGAACGAGATTCAAGCCACTGAATGTCTTCACGCGTGACTTGCTCAAAAAGGTTGCAGTTCTTAATGAACCAATAAGAATCACGCATTTTCTTGGTCAGCATCTTCTTAGCCTTTGATGTTCCTTAATTAGTTTACTACTGCCCAAGTATCAAAAGGGTTCTCGCAGTACTGAAATTAAGTTGATAGACGGTATTCTGCTTCACTAATTACTGGGAAAAAGTCTCAAAGATGGTTTTCCACCCGGACTCAATAGGTGCCTAACGGCCCCCTCGGCCTCCACCTCGACCACCTTGCCCACGACCGCCACCTTGCCCACGACCGCCACCTTGCCCACGACCACCACGGCCTTGCATTGAGCGCATCATTTGCTGCATTGCCTGTTGTTGTTGGGCTCTAGACTGCTGTTGGGCTTGATCTTGGCTGTTGTTTCTGGCGTTTGTAGCTCCGGATGATTGTCCTGCACCTGCTTCACCTTGGACGACGGTGAATTTACCGTCATAGACGGTTTCCAGGAATTGAGCCACCAATGCGGGGTCGACTCCGGGAATTTCGATCAGCTGAGAGGTTTGGTTTGCGACCGCATCGGGCGTATCGTTCACTTGAACCATTTCAAAAATCGTTTTGTAGATGTACTTGGGGCCAGTTACGACCAATGCAGGGCGAACATTATCGACGGAGACGGTTGCTTTAGGCTTTTCGGCTTCGGTATCAATGCTCTGACCGCCACCACCGCCACCTCCGCCCATTGCTCGCATCATCTGCTGAACCATTGCCTGTTCGTTCATGCCCTGCTCGCCACCCCCACCTTCTCCGGTATCAATGTATTCAGGAAGTGCCGCGACGATAAAATCGTACATTTCCTGGGGTTCGCGATAAACGATCGGAATCCGACGCATTTCACCAACCAGTTCGAGATCCACTGGAGTTTCAGGTTGATCAAGCAGTTCAATGTGCATCGCGATTACATCGTAATCGTTAAGTGTGTGCCCTTTGACCAGAATGTAATTGAGTTTGATATCGGCAAATGTCGTGACGTCACCTTCAAGTGCGTATCCTCCGCCTGAGGTTGCACCTCCACCGCCCAGGAGTCCGCCCAGCCCACCAAACAGATCGGCTGCCGGCCCTAGTGCATTGCTCGCGACATTTTGAATCAAGTTTCCACCGCCTCCCCCTCCAGTATCTCCAGAAGAAAGGCCTACGTATTGGTCCAAGAGTGCTTTGACGACATCAGGTCGTCGATGTTTCAAATAGAATACGGCTGGCATGTCCTCTTCGGAGACCGTTGATTGAAGTTGACTGATGAGATCGACCAGATCGTCAAGAGCACTCAAGTCGTCTGACTCGACAATGAGCCCGCCGTCGACCACTTTGATCAAAATTGGGCTGCCTGGAATTGACTTGGGGATTTCCGGAGGTTGGTAGTAGTCGTCGTCTTTTTGTTGAGGCGATTCTTCTGACGTTTCACCGACCAGCTCGTCTTCTTGGTCTTGCTGAAGGGTCGAAGCGAATTGATATTCGGAGAGATCGAAGGCCTCGAATTGTGATTGATCGTTTTCCGATGGTGGAAGATCGTCTTCCCTAGGAGGCAACGCGTCAAGCCGCTCCTCAAGCATTCGTTCCATGTCACTAAGGTTTGAGCTTTCGTCCAGCGTTTGCCGAGGAATCTTGCGCTCGTCAGGCATCACGATCAGCAACTTGTTCAGGCGTCCCGTGGTAGGGAACGTGTCCGGAAGACCCGTTGCCAAACGCCTTGCTTCTCCGTCAGACATGGGAATAAACTTTGTCCTGGAAGTGATACTCGAAGTGGCTGTCGCACTTGGCAAATCAAGTTGCTCGATCATTTTGGTGACTTTGGTCACGTCTTGGGGAGTTCCCATGACAAACAGCGCGTCGGTGTCAGTTACAGGAACAATTTTGGGCCCGTTGCCCGTGATGGTTCCATCAACGCTTTCGGAAATTCCAAGCAACGGAAGAAGCATTCCAATCATTTCCGTTTGCGTGCGGTACTTGAGCGGGATGGATTTCAGGCCCCTGGATGCATCGCCATTGGCAACGGCCAGATAGGCTTCGGCGTCGTCATGATCTTTGGCGGTTCCGAACATCATGATGTCGCCGGTTTGTGCGTCCTGATCCAACTGGACATCTCTTCCGACGAAGAATGATTGCATGATTTGCATCGCCAGATTTTGGTCACCGCTGACCATATGTTTGTCCAGATATTTTCGTTCGATCATTCCTTCTTCAAAGGTAGGAGGTGGAATGTCGAGTTCACCGAAGATTTCGAAGGTTTCGTCGATTTTTTCGTTGGAGCTGTTTACCAGAATAAAGTCATCGAGGACGTCGAAAACCAACGTCAATCTGGTGCCGTCTTCAAACTCCATGCTGTTTTGACCTTCGTCAAGACCGATCAAAGGTCGTGCCAAAGTCAGGATCTGTTCTGGTGGAAAATGTTTGAGAGGGTATTTGCGACGGTTCATCGCTTTTTTTACCGCTTCGGCGCGAGCCGCGACGACCCAAGAATTGATTTCACGAAGGACTTCGCCTCTTTCCCGTACGGTGATTTTCTCCACAACGGGGATGTAGAGTAGCTCGCTCCGATGATCTCGGTCGCTAATTCGGCTGGCAATGCTTCTTTCCAATTGGTCAGCATCCAAGCCAGACAGGTCAAAGGTCGTCCGCATGATTTCGTGCTTGCCACGTTTTTCCAGTTCATTTGGCGAGACCGTTTCGATCATTTGTGGCGTCAGGTCACGTACTTCACTCAAAAATAGCTGGTTGCCTTTGCGAACCAAGGTATACCCCTTGATTGCCAGGTTCATATTTAGTTTGTCTAAGCCTTCCATGATTGTGTAAGGCTCGTCTTCATAGATGGTGACCCCCCCAGGGGGATAATCTGCAATGGGCTGAAGCGCAAGCCCAGTTCGTTCGGTGAAAACTTCGATGACTCGTTGCCAATCCCAATTTGTACAATTGAAAAGCATCCTTTCGTCATCATTCATGATGATGTCGTTGGCTTGCTCTTGCTCGTCTTGTTCTTGAGTGAACGCAACGTTTTGAAGATTGGCGTCAGAAATGGCCGTGGGGAGTATTGCCTGTTGTGCCCAAGAGGGACTGGCAAATGCTCCGGCGCAACATGCCGCAACTAAGAAATAGGGAATAGATTTCATCATCAATGTCCGTAAAAGGTCCTGTCTATTGCTCAATAATCATCATAATTTGGTGGTATTTCCAAACCGTTCGAAACCCAACACCGGCAACAATTATTGAAACTCAGAGACCGGGGCTGGAAAACATCCCGCATAACCGGTCCAAAAGGAGCCCAAATTCATTCATGGATTGGAATGAATAGAGAGTTTCCTTGGGTGAGGCAGTGGTCAATCCGCCCGTGTTTATTAAACTCAGCCATTTCGTGATTGTTTCGCGATTCACCCTTCATTTCTGATTTCATGAAAATTTTGACGATTGAGACGACCTGCGACGAAACGGCGGCTGCCGTCGTAACAGGCGATTTACAGGTTCTTGGCAGTACAGTGGCTTCTCAGGCGGAATTGCACCACCAATTCAACGGTGTGGTGCCTGAGATCGCCGCCAGGGCTCATGTTGATCGGATTTTGCCGGTAATCGACACTACCTTGAAGCAAGCCAATACTTCATTGGACGACCTAGACGCGATCGCAGTTGCGACGACGCCGGGTTTAGCGGGCTCGTTGTTGGTTGGTTTAGTCGCAGCTAAATCGCTTTGCCTAGCCAAGGGGCTGCCGCTGATCTCCATTAACCATCTACATGCGCATATTTATGCTTGCCGTGTCGATGCAGGCCACGATATTTTCCCCTGCCTTGGTTTAGTCATTAGTGGCGGCCATTCCCATTTGTTCAAATACCGCGATGCGCTTCATGCCGAATTATTGGGGGGAACCATTGATGACGCGGCGGGCGAAGCCTTCGACAAGGTCGCCAGTATGTTGGGGCTCGGCTACCCTGGCGGTCCGGCAATCTCAAGCGTTGCCGAATCAGGTGATGAAAAAGCCTATCAGTTTCCCCGTAGCTTTTATCATGATCCAGAAATTCGTTTTAGTTTTAGTGGCTTGAAAACGGCCGTTCGTTATTCGATCGCTGGGCAAGGCAAATTGGATTTTTCCAAACTAGAACTGGACGATCAAACCATTGCCAATGTCGCGGCAAGTTTTCAACGAGCTGTTGTCGATATTGTGGTGCGAAAATGCCAACAAGCGTTACAGCAAACGAAAATGCAAGTTCTTTGCGTCGGTGGTGGCGTCGCAGCCAATGGCTTGCTGAGAAAAGAACTTCGCGCGATGGCCGACGAGCGGAACATCAATTTAAAGATCGCTCCACCTCACCTTTGCACCGACAATGCAATCATGGGTGCAATCGCAATTGAAAAGTACAAAGCCGGCCTGTTCGAAACTCTTGAGCTGGATATCACACCCGGTTTGATTCGCTAGTCCAAGTTGGACTTTCCTATGCGTCAACTCGCCGTTGTTTCCAAGACAAAACAACGAAAATACAGCCACACCTAAACTAAACGCGCTCCAGTGCCGCAATGTGGCGTCGCCGCTTTCTTTGGGAGGTTGAGGCTCCTGCCGAAACAAGAGTCTCAAAAAAATAATCGTCCGACATGCTTGGAATCCAAGCACTAAAAACGCGATCTAGAGACTGTCCCTCACAATGAGATAGCCCAGCGCGAAGATCCCTGCGTCAACGATTCCATGGCTTAACCATGCGGGATAGAGTGAATTCGTTTTTTGGAACAGCCAAGCCCAGAAGGCACCACCTACCGCGATGCACAATGAAACTTGGTAGGTGAAAAAATTGTCCCAACCCAGGTAAAAACCCAACACCAAAACATGGTGCAGCATGAATCCCAGGCTGGAGATCGCGATCGATGCCCAAAGCGAGAAACTGCGTTGGCAAAGAGGGAATACGTACCAACGCCAATAATACTCTTCAAACAGTGAATGGAATATCGCATACCACAAACCCATGACGAAGAATTTCCAAGGTGTGTTGACTCCAAAACCCTTTACCTTGTCCAGTACATTCTCGCGAAGACCGTCTAGCATGGGATGCTCCGCCATTCGGAAGTGGTAAATGCCAAACATCAATACCGCGACCAATAATCCGAATACGACACCATGAAGAAGGCCCTTTAGTTTAGGCCAGTGAAATGAAAATCCTCGATCCACGGCAAGCCATACCACGACAAGCGGCAACAAAAACTGTAGTAGTTTGCCAAACCCATAGGCGAATTGTTGCACTTGAGGCGATGATTCGCGACATACGACAAAGTAAGTCCAGGTAACGGCCGTTGGCAGCAAAAGGCTTATTGCCAAGAGCATCGCTTGTTGGGGACTCGTTTTCGTGCTCATGAAGTTTGCTCTCGGATGAAATCGTATACTTTGCTGATTCTTGTTGCCAATTTGCGAATATAAGTTTCATCTTCAAGGAGTACTGGATGGTGCAGTAGGACGGTTTCTGCAGAGCCTCGTTTACAGTTCGGGAGTTCCATGGGTTTTCTGCATCGTCTAGCGCTTCGACTCGCAAATCCCCGAAACCCCTCACCGGCGGCAATCCCTTCAGCGGTCAAGCATTCAATGAACGCTGCTCGCACTTCTGCTGGGACTAGCAACGGAAATTTGTAGGTGGCCGTTCGATCTTTCTTGTCAGATTGTGCGGGCTGGTGTTTCTTCGGAGGGAGAATTTGGCACGCCCCGGATTCCGTCAGTAAATCATGAAGCAACCAATGGCCAGAATGTCGTTGGTTGGAAGTAACGTTCAGTTCGTCTAGTTGCGGCAACAACGCCGCAGATTGCAATTGGCTGAATGGAAATGCCTCGTTTCCACGGCTCGAGAAAATTTTGGCACGTTGAATAACTGTCGCATCATTGGAGAGCACCGCCCCTCCGCGACCGGCTGACAGTAATTTGCTTCCGCCAAAACTCAAAACTCCGACATGCCCGAAACTGCCGATCGGCTGGCCTGATTGAATTGCACCTGGTGCCTGGCACGCGTCTTCTACGATGAATAGGCCAAGTTCGTCGGCAATTTTGGCAAGCTCGGCCATGTTGTTGAGTTGGCCGTGTAGATGCGACACGAGGATGGCGTGAGTCGATTCGCTGACGGTTTCAGCAATTCTGCTCAGGTCCATTCGCCAATCATCTTCATTGACATCGACCAGAACAGGCTTCGCGCCGATGGCTTCGATAGCGCGGAAATTTCCTGGAAAATCGTATCCTGCTAGTAAGACCTCTTGGTGGGATTTCACACCAACCCCGCGCAATGCCAGTTCGACTGCGATGGTTCCGCTGCTGCAAGGCAATGCGTGTTCAACTTGAAACTGCTGCTTGAGCATTTCGACCAGCGACTCACCCAAAGGAGAGTCGTACTTGCCCCAATCGCCGCTCTGAATGGCCGAGCGAATAGACGCATCAATTCGTTCATTGGCGACGGGCCAGAGAGGAGGCCCCTCGGGAAAGGCAGGATCGCCACCTTGGATGGCAAGATTTGTGGTGGTCAAAATTGGGTTCCCTGGTCTGTAGTCGTTTTTGGATGAAGGCTCTGAACTTTGAACTCGATCAAGTCTATAATGCTCTCGGTTTATTTTTTAGAGTGTCATTATGCAAAAGCAAATTCGATTCGTCATGATTGGTGGTTTTTTGGGCGCTGGGAAGACAACAGCGATTTCCAAAATTGCCGCCCATTACGTTGCGGCAGGGAAGAACGTTGCACTGGTGACGAACGACCAGGCCTACGATCTGGTCGATACGCAAACTTTGCGCGCCCAGGGATTTACCGTGGGAGAGGTGCCTGGGGCTTGTTTTTGTTGCAAATTTGACGATTTAGTCGAAACGATCGGCTCATTGAGCGTCCAACAAATTCCCGATATCGTGATTGCCGAACCGGTTGGAAGTTGTACAGATCTTGTCGCTACGGTCATTGCGCCAATGCAACAATTGTTTGGCGATCGTTTTGAGATCGGTCCTTTGGCGGTACTTCTTAAACCAGAACATGGGCAAAAGATATTGAGAAATGATGGTCGGCGAGGGTTTTCACCCAAGGCGGAATACATCTTCCTAAAGCAGTTGGAAGAAGCTGATTTTATTTTCGTCAACAAAGTGGACAAGTTGGCAGACGAACAGCGAGATGAAATCCTCAGATTGGTTGGGGAGAGATTTCCCGATGCGGAGTGTTTTGCCCTGAGTGCCAGAGATGGATTGGGAATTGAGGGTTTGGTTGACTGCTTGGAAAAGAAGCCACGTCGTCGAAATGGGCATCTTGACATTGATTACGAGATTTACTCCGAAGGTGAGGCGGAACTGGGTTGGATGAATTGCCAGGTTGCCGCCAACGCCAATGAAAACAAATTCGATTTGGACCAGCTGGTTTTGGCCATTGTGCATATCGTCGCTACTCGGCTTTCCTCGGCAGGTGCAGAAGTTGCTCACCTCAAGGTCCTGGGACAAACTCTTCAATCGACTGCCGTTGCCAATCAGGTGAGTAGCGACGGCGAAGCAGAATTGAGTCTGGCGAGCGAAGTCAAAACTGACGCTGCGGATCTTTTGGTGAACGCACGGGTTGCAGCCAGCCCGGAGCAGCTTGAAGCAGCAATACAATATGCCTGTCAACAATTGGCCATCGAACATAATGTGAATCTACAGATTGGTTCCATGCAAAGTTTCCGACCCGCCAAACCTGAACCAACTCACCGGGCTGAGTAGTCAGGACCGGTTCCCGCTGATCGACTATGGGCTTTGCGAAGAGGTTCAGGCATTTTTTGCCTCTCTTCGGAAAACTGCAGTGGCGTCCCCTCCCCGGTTGCTGCGCTCCCGACCCTCTCGGAGGAAGAGTGTTCCGTTTCGGCATCTGAAGATTCATCCATGGAAACCCGACGCGTGAGCGAGGACGAGTCAGGTTCGTCCTCGCTCACGCGTCGGGTTTCCATCACACGCAGTCTCGAAGTCTCGAAGTCTCGGAGTCTCGGAGTCTCGGAGTCTCGGAGTCTCGGAGTCTCGGAGTCTCGGAGTCTCGCAGTCGCGAAGTCGCGAAGTCGCGGTGACCGATTCGACCGACGTGCATTGATCGATGGTATCGAGTGGGCAACTTCAGAGCCGCAATAAGTTCTGGCCATGACCACCTGCGGCAACTGCTAGCAAAGTATTCGCATTGACGTTACCTCGTAGAGATCGTTACCTATCCGATCCGTTTTAGTCCACGAGTGCGCCACGACCTTGAAAACGAGTCTTCGAGTTTCCCGATTGGCATTGATTCACACGACCTTGCTCGTGGTGGTTTCGTTGTGCGCTGTGTTCTATTCTGGTTGCCGAATTTGGGATCCGGAAAACCTGGCGCGCCGGGCAGCATCCATTTCCACGATTGGTCAGAATAAGGTGAGTGCCAAGCCGGTTCGCCAAGCTGCCAAACTGGGCCCCGTTGGTCGGCTTATTGTTTCCAAGCCAGTTCCGTCTGAGCGTACACAGCAGCTATTGCGCCGCTACGTTTTGGACAAGACTTATGAAACAGATCCCTTGACCGTACTCAAGGTCCTCAAGGGGCAGTGTCGAGGTAAGCCCGCTCTGACTGAAGTTCACGCGCTGGCTGAATTGGCGCAAATTGAGGGAGACTGGATCAGTCGAGTCGGAAAACGAGAAGAAGCCAATCGCATGTATGCGACTGCGGTGTTGCACTCGTATCAATTCTTGTTCGACGATCAACTTGATCTGTTTCGAAATGCATATGACCCACAATTTCGCAGTATTTCTGACATCTACAATCGGTCTCTGGAAAGCCTCGTGAAGGGGTTAATTGATCAGGGAGAATTGATAGTAGGTAACGAAGTTTCAGTCGAAGGGATCGATGAAACACTCAATTTGAAGATCAATGTCCAAGGTCGTTGGAGCGATCAAGCGTTCGAAAGATTTGAGTTAGTCAGCAACTTTGAAGTCGAGGGCTTGGAAAATGAATACCGTACCTATGGACTTGGCGTTCCGATGATCGCAGTACGAAAACAGCAAGAGCAGCTGAATGCCAACGAAAAATACTATCCTCCAGGTCTTTCATTGCCGTTGACGGCTTTCATGCAGGTTACCCCTGAAAAGATTCGGCTGACCGGAGGTTCGACCAAAACGATTCAGGCAGAGTTAAAACTGATCGACCCGCTTCAGCAAACGATGGTTACCGTCAATGGTCGCCGAGCTCCATTGGAAAGCGACATCAGCACTCCCATGGCGTATTACCTGAATGATCCGATTTTAAACTCCAACTTGTTCGCAACTCTGGCCCTGTTGGATGCGAATTTTGCCAAAAACTTTCAAGGGCTTTATATGCTTGAGCCCTATGATCCCGACAAAATTCCCGTCGTCATGATTCATGGGTTCTGGTCCAGTCCGACAACATGGCTGCAAATGTTTAACGACCTGAGAGCCAGCAAAGACATTCGTGACCACTATCAGTTTTGGTTTTACATGTACCCGACCGGACAGCCATTCTGGATCACTGCCGCACAAGCCCGAGAGGATTTGGCCACGGCGCGACGCGAACTCGATCCCAATAATCGGTCTTCCGCTTTGGATCAAATGGTTTTGGTTGGGCATAGTATGGGCGGACTGGTTGCGCGTATGCAGGTGATTGATAGTGGCCCGGACTTTTGGAACCTGGTCACCGATGAACCGTTTTCCGATGTGCAAGGTGAACCTGAGAGTCTGGAAAAGCTCAAGAATGTCTTTTCCTTTGAAGCCAACCCCTCGGTAAAGCGTGTTATCACCATCGCAACTCCACACCAGGGTAGTTTCTTTGCAAATCGAACCACTAGTTGGTTGAGTCACAAAGCGTTTACGCTTCCTCAGCTTTCGCGAAGCGAACACGAAAAGCTTATGAGTCAAAATCAAGACATTTTTGGCAAAACTGAGTTTGGTCAAGTGAAAACGAGTGTTGATTCAATAACGCCCGGCGCGCCTTTTATTGAGGTGCTCAATGAAAAACCCTTTGCCGAGGGTGTTGGCATTCACAATATTTACGGCAGACTTTCAAGTTCGAGCCTGTTTACGAACGCCCGAAACCGCTCCGACAAGGGAGATGGAGTGGTGTCGCTGGAAAGTGCGACTGCGATCGACGCAATTTCTCAATTGGAGGTCGACGCTGAGCATGTTGACGTCCATCAAGACCCCAAAACGATTCTTGAAGTTCGAAGGATTCTGGTCGATCATTTGGTTGAGACAGGCCGAATTCGGGCGGATCAACGAAAGGTTCTACCTGCCGGTCACTACGAAGCCGCGATGCCAGAGAAATAGAGGCGGGGTCGACGGCAACTGCACCACGTCACGATTTGGTTTTCACTTCAACCCCCAGATTTTGCGTTTTCAAATGTAGCCAGATTCCCGTCGCCGCAAAGAGGGACAGTGGAATCAGCATGAAAGGCGCCGAGATGGAAATTGTTAGAACCGCAAACATCATGCTGGTCGCCAGGATAAACCAGAGGCAGTGACGCTTTGCCAACACCAGGAAATGGTCCCACATGTTTGGTGTGCGTCCCGGTGCAGCCCATTCACTGTTGAGCCCAATGATTTCCGCAATGACGTTGCCTTGCGGAAACGCGTATTCGAACGGTTCGATCGGCCCCCCGAATGCATCCAGATAATGGCGAGCATCCGCATTCATGTACTGCAAACTGACAGTGCGAATTTGGCTAGACGGCATTGAAGTGTTGCATTCCCTGTCTAGAAATTCTTGATCCAACATCTGGATAAAACGCTTGGGGATGGTGTTATGTGGAAAGCGATAGAAAAGAATTGCATCAACGTTGATTTGTTTCGCGTAGTCGATAAGGCCCTGAAGAATGACTTTCGATGAGATTCGATTGGATCCCTCTACTCCGTCTACAAATAGAATGGGCG
The DNA here is from genome assembly GCA_965224765.1 of Mariniblastus sp. GTDB lineage: Bacteria > Planctomycetota > Planctomycetia > Pirellulales > Pirellulaceae > CAZDBA01. The sequence goes on from CBDDAC010000014.1 coordinate 231,381, forward strand.
TGTTGTCGGAATCGCCATCCAAAATTCTGCAGAGGCCCACTCGAACTCGCACTGCCCTACCCCGCCGGTCCGAAAAATCGAGTGCAGATATACTGGCGTTTTCTAGGTACTGAAAAGGAGATAAACGCCCTTTGGTACTTCGACCTACCGCGTCGACCCCACGCAAGGAGGCGGAACTGTAAAAGTCTTTTTGGCTACAAAGATCTTGCCAGGGGTCGCGTTGCCAAACCTTGGCTTGGATCGTACGTTCGGGAAGCGCCAAAGCATCGCGCGGGTTGGTCAGCAACGCATTGAGTTTCGTCGCACTACTGGTCTCGGGTACGACTTCTGTATCGAGAAGCAACTGCAATAACGACCAGGCATCCTCGACGCACAGGGTTTGTTGGCGAAGTTCAATCAACTGCTGTTGATTTGCTTTGACAAATCGGGTCACACTTCGCTTCCCTTCTTTTAGATGCGATTGAAGTGGACCTGGAATGTGCTTGCGCGTCTCCTGGTTTTTGGTTCCCAGGAAGTTCAATAGTTCGGAACGAATCATCTCGGGTTTTGTCAAAGGCGAGACGGAGTTGTAGGTATCATCTTCACGTTGGTACCAACGCAAATAGGTTGGATTATCCCAGGTGGATGAGACCCCCGAATCTTCAATGGCTAAAGTCGTTGTATGGAATTGTGGTTGCAAGTGGAGCCAACCGCGGTAGTTGCGCTGGGAAAGTGCGTGAGCGATTGAGTTCGCCAATAAGGGTTCCATGGGCCAAAGCAAGCGGCGCTGAATAAGCGTAACTAGATAGGTGAATAGAAATCCAGAACATCCGAAGGCCAGAACTCCCCCCACCCAACACAAAATGACCGAATTGGATTGATAGTTCACCGTGGCGATGATGTATAGGGTCACTATGCTCGCCAATAAAATCAAAACAAGACTGGTGGCAATCGGCTGTCCCAACAAGGGATTGCAGTGATTGACGAATTGATTGCGCAAACGAGTGATGTCGATGTCGCTGAGTGAGCCTCCGCCGGCGCGAAAAATCCGCCAATGCCTTTGCATTTCTGGAGATCCCTTGTCTTCCAACATCGCCTCAACCTCATCTGTATCGAGACGATTTGCGTTATGATTATTCATGCGTCAATTTTAGCGCGGAGAATAGTCAGCGGATAGCTGCGAATTTGCTGTTCTGCGTTGGGAAGGAAAAGATTCTATGAAACTTTTCGTATCCAAGAGTTAGCTCCAATCCACTGGGCCTTCAGCGGAGACTCTTGATTGACATGATGAACCTTGCGTTCTTCGTTGATGACGAGATGCGATTCTATTTGGAATACATGGCATTTAGAGGGCGTTTCATTTCAGTGTATCGCTTGTGCCGTCATTCTCGCCGCAACGGCAATACGAGGAAACGCGATGGCAGGTGCAACTTGCATACGATGTAAGCGCGCAACAGGGCCGTATGTTTTTGCGGTTGTCTGCGGTCGATCGCCAGTTGCTTTTTAGCGGGAATTTTTCTTGCGGCGTTGGTTGCGTTTGACTTTCTTTCGATCGGTGCGTTCGCGACGTTCGCGGCCCCGATACTGGCGAATCGCTTCGGGGTGGTCGGTAGCCCAGTTCCAGGGCAGCAACGGCTCGTAGTCGGTGAGGCCGCTGAGGAGTTGGTCGAGGACGTCTTTTGTGTAAACCCACACATCAAGATCGTTGCGTAATGCGCTGCTGACCAAGGTCATGAATCCGGCGCTCCGCTCACCGGCGGCAAGGCTTCCGGCGAACATCCAATTTTTTCTGCCAATGGCGACCTGCTTCATCAACTGCTCGGTCTCGTTGTTGTCGGTCGGCAACGAGGCATTGGACAGGTACAGATTCAACTCAGCGAAGTGATTGCGGACGTACTGAATCGCCTTGCCGTAATCGCTCTTGGGCAAGATCACATTGGTCGTGCGGTCTTTGACTTGATCAAGCCACTGGCCAATCGTATCCCAAATCGGTTGGGCTTCGGCTTGGCGCAGCGACAAACGCTCATCATCCGACATCGGCTTGCCGCGATCTTCGATATCGTAAAGCTGCTGGTACCATGCCAACCATTGACGGCGATCGGCCGGATACGCGGTCGACTCATGAATCTTGCGGCGCGCATGAGCATTGCAAGCCGCGCGGACGATTTGACCATCGGAACCGGTGGCAATCGACTTGAACCCGTGCCAACAATCACCCAACAATGTTCCCTTATAATTAGCGAAGAACAGTTCTGGGCCGTCGCGATGGCGGCTGACCGTAAAGTCGAACACGTTCAGTTTGATATTCGTGCCCCGATAAGCCCACATCTTGGCGCGGATGCTCGGTTTGTTTTCGTTGAGCGCCGCGGTGAAGACTTCGTGGATGCGGCGTTGTTTGGAATCGGCAAGATCGAATTCAGGAAGTGTTTTCGGATAAAGCAGTGTCACGCTTGTGTCGTCGCAACCGATGATGGAATCGGACTGTACTACTGTTTTGAAGTAGGCCAACAACGGTTCGATTACAAAATGAGTTTGCGATTGAATGTTCAGCATTGTGCTGCGGCCCGGAGTCCAGCCGCTGCCAGCGAAGTAATCTTCCAGGCGGTAGATCGGCAGGTGATAGCCCCATTTGCCGGTGATGATCTCGGCCGCGATGCTGGAGTCGTACTTGTTGCCTTCGACGATTCCGGTCGGACGCTCGGGAGAGGCGATGCCGCACTGCGGGTTGTTCTGACAAGCGTACTTCGGGTAAACGGTCACGCGGACTTTTAGCTGAGGGCGTTCGAATTCCAGAGTTTCAGTGCGATCCCACATCGACTCGGGAAGCAGCGTTTTCTCGCCGTGATCCGGGCAGGTCTTTTCTGCTTCGGGAAGTTCAGCGGTGACTTCGTAACGAGGCAGCTTGGCGGGAAGGCTCTCGTCACGTTTCTTTTTCGGCTTGCGACGCTGGTGAGCCGGAATCCGATCGGCTTCTTCCAGAGCATCGCCCAGTCCTGCTGCCGCGTCGGCCGCGTCATCGGTATCGCCAAAGTCCAGACGAAGTTGATCGGGGGCGGCAATGTATCGTTCACTACGAGCCAGAAATCTCTCTCGCCACAGTTTGTGGTAGGCCGCTTCCCACCCGGCCGACTTCTGCTCAAGCTGACCGATGATGTCGTTTTTCTTCAGCAGCTGAGTCTCTTGCGATTGTAGCCTCGCAATCAATTGCTCTCTCGAAAGTGTTGTCGGATCAACCATGCAATCAAGCATAAGAATTCCTGGGCGGCTAGCCAGACCACTTCGGTGACTTTACAAAAAAAAAGCAAACATTCTTTTCGCGTCGCTGCGTGTGAATGTTTGCTCCCCAGTGGCACGCCAATACAAACTGACTCAAGCCGTAACCATCAGGCCACTGCATCCGGGTATCGTTTGCGACGGCGCTGATAAGCCTTCAGCGAAACGCCCGAGAGCAACAACGAAAGCTGCGTGGCATTCATGCTCAGTTTGCACGAATCGGTTTTCGTGGCCAGCGTTTCAAAAGTACCCGCTTCGAGCACCCGATAATACATCCAAAATCCACCCGCCTCGAAATACAACAACTTCATTCGGTCACGGCGACGATTGATAAAGACAAACAAACTTCCATCAGTCGGATCCGATTGAAACTCGTCCCGAACAATACCGGACAGGCCGTTGATGCCTTTTCGCATGTCTGCGACAGACACGTACACATAGATCTTGATTCCGCTGGCCAGGTTCAACATGTCTGCGCCCCGCTTACTTGCAACGCCGATTCGATCAGTTGCTCGACCACCGCCTGGATCACATTCGGGTCGTCCCCAAGTTCCAGTTCGATGCCACCGGGAAGTCGCACCTTCAAGCCCGGCTGATGTGCGCGGGGCGGTGCCAATGAAACCGGTTCAAACCTCATGGGGCTAACCGGTTTGACAAACTCCGCCGATGCGTCCGTGGCGGACTCCAGAGCCTTTAGCTTTTTCCGCCAAAGATAAAACGAGGGCTGGGAAACGCCTTCGGAGCGACAAAACTCCACCACCGTCTGGCTGGACTTGGAATATCGCAACAACCGCTGGCACCACTCTTCTACTTTTCTCGATCTCGATTGATCTGGCATCTTCAGTCTCCTGTTTCAGAATTCTTCAAATCCCTCAACATAAATCAGCCGTCAACAACCGTTCTGATGCGCGCTTACCATACGATGCGATAGTCCAGTCCAACTTGTCCTAACGCGAATTGAATAGCGGAAACTTGTTTCCGATGTCTGATAGAGAAGGGCCGGAAGTGGCTACTGCTGCATCCTGCAGCAAGTGAAGGAAACGATTCTATTGACCAGACAGTTCTGCAAGGATCTCTTGCAGGCGATTGTGCGAAAGCGTCCTAGGGAGTGACTCCCGTGACACCGTTGATGGAATAGGCTGTGGTTGTTTCTGCGATTCCAACCGAGGGTTGGTTGAAGGCTTGAAGGGAACCACATCAATGCAATCTTCGTCGAGAGGTTTTTCCGAATCGTTGTTGAATACGATTGTGACTTCGGCCATGGTTTCGGGTTGATCAACATGCTTGGGCAATTCGCCTCGAATTACTCTTACATTTCGAGGAGCTTCGATTCCGAGGCGAACTGTATTTCCTTTGATCTTGAGGACGGTGATTTTAACGTTTTCACCGATTACAATTTCCTGGTTTAGCTTCCTTGAGAGGACTAACATATGACACTCCTTTGCGTTAGTAGTTTTCTTTTCAATTGAATGCTATGCAGTCGGTGTGCCAAAGAAAAACCTCCAGCGTCGTTTTGTGCCGTAAAACCTTTGGCCTTAGGGGGTTACGAAGTTATTGATGGTCCGTGATTGCACATGACAGCTGAGCGAGGGTGTCCAATTTTGGTAAATTTGTCATGGATTGAGACAAATTTACTAAAGTCGAACCGCGGTTTGGTCGGAAGGACTTTCGGGGTAGTCACGAACCTAAAGATACAAACCTGATGCCGTGCTAGCATCCGGGCGTGCGTTTGATGGAAAGACACTGTAAGGAGAACCAAGCCTTCCTGCTCGAAAGACTCTATGATTTGGATGCAACGGCGTTTGCTCGGTCACGACTTAGGAAGTTGAGCTACCGGCAATTTTCGATACGGAATTCAAAACGCGGCTCGCGCGACAGGTCCAAGCGTGTTCGCTTTATCAAAAAGAGGTTACAGAGTTTCGTTAGAATTGTCGCTGTCTTCGGCAAGATTTGGATATGACATGTCGATCGCGCTTTGCCTGATCATGTCTCTGATTTCGGCAGCTTTTTCGTAGTCTTCCAATTCAATTGCTTGAGCTAACTGTTGATCCAGCGGGTCGCCGATCTTATATCGTTCCTTCAGGCTATCGCGAAATTCGGTCAACCGGACAACCAGCTCGTCTTCTTCGAATTGATCATCGGCTTCGTATTCTTCAAAAAGTAGTCGCATGCGATCCAAGCCTCGATTGACTTCCTCGATTGCCAGCTCGGGATTGTCGTTCTCGTTCTCGTCTTCGTCGATTGCTCCTAACGCAGCTGCCTGAGTACGGTGATAGATGACAAAGGGGCGGTATTGCTCGTGTGAAATGGTCCACTGCTCGTCGGCTGAGTGGATTTTGCAAAAGTCCATTAGTTGCAACGTGTGATCGGCGTCAGCAACGGCTTTGTTGAATTCTTTCAACTGGAGCCAGCAAACGCGGCGGTGATAGTATTGAACGAATTCTCGATCAATTTCAATGCAGTGATTTTCATCGAGCGCGAACTCCTCGGCCTGAGTTGCCTTTTTGGTCAGATAGTCAAAATAGGTTTTTGCACCATGGGGTCGTTTGCCATCTGGGCGATCGACAATTTCCATCTGAAGCAGACCCATATCGACTCGCATTTGCAGCACTTCACGGCCAGGCAAATGAAGTTGACGGACGTTGACATTGAATGGATCAAAGGGCCATTGTGTCAGTATTTCGTCGATGTCGTGATGCTCTTTCATGATGGGCTCCTTTTAACGTGGACGCAAAAGTATACGTCAAATTACAGCGGGACCAACCGAGCCGGTTTAATAAGATCGGCACAATCGGAACCCAAACATTAATTTTCCACATCGGAATTGTTTCGTGTCAGGGCTAGTCGTCACGACGAGGTTTGGTGCGACGAAGCTGTTTTTTATTGGAATTGCGACGTTTTTCCTCCAAACGCTTGCGGTTGGCTGCTTTTGATTTTTTTGCGGGTTTCCGACGTTTGGGCTCGTCAGCGACGCTAAGGATCATTTCACGAAGCTTATTTAGGGCGTCTGCGACATTGCGTCCTTGGTCTCGAAACCGGTGCGAATTAACGATCAATTCACCCGTTTTGGCGATTCGTCTACGGAAGTTTTGCTTCAGCCGACTGAGGATGGATGGTGTAAGGCTGGTTGTTTTTTCGACGTCCCACTTCAAAATAACTTTCGTATTCAGCTTGTTGACGTTTTGGCCCCCTGGCCCCGGGGATCGCGCAAAGCTGAATTTGAATTCTTTCAGCGGGATCGAATGTTGTTCGTTGATTTTTAACAAGGGACTGGCCGGTAGGTGAAATGAGTATTCAGTTTAACTTCTCGAGGCGAGATTCACTATTGTGGCTGGTTCTAGCGAGCTTGGGGTTGGCGTTTTCTGGTTGTGGTGGGGGGGAATCGGCAGTTACCCAGCCCTTGAGCCAAGCGTCAGGGGCGAATGACTGGCCCGGCTTTTTGGGACCCCAACAAGATGGGATTTCTGGCGAGGTCGGAATTCGGACTGATTGGTCAGGGGGGAAGCTTCCGGTTCTTTGGACTCGTGACTTGGGTGAAGGTTATGCTCCCGGCGTGGCGATTGGCGAACGATATTTCCATTTTGACCGTTGTGATCAAGGCGCACGACTCGTTTGTCTGAACGCCAACACTGGCGAATTGGCCTGGGAGTTTATCTATCCCAGTGACTATGTGGACTTGTACGGGTATGACCGCGGACCGAGAAGTAGCCCCGTTGTCGACGGCGATACGGTTTTCATCTACGGCGTGGAAGGGACGCTTCACGCCTTGAATGCGAGCAATGGTGATGTCAGGTGGAAACAGGACATCAACGAAAGGTTTGGGGTTCACCAAAATTTTTTCGGTGTGAGTAGTCCTCCCGTCGTTTTCAAGGACAAGCTTTTGATTATGGTGGGCGGAAGCCCGCAAGACAACAAGATCCGAGCTGGAGCACTAGACGAGGCGGTTCCCAACGGCAATGCCATCGTTGCGCTCGACAAGGCGACTGGTGACGTTATTTATGAATTGGGAGATGATCTCGCAAGTTATACGGCTATTAAATTAGTAAAACGTGAAGATCGCGACTGGGCGTTCGCTTGGGCAAGGAAGTCATTGATTGCTTTCGATCCCAATTCGGGCGAAATAGATTTTGAGTTTCCTTGGCGCGCAAGGACGTTGGAAAGCGTTAACGCAAGTACGCCCGTTGTTTTTGACGATCACGTATTTATTTCCGAATGTTACAGCATTGGCAGCGTGCTGCTGAAATTTGGTGATGACCTGGAAGACAAACATCAGATCGTTTGGAAGGACGAGGGTCGCAACAAAAGTATGATGACCCATTGGAATACGGCGATCTACGATCGGGGGTTTCTCTTTGGCAGTAGTGGACGGCATCCCAACGGTGCGACTTTGCGGTGTATCGACGCGAAAACGGGCGAAATTCAATGGAGCCGCGAAGGATTTGGACGCTGCAATATGACCTGGGTCGACGGTTATCTGGCGGTAGTCTCGGAAAACGGGAAGCTTTTTCTTGCCCGTGCCATCGAGGGAAGATTTGAATTGGTTTCGATGTATGGCGCCGACGAAAAAGACAAAGTGCGATTTCAATACCCGAGTTGGGCGGCTCCAGTTATTGCCAATGGAAAAATGTACGTAAGAGGAAAAACGAATGTGGTTTGCTTCGATCTAATCGAAGATTGAAGACACGCCGAAAGGCTGGAACCCACTACATTTTTCGAGTTGTGGATAATGGCCGTTCATCCAGGCCATAAAAACAAGGATTTGTTCGTCGACCCCTCCCGAGCTATGGCCTGTACTTAAAAGCCGAACGGAGCGTTCTATGGCTTGGAGGTGCTTGGCGACTTGGGTTTGCTTGTCGAAGCCAATTGATTTCTTGCGAATTGCAATTCCGCGGTAATTATTTCCTGATATCTGGACGGGTCGTTGGTGACTCCCCATGTCTCTATTTCGTAGAAGCCTCGGTACCCCGTTTCTTCCAATTGAAGTAGCCAGTCATTAATTGGCAAAACTCCGTCCCCGAGTTGGCAACGAATTCCTGAATAGTCACCTGTTCTACGGCGATCACTTAGCTGGACAAGAAGAACTCGGTCAACGAACTCTGTGAGCTTTTCCATGAGTTGGTATTGAGCGCCGACGTGGAACAGATCTAGGACTAGCCCAACGTCAGAGGTATCGAACCCAGAAATCAACTTGAGCACCTGATCGATGCCACGCAGAAAAGTCCAAGGACACTGGCATCCGAATTGCATCGGTTCCAGCGCAAGTCGAACTCCATAGTCGGCGGCAACGGGAACAATTGAATTTAATGCCATCTCCAACAAGCGAGTTGCATGTCGATGGGTGTGGCCGTTTCTTGAGCCAGGATGGATAATTAGAGTTTCGGCCCCCAGCATCCCGGCAAGTTTGACTGATTCGATGGCATCATTGACCGATTCAATGTAGGAGACGCCCTCAGATCCGGTAAATCCTCCGGCCCAGTGGACCGATGATACAGGCAACTTCATTTCAAAAAGGTAATCTGCAGCTTCTTGGGCACCGACCTCATTGATTTTAGCACGCCAAATTCCCACGCCATCCGCTTTGAGTGAAGCGTATTTAAGAATGTCTTGGTGAAACGACCAGCGGTTCGTTGAGAACTGGCAAATGGAGACACGCTGCATTGATTAACGCTCCTCGTTGATTGATCAATCCCTGAAGTTTCATAGGATGAAACTCGCGAAGTGAACTAAGTATGCACCCTTGGCAAAATCTTGTAAACCGAACTTTGCGACGGAATCTTTTTAACTCGATCAAAGCGCGCGCTATCAAGGCAACTTGAATAGTTAGAACGGCAACGCTGTGCAGCATAAGGTCTCCGTTGCTGGTCTCATGTGCGAATATTAATCAACCAAAGTTTTAAATTATGGGTTTGCGCAAGCCCGCTATTTGCGCTGGTCGCCCGGAAGTGCTTGCATTTTCTCTCCAAAAGGAAGATTGGAGATTCGATTTTTCGAATGATTGGTTTTTCTGCGCAGATCCAGATTGAACTTAGTATATTTAAACATGCTCACAAAAGAAAAGCGCCATCGAATTCGACAACACCCGTGGGTAAATACTAAACAGGATTCTTCCAAGGATATGACCATGGAATCCATCAAGCGAATTCGAATCGACTATCCTGATGATGACATTGGCATTAGGGTCAAGAGCTTTCTTTTCACTCGCCACTTTCCCTCATTTCGCGAATTGGAAATTGAGGTGGAGAATGGCACGGTTACACTTCGCGGGTTTGTAAACTCTTACTATGAAAAGCAGGTTGCGTTGAACTCGTGCAAGCGCGTTCCCGGTGTGCTCATCACGGTCGATCAAATCGATGTTCTCGATGTTCTCGAGGCCGAGCCACCGACTCCGTTCGGTTCGGCAACGGGTCGTCCTCCCGCGGTCAACAAGCCAAAGTAAGCTCGAAGCCGGTTGGAAAGCGACGCCATTATCGTCCTCGCTTACGCTTCGAGGCTGTGACTTTTTCGACTGGTGGCTGACTCAGTAGCCAAAGGCATCTGAATATCCACATCCGCCTATTTGGAAACCCGACTAGGTTGTGATTAAATCAACTGGGCTGGAGCAAGTATTTGTTTTGCGCTAAAACTTAGTAATGAACAATAAAAAAAAGAGTGTTTGCACGAGTGCAACGGCCAGAACGTCAGCAAGCAGAATGGAAACCTTTCTGCCTCGACGAACTTCTTTCGACAGACCATCGTGCTCGCGTGGTTTGGGAATATGTAGAGTCACTGGATTTTTCAAAGCTTTACGGAAAGATCCTGGCAGTGGAAGGGCGTGCAGGACGGACGCCGGTCGATCCGAAAATTCTTCTTTCACTTTGGATGTTCGCGACGCTCGAAGGGATCAGCAGCGCCCGTCACGTGGCACGGTTGTGCGAACGCGACCTTGGCTACATGTGGATTTGCGGCGGAGTCAGCGTCAACCACCACCTCTTGAGTGATTTCCGCTCAACCAACCCCGAGTTCTTTGACGAGCTTCTCACCGAAACGGTCGGCACGCTGATCTCGCAAGGTTTAGTTGAACTCGATGTGATTGCTCAAGATGGGATGCGTGTTCGCGCCAGCGCTGGTGGAGGTTCGTTTCGCCGCCAAGGCACGCTCACAGAAAGCTTGAGCCATGCCAAGCAACGCGTAGAACAATTGCGAGCAGAAACGGACGATTCTTCTATCGGGCAAACAAGTCGTTCAAAGCAAGAAGCGGCTCAACTTCGCTCCGCCGAAGAACGCCAATCACGGCTCGCTGACGCTCTGGAACAACTTCAAGAACTTCGCGCCCGCAAAGAAAAACGCAAGAAGGGTAGCGGTGCTGAAGCTCGTTGTAGCACAACAGACCCTGACGCCCGCAAGATGAAAGTGGCCAGCGGTGGCTACCGTCCTTGCTACAACGTTCACCTTGCGACGACAGCAGATTCTCGTGTAATCCTCGACGTGGAAGTCAACAACAATGGCAGTGACGGCGGGCAGATGAGCGTCATGCACAAAAAAGTAGTTGCTCGGCATGGCGAGGTTCCAGAGAAAATGCTGGTAGATGGCGGCTTTACGACGCACGCTGATATCACGTTGCTTGAAAGGCAAGGCACTGTGGTCCTACCCATTATTGGTGGACAGTGGTTAAGCTTTTTACTGCTGTTTACATGATGGAGATTAGAGATGTCAGAACGTCGTATTTATTCATTGGAATACAAGCTTGAGGCGGTCAAATTGATGATTGAGAAGGGTCTGACGGCACGTCAAGTGGCGACAGACCTGGGCGTGGAAGTTAGCAATATCCGTCGCTGGAAAAAGAAGTATGGCGACCAGCCTTTAGAGAATGTTGAAACGGTTTCGCAGGAAATGAAAGTGATTCGGCAGCTCCAGGAGGAAAACCGTCAACTCAAGATCGAGCGAGATATTCTAAAAAAGGCCACGGCCATCTTTGCCAACGGAAGCCGATGAGATTCAAGTTTATTGAAGATCATCGCAAAAGATGGCCTGTGCAAACGATGTGTCGTTTGCTCAAGGTTTCCAGTAGCGGGTTTTACCAGTGGAGCAAGGATCAACGGCGTCAGACTGAATTGGCTGGCGCCCGAGAACAACGTGCGACTCGATTGTTGACGTTGATCAAAGCAATCCACGCCCAACACAAAGGCTACGGCAGTCCGCGAATTCACCGAGAGCTGTTAGCTCATGGTGAACCCTGCAATATCAAAACCGTCGCCCGACTGATGCGGCAAGCATGCATTGCAGCACGATGCAAACGCAGATTCGTAACGACGACCGATTCGAGGCACTCGTTGCCGGTAGCAGAAAACCTGCTTGATCGGAATTTTACGGCTCAAGAACCGAACCAGAAGTGGGTGGCCGATACGACCTACATCGACACCCGCACCGGTTGGATCTACCTGACGACGATCCTGGACTTGTTCTCCAGGCGAATCGTTGGCTGGAAGATCAGTGACCGAATCGACGCTCAGTTGGCCGTCGATGCTTTGCAAATGGCAATCACGATTCGTCAACCGAAATCTGATTTGATTGTTCACACCGATCGCGGTAGCCAATTCTGTAGCGAGGCCTTTCAAAAACGAATCGCTGACAACCACTATCGCCCCAGTATGAGCCGCAAAGGCAACTGCTGGGATAACGCCGTGATGGAAAGTTTTTACCGATCGTTAAAGACCGAATGTGTTTATTGGGAAAATTACGTTTGTCAGTTACATGTTCAGCGCAGCTTGAACAAATATATTGAACAATACTACAATCGAATTCGCCTTCACTCATCATTGGGCTACGTCAGTCCAATCCAGTTTGAATTGGCGGCCTGACAAAAAGAAGAAAGAGAAAGTCTTAATTGGCCTTGGAGATGTCACCTTCGTTGCAGTCAGCCGTTGGTCGCTCGCGCAGCATTCGCGCCAGCGAACTTGGCGACCGACGATGGCGAAAACAAGGGCGACATCGAAGGCACCTTGGTTGGTGAAGCCAGAGAGCGAAAGCCCTCGCGCTCAATTCGTTTTTCATGCTTAGCAAACTGTACACTTCTGATGGGGAAGACCACTGCGGTTTATGGTCCGATTCCTAAAGAAGCAAAGCTGCTAAAAAACGGCAACGATCCGCATGAACGTCAGCCGAAAGACACCGACGAGGTGTTCAAGTTTCGGCAGCGAATGGCAACGGACTCAGCAAAGGAACTTTATAAAGCGCGGCCTTCGATCGCAGAGTTTCCTAACGCGGAGTTCCGCAACCGAGGGCTCCAGCAGTTTCGAGTTCGAGGTTTGGCTCGAGTGCAATCGTCAACGTTACTCGTAGCGTTGACGTTTAACTTTATGCGTTGGATGGCGTTAAAGGGCGTCAAAGCGGCGATTTAAAGCAGAAAGGGCGCGATTGAATGCTACAAAAAGCAACCAATCGAAACACAAAAACATACCAAGCCTGAAAAACGGCAAACAAAAATTCAAAATCAAAAATCCAGCGCCAAAATTTCGCTAAAACTGTCGCTGCAGAATTTAATCACAACCTAGACGCGTCAGCGAGGACGAACCCGACACGTCAGCGAGGCTGTGACTTTTCCGACTGGTGGTTGACTCAGTAGCCAAAGGCATCCGAATATCCACATTCCGCCTATTTGGAAACCCGACGCGTCAGCGAGGACGAACCCGACACGTCCTCGCTGACGCGTCGACTGCTTCTAAGTTTTTGCTTCGTGTACGAATGAAAAGTCACAGCCTCTTCGGGTTACCATTGACTCGCAGTTGAAAACGCCGCTTGTCCCAACTATCGACGAATGCTGGGCCATGCTCCCTGATCGGGAATGTTCTCAATCAATTCAGAAACCAAGGTGGATCCACCGTAGAGTTGCTGTTTGATTTCGTCAAAATTGACTTTCAGCATTTTGTTCAATTCGTAAATCTCATCCTGATATCGTTGGTTGATTTCACGTTGAACATCTGCGATTTGTTGATCGGCCTTGTCCTTGATGATTCGGCCCATGCTGGCGGCAAATTGTTGGCCCAGGTCGGATTCGAATTTGAGCGACGGGTTGTCCAAGGTGCCCGTTAGCGTCGCGTAGGTTGAGAATTCTTGGATTCGTGCCAGTTCCTGATTCATTCGTAGCTGCATGTCTTGTCCACCCGCATACTCATCGATTTTGTCGACATAGAGCGAGCAGTTGGAATGGCGGAATCTCAGGGCGCCTGATAGCTCGTCGCCATTGATTTGGATGTTGACCTCTGCCTGCATGCGACTGGGCCGCATTTGAACGATCAATGTATCCCCATCTCCCAAATTTTGTCCAGGAATATCCAAGTCTGGACAGGTGATTTCAAGTTGATCTTTCCAGGTGGAATTACGGCGATCAAGCGTGCAATTGACGATCAAATGGTGCTCGCCCTGTGCTCTTAACTCAAACGTCGCAGGTTGATCGTGTAGGCTGGGTTGCGTGGTCAAATTCTTGGCGATACCCGCAAAGTCAAAATGTTGATCGGAGACAGTGCCCTGGCCTTCGAGCTCAAGTGTCTTGATCAGAAACTGAGGGTGCGTCTGTTGCCCCTGAAAGGCAATGTCGGTCCCACGGTGGCGAGCGGGATGGAAATCGTTTTCGGGATCGGGGATTGAATTGCGAAACCATCGAACCCAGTTAATTACTTCCTGAAGTCGCGTGGTTTGGTCCTTGGCCAGGAGTAGGTTGGAAAAGGTTTCTGCATCGACGGAGTATGCCGAAAATTGCTGGATCTTGGCAGTGTCTTGCATTTTGGCTTGTTCGACGCGTTCCAAGTCCTTCTGAGCTTTTTGAACCAGGCGATTCATTTCTTCGTTAGCGCTTTTTAGTTGTTGTCCTATCGCATCAACTTGAGAAATGGCGTTCGTGATTTGGTCGCGATCACGAAGCGGGTTTTGCCCGGGAGTTTCGATCGTTTGTTTGAGTTCGGCAACTCGGCTTTGCATTTTGGCAATTTGAGCGAGTTTCTGTGCGAAAACGGCAGGCCATTCTTCTTGAAGCTGTTTTGAGACCTTGACCAATTCCAGGTTGTCCTTGGAATAGCCCGTGATTCGCGACTGAAGTTGGTCCATCCAGTGTTCTGAATCAAAGATTTCGCTTTTCGGGGCCGATGGAAGCCAGCTTTTTAAATCCTCAAAGCGATATTCGCGATCTGGAAGTTCGCCAGATACCGTGCGTGGTGCCCCAAACATGACGTTGGTCGAATGGGCGTGCTCAACCACCAATTGACGGTGAAGCAGCCGCTGAGGGTTGAGTTGCAAATAGGCGACATCCGCCTGAATCAGGTTTTGCATCGGGTTGCGAGGGTCGGAAATGGCCAGCTCTTCCAGAAAAACTTTGCCCTTGAACAACGATGACTTGACTCGACCAACCTCAACTTTTGAACCGGTAACCGATTCCGTTGCATTGACGACTGCATATCGAAGGAGAGGATCAGCACTTATCCAAACCACGAGTAGGACCAGCCCCAGAATAATGAGGCGCGGAACTAAATAGGACCAACGTATCATCTTTATGCGGTTTCCGTTTCTGCGGGGAGAGCGAACATCCAACGACCGACACGAGAATTGCTGATTCGATCCGATACGGCTTTTCCGTAGCGATCAAAGGCAAACAAACTAATTCGGTATACCGGAATCGCCAGCATGAGGCCCAGTAAAACGTTCCCGGTAACAACGGTGTTTTCAAAACGAGTCCAGGGAACCAAAGGCAATTGACTGAGATAAACCAGGGTGGGCTCAAAAAAGTCAAATGTGAGAACGTAATTTCCCAATCGATGAGTCAGTGGATCGATCATCGCACCTACCCAGGAAAAGCAAAATATGGCAATCGTTCCTGTCAACAAATTGGCTGTCGATAGAAGCATGACGCCTCCCAGCCCATAGGTGAAAAGCGAATCTTTTGGGATCAGCCCAATCAACATGCCCATCGTTAGGCCCATGGCCAGTTGCTTGGATGTATCGAAGCCGCGGATGGTGCTTCGAAACATTTTCCAGTAATTGATCAGTCCTTTGATCATCGTTTTTGTCATTCCAGAGGGAATTAGTTTTTGCACAAGCTGGGGGCTTATACCGAAATCACCATGCAGTGTCGACGCGATTTACTAGGCTGCTTGCATGATCGGTTCGTGTAGGCAGTCAAGGAAGATTGAACGGATTAGGGGTTTAAGTGGAGTGGTCGTAAGTCGTTTCGCGGCTCAATTAGTTGCGAACAATCGGATGTTCTCAGCACGAAAACGTTGCGATTTCCATCCATCGCACCTCTGAATGCCTGTCATTGCGAGTGAAGCCTAGAATCGGTATCGTCAATGGTTAGGTTTGTCCACCAGTGTGGGCGGATATTGGACTGTTAATTTTGGAGAAAAAATGGAAATGCCACACGATATTTTTGCGGACGGAATTGGAGAAATTACGTTGGCCGGCGGAATGGTCCGTATGGACCTCGTCACTTTGACCGGATCGAACAATGACGAGAAGAATAAACCGCAATTGCGTGTGAAACAGCGAATTGTCATGCCACCAGACGGTTTTTTGCGAAGTTTTAGTGCGATGGAGAACCTTGTCAAGCAGTTGATTGACGCCGGTTTAGTTAAGCCTCGTGACGGAGAATTGGGCGAAAATCAAGAAAATTCAGCAAAGTCGGAACTTTCTGAGCCTCCCAAGTCTCCTAATTTTTGATCAAAACTAATTGTACTTATGTTTTTTGAATATACTGAGTACTCATTAAAGCCAACCTAGCCCCGCCGGAACAACGGAGCCCTATCTAATGTCTAATTTTTTCGCCCCTGGCGTTATCGTTAGTGATGCCGAGACAGAAATCGGTCAATCATTCAAATTGAGCTCGATTTTGGAAATCAGCGATCTCGATGGTAACCCCATTTTTCAGTATCGGTTTCGAGACAACAACTCAGGCCTGACGACTGGGAATTTTACGGTGTCTGGGGTAGCTGTCGACGGAAACGTTTGGACGACCGTTGGTGCGGCAGATATTGATAAGGTCCGTTACAAAGGCGGTTTGACGGTTCAATCAGAATCAATTTCTGTTCAGGTCCGTGATTATGATGCGGCAACAAACAGCTATAATTGGAGTTTGGTCGATACCGCGATCATTAGTACGATCCAACGAAATCTCCAGGCCCCAACGGTCACCGTGACAGATTCTTCTGTTCTTGAAACAGAAATGCGGACGATCGATAACTTGATTAGCTATTCAGATCCCGAAGGTGTGGCTGCGGTTGGATACTGGTTGGTTGACCGATCGGCAAATCCCAACGGTGGTTGGTTTTCTTTGGATGGGAATAACAAAGCATCGGGTGAATGGTTCTACGTTGCAGCGAATCGGTTGGGCGACGTCGTTTACAACGGAGCCAGTTTCGGCACATCGGAAATGATTGGTGTTCGAGCGACCGATGGTTCGTTACAAAGTCCAGTCGTTGATCTAAAAATGACTACTGACCCAAATCTGCATCGCCCAACACTTGATTTGAAAAACCGCAATGCGGCGATCGGCGCAGTCATTGGTTTGGAATCGTTGTTCTCTTGGACCGATCTGGATATTGGCCAAACCTTGAAAAAGTTCAAGCTGTACGAGTCCGGTGCTGCTGCCGATGGCGGCTACTTTTCCTTCAACGGAACTCGATTGACTGCCCAGGAATTTCACGAAATATCATTCGAAGATGTTAACAAAGTTAAATACCACTTTGCGGATCGTTTTGATTCGGAAGTCGTTTTGGGACAGGTTCATGACGGTCGATACTGGAGTCCTATTGATCGCGCCGTGATGCGTTCGGTTTCCACTCCAATCGTCAGAACGAATGACAAAGACGTTCAAATCAATGAATTGCTTGAGACTCGCTTTTCAACGATGTACACGAAAGAGGACACGGGCCCAGATTTTACTCAGGTCCAAATCGTTGATGAACTTGGTGTTAATGATCATAGTTCAGGTCATTTCCGTCTGAATGGTTCGCAGTTAAGCAGTGGAAATGTTCACACGGTTTTGGCGTCCGACTTTGATAACTTGATTTTCAAAGGTGCGTCTAACATCCAGGGCCGGCAGCAAGATTCTGTCTTGTATCGAGTCAACAACGGCGCTCGCTGGTCAAGTTGGCAGCGGATCAATATCACGACCGATCCCGTTGGTGCCGCTTCACTTAACTCAAACTCCCGCTGGGACTTTTGGGTCGACCCGGTCAAGACGACGATTTCATACTCATTTATTGAGCATCTTCCGACCTACTACGATCCCGATAATGATGCAGAAGCCGATACAACAACGCCTCTGGCAGCCAGCCAGCGTCAAATGTTCCGTAATATTTTCGATATCTACGAAGCGTTTACCGATTTGGCTTTTGTGGAAGTTCCATTCAGAGCCAACGGTTCCAATGCCGTTATGCTCATTGGAGCTGCTGCGTTGACTGACAATGCTCAAGGTTGGGCCTACTTGCCTGCCGGAAGTGGACTTTCATCTAAACCTGGTGATATTTGGTTTGACGTCAACGGTCCTACCAATCCAGCCGCGCCAGACAACTCGCTTGGTGGAGAAGGTTTCTTGACCGCGATCCACGAAATTGGCCACGCGATCGGATTGAAGCACCCGCATGACCCTGCTCCCGTTTTGCCGACTTCAGTGTTGAGCCAGTTCTACTCGGTGATGTCCTACATCCGACCTGGGCAGCATCCTGTCGATGATCCGAAGTATTACCCTGAGAATCCATCATCGTTGATGCTTTGGGATATCGTTGAAACCCAGCGACTCTACGGCACTAACGAAGAAACAAATCTCGGAAATACCCATCACTTCTTTGCGGAATCACATCTTGTGTCGCTGATGGACTCTGGGGGCCGCGACACTCTCAACTTCACTCGGCACGCCGTAGACGAAACGATCAACCTTGCCGAAGGAACTTATTCTTCGTTGTTTGGTACCGCCAGAAGTTTGTTGGTTCCTTATGGCGTGGAAATTGAAAATGCTCGTGGCGGACGCGGAAGCGACACGATCACCGGCAATGATTCACGAAATTTGATCTGGGGTAACGGCGGAGAAGACCGGATCAACGGTATGGGCGGAAGTGACTTGTTGCGAGGTGGAGAAGGAAACGATACCTACGTTTGGAATCTTGGCGGTGGTTACGATATGATTGACGAAGATCGTTCAGGATCTACTGACGTATTGGAGATTCACAGCAACTACGCGATCGACAAGCTGGAAAATGACCTCACCTTCATCAAGTTGGGCAACAGCTTGCGTATCAACCTGACCTTCAATCGTGGCCAGGGCCAAGGTAGCATCTTCGTTCGCAACATGGGTTGGGGCGGATCTCGAGTTGAGACTTTGCGATTGTTCAACAATGGAACTCAGGTCGAAGAGGATATCGATTTGAATTCAGTTTTCCTACAAGCTAACAATCAACCGGGCTTGTTTAAGGTTTCTAACCAGCAAACACAGTTTGGATTCATTGCTACACCCGTCTAAAACGGCTTGACCGTGCTGATCATTACAATCAACAACCCTGCCTTGCATCAAGGCGGGGTTTTTTTACGGAATTCTTGAACGTAACTGTTTGCCAATACATCACAGGTGTCGAACAATTGGTCTGATTTAACTGTAAAAACACGAGTCGTGATTGTTTCAATGACCAAGCCTGAAAACCCAGAATCGGAATTTGAACCGACATCACAGTCGCGATTTTCAAATGAAGAGGGTGATTTCACCCCCGATGCTAAACAGCTTGACGATGCCTTTGACGAGGCAATGCCGACTTCGGAAGATATTCCTGAGGCTGAATTGGAATCGGCGGCCCCCGACTTGGATGCTCAGGAATCGGGAGCCGACGAAGCCGTAGACGTTGAAGCGGGCGAAGACGAACTCAATAAATCCAAGCATACCTCGCTCCAATGTTTGGCGCTGATTGGTCGACATCACGGGCTGGATATCAGTGCAGAACGTTTGGTTCATGACTATTCCCTAGAGGAAGAGGAACCTTCGACCAAGCGTATTCTTAGGATCGCCAAAGAGAGCGGCCTCAAAGCGCGTATGGTCCGTCTGACTTGGAAGCAACTCAAGAAAATGGGTGACGCTTATCCAGTCATGGTTAGGCTCAAGAATGGGAATTACGTCATCCTCGTGGGGATGCGTGATTCTGAGAGTGAAGAGGGGGCGGTCGTTGATCAGGTCGCAGTTTTTGATCCACTTGCCGACAAAGCAGATTTTATCTTCCTGGAACAGGCAGAGTTTGAACGCTCATGGAATGGTGATACGTTTTTAAGCAAACGTTCGCATTCGATGCTTGACGCAAAACAGCCCTTTAGTTTGCGCTGGTTCATTCCAGAAGTTGTTCGACAGCGCTCTGCATTTACCGACGTCGCCATTGGCGCGGTTTTTATCCATCTCATTGCCCTCGTTGTCCCTTTGTTCTTTCAGATCGTGATTGACAAGGTTCTGGTGAACTACGCACTGGCGACACTGCAGGTCATGACGGTGGGGATTGTCATTGCCCTTTGCTTTGACGGGATCCTTAATTTTTTAAGAAGCTACTTGCTGCTCCACGCAACGAGCAAGATTGATATTCGAGTTGCCACGCGCACGTTTAGCCATATGCTCAATTTGCCGATGGACTTTTTTGAGCATGTTACAGCCGGCGTACTGACCAAGCACATGCAGCAGACTTCCAAAATCCGTGAGTTTCTCACGGGAAGCTTGTTCATGACCTTATTGGATTCGACGGCGCTTTTCATCTTTTTGCCCATTTTGTTTTTCTACAGTGCACCGTTGACGTTTGTCGTTTTGACATTCTCGGCTTTGCTGGCGGTCAATATTGGCATTCTCATTGGGCCCTATCGACGGCGATTGGAGGCACTTTATGTTGCCGAAGGTGATCGACAAGCCATGTTGGTGGAGACGATTCACGGTGCTCAAACGGTAAAAGCCCTGAGCATGGAGCCGGTTCAAAGAAAAAAATGGGATGAGAAATCGGCCCAGGCAGTCGCCATGCATTTTCGCGTTGGCAAAATCTCGATTGCCGCATCGACGATGTCGAAGTTTCTCGAAAAGCTAATGACAATTGCCATCATCTGGTTCGGTGCCAAGATGGTCTTTGATAGCTCGCTTTCGGTCGGTGAGTTGGTGGCGTTCCAGATGATTGCCGGTCGAGTTTCCGGCCCACTGGTTCAGCTCGTTTCACTGGTTCATTCCTATCAAGAGGCTGCATTGTCTGTCAGGATGCTTGGCACGGTAATGAATCGCCCAGTGGAGGCCGGGATCGGCCAGGGCCTTCGCCCAGTGGTTGATGGGCAAATTGAATTCGAGAACGTTACCTTTACCTACAATCCAACTTGCCCTCCTGCACTGGATCGAATTTCGCTCAAAATTCCTGCTGGCCGAGTTATCGGTGTGGTTGGACGAAGCGGTTCCGGGAAAACAACATTAACCCGAATGATTCAAGGAATGTATGCTCCGCAAACTGGGTTGATCCGGTTTGATGGACTCGATATTCGGGAACTTGATATCGCACATTTGCGTCAGAATATTGGTGTCGTGCTTCAGGACAGCTTTTTGTTTCGCGGTACCGTTCGTGAAAATATCGCGATGGCGAAATCCAATTGTAGTTTTCAGGAAGTCGTTTATGTTGCACGACTTGCCGGAGCTGCAGAGTTCATCGAAAGACTGCCGCAGTCCTACGATACATTGCTTGAAGAAAGCGGTTCCAACCTTTCCGGTGGTCAGAAGCAGCGACTGTCTATTGCCCGTGCACTTTTGACAGATCCACGCATCCTCGTTTTCGACGAAGCCACCAGTGCTTTGGACCCCGAAAGCGAATCGATCATCCAAACCAATTTGGCGAGAATCGCCACCGGCCGAACCGTGATCATTGTTTCCCATCGTTTGTCGACTCTAACCAAATGCGATCAAATCGTTGTTTTTGAACGCGGGCGAATCGACGCCGCGGGTACGCACACCCAATTGCTCAACAGCTGTCAGGTTTACAAAGACTTATGGTATCAACAGATGGGCCGTCGGTAAAACCGACCGCGAAAGAAGTCAAAGAAGAACGCTTGCGCCGTCGTCGTGTCGCGCGAATGGAAACCGGTGCGCAAAGGCAAAAAATCGATCGCGCTCTGATTGAGTTTCAACCAGACCACGTTGAAATCGAACAACGTAGCGTTGCAGGTGGCGCACGTTGGACCCTGTACACGGTAATCGCAATGATTGTCGGTGCTGTTCTCTGGGCCAGTTGGGCTGAGGTCGATCAGATCGTCCAGTGCAATGGAAAGCTGCGAACGGTCGACGAGCCGATCATGATCCAGGCGTCTTCTTCCGCACCGATTAAATCGATCGACGTTAAGTTTGGTGATCGAGTTACTGTCGGACAAGTCATCGCAACTCTGGATTCGACGTTTTCAGAGTCGGATCTTCGCCAGTTGGAATCCAATATCCAATCCGTTCAGGCGACTCGAGCACGACTCGAGGCCGAACAAGATGAAACCGAGTTTTCCGTCAAAGGGCATCTCCATCAACTTGACTGGAAAATGGAGCAGCGAGTTTTCCTGGAACGCGGAAGAGAATTAGAGGCCAAGATCAAAGAGTTTGAATCTGAGAACAACAAGCTTCAGGTGCAGCGAGAAAATAATCTCAACGAAACTGAAATCACCATGCGCCGCTTGGGCAAGCTTAAACAGCTGGAAAAGCAGTATCGTGATTTGTTTGACATCGGTTCCAAGTCGATGGTTGATGTGATGAACCTGGAACTTCAGACACAGGATATCGAAGGCAAGCTTGAGAAAAGCAAAAGCGTAGGACGAGAACTAGTGATGGATGTCGATTCTCTTTCCAAGCGTCGAGCAGCCTATGTGGCCAGCTGGCGATCAAAAATCGCCAGTGAAATGATTACGGCAATCAAGGAAGAGAAAAAGTTAAGCGAAGAGTTGACGAAAGCCAAACGAGCCAATCAGTTGTCAAGGATCGTGGTGCCACACCACGAAAAGTACAAAGAGTTTGTCGTTTTGGAAGTGGCCGACAGTACCGTTGGCTCTTCCGTGAAACCAGGTGAAGCGTTATTTAAGTTAGTACCCTACAACGCGCCACTTGAGTTGGAAATCGAAGTTCAAGGAAAAGACATTGCTCGAATTCGTGACGGTGATTCGGTGCGAGTAAAGGTCAACACGTTTCCGTTTCAGAAACATGGAACGCTGGATGGAACGATCCGAACGATCAGCTACGGAGCATTCGAAAAACAATCTGCCAACGGCGCTAGTTTAGGCGGCGAGTCGGCAAACTTTATTGCTCGTGTTGCCTTGGCTCAGCCTATTCAACTGCAGAACGTACCTAACGATTTTCGTTTGGTGCCCGGAATGACGGTACAAGCTGAAGTTAAGGTCGGCAAGCGAAAAGTCATTTCGTTCTTCCTGTACCCATTGATCCGATACCTCGATACAGGTCTACGTGAACCCTAGTGGTTCGTCAGAGCTGATTTGGGTGGGTGCCATGCTTCACGCTTGCGTGAGCATGCTTGTGCAAGCGCAAGGCATGGCACCCATCATTTCAGGTTGGTTGAACCAATAGTACCTCGTCAGTCTTAGATTGGCGGGCCGAGAACGATCCGGGTACTAGGGCAAGTTTCACGTTTGAGAGGAACAAGAATTGTTTCGGCAGGAGCCTCAACCTCCCGAAAAGGCAAAAACCTCGACGACGGTTGCAGGGTTTCGTATTCAGTTTCGCTTTAACTCGAAAACAACGAAGGTAACTTTGTCGTTGGGGTTTTCAGGATACAGTTGACGTAGTTTCGGTGGCTCGCTTATCCTGCTATCCAGATCCGATTGAAGTGAGATCAAATGAGTCGCGCCCGTGGCTTCGCCGAGATCCAATAACTGCTGGTCTGTGTACGCCCAAATACCGCCTGGGTAATTGAGTTGAACCCGGTTGAGTCTTTGAACTTCACTGTACCAATCAAAGATCCCTGCCACGTCTTGGGGGACGTCTTTCCAGCTGACAACTTCGGCGCGATGTGCGTACCACTTGAAGGTCTGTTGTCTCGCTGGAGTCAAGAATTTTGAGTCGCGCTGTGTATTGGTGCGAATCCATTCGCAAGCGGCCTGCCAGTTTTGATAGGTTTCCAGGGTGCGTTTGGGTTGGCCCGGATAGCTAGTCATGGAACTTTGAACGGCAAATGGTCGTTCGTCTGACCAACGTTCCGTACAGATAAATGTGAACAAGGCCCCCGCCACTACAAAGCTGGTTAGGCAGGAAAATTTGTAAACGGGAAGGCTGATGTTGCGAAATGTTTCCACCGCAGCGATAAGGGTAAACGTTGCAGCGAGCGGGACAGCGAAGTCGGACAATCGAAACCAATAAAAAATCAAAAGGTCAACGGCTCGTGAGTTGGCATTCACTTCAACCAACCCGGAAAGAACGATTCCTGTCAGGCCAATAAATAGCGAAACAATCGCAAAGAGGCAAATTGATCTGAGTTGCTTAGGCCGAGGAATCCAGGATACGATGATCAGCCAGACAAAAATGAGGCCAAAGAAACTGGCGATCCTTAGTGTCTCGAATTCGCCGAACCATTGATGATGACTCAGACGCAAAGTTACCATGATTGAGTTGGCTTGATGAATATCTTCAGGGGAAATTTCACGGTTGGCGAGCACCGGCGGCAAGATTCCCATCAGACTGATTGCACTCCCCAGGAAGAGCGGAATCAGTTGAGATCGCCACGATACCGTGTCCTCCTGTTGGGTCATTTTCGACGCCACGAATACGATCATTGCGGCAAGGCAAGACCAGCCTCCGACGAGAACGTGAAATGCAGAGGCGACGCCAAACAGGATCCAACACCTGGACCACCGCGACTCCAGCATTGCAGCCAGTCCCCAAAAGACAAAGCCAAAGGCAAAGCCCTTGGCTTCGACTCCACCGACGATCCACTCGCCTGCCAAGTGACATTTGTCCAGCAGCATCAGGAAAACGGCAGCGGTTAGAACGGACAGGTATCGTTTTCCCGTTGCGGCAAAGCTGAGCCGGCGCCAGGAAAATGCCAATAGCAACCAAGTCACAATTCGGCCAATCCATGCAACAGTTGCCAAGGGGAAAAAAACGGTGAGCCAGCCGAAGGTCATGTAAAACAATAGGTGGGGATTGGACGATGTAAGAAAGGGGTCGTGTCGGCACCAGGCTGGGTTCCAGAAGTGCTTAGCCTTGGTCAGATAATGGGTCTCATTGACATGTGGCGTGCCCTGCCCTGCATAGGCCCAGAACAGACCGAATATTAAGGTGACTTCGATTACCAATAGCCACCAGGCTGGCCTCGGTGGGTCGATTCTCAACTCTGGTGTGTCGGTACCTGCGGTTGTTGAATTCAAGTGTTAATTACCCTGACAAATGGTCTAACATCGTCGCCTTGTAAATTTTGGAGAGGATTTTCTTTGAGAAAGTTGTCGCCAAAGCATGCTTGCGATTTCGGCCCGTACATGATGACGTCACAATAGTAGCAATGGATCCGCCGTCAATCGACCTGACGATGTTTCCATAAAATTATCATTGGGGCGAGTTTCACATTATTGTAGCGAACTTTCGTTGTTTCAGTCTTATGGCACGACGTGGAGAGGCTTTAGGAATGTGCAACTTGCACTAGTTTAACTCAACTCCGGGGCGCGAAAAACTCCGCTGTTTTGAATAAGGTAAAACGTCTGAATGAATCAGAAGCTTGGTACCAATAATATCGTTTTGCTCGGCGTTGGGCATACTAACGCACACGTTCTTCGCATGTGGAAGATGGGAAAGCGGCCGAGGAACGCAGAGCTTGTTTGTGTGTCCGATTTTCCAATCGCCACATATTCGGGGATGCTTCCAGGCGTTCTTGCGGGCCAGTATCCCTTCGAACAAATGGAGATCGATTTGGTCCGGCTAACGCAAGCTGCCGGAGCCCGCCTGGTGGTTGGCAAAGTGATCGGATTGGACCGCGTGAATCGAAAACTGTTGTTCGAAGACCGCCCTGCCCTGGTCTACGATGTACTTTCCATTGGTGTGGGTTCGCGTCCAACGATGGCCGGGGTCGAAGTCAAGTCGGATGACGCTTGGCTTCCCGTCAAACCAATGCAAACGTTTATGGGTCGGCTTCGCCAACGAGTCGATGCGGCGACGCGCAAGATTACCGATCGGCCATTGAAAGTTGCTGTCGTCGGCGGCGGGATTGGCAGCATCGAGATTTCGTTTGGTCTGCGAACGCGGTTCATGAAAGATGGCCTCGATCCAGAGATTCGTCTGGTGACTTCGGCAAGCCATGCGGGCAAGGGCTTGTTGGAATCAACGGCAACCAAATTATCAAATCAGCTAAGTAAACATCGAATCGACGTTTCGCCAAATAGCCGCGTCGCAGCGATTGAGTCTGAGCAACTGGTTTTGACTGGCGGTGGAACCATTCCTGCCGACCTTGTTATCTGGGCAACCAATGCGGTAGCGCCAACCTTATTCGAAAACTTCGATTTGGAAAAAGATGAGCGAGGATTTATTTTGACTCGGCCGACGCTTCAGGCCAAAGACGACGAGAGGATTTTTGCCGTTGGAGACTCCGGCACAATCGAATCTGAGAAACTGGACAAGGCCGGTGTGTATGCCGTTCGGCAGGGACCGATTCTCACAGAGAATATCGATCGGTTTTTGCAATCGCGATCAATGACACATTATTCACCTCAGAAAAACTATCTGAGAATTGTCAACGTTTGTGATGGTACCGCCATTTCTCAACACTTCGGAAAATCGATTCATGGCAAAACTCAATGGTGGCTGAAGAATCGGATCGACGTCAAGTTCATGGATATGTACCAAGACTATGAACCGATGGAGATGAAGCCCGATCTTGATGCCTTGGCCACTGAAATGCGATGTTTGGGTTGTGGTGGAAAAGTTGGTGGGCAAATCCTCAGTGGTGTAATGAGCGATTTGGGAATTCATGACAACGAAAATGTGATTATTGGATTGGACAATCCCGATGACGCAGCGATTGTGAAAACGAAAGCCAATCAAGTTACGGTGACAACCGATTTCTTCGCGGCTCCATTGGCAGACCCCTATTTGATTGGCCGAATTGCTGCATTGAATTCCTTGAGTGATTTGTTTGTGATGGGAGCCCAGCCAACGGGTGCTCTGACCATTGTGCAACTCCCTGAAGGACATCCTCGCGCCCAATCGCGGGTTATGTTTGAATTGATGGCCGGCGCCAAATATGAAATGGACAAATGCAATGCGGCGATCGTCGGTGGCCACACAATCGAAGGTCCAAGGATTGTGATGGGCTTTACGGTGTTGGGCGACCAACTAACCGAGCCTAGTACCAAATCTAAATTGGAAGTCGGAGATCGTTTGATCTTGTCCAAGCCCCTTGGGAGTGGCGTGATGCTCGCCGCACTTATGCAATGCAAGATGCGGGGTGAGTTTTATCTTCCGTTGCTGAAAACGATGCTTAAAAGTAACCAGATTGCGCTAGACCTTGCACTGCAAGACGGCGTCACTGCAATGACTGATGTAACTGGGTTCGGGTTTGCTGGGCATCTGTTGGAGATGCTCTCGGCGAGCGGATTGAGTGCAGAGATCGAGTTGGAGAAAATGACGACGATTCCTGGAGCGGTTGAGTTGGTTGAGGCGGGAATCGAAAGTACTCTCGCACCTGAGAATCGTTGGCGCGAGCCTATGGTCAATGCCTCAAGTAAGGCAAGGGAGGACGCCCGATACAAGTTGATGTATGACCCACAAACTTGTGGCGGGCTAATGCTGGGAGTTGCCGCGAAGCACGAAAAGAAGATCCTGGACTTACTGAGAGTCGACGGATTTGAAAATGCTGCAACGATTGGCGAAGTCGTTCATGCAGACGAATCGAAAATTCAAATCATTTGATTTACGGACCCGTGCAGCACCCTTGGGTTCATTCTTTGATGTTCACTCTTTGGGGGCACACGTCAATCCTCGTTGGCACTTGTCGTGGAGCGACAATTTCTTCTAGCCCCAGACTTTTAGTCTGGGGTAACATACCGCGCAAAAAACAGAGTCGCGGAGCGACGTCATCCGTGCTTTCGCTGATGTCTTCACCCAATTTGAAAATCAAGGAGAGTCAGGGGTTCCGTTCTCCAGCCGCTTTGCTTCCGACCCACCCAGAGGCTCAGAACTACGCACATCTTTACTAGCATTTTCATGCCATCGTGAACCCTTGGATGCTTTGTTGAGTATTACCTCTGGATTGTCTTTGACGGAGGTTTGGAATGAATGTAGCGATTTCGAATGAATTGGCCGGCGCTTTCTTTAACGACGAACGTCTAAGTAGGCGGCTTAACATTATCGGGGAGATGGTATGTGACCAGCCGAGTAGAAGTCTGCCCGCGGCAGCTTCGGGTGGGCGGGCAGATCTCGAAGGTTCTTATCGTTTTTTTAATAACAAGAAGGTAACGCCGGAAGCAATTCTGGCACCTCATTATCAAAACACGTTGGAGCGAATTCGAGCCAGCGAATCGGAATTTACGATTATCGCCCAAGATACGTCCAAAGTCGATCTGACTCGTCGTGACAAACAAGTCGTCGGTGCGGGTAAACTGAGTGGGGAACACAAATCCGGTCTTTTCATCCATCCGCTTGTCGCGTTTACTGAAACCAATGTTCCGTTGGGGGTTGTCGGACAATGCAACTACATTCGCAAAAAAATCGACAAGAGTTCTAAAGCAGAAAAGGACAAGAAGCGCAGGCAGGCACCGATCGAAGAAAAAGAAAGTTTCCGCTGGCTTCAGGGAATCAACCAGGCAAGAGAATTGGCTGAGCAATGTCTGAACAAGAAATGCATTGTCGTTCAGGATAGCGAAGCGGACATCAACCAGGTTTTCGCCCAACCTCGCACGCTTTCAAACGGAAAAGAGCTGCACATTATCGTTCGAAATGGACAGGCACGGTCGACATCCGAAGGCGGCTTGTACGAAAGCGTCAAGACCGCTCCGGTGTGTTTTCAAATGGACATATCCGTTAGTGCCCGAAAAGCAAAAATCAAATGCACTTCACACAAACGTGAGCAAGATCGTCCGGCCCGACAGGCCGTCGTCGAGGTCAGGGCGAAATCTGTTACGCTGACACCCAAGGGGCATCACCCGCTTCAGTATAATATTGTTCTGGTGGATGAGATCGATCCACCGGCAGAAGAGGAGCCCATACGTTGGCTGCTAATGACCAGTTTGCCCATTGATACAAACCAGCAAATCAACCAGATCATTGCGGCATATTGCACCCGATGGCAAATCGAAATTTTCTTTCGCACCCTGAAGTCCGGTTGCAGAATCGAACGTCGCCAGTTTCGTAAAATTGAGCCGATTGAAAATGCCATCGCCCTGTACATGGTTGTCGCTTGGCGAGTAATGTATCTGTGTATGCTGGGACGGGAATGCCCAAATATCAGTTGTGAATTGATTTTCGAGCCTTGTGAATGGAAGTCAGTTTATTCCGTGCTGGGTAAAGAAATTCCCCAAGAACCCCCGACACTAAACCAAGTAATTCGTACCATCTCACGTTTGGGAGGCTTTATTGACCACGCCAAATCTGTCCCAGGGCCAGAGACACTCTGGAAAGGGATTCAGGTAGCCAGCTGCTACGCATCCGCATGGTTAGCATTTGGACCCGGGTCAACAACTTGATTTTTTTGAAGAAGCAGCAAAACATGCACCCTTCACCCTCCAAAAACATATGTTGTATTGTGAGCCCAGAGGCCCGGAGGAGGTTGGTTTTTTTGGGTTTTCTTCTGCGGCTCCGGTACCTCTGCGCGATTATCATCCAGAGCAAAGGAATAGTCGCGCGGAGAGTCGCAGCAGGCGACCCCTTGGTAGGGCGGTTCTCAACGGCCAGTCCCAAAGGACCACGTTTTTCCTGCCCTACAGGCTCACAATCCGCGTGAAGCATGGTGCCCGCAAAATCGAACGATGAAAGAATATTAGTCCTCGATGATCTTTCGCGTTGCCAAGTCGAATGTCTGGCCATCTTCAAGTGCGGTGAAGTCGTCCTCACCCGGAATGACTGGCTGGTTGCGGTCATAGAAGAAGACTTTACCTGGCCCGACAACTTTCGCGACTGATTTTTGGACGATAATCGCAGTGGTTTCGTCGAGGCCAATCCCCAAGAGTTGTGGATAGGCATTCGCTAGTTCTGTCATGTCTTTTTGCCGTCCTCGTTGAGAGAAATGCTGGTCAATGGCGACACCATTGAGGAAGCCCAGCCCGCGTTCGTAACCGGGAGCCATAATGTCAAAATTCGCCACGGGATTGGCGCGAGCTAGATACTCGCCCTGGATACTGGCGCCTGCGGAAGAGCCACCGATCACACCTCCTCGATTCAAAACGTCGAGCATCAACTCATGGGCTTTTGTGCCGTAGTAGGAGTCGACAAAGTTCCATTGTCGCCCGCCACCAAACCAGATTCCCGTTGCTTCCTTGAGCGGCGCAAGAAACTCTTCGTCCGTGTCTGCTTTGTGTCGATCCTTGGTGTGAAAAACTTTCGCAGAAGCAACTTTGCCTTTCCATGCTCCTAATAGTCTTGATTCGTCAACGTACTCAAACTCCTGGCAGGGAACATAAATTAACTTGGCGTCTTTACCACCGGCGAGCCTAAGAAATTCTTCGGAAAGCCCTTCAGGCATGCCACCTCCACCTACGATCAGCAGCGTTCCGTTTTCAACAAATGGCTTGGCTGGGTTTGCCGGAGGAAATTGAGGTAACGTCCGATCGATCGCATCGCGTCGCCATGCAGTCAAATCGATCAATTCCCGATATGGATCCGGTCTTCTTGTTGCCGCCTTGGGTACAGAGAGAATTCGATGAGGCTTGCTTTCGTTGGCCATGAGGCGATACTCGACTTTGCCAGTGCCAAAGGTTTGAATTTTTCGGCCAGAGAGAATGATGCAAGTATCCTTCGGAATCGAAACGCTAACCAGCGTCGGATCCAATGCAACCGCTGCCTTGTTTGCAGCATTGTCAGCGTCGGTCGAGATCAGGCAGTCTGGAGCAAGGTTTAGGCCAGCCTGGAATTCAACTTTACCCGCATCAAGTTGAGCGAGTCGTCTTCCCGCAAATTTGGCTGGTTCCTGAGCAAGCAAGATTGGCATCCCTGCGTCGATTCGCTCCTGCAAACGTGTCTGGAGTGACAGCAGCAGCTTCGATTTCGTAGCATCAAGTCCATTGCCTGAAATCCAGATTCCCGTTGCCGAGCTGAGTGCCTCATCCAAGGCTTCGGGCAGTTCGGTTTGCTCCGCCCCGATATGAAATTCTTTGTACTGGATGGCTTCGGAAAATGCTTCTTTCATATCTGGCGCCGCTGGTTTTGCGTCGCCAAAATGAATGGAAAACATGATTGCGTCGTCAGATCCGCATAGCGAGAAAAAGTAGTCGCGAACGAAATCCGTGACTTGGCCTTCGCCGATGACGAACACGTGGCCCTGCATTTTGTGATTTTCGGGCCAGATGTTTTTGTCGTAGGGGAAATCCTGGGCAGATGCCGCATAGGGGATGAAGGAAGTAAAAGTAAGCAGCAATAGGCTGAGGCAAATCGATCGCATATCGTGTTTCGCGGAATGGGCAGTTGAATGGAACGTGGATTATGCCGCGCTGATTGGCAGGATGCCAACAAAAAAAGACGTCCCGGAGGACGTCTTTAGTGGATGCCAAATGTTTGGTTCGATGTTTAACGCTTGGAGAACTGAGTTCCGCGTCGAGCACCGTGAAGACCTGGCTTTTTTCGTTCTTTCATTCGTGAATCACGAGTCATAAACCCGCCTAAACGAAGAGCCGCGAACAATTCGGTGTCGAAGCTGACCAAGGCACGAGCGAGGCCCATGCGGCAAGCCCCAGCTTGTCCAGTTTGCCCACCACCATTTACTGTGATTCTCACGTTGACTTCGTTGCGTTTTTCAACAGCGTCCAAAGTGTCAGTGACGGACTTCTGGTCCTGAAGTCGAGGGAAGAATTCTTCCAACGTACGTCCATTGATAGTAATGACTCCAGAGCCCGCCTTGAGGCGAACTCGAGCGACTGAAGATTTACGACGGCCTGTGCCCATCGCTTCGCCAGTGATCTGATCTGTTTTGACTGCAACCATGTTCGTTTATCTTTTCCTGATTAGCCTTTTGCTTCAACCGTTTCACGCACTTGCGGATTTTGCGCAGCGTGTGGGTGGTCAGCACCTTTGTAAAGTTTCAACTTGCTCAACATCTTGCGGCCAAGTTTGTTCTTGGGCAACATGCGGCGAATGGCATCACGAAGCACCTGTTCTGGACGACGCTCAAAACGCTTTGCAGCAGATTCAGTTCGTAGACCAGGATAGCCTGTGTACCATGTGTAAGTTTTCTTTTCCCACTTTTTGCCGGTGAAATCGAGTTTCTCAATATTCGTCACGACAACAAAATCACCCGTGTCTTCGTGGGGTGTATAAGTCGGCTTATTCTTGCCCATTAGGATGACGGCAATTTCACTCGCCATCCGTCCTAGGATCCGGCCTTCGGCATCGAAGATCCACCATTGTTGTTCGACATCGCCTGGTTTAGCGACGAACGACTTTGTACCTGCCACCGTTACCTCCAATAAAAAACGACTGCCGACTTGGTCCAACCGACCGTGGGCAGCGTCTAAGAATACATGCTGTGGGTACGAAACCTTAGAATTTACTTGTTTGGCATGTTTACCTCAAGGGCCACTTATCCACTGCAGCTCGGTTTTCTCAAGTAATTTCGGCATCTCAGGCTCAAACATCTAGTGAGCCAGATTGTCGCAAGGTGATTACTTGGCCGAATGATGGCTGGGTTGCCGTCAAACCCGTTAAATTCCGCAGCCTCGTGCGTCTCAACTGGCTTTCAGTGAGAAATCTTAACGACGGGGCAAAGTTTGCGGCGGACAATTCCGATGTTTCTGAGGTTGAGCAAGCTAGGAAGCTTGTCAGGAATTATCTGGCCACGGGAAGGCGAATCTTGATGGATGCCCCCCATGGACCAAATGATCACCAGCGATCTCGCTACTTTTCCCCGTATCTCAGTAGGCAAATCCCAGGCACCCCTAAGAACGCCAGAGGGGTTTGACGAGCTCGCCGCCGAATTCGAATCGGCCACCGGTTGGGTCCTTCAATTCAACGAATCTGGCTCCAGCAGGCGAAGCCATCAAATCAAAGGGAACGACTCGATTCCCTTCGGTAATATCTCGATCTGCGACATGTCAGCCAAATGGCCTGCCGACAAGAATACGGCCAGCCGACAAGTTTGTGATCGGATGGCGGAACGAATCAGCCAAGTGTTTGCTCAGCGACAACTTGCTCAGCTACGGCTGAACGAATCCAGCAAGGAAGTTTCTCCCTTTGAAATCGAGATCTTGACTCGCCTGGGAGGGATCAGGAAAGTCGATCACGAGAGAGAATTGTCTGAGTTGCTTGTCGGTCTACTTAAGTCATGTTGTGAATTTGCTGGCGGATGGGCCGCGGCTATCTGTCTGCTTGACGAATCGACACAGAACTTGGTGACCCGATTTGCCGTCGGCACCGATGGGTTTCAGGGAGCGACTCGGCAACTTGGCGATGCTATTGCAGATGTAGAGGCTCTTTGCGGAGCCGCGATTGTGATGAACGACTCTGAGTCCGTAAACACATGGCAAAGTCCAGTAGATTGCCAGTCGGCAGTTTGCTTGCCAATTTCTTCCGCGACTACATTGTTGGGAACCCTTTGGGTTTTCGCAGCTCAGGAGCAGGACTACAGCGACGAAACCTTGAACGTGCTTGAGATCGTTTCAGGCCGAGTGGCGGCAGAACTTGAGTTGGCGCGTGCCTGGCAAGACGTCGTTTCCAGCGGAGTACGCGAAGTTGTTGACGAAGCAGCTAGTGCGGCGGCAGCGGCGACAGGTTTTGTTGCTGAGAATACTGGAGAGGTGGAAGAGCTTTCGACAGAGCAAGCGAATTTCACGGAAACTTGCGCTCAGCCACCGTTCGCTGGATGGTCAGTTGAACTGGGAAAAGGCGAAGGGCTTGCGACTTGGCGGGTCACCAGCGACGAGCAGATCATTGCGGTCATTGCTGGTGCCGAGGACGATCAAATGCGTCAAGAAATTCTCGTGGCTTTGGAGTGTTCATCGGAGCAAGGTTATTGCGACGCGTCAGAATTACTTGCCGAAATATGTCAAACGGTGGATGGTCAGCGGGCGATTGTCGCGGTGATTGATCCGTTGATTGGCGAAGTCCAATTGGCTCAGTCGGGCAACGATTCCAAAGCGTCCTTGGTGAGTCGCGACGGCAATGTCAATTGTATTACTCGAAGTCATGCTTGTTTCATGTGTCGTGGTCAATCCTTGCAGCTGGGGGCTTCTCGTTTGGCCGATGGCGAAACTGCTTCATTGACATTCCGCCGAAACTAGGTTCGGTTGGGCAATTGAGCTCTGCGTGTTGGCGTGCAAATGGGAGGTTGAGGCTCCCGCCGAAACAATTTTTCGTTCCATGCTCCTCAGGCATATTGGGTTTTCAAACGAATAATGCGAGTCCATCGCCTGGTCAGTTGTCTTTGCTGGGAAACCTGCCGAATCGGCGTTGCTCCGCATTATGATTGTCGTCCGTCTAAAAACGTTTGTTGGCCAACTTTCAGATGCCTGTTGTGCCGGTCTTGTATTTGCTGGAATGATTGCGGGGCCGATTGGCTGTCGTTTTTCCGGTTGTCTCAGGAATTCAGTTCCGCTTGACTACGTGGCTTCAATCCTTAGACTTTGTGGTTGTCAAAGTACACATTAGCGGATGTGGCGGAATTGGCAGACGCGCTAGGTTGAGGGCCTAGTGCCCGTAATGGGCGTGGAAGTTCGAATCTTCTCATCCGCACTCGATAAACAAAGGGTTTGTGACGAATTAGTCATGAACCCTTTTTTCGTGCCCAGTTTCAAAAACTGATTTTGGGCACATTTTGGGCACAACGTTGCAGTTGTACTTGGTTTGTATCGCTGGTCCTTTCCAACTCCAAGGAAAGAATACGACCATGGCATCTTTAGAAAACCGCAACGGCAAATTTCGCATCAGATTTCGATACTTGGGCAAGCCCTATGCTCGCTCCATCAAGACCAACAGCCAGCAAAAAGCAGAGCGTGCTTGTGTCCAAATCGAGCGAAACATCGAATTAATTTCACTGGGCATGATGCAGATGCCTGACGATTGCGATGTATTCGATTTCCTTCTTACGGGAAAAATTCTGTCTGAAAATATGTCTTCGCTACTTGATGAGACGCAGCTGAATCAAAAGAAAAAACGACGGAAAGAAGTGTCCATCGGAAAAGTTTTTGATTTGTATTTTAGAGCTTTTTTACGCGAGTCAGTTGAAGAAAATAGCTACGCTACGATGCAAACACACCGTGCAAATCTTAGCCGCATTCTCGGTGTAAAAACCGCTGCCGCAACATTCGATATTGGTCTGGTTCAGAAGTACATCGACAAGAGATCTAAGGAGCCAGGACGAAGGGGCACCGTCGTAGCAGCTACGATACGCAAAGAAATTACAACGCTATTTAGCATTCTTCAGTGGGCGGTTGCTCATGGTCATGTTGGACAATTGCCGAGCAAAAAAACGCTTCGCTATCCAAAGGCAAAACAGGCACCAGTTTTTCAAACATGGAACGAGATTGAAAGAAAAATGACCTTGGGTGGTTTAACTGAGGATGAAATCGCTGAACTCTGGGAAAGCTTGTTTCTAACAACAGAGCAGGTTTCGGAAGTTTTGGCGTACGTAAAACTGGTGGCTCGGCACGAATTCATCTATCCGATGTTTGCTTTTGCCGCCCATACAGGAGCTAGGCGTAGCGAGTTGCTTCGCAGTCGTATTGGCGACATTGATTTTGAATCAAATATGATCACCATTCGTGAATTAAAACGGGTGAAGGGCATGCAATCTACTCGGCGTGTGCCGATGTCACCCTTCTTATCTCGTGTTCTTCGACAATGTATGAATGTGCATCCCGGTGGCCAATACACGTTTTGCATGCCGAAGAAAATCGCCCGCTCTGGCAAGCGAAGAACTGTAGGTGTTCCAATTTCAGTAGATGAAGTTCACGACCATTTCAAACGGCCATTGGCTGAAAGCAAATGGGAAGTGCTCAATGGCTGGCACTTATTTCGACACTCATTCTGTAGCAATTGTGCCGCTGCTGGAATTGAGCAACGGGTGATAAATGAGTGGGTCGGCCACCAAACTGAGTCTATAGTTCGTCGGTATCGACATCTGTTTCCTAATAACCAGCAGTTAGCAATTCAAAGTGTTTTTTGCAACTAATCTGATGGTTCGCGGTTCACTCAATATGAGCAATTAGATCGTGCATCGCATCCTTCTGTCGATGCATCACAGCAGCGAACAACCCAGTTGATAGAGTCTTTACATTAAAATACTGTTCCAAGCCCCATACGGCGTGAACTTTATCAACTAATAGTTCTGTTCGCCTATGGCTAAAAACTTGCAGCGAGTGTTTTGCTGCCTCTTCCACAAGTTTTTTTGGATTTGCCCAAACGCTATCCGCTTTTTTTTCAGAAACAATACGCATAGTTACAAAGCCAGTTGTTTTTTCGGAGTAGCAGAATTCATGTGTAAATTCAGATTGAGGTCGCATTACCCACAGGTGTTCTCCATCGTTGCGAGGTTTGTCTGGTATGTATCGAAACGAACTGTCCTGTGAATAAAGACTTAACTTGTCTTCAATTTCCGCGATTTCATCGGCGAATATGGCAGCAAGATTGGTCCATGAAAAATCGTCTGATTCACGTACTACCGAACTGCATTCAGGACATTTGTCGGTCTTCTTGCTGGTGGTTCTAAGCTGTCGTTCGTCCAACTGAATCTTGCACTTAGGACACGCAAGGGTGTCAATATCGTACATCTTGGCCTCGAATTCTGAAGATGTGTAAAAAGATAACATCGACATTATAGTGAAACTGGCGATGGAAGGCGGCTCGAAAAAGCATTGAAGGACGCCACGAGAATATGACGCCCTCTGTTTTGTCAGCTATGAAGAAGGCAAAAGCCCTTCATTTCTTATTCTCGTAAGCTCCTCATGTGAAACGATCCATTCTTTTGAGTTGCCACGCCCACATGCACGCTTGCTGGCTAATACTCTGCCGAGCCTGCACCATTCGCGAACCGTGAATTCGGACCGTTGTAACTGTTGAGCCACTTCACGCACCGTGTACCACTCCTTTACAATTCGCTGGTCTGAAAGGAGTTTGTGAATCTCGCCAAGTAGTAACTCCATTGTCGATAAACGAGTTTCAAAATCACCTGATGATTGAATCTTGGGGTGTACTAGCATGTTATTCTTGCTCCTTGACAGATGATTTGTTGTTTTCTGCCTGCTTGCATCGCACTTTGTAACAAGTGCGTACGCACTTCCAGCACAGCGGGGCTTTGACGAGGAATTTGTCTTCAAATGGTGAGCGTTCGTAGAACTGCACGTTGACGCGGTGGCTAAATTGAAAGTTTTTGCTTTCAGTTTGGAGGAACCGTAATGGGACGAGCGTCAAATGAGAAGGAAGAATTCTGGAGTTTCGTGCTTTCAGAGCAATCGCAAAGTGGACAGAGTGTTCGAGAGTTCTGCCGCCAGGAAGGTGTTTCGGAGGCTTCGTTTTATCAGTGGCGAAAGAAGCTTGGTCGGCACTCGGAAGCAGTCAAGCAGGACTTTTTGCCAGTCAAAATTGTAGCGACCTCGCCTTGCCAGCAGGTCGCTGACAACGCCCCAGTTTGCTTTCCTGCGTCAGGGAATCAGTCTGATTCAGCTCGATCAATCATATCCGAGCCAGCATGCGGCTTGCAGCAAACATCCGTTTTAGAGATCGCTGCTCCCGGCGGTTTTTCGATCAACGTGACGCAAGCTGCGACGCCGGACTTGATATTTCATACTCTTGTCGCCTTTGAACGGCTTGCGCGGGAACCCAAGCCATGCTGAATCTCGCCAGCGGAACTCGAATTTATCTTGCTGCTGGCGCGACGGATATGCGTCGTGGGTTCAACGGTCTGCAAGGCCAAGTCACAAGCGTGCTGGAGCAGGATCCACTTTCGGGTCACCTGTTTCTGTTTGTCAATCGTCGCCGCGACAAACTAAAGATCCTTTACTGGGACCAAGACGGTTTGGCGATTTGGTACAAGCGACTGGAGAGCGGGAGCTTTCAGATTCCCGGCTTCAAGCCCGACCAGACGCACGTCGAAATCAAAAGCGATGACTTGATGATGCTGCTTCGTGGCATTGACCTTTCGAGTAAACGTCGCAAACGGTACTCGCTGGAGAGTTAATCAAAACTCAATCGCGATCTCCATTTCAAATTCAAAACATGCTTCGCCACCTGCCAAACTGGCGGAGCTTTTTTTTTGCAAATGTTTTGGAAAGTTTGAATCTGCGTGAAACCTTTTTGAGTTTCGCAGGTTTATATTTTCATGGACGCAACGGAACTGCAAAAAGAAAACGAACGGCTTAAGGGGCTGCTCGCGCAACAGCGAAAGAGCATTGAGCAACAACGTCAACAACACCGGGCCGAACTGAAGCAGTTCACTCAGACGATCGAAAGCAAACAGCAAGCCATTGCCCGGCTGGAACATCAAATCAAACTGCTGCTGCAAAAGGTTCGTGGCTCGCGTCAGGAACGTATCGACCCGGCTCAGCTGACTTTGTTTTCACTCGAAGACCTCGAGGCCTTGGCAGCGGAACTTGAAAAACACGCCGGCGATGAAGTCCTGCTTGAAACCGAGCCTTCCGGCAAAGGCAAACGTCGACGCGGTCGCAAAGGTAAACTCCCTGAGAATCTTCCTCGCGAGATCATTCGTTACGAACTTGACGATCAAGAGCGGGCTTGCCCCTGCTGCGGCAACGAGCGTCATGAAATCGGCGTTGAATCGAGCGAGCAGTTGGAGCTAATTCCGGCCAAGCTCAAAGTCATCCAGCATGATCGTGTGAAATACGCTTGCCGCAACTGCCAGAACGAGGGCGTCTCTGGGGAAGTGGCGATCACCGACAAGCCGCCGCAGCCGATCGAAAAAGGCCTTCCCGCGGCGGGGTTATGTGCTTACACCGTGCTCTCGAAGTTCGGCGATCACACGCCGCTTTATCGCACTGAAGATATCACATCGCGTTACGGCTACACGATTCGTCGGAGCAGTCAATGCGGTTGGCAAG
Source organism: Mariniblastus sp. (assembly GCA_965224765.1). Lineage (GTDB taxonomy): Bacteria > Planctomycetota > Planctomycetia > Pirellulales > Pirellulaceae > CAZDBA01. Next base: position 269,808 of record CBDDAC010000014.1, read on the forward strand.
CTCAGCTCGCCGATCTGGCGTTGGCGTTTGTGTTGCGGATGAAGTTTCTGATTCTGCAGTCGAAAGTCATTCACACCGACGACACTTCGATCAAGCTGCTCGAAGGCGGCCCGGCTCAGACGGCGAAGTTCTGGCCGTACCTTGGCGACTGCGACCATCCTTACATCGTGTTTGACTTTACGCGAAACCGAGAACGCGATGGGCCGGTGAAGTTTCTTGAAGGATTCAATGGCTTTCTGCAAGCCGATGCTTACAGCGGTTACGATTCGATTTACGCCGGCCACCAAGTCAATGAAGTTGCCTGCTGGGTTCACGCGCGCAGGTACTGGCATCAGGCCCGGGATAACGATGCGCTCCGGGCCAACCAGGCGTTGTCGTTTATCGCGAGGCTATCGCAAATCGAGAAACAGCTTCGCAAGTCTTACCCGGAAGAAAATCTGCAGGGGCATCGTGACTTTGCAGCGGTGGCTGCTGCGCGGCAGGAGCATTCGGTTCCGATTCTCGAAAGCTTCAAAGCGTGGCTCGATGCGGAAAAAGATAACAAACGAATCTTGCCCAAGAGCCCGATTCGATCGGCGTTCACGTACACGCTCAATCAGTGGGATGCGTTGTGCCGTTACACAACGGAAGGCTTTCTGTCTTACAGCAATAATCTGGCCGAGCGGACGGTAAAGATTCCGGCGATCGGCCGAAAGAATTATCTGTTTGTTGCAAGTCACAATGGCGGTTGCCGGGCAGCGATTCATTATTCGCTCGTCAGCAGCACCAAGTCCAACGGTGTCGAACCGTACGCCTGGCTGAAAGAGCTTTTTACTCGCTTGCCTTATCATCGCGACGGCGACGCTTTCGCCCAAGCCGTCGCGGGTGAGCCAATCGTTTCAAACGAACTCGATTACCTCTTGCCCGACGTCTGGATCAAAACAAACCCACAACACAAGTGGACAATCGACGACATCCGAAGAAAAGAAAGAGAAGCAAAAGACGTGTAGTTCACCGAACGCTCACCAATCACGTCAACTTACAGCTCCCAATGGTACTGGGTGCAAGAAATCACAAAAGCGACTTACCATTAGCGAATGCGACACCATCGTCGATGTGACGGACCTGTCGTTTGAGGCTCGCATGCCAATACAAGCTGAATATGCATTAGTAGATTTGTCTGCATTCTACGGGGAAGCCGCTATTGCTGCTGTGTATGCGGATGAGATGCACCTAGTACATGATTTTCTGGATGGTCTTTGGCGATACTGCCTGCAACAGACCGGTGTTGGTTCGAACACGTACGCAGAACATTGGGTACTGAGGGGCAAGGTGGAGGGGAATATCTTACATGATCTTGGCAAAGACGATCAAAGCACTCTCCAGACCGTTAGCATCCATGCTGGAATGTGGCTGAAGGCTATACGGCCAACAACATCGACGCAGACGCCTCCACAGTCTCAAGCATGGAAAGGATCGTACAGCCTTCTGCCTAAATCAGCTGGTTTGAGCATGAGTGAACCGCGTGAGATACATGGATTTGTGACCCTCAGTGATGTTGGAATGAAAGCGGAGATGTGGTTTGTTAGCGAAAGGGATGATCGCCGAAGTGTTCATCTGCCATTGATACACGGCTACTTTGCTGGGGGGCTCTGTGTTCAATTTAGCTATTACTTTGAGGCAAAGAAAGACGTGATGCGATTCGGAAATGGAATTGTCGAATTCAACAAAGACAAAAGCCATTTTGAAGGTTTCTTCGTCACGTACGATCCTGCAGTGGACAAGGAAAATCAACAGGAGTTGATAGCTGCAAAAATCAGTCTGACTCGTGTGAATGATTTGAAAGCAGGTTCGCGAGCGAAAAAGTTAACATAAGATACTTTGAACTAAACCGCTACGCGGTAGCACGTGCCTCTACTGGAGCCATTTAGAAACAAAGATTTAACGCAGACAGAATCAGTTCATATGACGTCGGAAAATTTCGCAATTGGCGTGGCTTTCAAGTTAGAGTGGCACTCATTTGGTTGCGAGAAGCAGATTTCAAGAACGACGCTTACTAGTCGCACTCCCAATTAATGATTCCAAATGGAGAGTTGGGCGAAATCCACACAAAACCCCGTGAGCCAAATCCCCACAGTGCGGGTTCCTTATGGTCCGCAAAGAACATCATAGATTCCTTGCTCCAAGGAGATTTCGCGGGCGTAGTGGTTGCGTAAACTGTGGACGGTTCGCCACCAATGGAGCGATCGCCAGCCTGGAATGCTTCTGTGAATCCACCGTCGTAACTAGGAGTGCGAAAACTTTTGTATGCAGGAATCACCTGCTTCGCTTTGAAACTAGCCGGCTTAAGAAGTTGCATGGTGCTCTTTCGTGAAAATTCACTTGGCTCAAATAGCCGACGATTGACGACGTGGTGTTCATTCCATGCCGTTAGTTGTTTTTGGGGAAATTTGGGAGTAACCTCCACGAAGCCTTGCATGACAGTTGAATCGCATAATTGAGCAAACGCTTTCCTCGCAACGTTGAGAGTTTTGTATTCAGTGGATTTGAGGTAACCCGGAACGCCAGTTTCTCCTCGATGAACGACGATTCCGAAACGAGAGTTTTGCACTGTCAAATGGACATTCCGAAATTCAGGTCTGTAAACTCCGGAAAAATAACGGCTTGCTCTTGAGGGTTCGTCACTTCTTTGCACTACCACCTCCGCGTTTGAACATCCACCTGCAGCAAACTGGCAATTGGAGCAACATGAAACCGATATCAACGTAGTTTTGCCAAACCTGATATCAATCGGTCCTCGCCAAGAGATTAGTGGCATCATTGGAACACTGCATTCCAAACACGGCATTGATGGTCGGTAAAAGAGCCAGTTTGGAGGTTGGTACTGGCGAATTTCCAGCGGTCCAGATTTTGCAATCTGAAAACGTGGCAATCGTACATCGTCGCCTTTAAGCTTCACGCCGAGTTTCTTTGGGTCAAAAAAATCGGGATTCTTGAGGAAGTTCTGAAGTGCAAGTTTGTCTTTTGCGTCTTGTGTCGATTTGATAAATGCCACGGCCTTTCCGACCGCCCTCTTGTCAACAAACGCCCATTTTTCGATTTTCTTTTCATCACCATCATCAAAGAAAGTCCAGATGTCGGTGCCCCGAGAATAGGCCAGGACTAGTTGGTCGTAGAGGACTACGTTGGCAGCAAACGGTAAAAGTTGCTCTTTCGCGATTGACGACTTCCCATTCGTTCTTTGGTTAACGGTTTTTGAATTCTCAAGCGGGCGGTACCCCTTTTTGGTTTTTGATGCAATCAATCGCTTTGCTGCGGACTTCGCCTCATTTGAACTTGGAAATGTTTTTTTGCGAGACTGAAGCAATCCGCCACTGCGACCAAATTGAACCGTGTTCGATTTTCCTTTTGATTCGATAGACCAGTATTTGTTCGATCCCTTATCTTTGATTTCAAACTGATGCTTCACAACGTTGGTTCCTAAAATTTGGCATGTATTCAGCAAGCATGACGTTGCCAACCTGATTATTGTTGGAAAGCAGTGTTTGAGCAATACACGTTCGGCTTGGATGCAAACTGAAATCTCATTTGTCTTTGCTAAGAATTTGCTTGATAACGATAGCCATTGAGGTGTCGACTGGAAATTTACAGTTTACTTAGTCGAAAGGCACTCCCATGACTCCCTCACGTCACCGTATGATTCGAGAACTGGAGCTTCAACGCAAGTCCCAACATACGATTAAAGCATACGTATCTGCGGTTGCTCAGCTGGCCGATCACTTTGGCCGCTCCCCTGAGAAAATATCGCGAGAAGAAGTTCGTGACTACGTTCACTTCATGATCGTAGAACGAAAATTGGCCACGAGTACCGTCAATACGAAGCTTGCTGGAATACAATTCTATTACCAACACGTCTTGGGCCAACCCAAGTTCGATATGGAGATTCGCCGCAAGCGTCCAGGGAAGTTGCCAGAACCGCTGGCTCGAAGTGAAATTTCAAAGCTACTAGAGCAGACAAAAAACCTAAAGCATCGTGCCATGTTGATGACGACTTACGGTGCAGGTTTGAGAGTCAGTGAAGTCGTGCAACTCAAAATAGACGACATTCAATCTGCCAGAATGATGATTCATGTTCGTAGAGGAAAGGGCGAAAAGGATCGTTACACGATCCTCTCTGACCGGTTACTGAGTGAGCTACGTGAGTATTGGCTGGCAGAACGTCCTCAGAAATGGCTCTTCACAAATCGTGAAGGTGTTCCGATGAGCCGCACCAGCTTTTCTACAGAGCCAAAGAGCGAGCCGGTATTACTCGCGGTCATGGCATACACTGCCTCCGTCATTCTTTTGCAACGCATTTACTAGAGGCTGGTGTTGATCTAACAATCATCGCAAGGCTGCTAGGGCACCGTTGTCTTTCAACAACCGCTCGATACCTGCACGTCACCAGTAAACATGTCCAGGGAGTTCGGAGTCCGCTGGATTTATTGAGAATGCCATCCAAATCGGAAGTTGATACTGAGGACGACTCGTAGGCTCAGGTGCCCAGTGACGCAAGCCTAAACGCGTCGAGTAAGAAACAGGCAATTGAACTTGCTGACATATTTCGTGAGCATGGCCAGTCATTTCTGTCAACGCGACGCATTCCTGCTCGTCATCTGAAAGTGATGCAGCAGATTGTAAACTGCCGCACCGAGGTGCTTGGCGGTCATCGCCAGTGGTGTGCTCGTTGCGGATTCCAACGATACCTGTATCACAGTTGCCGAAATCGACATTGCCCTAAATGTCAAACTGCCGCCAAGGAAGCTTGGCGGGAAGCGAGACAACTAGAGTTGCTGCCGGTGCCGTACTTTCACAATGTGTTCACGTTACCGCACGAACTCAATGCTTTGATTCTAAAAAGTGAACCCAATCAGAGAGCGTTGTTAAAATTGCTTTTTGACTCAGCGGCTCAAACGCTATTAGAGTTTGGCAATACTGAATTGCGTGGCAAAGTAGGGTTCACGATGGTGCTCCATACCTGGGATCAGCAATTGCGTCCACACTTTCATCTGCATTGTCTGATTGCATCTGGGGCACTCTCAACGGATAAGTTGCATTGGATTGCCGGAGGAAATCAATTTTTGTTTCCGGTTCGCGGCCTGAGCAAGATGTATCGGGGCAAATTCCTTGCTGGTCTGAAGCACCTTTTTGACCAAGGTGCTTTGGATTTAACCGAATCGTCTGTAAACATAGTTCTCCAAAGGCAGTTGGTGAAACGGCTGTTCAAGAAGTCTTGGGTTGTATACTCGAAAGCTCCTTTCGCAGGACCGGCAAAGTTGCTGGACTATTTGAGCAGGTACACTCATCGAGTCGCGATTACCAATTCACGGATACATACATGCCGTGATGACGAAGTGACATTCAGCTACCGAGATCGTCGCGACGGAGATCGGCGAAAGCTGGCATCGCTGCCTGCCAACCAGTTCATCAGTCGATTCTTGACCCACGTCTTGCCAAGTAGGTTTACGCGGATTCGTCATTATGGATTCATGGCCAACCGAAACCGGAAACGGAACCTTGAAATCATCCGAAAACTGATAGGTGTCAAGCCGCCTTCGAGATCCGTAGTGGAAGTCAGTCCGGTTGATCAATGGCTCGAAAACGTACTTGGTGTCAAATTGAAGAGTTGTCCGTGCTGTGGTGACGAGCTTTTTGAAAACGAGTTACCAGGCAAGCTGCATGGAACATCTCCAACGTTGCAGCCTCGGATGGCCCACAACCTTACTCGGGGCTCACCCCAATGACCACTCGACGACCAAAATCTAGAAACATCAACGGTCAATACGAATCCGGTACGTTTTCAACTGAGCCTCTTGCAGCAATTCTTGCAGTTTTCATACAGAACGGTGCGGCTCGACCGTTCGAGCATAGTGCCAGCTTGCAAAAGAATCAACGCATCCCGCCAGCATAGCCTTATTGAGAACTCAGGCTTTCGATACTATCCCCAAGGCAGGCTTCACGGCTTAGTTCAACATCGTTTTATCATTCATCGCTTCGCGACGAAGTGATAAAACGCTATTCATTATGTTAACAAGCAGATGCACCATCAGTTAGCCGAAGTTTTGTCAAATGGTGGACACTCGCCTACCCTCAAAATGTTTCTTGTTAAATCCAGGCGGTTGAGAATCCACACGGGCAAAGTCACATTATCCGTGCTGGAGTGTGTTTCTGGGGAGACTGCTGGAAGACGTAGTTCATTTTCAAGAAATTCCCGAGCCCAGCGTGCCAGACAGACCTACTCAAAGAAGAAACGGAAGAAAATTCGCTTCTAAACTATTCCAAGAAAACAGTGTCACAACAAGTACTGGATCGTCCAGTTAGAGATTGAAACAAGTTATGCGATTTGATTTGGCGATGGCTCCGTACCTGGCATCATCAAGCAGGCATTTTGAATAAAGTTCTTGCATTGGAGAACCAAATCTTTGCTTGGTTCGTAATGAGTCACCTCGCTGGCCTTTTCCTTCCTGATAAAATTGATGAAAACGCCTGTCGATTGAGATCGATCCCTGTGAGTTTAAATTTTTCCCACGAGGGGGACGGAACGCTGGTTTGGTTGCTGTGCTCGTCGTCTCACGGAACAGATTCTTACTCAAACGTGTGAGATTGATGCACTAGCTGCAGTCATTGCTTGCAGTTGCTAAAGGTTTCGGCGACCAGGGTTTCCTGGTTGCCGGTTCGTTTGTGCCAATGAATTTGAAATGAAATCTTTTAAAGGAATTGGAGTTTTTTGTCACAAATGGAGAGTGAAGTGAGAATTTGTTTCTAGTGGCAAAATTGAGCACCAGTTTGACAAGACTACAATTTGTTCGTCTAATTTTGCTGCGTTCGTTCCTGTTAACGAACGTCTTGTTAAAACGAGCTCTTCAACATCACCTTGGTTTTAGGAGGCAACAAATGCGAATTTTGAACAGGACTTTCTTACTACTTTTTTTGTGCGTTAACGGCTTGTCAGCCGTTGGTTTTGGGCAAGTGGGGCCACCCGAAACGCTTACGTTGGTTGAACTATTTCCTGATAATGGAGACAGGTTTCACAATAGGTCACCTATTACGCCACTGGGACAGGTGGATATCAAAAACCATGAACTTGTAATCCGGCACTTTGAATCTGACCTTCTCATCTTGCGTTGGAATCCTGATTTGGTTGTGACTGAACCCGATGGTAGTACGTCGACAGGAGGCTATGAGACCTACCAGACGATTCAAGGTGAAGAAAGGCTGATTGGTTTTAACGATACGCAGAGGCTGGATGCTAATCCACGGGTGGGAACGCCAGCGGGAAGGCACGATATGATAAGAGGAGCAGGATTAGTGTTGCCAGAATTTTATCATCTGGGTAGGTATCAAGTCCAACTGAGAGTTAAGGTTTGGGGACTTATACCCGGTGGTGGCGGTATAATTGATATAGGAGCGGGACCTCTTCGCACTCACACCTTTAACCATGCGTTTGAGATTATTCCGTACAAATCCCCGAACGGCCCACCGCGATAACAATTTTGGAGCAATAAAATGTATAAGTACAAAGCAATTTTGTTCATTCTGTTGATTGCTGGCACGTGCCAGGCACAGTATGAGGTTCGTCATCGTGAAGTCCCAGATTATGACACGCTTCCAGCCAACTACAAAGAAAGAGTTAGTCGGGCGGAATATGAGAGAATCAACAAACCGTATTCGGCTGAAGATATTGCTGAGAACGAGCGAGCAATTTTCGAAAAGCGAATGCAGGTGGTTCTTGGAGATGTTGAACGATTTGAGAAGACTGCGAATTTGTTATCTTCACCAGAGATTGCGGCTCGTGTCGGATTGGTTCCAGAGCAGCAGAAAGAATTAGACGCATTGATTGAATGGAAGAAGCAATCGCTTGAAGATGCTCGGAAGGAGTACAAGGAAGGAACTATAGAATTCTCGCGTGAAAAGCGTGAGATTGAAAGTGAGTTTATTCAAAAAGGAAGCCAGATATTTGCGGCGTTTCAGATAGTGGAACTGAGCAGCATTCAGATTGGCTATGGTCTTCCCAAAATCCTTACAAAGTCAGTTTTTGGTGAAGCTTTGATGCTTGACGAAGGTCAGTTAGACGAACTCAAAGCCAAATGCAAAGACTTACACGATGAGATTGCTGAGTTCGAAAGGAAGAAGCGAATTGAAGCCGCAAGAATCGTATTTGATGCTCTTGATGAGTCTCAAAGGCAAATCGTCTTGGAGTATTTTGAGGCCAAAATGCTGAACGACATCAACGAAAAAGCTTCACTCAGTCATTTGAAGGAAATGCTTAATCTTGAGGGTTCGAAGGCTTCACCCGATGACAGAAGCGAACTTAGAATTTGGGAAAAAATGCGATAGTTGCGTACTGGCTTTCTAGAGAATCAAAGGGGCTGCCAATTTTGTGGTCCCTTTTTGCTTACTTGCTCTTGAGTCTTGACTTCATCAAGAGAGGAACGTCACGCGACCCGTGAACGACCATGACGATGCGAATGCCGTCTTTGATTGGTTGGTAAATTACTACGTAATTGCCGACTGGAAACGTATGCACCTGGTCGCCTAATGTTCGCGATTGAATTGGATGCCTGACAATCAACGAACCTGAGCAGAGTTGACCGCGATGATCCATTGCTTGTATTGAAAATAGAAGACATGGCCATCCCAACCAGTATCAACGCGATCGAACAACTTACCCTCAATGTTTGGACACCACCTGTATGATCCATCGCAGCTGCCGGACAAGGCTTCTTCGCCAGCACAAGCATTGAGGTCAACCGACGTTTGGGGCCGTCGAAAGTAAATTTTCAGCCCTAGTTACGAAATCGACAAGCAGGTTATCAATTTCGATAACCTGCTTTTTTTGTGATCGTCTATTTTGTCGCTGGAGAGGTTCATTCGTCGTCCAGCATGATTACGAACATAAGCTGGCGTCGAATTTCATGCTCATCAATTTCAGTCAGAAGTTTTGCGGCTCGTAGCCTATAGACATCTCGTAAGATGCGACGACCATACTGCACGTCTTGTGAATTCTGAGCCTGTTCTGCTTCCAGCATCAAACTGAAATATGGTTCGTTGAGTTTCACTGGGGAAGTGTATCTCAATTTGTTGAACACGATCAAATTGTGGAGCTTTTGAAAGCTTAGATCGTTGTTGAGCAAGTGAGGGATCAAACTTAATTCCTACAACTGCCCCTTGACCAAACGCGAGTGATGCAGAATTCGAACTACCTGAATTCCATTTTCAATTTGTCGGTAGTAAATTCCGTAATTCCCTACCACTGCACGTCGAATGTGTGGCCCAGCAAAAGACATTAGCTGTGCTGATTGAGGCATTTTCGATAGGTAAAATAGCTGTTCCTCAGTGAGCGTTCGGTGAACTACACGTCTTTTGCTTCTCTTTCTTTTCTTCGGATGTCGTCGATTGTCCACTTGTGTTGTGGGTTTGTTTTGATCCAGACGTCGGGCAAGAGGTAATCGAGTTCGTTTGAAACGATTGGCTCACCCGCGACGGCTTGGGCGAAAGCGTCGCCGTCGCGATGATAAGGCAAGCGAGTAAAAAGCTCTTTCAGCCAGGCGTACGGTTCGACACCGTTGGACTTGGTGCTGCTGACGAGCGAATAATGAATCGCTGCCCGGCAACCGCCATTGTGACTTGCAACAAACAGATAATTCTTTCGGCCGATCGCCGGAATCTTTACCGTCCGCTCGGCCAGATTATTGCTGTAAGACAGAAAGCCTTCCGTTGTGTAACGGCACAACGCATCCCACTGATTGAGCGTGTACGTGAACGCCGATCGAATCGGGCTCTTGGGCAAGATTCGTTTGTTATCTTTTTCCGCATCGAGCCACGCTTTGAAGCTTTCGAGAATCGGAACCGAATGCTCCTGCCGCGCAGCAGCCACCGCTGCAAAGTCACGATGCCCCTGCAGATTTTCTTCCGGGTAAGACTTGCGAAGCTGTTTCTCGATTTGCGATAGCCTCGCGATAAACGACAACGCCTGGTTGGCCCGGAGCGCATCGTTATCCCGGGCCTGATGCCAGTACCTGCGCGCGTGAACCCAGCAGGCAACTTCATTGACTTGGTGGCCGGCGTAAATCGAATCGTAACCGCTGTAAGCATCGGCTTGCAGAAAGCCATTGAATCCTTCAAGAAACTTCACCGGCCCATCGCGTTCTCGGTTTCGCGTAAAGTCAAACACGATGTAAGGATGGTCGCAGTCGCCAAGGTACGGCCAGAACTTCGCCGTCTGAGCCGGGCCGCCTTCGAGCAGCTTGATCGAAGTGGTCCTACCCATTATTGGTGGACAGTGGTTAAGCTTTTTACTGCTGTTTACATGATGGAGATTAGAGATGTCAGAACGTCGTATTTATTCATTGGAATACAAGCTTGAGGCGGTCAAATTGATGATTGAGAAGGGTCTGACGGCACGTCAAGTGGCGACAGACCTGGGCCTGGAAGTCAGCAATATCCGTCGCTGGAAAAAGAAGTATGGCGACCAGCCTTTAGAGAATGTTGAAACGGTTTCGCAGGAAATGAAAGTGATTCGGCAGCTCCAGGAGGAAAACCGTCAACTCAAGATCGAGCGAGATATTCTAAAAAAGGCCACGGCCATCTTTGCCAACGGAAGCCGATGAGATTCAAGTTTATTGAAGATCATCGCAAAAGATGGCCTGTGCAAACGATGTGTCGTTTGCTCAAGGTTTCCAGTAGCGGGTTTTACCAGTGGAGCAAGGATCAACGGCGTCAGACTGAATTGGCTGGCGCCCGAGAACAACGTGCGACTCGATTGTTGACGTTGATCAAAGCAATCCACGCCCAACACAAAGGCTACGGCAGTCCGCGAATTCACCGAGAGCTGTTAGCTCATGGTGAACCCTGCAATATCAAAACCGTCGCCCGACTGATGCGGCAAGCATGCATTGCAGCACGATGCAAACGCAGATTCGTAACGACGACCGATTCGAGGCACTCGTTGCCGGTAGCAGAAAACCTGCTTGATCGGAATTTTACGGCTCAAGAACCGAACCAGAAGTGGGTGGCCGATACGACCTACATCGACACCCGCACCGGTTGGATCTACCTGACGACGATCCTGGACTTGTTCTCCAGGCGAATCGTTGGCTGGAAGATCAGTGACCGAATCGACGCTCAGTTGGCCGTCGATGCTTTGCAAATGGCAATCACGATTCGTCAACCGAAATCTGATTTGATTGTTCACACCGATCGCGGTAGCCAATTCTGTAGCGAGGCCTTTCAAAAACGAATCGCTGACAACCACTATCGCCCCAGTATGAGCCGCAAAGGCAACTGCTGGGATAACGCCGTGATGGAAAGTTTTACCGATCGTTAAAGACCGAATGTGTTTATTGGGAAAATTACGTTTGTCAGTTACATGTTCAGCGCAGCTTGAACAAATATATTGAACAATACTACAATCGAATTCGCCTTCACTCATCATTGGGCTACGTCAGTCCAATCCAATTTGAATTGGCGGCCTGACAAAAAGAAGAAAGAGAAAGTCTTAATTGGCCTTGGAGATGTCACCTTCGTTGGAGTCAGCCGTTGGTCGCTCGCGCAGCATTCGCGCCAGCGAACTTGGCGACCGACGATGGCGAAAACAAGGGCGA
>CBDDAC010000015.1:0-177982 GCA_965224765.1 Mariniblastus sp.
CCTCGATCAACAAAGTTGACACTCTTTCATCGTCCGAGGCTCGCCCCAAATATTACCGAAATACCCCAACATTCGGGAGACCGTTAACCACCTTTATTGTTCACGCCTGCCTGTCTCCTCTGGAGCCAAAACTTTGATCCGGGCCAGGAACTGGGATTGTGCCCCTGACACTGAAAAAATCACTGATACGCACGTGTTATTGGCAACCTACCGCCAAGAGGAATCAAGCTCAGAGGCCCACTCGGGGCATGGCATTACCAGGATTATTTGGCGGCAGCCATCGGTATGGACTCACAGGACCCAATACTGGCATCGAAGATCAACTTTGTTAATCTATGCGTTCGGCAAGCGATTCCCACCCAAAACGTACATTTCGGGACACGATCCAGATGGGCAAAACAAGACGACTTCTGTTGGTAAGCAGTAGCAGGGTCCACGGGTCGGAGTTTCTAGCACACTGCCGGCCTGCGATCCAATCTCATTTCTCGGAAGCCAAAAAAGTTCTTTTCATTCCTTATGCGTTGGCCGATCACGCAGGCTACGCCGCTCTCGTCCGGCAAAGCTTTGAATCGATGGGAATTCAGCTAGAGTCCATACACGAAACGCCTGACCCTTGCCAAAGTGTTGAGCGAGCGGAAGGGATTTTCATTGGTGGTGGTAACTCGTTTAGGCTGCTCAAAACACTTTATGACCTCAAATTGGTGGAACCGATTCGTTCTTTCGTCGCGAGCGCAAAGCCTTACATGGGTAGCAGCGCAGGAACCAATATGGCTTGCCCAACTATCCGAACCACCAATGACATGCCAATCGTAGAACCTCCCAGCCTGAATTCACTGGGCTTGATTCCTTTTCAAATTAATCCTCATTTCCTTGACGCTGACCCCAAATCAACTCATAAAGGGGAAACCCGTGAACAAAGGTTGGCCGAATATCTCGAAGAAAACGACGGGCCCGTGGTAGCGATACGCGAAGGTACTTGGCTCTCGGTCAACGGAAATCAGTGCACCTTGAACGGATCAACTGGCATGAAGTTGTTTGAAAAAGGAAAACCACCACAGTCATATGGGGCCGGCGCCGACCTTAGCTTCTTGCTCGATTAGTTTTTAGCAGCCACGACCGACCCTGAACTTGTCGATTTCGTGATCACAAAAACCAAAGCGGCCATTCCCCTTCCAGTAACATTTTTTTCTGAACCATTTTCATCAATGAACCTCAGCTCCGAATTGATCAGTAAATTCGCGATTGGCTTGCTAAAGCAAAAGAGCTTTGAAGAATTGATGTTCAGCTTGGCCCATCAGGTCAAAAATTTACTTCAACTCGATGAAACCGTCCTCTATTCGGTTGTTGGCGAGGCGGAACTTCAAGTCGCCGCGATCGGCAGCATGTCACTTGAGCAGAACCTAGACTTGGATCCAGCGCGATTCCCCTTTGGCCAACATGTCGCAGGAATCGTCGCAGATTCTGGCCAGCCTCAGATCGTCAACAACACCCAGCTGGACTCGCCTTACTCAAGCGTTGATTCGATCCAGGGGGCAAAAGCAAGCGTACCCATTGTTTTTGCTGGCAACTTGATCGCGGTCCTGGATTGCGACAAGCATCAAGTTGACGGTTTTTCCCAATCCGATATCGTCAATATCGAAACGTTAACCAACATCGCGGCACCAAGGATTGCCAACGCCCGCGATCACCACAATGAAATGCCGCTACAAACTCAGAAGGTCGAGTCATTGAGTATCTTCGTGGGCGGCATTGCACATGACTTCAACAACAACCTCCAGGCATTGACCTCTAGCCTGACCACGGCAAGAAAATTCGCCTCAGATAACATTGGGCAGTTTCTTGACGTCGCTGACCAGGCCTGCAAAAAATCTCAGGGGTTAATTCGTCAACTCATGGCGTTCACCAAAGGCGCCGAAACGCAAATGCAAGTCACAGAACTGGAAACATTAGTCCGCGATGCGGCAAGCCTTGCTCTTACGACACGAAATTCCAGTTTCGAAATTGACGTTCAAGACCAACTTGATTCCGTCGCCGTTGACCGTTCTCAAATCGAACAAGTCATTTCCAATCTGTTGATAAACGCCGACCAGTCCTATCGTTCAGGCGGAAAGATCAACATCCGCCTTTCGAATCAGACGATGCCTGAAGATGCGACTCTACCTGCAGTTCAAATCCAAATTCAGGATTATGGCTGCGGGATTCCCAAAGAAAAACAAGACGCGATTTTTCAGCCCTATTATTCGACGAAACCCACCGGCAGCGGACTCGGACTAGCCACAAGCTATTTCATCGTCCAGCGTCATCATGGAGAAATCCAAGTCGAGAGTGAAGTTGGCGCGGGAACCACTTTTGAGGTGTTCTTGCCTACCGCGCTCGACAACATCTCACTTGCCCCAACTGCCACAGCCGAAATTGATTCGAAAAGTGATAACACCAAGTCGATGAGGATCCTTGTGGTCGACGACGAGCCAATGGTCCAGCAGGGAATCGCCGCATACCTTCGATCTCTGGGCTACTTGCCGGTGCTTGCCGGAACAGGGCGAGAAGCCATCTACACGTTTAACGACGCATTCAACAGCAATCATCCAATCGCAGTCGTGATTATTGACTTGAATATCCCCGATGGTGATGGTGCGAAGGTCCTGAAACAACTGCGTCAAGTGGATCCCGCCATCCCCGGCATTGTTACCAGTGGCATTGGACACAGTCCGGTACTGAGTTCACCAGCTGAATACGGGTTCTCCGGAGTGCTCCCCAAGCCGTTCAACCTGAAGAAACTCGAAGAAGAAGTTGACCGTGCCTTGGCGTCAAAACCCGTCGATTAGCGATGGTTCCCATGTTGGCAACTAAAAAAAGAGACCGGTTCCCACCTAAACTGCGTCTCGCTTCGGCCACTCGGCTAGTTTATCCAGCGTCAAACGGATTCGATTCACGCAGCGTTCGCGACCCAAGATCGACAAGGTTTCGAACATGCCAAACCCAGCGGCCTTTCCGGTCGTTGCAACACGAAGTGCGTGAATGATCTGTCCAATCTTGATTTGAAGATTCTCACAGAAATCCTCTTTCAAAAATCGCTCAAGATTCTCTGGGCTAAAGTCCTCGACTGCCGGCAAAACTTTGTTTAGTTCATTCAACAAATGACCCGCATCCCCAGCTTTGACTAACCGTTTTTGAAACGCCTTTTCGTCGTATTCAAGATCCTCATCTGCCCGAAAGAAGTCGTCGAAGCGAAGAATATCTCCAGCAATCGCAATTCGATCTCCCGCGGATTCTACGATTTTGGTGAGATAGGGGCCCACCTCCAATGCATTAGATTCTGAAACCAGGTTGGATTTCTGCAGATAGGGCAACACCATCGAAACCTTCTGTTCATTGGAAAGTGCATCCATGTACCGTTGCTGAAAGGCTTGCAGTTTGGGTGGATCAAAACTGGCCGCTGATTTCACGACACGCTCAAGAGAAAACAACTCAATCATTTGCTCACGGTCAAAATCTTCCCGGCTGTCATCGAGCGCCCATCCTACGAGCAATAGGTAGTTGTTGATGGCCTCGGGCAAGAACCCGGTATCGCGATAAAAGTCCACGAGAACAGGATTGAAGGAATCCGGGGAAACCTCAACGCCAATTTGCTGGGCGATCTGCGCTCCCATATCGTTGAGCTTTTGAAACTCCCGATTCTTCATGTATTCTTGGATCTTTCGCTTACTCAGCTTACGCTTGCTTCCTGGCTCGGCCACATAAGGGATGTGCGCGTACTCGGGGCGTGAATACCCCAGCGATTCGAGAATAAAGATCTGTCTTGGAGTATTTGGGAGATGTTCGATCCCTCGTACGACGTGGGTGATTTTGAAATCTTCGTCGTCGACGACACTGGCAAGATGATATAGACAGGTTCCATCATTTCTTTGGATTACATGGTCTTGCTCAAGCGACCACTCAATACTTTGCTCTCCGCAAATATGATCGTAAAATTGGCACTTGCCCTCGCGCGGCATTTTGAGACGTACAATTGCTTTACGCCCCTCGGCCACAAATGCCGCAGCCTGTTCGTCTGTCTCCGCCATGTACTTTCGGCTGTATACAAAATCACGTTTTTCTGCCTCCGCTGCCTGGCGTTCTGCGGCAGTTTCTTCAGGCGTTGCAAAATCGCGATAGGCAAGTCCACAATTCAAAAGTTGCTCAACGGCAGCTTGATAGCGGTCAAGGCGCTGTGACTGGAAATAGGGTGCGTGAGGCCCTTTAGAATCGCTTCCATTCGAAACAGGGCCTTCGTCCCAATCGATTCCCAACCAGCGAAAGCCATCCAGGATTGGCTGTAAAGCCTCTGCAACGTTTCGCTTTGCATCCGTATCGTCAATTCGCAATACAAACTCGCCTCCGCTTTGCCGCGCCAAGAGCCAGTTGAATAAAGCGGTACGAACACCCCCGATATGAAGATATCCTGTTGGGCTGGGGGCAAATCGAGTTCGAATTTTCATCAGACAGGCGTTTCAATAATTTCCAGGGGCAGAGCATCGATGCGAAATCGGAGTTTCAGCAATCTGATTGCTAGTCAATCCGACTGCACCATGAGTTCATTTATTTTTCGTTCAACATTCTAGAGCCACAATTCTCTCCGGGTAGCGGGGTTCCCGATTTTTGACCACGAAAAGCGGATTCGGGTTGAAGAAAGGCTGTGCTTTTTCATTCGAATGACGTGGTTCCAAGATTTCTGGAAACCCGACACGTCAGCGAGGACGTGTCAGGTTCGTCCTCGCTCACGCTCTTTGAAGTTGCGCTCTTTTTGGGTGCTATCAGAAATTGATATTGCATGAAAAGCAGTCTCCCCCGATGTCCAGTTCATTGAATTCTCACCTTTGACCAAAGGAGACTGCAATGATCATCGTCGAACAAACCGCGGGATCGCTCAAGAGGTATCTCGAAAAAAGCTTGGTTTCTGAATACGCCCGGTTGATGGTGATGCGAATGGTACTGGCATTTTTATTGCATCGTGGCCGCATGTCTTGCTCGTCGGCGGCGGGGATGATTGCTTCCCGGCCCATGCATCGTGGCCAGGTGACTCGTTTTTTGGCGCGTCCTCGTTGGCAGAAGGTCGATTTTAACCAACCGCTACGGGCGGCCCTGCTGCAATTAGAAAGTGGGAAAGGGAAGTTCATTTTTATCGTGGACCTGCCGCTTTTCAGTCAGGCGGGTGTTAAATCCGAGAACACTTACAGCACCGGTAATCGGGAACGGCGCAAAATCAAAAAAGGCTCTCGCTACAACAAAAAGAAAACCCGTCGCAAGAAAGTACATGGCTTTACGTTTGGACTGTTAATCACGCCTTCGGGATATCGGATTCCATTTCAAACTCCTCACTACACCAAAGAGTATTCGAAGAAGAAAGGCATAACGCCTCAAACCAGTGCCCAGGCGATGGCTGAGATGATTCGCCAACTGCCGTTGGACGAAGAAGCCGAAGTGGTAGTGCTGGGGGACACGGCCTATGACGCTCGCTGCGTTCAGGAAGCTTGCGATGAGCGAGGCTACATCTGGATCACTCCGGCCAACGCCGAGCGTGTGTATGCTGGGCCCACTGGAGAACGACCAAAATTACGATCACGTCTGAAGGATTGGACGGGACTGTCGCTGAAAACGATCAGGCTTCGAGCCTCAACTGGCAAGTACGCTGACTATCGGCGACTGTCTCGTTGGCGTGTTGGGCCGAAAACGAAAACCAGGACGTATTACGCCCATCAGGAAAAACGGAACGTTCACAACGTAGGTTGTGTGGGGCTTGTTTTTTCGACAATGAAACCAAATTTGGAGAAAGCGACTCCCAATGATGTCAAAATATTGATGACCAATGCGACCGGCATGAGTGTGACCGAGGTGATTGAATTATATTCGCTGCGCTGGCAGATCGAGTTATTTTTCAAAGAGCTGAAATCAACGCTGGGCGTTGGCCAGTATCAGTTTGAAAAATTCGAAGCCGTGGTAGCTTGGATCAACTGCGCGATTACGACGGTGCTGTTCCTGGAACAGCTTCGAGCCCGGAAACTTGCTGATCGACGCTTGAGCGAGGAACGACGGCGTTGGTGGGTGGCGCAGCGAATCCACGGATTGTCTGAAGCCTTTCACCAGCAATGTACTGGCGAGGAGATGAATTACCTCGCCAAACGACTGGAAACTTCTGGAGGCGTTCAAAAAATGAAACGATTGCTCATGCTCGCTTTACCCAAAGAATTCCGAAGTGCCGTATGATTTTCAAGCAATATAGCGCAACTTCAAAACTCACGCGTCGGGTTTCCATTTAGCTCAGCGAATGAAAAACTACGCAGCTCGTCGCTGTTGCTGCTCTTGCTTTTTCTGTTTGCGAAGTTTCTTAGCCTTGGCCTTGCTGAGCCGATCGCCCAAAGGAGACGAGCCTGGGGAACGATTTGGAGAGGTCTGACTTTCCTCCGTTGCAGATTTCTCGGCGTCCTGATCTTGCACTCCTGTCGACCTGGTTTGCAGGTTCAACTTGGGAACACTCTCCGATTCAGCCGCTACGGAACCTCGGCGGGGACTTGATTTACTTGCGTTTGCTTTAGGAGCTGTTTTCTTCGGAACCGCATCCGATTTCTTGGTCCGTTTGGTTGCCTTCGTCTTCTCCTGTTTCGTTTTGACATCCTCAGTATCACTGACGACTGCCGCAATTTGACGAGTCAAAATGCCCTGCGCTCGAAGGTAAACGAATCGGGCGTAGGTAAACACCGTTAATAACAATAGAACATTGCCGACCAGAATCAGATTTCCGTAGGTGGGTTCAAACGAATTCGCCACCCGTTCTTTAATCTGCGGCACTTGAATCAAAACCGCTCCGGCAAACGCAAACGCAGCCAACAAGACGCCTGCGGTAGCGACTCGAGATTGTCGAACTTCCACCAGTGTGCGCGTGGCCAACAACCCGATCCCGAGAAGCACAAGCGTAACGAACCCCAAACTTCCGGGCCCAAACTGACTTCCAATCAAAACTCCGGCAGCGTGGAGAAACAATCCGTGCAATCCAATCGCTGAACTCAAACTAGCGATCAAAAGTCCAGCAGCCGCGACCAACCAAAGTTTGTAAGTGCCGACGTAGTCGTCGGAACGATGCCGACGTAGTGCGTAGACCTGGCAACTTGCCAATCCAGCGATCAACAACGACAGAGTACTCAACCATTGTGCCAGGCTGCCTTGTTCGGTAAATGAGAAGACTTCTTTTGCACGCTCACCCAGCAGTCCCGTCATTTCCTCGGCATAAAAATACAGAACGTTGATCAAAGCGATTCCTGCAACTGCGCCCAATACAAGAAACGCCACCGACCAACCACGCTTGGGAATCAGATCCGTTGTTTTGGCAAGATGCCTGCGTCTGGCACTAATCGAATACTCACTGACGAGCTTTTCTGTTTTGGTAGCTTCTCCGCGAACCGGATTGGAGTTCTCGGAAAGCTCAACTGGGGCGACGGCGTGCTCATCGTTAAGCACACCCACTCTACGTCTCCTTGTGTCGCTCCGGCGAATAGCCATGATGGATTCCGTTCCAATCTAATCGTTTGTCAAAGCAGGCGTTTGCCCATCAACCCGATGTGCTGACGAACCTTTTTACGCATCCATGCGTTTATCGATCATTCCAGCAAAATGACCTGCTGACTTGTGCTCACACGATGTTCAGCGCCTATCGGTCAATTCGGCACTCGGCCAGCGATTCTTGATCTTGGCCAATGCAACTTGGCCCCGCCGATAAAATACGTTCGCTAGCGATTATCGAATCATTCAAACCATTCGGTTTTCCAGTACACCTAGTCCAGAAACTTCAACCTGCAAAACGTCTCCACTTTTCAGGTACAAGGGCGGTTTCCGGCCCGCTCCTACACCCGCGGGAGTTCCGGTAAAAATCAAATCGCCAGGCTTCAGTTCACAGAACTGAGAAATATGTTCGATCAAGAATTCAACATCAAAGATAAAATGTTCGGTATTGGATTCCTGCATCGTCTGTCCATTAAGCCGAAGAGTGATGTCTAGATTGCTCACATTCACTTCGTCGACAGTTACCAACCACGGCCCAATCGGTGCAAACCCGTCAAAGGTCTTTCCCAGCAACCACTGACCACCCGGTTTTTCTTTCTGCCAATCTCGAGCGGAAATATCGTTCCCGCAGCAAAATCCAAAGACGTGCTTCATCCCAACCCCGGGTGGGATGTTTTTCCCTCCCTTGCCGATCACAACGACCAACTCAGCTTCAAAATCAACTTTTGAGCTGATTGACGGCAACTCGATCTCAGCACCTGGATGGTTAATCGCCGTAGGAAACTTATTGAAAATCACGGGAATCTCAGGGGGCTCGCCTCCCATCTCACGCGCATGATCTGCGTAGTTTTTTCCCACGCAGATCACTTTCTGCGGATTGTGAATAGGCGCCAATAAACGAGCGTCGCCTAGAGAAACAGGCTGGCCCTCACCTTTTGGGAGTTGGTCCCCTGAAAGCACCCCATTTAAATCGAAATCACTTGGAAAAGGTTGAATTTGATTGTCGGATTCAGAAAGGCTTCCATAGTTCACTATGCCCGAAACCTCATACCTAACCAGTTTCATTATCGCCTACCTCGTTGAATTCATTCATTTCGTTACTACCGTCACAGTCGATTCCAGCCTGCGGTTTTCATATCGGAACCGAGTACCGAATTCTTCCAATTGGTAGGTGCGAACTACATTTCCCTATCCATTCAGTTGCACCGTACCAGTTTCCAGAATTTGCCATGAATCCGCAATCCACACCAACTTCGTCCATCACACCTCAGCTAAGTCCCGCAATACCGACTGTGGACTTTGAGTTATTGATGCGGCAAACACTTCTTGAGAATATGCGAGAAGGCATGGTTTGCGTAGACAGGAACCTAAAAATTACCGCGTGGAACAAATCGGTTGAGAACATGACGGGGCTCAACACCAGCGCCATGATTGGAGAAACGGTCACGCCGGGCATTTTCAGAATGCAGGACAAGACGCTGGGCAACATCAGTGATGCAAACTGCCCCTTCCTCAGCTGTTTGACTTCCGGCAAATCATTGCAAAGAACGTTGGTCATTTCGGGACGCAGTGGCCGTGAATCCGAAATCGAGTTTTCTTTTCAGCCGATTCGAAACTCAGCGGGTTGCATCTTGGGCGCCATGGCTTTGCTGCATGACACGTCAGAGCAACTTGAACTACAGCGTCAACTCAATGAACTGTACATGAAAGCCGTTCTGGATCCGCTAACCCAAGTCGCCAACCGTGCAGAGTTTGAACGGCTTATCGAAGAATACGTACGATCTCACCGAGTTGCAAACATCAAATGCAGCATCATTATCTGCGACATCGACTTCTTCAAAGGCGTCAACGATAACTACGGGCACCACATTGGCGATCAAGCGTTAATCGCATTCGCTCAACTCCTCAAACAGTTTGTACGAAAACAAGATTTTATCGCACGCTTTGGTGGCGAAGAGTTCGTTATTCTTTGCGCCGCCTGTGACGAAGATGCTGCGGTCAAGCGAGCCGAAGATATTCGTGTCCGCCTCGAAAAAACCCCACAGTCAATGCTAGACGGAAAGTGTATTACCGCCAGCTTCGGTGTTTCTCAGTTAGAAAAAGACGACGATTCGACTTCGTTATTCGTTCGCGCTGACCATGCCCTACTCAAGGCCAAAGAAATGGGGCGAAACCGAGTCGTACGAGCTGACGTTAGCGCCATCGATGATGACGAAATCGGTTCGGGCGCGGATCAATCGATCACCGGCGTCAGATGGAGAAACATCAAAGGCAACACTCTCCATCTTCTGGAGTTTCAGACTCGCACTCCTCAAGAAGTCATGGTCGAGAAAATCCGTCGAATGCTTCCGGAAATCAATGGCGTGCTCACTTCCGCTTCGGAGCAACATGTTTCGATCAACTGCGAAGTTGAGTCGCCGGAAAACCCCGGACAAACCTCATCCTTTATTGTTGAAATCGACCTGCGAAAAGCCACGCCGGATGATTATTACTTCTCCGAAAATATCGAGACTTTCCTCAGGCTAATCGTTCAACCAGGTCGCTCAGGGTGGTTTCATCGAAACGACAATTCATTGGCCGACACCGTTCTACGCACCGTCAGACAATACCTTGGCCTGTCTGAGGAATCGTGCATCGTGAAGGTTAACCGCGCTGTCAACAGTTCTGGTCGTGACGAGCCGTAGGCGCCCCTTGCCCGTACGTTTCTGATTGGGTATCTTGCCAGATCAAAATCGCGACCATGCGATTGTTTATTGAAACGTTTTTTAAGGGTTCTCACATGGCTTACAGTCTGCCCGAACTTGGATACGCTTACGACGCGATCGAACCACATATCGACGCGCGGACGATGGAAATTCATCACACCAAACATCACAACGGCTACGTCACCAAAGTCAACGCGGCCCTCGATGGCACCGGACTCGAAGCCAAATCAATTTGCGAAATTTGCTCGGATCTTTCTGCCGTTCCCGAAGATAAACGAAATGCGGTTCGCAACAATGGCGGCGGACACTTCAACCATTCACTTTTCTGGAGCGTTATCGGACCCAACTGCGGTGGGCAACCCGAAGGCGAACTTGCCGACATGATCAACGCTGCCTTTGGAAGCTTCGACGCATTCAAAGAACAGTTCTCTGCAGCCGCTGGAACTCGATTTGGCAGTGGATGGGCATGGCTGTCTCTTGATGGCGACAAACTCGTCGTTGAAAGCACCCCCAACCAGGACAACCCACTTATGGATGGCCGCAAACCAATTCTTGGTTTGGACGTCTGGGAACACGCATACTACCTGCACTACCAAAACCGACGTCCTGACTATGTTGCCGCGTTCTTTAACGTTGTGAACTGGGCGGCCGTCACCGAAAACCTGAATCAAGCACGTAGCTAAACCCACCAAGCCATTCAATCGACGACTTACATCAGGCTCGGCATTTTGCCGAGCCTTTTTCTTGCGCCATTTGACAAACTCACGTTTGCCCCTCGTCGGTGACCCAACACCAAACCACCATCGAGTGTTGGCTTTCATCCATAAAATCTGCTTGCATTGCAATCAAAACGCCTGATCTTGCTAGCAAGATTGCAAATGTTCCGTCGCATTCAACAAAAATGATCAGATAAAAGAAACTGGTCAGGCCGATATTGACGACGAAAAAGAGGACTTCTACTATTCGCCGGATTTCGCATGGCGAGCTGCGCGCCGATTGGCAGTAATACAAAAGGAAAGTTTAGGCATGACTATAAGCCAAAACACAACTTCGTTCGCACTGTTGTTTGCAGTGACATTGTCAATTCTATCTTCGACAGGGTGCAAGATGGGTGCATTTCCCAAAATGCCCGAGATGCCATTCCTGAAGAAGGATAGTTTCAAACTGTCACGATCCAACAATGATACTGTCGCGCCACCATCGCGCACCTTTGATCCCAAGCCAAGTCATTTTGCGACCTTGGATTCAGGCGATGACCGTTCGTCTGGTCAAATGGCATCAAATGATGCTCGCCCAATCCGCAAACCCTACGATGTAGATGCAGGTGAACAGGCCAGTGCCAACGACTCATTCGGATTTCCCAATAACTCAAAGTCATTGACTGGAAATAATGAATTCAAGATGCCTGCCGCGGATCAGCTCCGCCAAGCCATGGACAACACCACCGAAAAAGCTCAGGGTTTTGCAGCATCTACGCAGCAAGCAGCTTCCGAGACTTTCAAGAACGCCCAAGATTTTGTCGCCAACAAATCCAATGACTTCGCTCCTCGCAGCTCGGTAGGAAACGGAAGTTTTGCACCGAAACAAAATCAGGATTTCCTGAACGAATCTGCAGCAATTGCACGCAACGTCACCCAAAATCAATCCGGCAACAACCAACCTAAGTGGAAAGACGATTTCTCGCTTCCCCAGCAAACAGCACCAAAATCAAATTCTATGGCCAACCGCTTAGGCGGAAGTGACTTTAAAGCATCCGTCCAAAAAGCAACTGATGACGTCAGAAAGAGCGTGACTGATTTCAATCAAAACGCATTGAATCGTGTCAATGATGGTTTCCGTGCAACACAACAGGCTGCGGGAGACGTTGTTCAGAAAACTCAAGATTCGATCAATGGAGCCGGTCAACAATTCGCCGCAGCCAAGGGACAATTCGAACAGTCATGGCAAAACACGGTTGAGCAAGCAAGAATGGGCGCCAATGCGATAAGAAACGCCAATCCGCTTACACAAAACACTCCCAATTTGCAGCCAAGTATCCCGGGTGACTTTCGCCCCGCCAATACGCAAGTTCAACCGATCGTCTCACCCAACAACAATCTACAGCAACAAGCGAATCAAAATGTCAAGCCAGCGCTGCCAGTCCAAAGATCAATCGAAGTGACACCGGAAGTGGAATATGCTCGTACACCAGCCGGAAATCCTCAGTTCGCCTCTACACAAGGCAACGCATTTCAAACGTCTCCATCTCAACAGATCGGAACCCCTTCTTCCGTAGCTCAACAACCCGCCGGCTCCAATCGAGGTTTCGTTGCAAACCCTACGCTTGTAAACGATCGGCAAACCAACTCGCCGTATCCCTCCACCAATTTCAACTCATACGTCAACGCTGGACGCGAGCAAGTCTCCCAAGTCACTCCCATTGCGGAGCCCAACTCTCCAGCAAATCGCAATCCGGCGGCCTCAGGAATCTCCTCGGGTCCCAGAACAGCAAACCTGCCGAGCGAATTACTACGAGGAAACAGCAACTACGCGCCGGGCAGCGTCAAACAACTAACGCCGCTCAAGTAACGCAACCGATGCCAACCTCGGCCAGTCTGCTTTTACTAATGCATCCGGGCCGACGGATAAGTCCCAAAGCAACTTACGTTTTGCGGACCCAAACATTCCATTTTCTGTGTGACGGTTAACTCAAGAAGAAACTCACACGATAAAGCGTCCGTTGAAGCTTTCTGACCAGGCCTTATTGCGTCACAATCTTTGCAACCCGAGATTTCGCCGGTCATCATATCAATCCAGTCCCGTTCCTTCTGGAACCCCAGGGCATCCATTGCTTGGGGCGGTCAACTCGATTGCCGCGTGCCATTCCGGCACATCACTGCAAAGAATACCGTTTTCAATGAAGATACCTGACTCCATCCAATCCGCTTACGATCCCGAAACTTTTCGCGACCAAGCCCATCAACTTGTGGACTTCCTGGCGGACCAACTTGCCCACTCAATCGCAGAGGGTGGCGACCAAAAGACGATCAAGTATTTGACGCCCGACCAAGCGATCGCGAAAGTCGAAACACTGCCTGGCGGGAACCCATTCTTTGAGCAGGTCTGGCAGGATTGCATTCGACTGCATAATCCAAAATTCATGGGACATCAAATCATGCCGCCGCTCCCGATCTCTGCCTTGGCAGGGTTCTTTAGCGATATGCTCAATAACGGGATGGGCGTCTATGAAATGGGAATTGCCGGAACCGCCATTGAGCGAACGGTCATCAAACAGGTCTGCCAACGACTCGGATTTGATCAGAACGCTGACGGGATCCTGACCTGCGGTGGAAGTCTAGCCAACTTAACGGCAATGCTTGCCGCACGCAGCCACTGTTCGGCGGACAACGATTGGGACCAGGGCACCAAAAAGCAACTTGCCTTGATGGTCTCGGAGCAATCTCACTACTGCGTCGAACGAGCCGCCCGGATTATGGGCTGGGGAGAGGCCGGCGTGATCAAGATCCCTTCGGACAATCAATACAGAATGCGAACGGAGCTGCTTGAGTCAGAACTGGAAAAAGCAAAATCACGCGGCATCACACCGATCGCGGTTGTGGGAAGCGCCTGCTCAACCTCCACAGGATCGTTTGACGATTTGGAAGCCATCGGAGATTTTTGCCGGACCCGCAAACTCTGGTTTCACGTCGATGGTGCACATGGAGCCGCAAACGCGTTCTCCACCAAATACAAACACCTCGTCAAAGGAATTGCACTCGCCGACAGCGTCACGCTCGATTTTCACAAAATGCTGATGACACCTGCCATCACCAGCGCATTGCTTTTTCGCGATGGAAACCAAAGCTACGGATCGTTCTCGCAGAACGCTGAATACCTGTGGGGAGAGTCAGACTCCGCAGAGTGGTTTAACTTGGCGAAACGCACTTTTGAGTGCACGAAAACTATGCTAAGCCTCAAGGTGTACAGTATCATCGCGACTCACGGTTGGGAAATATTTGACGCCAACGTTTCTCGCCTGAACGACCTGGCCAAAACGTTCGCCAAAAAATTATCAGAATCGAAGGACTTTGAAGTCGCAGTCTCTCCTCAAACGAATATTGTTTGTTATCGTTTTTCAGGTGGAACGCCGGAAAGCAGGAATCAATTGAACAGCCAAATTCGCCAGCGTCTACTTGAGCAAGGCGACTTTTACATTGTACAGACGGTGCTTGATGAAACCGTCTGGCTGCGTTCAGCCATCTCAAACCCACTCACCGAGGAAAAACACTTTGATGAACTGCTCGACCAAATTCGCCGACTGGGGCAGGAAGCTTCAGGCACATCGAACTAAACAAGACCGGCTTGAAAAAACAGTCCGCCAACCATCAAGTGACTGACCAAATAAAATGGAAAACGAATCGAGCACAATCTTTGATCTGGTATCGCTGCAACAAATTCCCTGGTTGAAATCCGTAACCTTCCAAGTCGAAATGGTCTCGACAAACGACGTTGGCCTGGAAATTCTGAAACAGAACCCCACGGATCTTCCCCGTTTGGTTTTGGCGGAAACGCAATCTGCAGGGCGGGGCAGGGGAAGCAATTGCTGGTCGACCTCAGAGGGCGCCCTGACATTCTCATTGCTTCTTGAACGAACCGAAATCCCACATCCACGACTCTCTCTTTTGGCCGGACTGAGCATCGCACGAAGCCTCGAGACGACGAGTAAACTTCTGCCTCAGCTCAAATGGCCCAATGATGTATTCGTTGGCGAAAATAAGATTGCAGGTATCCTGATTGAATCCAGTGCAAACGGAATCGTGATCGGAATGGGGATCAACGTCAACAATCGTCCGCTCGCTGAATGCTCAACCAGTATGCAACAAATTGTTGAAAGACCGTTTCAACTTCAATCTGTTTTGACTCACGTGCTTGGCTGTTTCTTCGAGGCCATCGAAATTGCGGCCACCTCCCCTCAACAGCTTATTGAACAGTGTCAAAGTTACATGCTCTATCTGGGGCAAAAAATCCGCCTTGATATCGGCAAGCAAGAGATCGTGGGGACTTTTTGGGGACTGGACGATTCAGGTGGATTGATCCTTGAAACGTCGACCGGAAGAGAAACAATCATTTCCGCAAAAAACATACGCCCCTTGGATTAAGGGGACGCGTGTTTGGTGGCAATGGACACACAATTTGGTCCAGCTAAAACCAATGATCATCAATCTATCGAAGCTTGGATGACGAAGCGTCAACCGATTTCGCCAATTTGAATTAGGACCAAACAGCACCTCATTGCCCCTTATTTGCCTTTGAAGTTGGCTTCAAGAGAGCTTGTGTCCTGATTGTTTCCGCAAATCCTTTTTCGCGAGTTGCTCACTGGAAAAGATCCTTGATAAAGGTAGACTATAGGTGCGAAAGGAAACGCGTCTAAGTCAGGTTGAAACCGATCTTTTGCCTCCACTTTTCAGGATGGCAACGCGTTTCTGAAACACGTTCTGTGGAAAGAGGAATACCATGCCACTTTTCGAAGTTGAAACTGATGCACATATAATCATCACTTGGGCCGAAGATGAGTCAATGGCGACAACAGTTGCGGAGGATTCCTATCCGACGGAAAGCATTGTCCGGTTGACCAAACGTCCTCGTGATGCCTGGGTCATCTCCAAGGGTGTGCTTGGAATTGGAATTGCTGACAAGGCAGTTGACCCCTGTGCGGTTGCCAGAGACTGTTTGGAGAAAGCATCGGGTGATAAGGTGCACGCCATTCGCCTGTATATGCACGAAACAGGCAATGACTTGGAACAGTCACGCAAAGCCATTGAATCAAACATGCTGATGGGTTGGTAAACAAAATTACCAGCTCATTTTTTTTGATTCAACAAAAAAAGGAACTCCCTCTGGAGTTCCTTTTTTACTTGATCTTATCTGCTCAGAACTTCTTCCCTACCGAGGGTAGGAAGCCCCTCGGCCACCAGGTCTTCCGCCGGTTGCTGGCGCGGCCGATGTCGGGGCAGTCGCTGCGGTAACCGCAGCAATCGGACGAGCTCCCGCCTTGTAGGAAAGTACCAAAAGCTTGTTTCCTTTCGACGAATCAAAGGCCGATGGAAAACCGTCTTGGGAGAACGCAATCGTTAGCGAACCACTCTCCATTTTCCACTTGGCTTTTAAATTGCGACCGAGATCAGCGCCGCCATCAATCTTGACGATCAACTGATCCAAAGATTGACCCTCGGAAAACTCTCCTTTCGAGGTCAGCCCACCTGACTTAGCGGTAAATTTTCCTGAATTTTTCACATTCAACGTCATCGAAGCTAATACGTCAGTCGGTACTTCTTCTCCATTCATCATGCCTTTGGTCACATGCCATTCACCATTGAGAGTAGCAATCCCCTGGCAAAATCCATATTGTCCGACAGAACCAATAAAAAGAAAAACTGCGCTAATGAGAAGTTTTTGCAACATGGCGGATCCTATTTCAACCAATGATAAATTCCTTTCATATTGTAAGTTGTCTGAAATTCTTCGTCCACAGTTTTTTTGCTGTCGCCGCCGTTTGGAGGCAGCTTGATGCGAACAAACCATTAACTTCAACCCAAACATGGCAATTCTCTTCAATTACACGCTTGTTTCGATAAATCATTGCCCATTATTCGACCACGGAAGAACAATTCCCCGTCTAGGAGAATCGACTCGGTTGTCTGGCACACACTCAACCCAATCAAAAACAATCGAAATTAGTTTCCAATAGAAATGAAACTGCACCGAATAGTAGAAATTGCTTAGGCAAGCTAAACTGAAACAGCCGTTTCACAATCAGCATTTGTGGAACCTGTTCGGTCAATGGAATTGCCGGAAATGTAGCCCGAGAGGTACTGTGGAAAGCTTGATCTCGCTTAAAAAAATCGTCAAAGATTACAAGACGATGCGCGCACTCAATGAAGTTGACCTGGAAATCAAGCCTGGGATCACCGGCTTGCTTGGTCCCAATGGCGCGGGAAAGTCAACTTTGATCAAGGTTCTTTTGGGCCTTGTTGATGTCACCGCGGGCTCGGGCGTCATGCTCGGCCATCAATTGGGCTCCGATGGTCGCAAGATTCGCGCTAAAGTCGGCTATGTACCCGAAGACGATTGCTACATTCCAGGAATGAGCGGTGTCGAAGTGGTTCAGTTCTCCGCATGCCTGGCCGGTCTACCCTATGTGGAGGCATTGCGTCGCGCACACGAAATCCTTGATTTCTGTGGAATGAAGCAAGAGCGATATCGAAACATCGAAAGTTACTCGACGGGCATGCGGCAAAAAGTCAAATTTGCCTCTGCCATTGTTCACGACCCCGAGTTTCTGATCCTTGACGAACCCACCTCCGGTTTAGACCCCGAAGAACGCGAGGCACTTTTGCAACGGATTCGCTACCTAGCAACGGAACTCGACAAACCCAAGTCCGTCTTGATTTCCACACACATTTTGCCGGATGTTCAAACAGTGTGTGATCAGGTCGTCATCATTTCGCAAGGAGAAATTCGGCGCAATGAAAGCCTGGAGTCACTCAGCAAACCCACTGCCCCGACAGTCACCGTCCGCGTCCTGGGCGATTCAACCAATTTCCTTCGGATGCTGGAACGCAGTGGAATGGAAGTCCAAACCGATTTCACAGGTGAAATTGTGATCGCCGGCAAAAGTAACTCCGTTGCCGAAGAGGTCTGGAGTATCGCTCAGAATGCGGGCGTATCAATCCAAAGTCTACATCCTGCCAGAAACTCCCTGGAAGAAATTTTCATCGAAACCGTCAAGGAGGCTGGGCATGCCACAACATGAAGTTGGCTACCGCGCCTGGACTGGAAAACATACTTCGCAAGCAAGTCGCTGGTGGATCATTGCCGAAACCGGCTTTCAAGCTGCTCTAAAATCATCATGGGTCCGACGAATCTTGTTTGTTTCGTGGCTGCCGATCTTTTATTGGGGCACCATTTTCTTCGTGTTGGAGAACGTGATCCAGCCGCCCGAATTCGCCAAGGCGATTGCTGCACAACTGGATGAAAACCTGGACGATTTTACGCCTCCAACCGCGGTTCTAAATCGCGACACGGTAATCTCGGGCGATGTGGCCGACGAAACATTGAATGAATTTGAAGCTCGCTTGGACGAAATCCATGCCGAGTTAATCAAGAATCGAGAAAAACAGACCGAGCAACAGCGTGCCGGCGAGGTCACGCAGATCGAAGGCAAAACAACGGATCTGTATCACGATGTAAAAAACGTGATCAGGCAAATTGACTCTAACGATCCTCGCGTGAAGGAAATCGAAAAGCTAAGTACCGAGCTTCAGCAAGCAGTAATTCAACGCGCTCGAAGTCGTGCCATTGCCAGAAGATTCGGCTGGGTGCCCGGTTCAGAAAAATTTATCGAAGCGCTCAAATCGGATAGCCCGGAAGAACAGCGACACATCGCCTGGAGCCTGCTGTTGATGACTTTCTTCCGCTACCCGCAGGCGACGATGATCATTTTCCTGCTTGGAATCATTTCTCCGGGGTTGATTTCGCGCGACATCCGATCACGTGCCTATTTGATCTACTTTTCCAAACCCATTGGGCGGAGGGAGTACATCACGGGCAAGCTGGCCATCCCGGCGGTGTTCCTGCTGCTGGTCACCACCCTACCCGCACTCTGCCTGTACGTTCTTGGAGTCAGCCTATCGCCAGAACTATCAGTCGTTCTGAGCACTTGGGATATTCCCATTCGAATCATCCTGGCTTCGGTCGTATTGATTATCCCAACTGCCTGTCTTTCATTGATGCTTTCCTCTTTGACGGCTGAAAGTCGCTTTGCTACGTTTGCTTGGTTTTCCGTTTGGATCCTGGGACATGGAGCGTGGATGGCAATTTGGATGATGCAGGGAATTCGAACGGGGACCGATCCGATCCAGGCGTTGAGTGACCCTGTGGTAAATGGTTGGAGTTGTTTGTCCCTCTACAACAATCTGGGTAACGTTCAAAGTTGGATTTTTGGCTTGAATGACCTTGGATCTGCGCTACCGGGAATGATCGTTCTCTCGCTCCTCTCGATCATATCAATCTACATTTTGTTTCGCAGAGTATCTGCACCGATCCGAGTGTGAGCCCAGATGGTTGAACTGAATAACGTTACGAAACTTTACAAGACCGTCATCGGTGTCAACGACGTCACGTTGAAATTGGGTGATGGAACTTATGGTCTTCTTGGACCCAACGGCAGTGGAAAAACCACATTGATCAATTTGATCATCGGACAACTGCGCCCGACCATGGGAACGGTTCGACTGTTTGGAAAAAATCCCTGGACCCGAGATGGACTTCTTCGAAACGTGGGACTCTGCCCCGCAGTGGAAGTCAGCTACCCACGAGTGACTGCCTATCAATGGGTTCGCTACCTGGTTCAGTTGCATGGATTCGGTGCCCAGTCGTCAACCAAAATGGCAACCGATGCCCTGGAAGCGGTCAGTCTGACCCATGCCATGCATCGTCCAATGCGAGAGTATTCTCTGGGAATGAGACAACGAGCCAAATTGGCTCAGGCCATTGCCCACAATCCCGACTTTTTGATTTTGGACGAACCGTTCAACGGACTCGATCCAATTGGCCGTTTTGAAATGACCAACTATTTGAAATCCTGGAGTCAACCCGGCAAAACCCTGATCCTTGCCAGCCATATTTTGCACGAAGTCGAAGCCATCAATCCTTCTTTCCTGCTAATCTCTGGTGGTCGGTTACTAGCCTCGGGTTCACCGGAAGAAGTCCGTGAGATTCTGGCGGACGCGCCGAACGTCGTCCGTATCAAGTGCACTGATGCCAAACGATTGTCCAAAAAATTGGTTGAATTGTCCGCAACAAGCTCGATTGAGTTTTCTGAGGATCCTCAGCAACTGAAGGTCACAACGGCAAGCGCCAAACAACTTTACGAGACACTTCCTGAGATTTCTCGAGAACTAAAAGTCAGTATTCTCGAGATGCACTCAGCGGACGAATCGCTCAAGAGCCTTTTTGCGACGCTGCTGAAAAAACATCGTGGTGAGTTTTGAGTACTAGATCTGGAGCCAACCCCGTGATGCAACTGATAAATCGAGCTCTTGCCACCTGCAAGTTTGAATTGAGATGTTCCTTTTCGGCGCAACGCTTGGCGGTGGCTTCGGTATTGATCCTGTTCCCTCCAGTGATGTTGACGCTGATGATTTCCGTCACGCGATTTGGAGGGAGTGCGTCTTTTGATGCAGTCGAAGTCGTCATCATTTTTCTGATTTCGCTGATCTGTATTTTATCACTGCTGCTATGGGCGACTCCGAACGTCTATTCAGAACTTGAGGGAAAAAGCTGGATGTTTATTGCCAGCCGTCCTCAGGGACGAATTTCCAACGTGCTGGGAAAATTCCTTGCCTCTCTCATTTTCTCATTTTGCATCTGCTGTATTTCGATCACGCTCTGTGTTGGTGCCTCGACGTTGCTGCTGCAATTCGTTTTTGATCCCGTGCGTCTTTGGGTGGGACTAAATGGAGTCTTCTTTCTGGGGTGCATCTGTTACGCCGCTGTATTTTCTCTGATTGGTACCGTATTTTATCGACGTGCCATGGTGATCGGTGCCGGTTACATTCTCGGATTCGAAACCATTGTCGGACGCATCCCTGCGGTAATTGGCAAATTGACGGCAAGTTATCACCTGCAGTACATCGGCCTTGAGTGGACAGGCAGCGAACAATTGAAGCAGCAGATTCAGCAAGCTGAGTTCCTCGGTGCTTTCGAAGAACATTCGGTGTGGATACATCTACTCGCCGTCGCAATCATTACAATCCTGGCTTTGTCAGCGGCATGCTTTGTCATCGTCAATCGTGAATACGTGACCTCGGACGAAGGCTAACTAAGACGGACCACAATTCAACTTCCCCAAAAACCCGGAGGTGAATTCACACCTCCGGACAAACGTTGCTACCGCGAAAAGATAAGTTCTCAAAAAACTTTCCACGGTTGCTTCGTTACGGCAAATGCGTTTCTTGTAAATGGCAAAACCGAATGCGTAAAAGCACGGCCCCGCGAGATTGACTCCACATGGGAACCGCTCACACCGGGTTGCGTGCTCATTCAATTCTGACTGGAGGTTTGCTTAGCGAACCTCTGCTGGCAGCGCGGCTAGTTTGGTTTCGACGACCGCCAACAATTTGGTTGACAGTGGCTCTTCTGCCTGAAGCTTAAGAACTTGCTGTAGTTGGGATTTTCCCTCAACCCACTCTTCGTTCATGACATGATGGTAGGCCAAAAGGAAGTGACTCTGCATCGTAGGCTTTTCAGCTACGACTCGCTTGAGTGTTCCAAGATGCATTTGGTACCTATTAAGATCATTACCGTAAAGTGACTGGATGACGGGACGAGTCCAAGCATTGCCGAACCCCATTGAATCGTAAGCATCGGCGGCAGCGTTATCAAAATCTGCGGCGGCGAATGCGGCCAAAGCTCGAAACTGAAATGCATCCGCGTCCTTGGGAACCCGCTGAACCACTTCATCCAATTTCTGTTTCGCTAATTGATACTGCCCCGAAGCGAACAATGTTTTGGCCTCGGTTGTGTACATCCGAGCCAGTTCCGCCGGAGAAACTGGCTGAGGGGAAACAACAGTATAGGGCTGACTGTAGATCGGCTGCGAATACACAGGCTGCGAATACACAGGCCGATTGCAAGCTGGTTGGTTGTACGACCGGGAATTCGGGCACTGTGCGGATACTTGAGACAAACTGACGGTCAATGCGGCAACCACAAGGCTGCACTTTGAGAAAGTTGAGAACATGTTTTTACTCCGGTTTTGAGAACTGTATTTTCGTTACTTCACTTACGTGACCGAATCGTCGTGTTACAGAAGAAGTCAAAAAAGTTTTGATCTTTCCGCGAGCGTCTCGCTCAATGAAACACGAACTCGATACGCAGAAAAAGCCACAGCCTTTCGTAGGAAGCTGTGGCACCTAGTTTTTCAGTGATGTCCGATTTGTCTATCGTCGAAACGGATTGAGTGTTGGAACCGCTTGACCAACAGAAGGAACGTTATTCACTCCAAATGTCTGCTGACCGTTGACTCCAATCGCTTGACCGTTCCCGTAGTCAGTTCCAATTCCAATGGCTTGGCTACCTGGCCCCATGCCGATACCAAGCCCCTGGCCACCATTGACTCCGATTCCAACACCGGTTCCGCCAAAGATGCCGACTCCAGCCCCCGTTCCACCGTCGATGCCGATTCCAACACCTGTTCCGCCGTCAATACCGAGCCCAGTTCCCGTTCCACCGTTGACGCCGATTCCCTCGCCATATCCGCCGTTGATTCCTGTGCCGTAACCTTGTCCACCATTGATTCCGGTGCCGTAACCTTGTCCACCGTTGA
Organism: Mariniblastus sp.; assembly: GCA_965224765.1. GTDB lineage: Bacteria > Planctomycetota > Planctomycetia > Pirellulales > Pirellulaceae > CAZDBA01. Next base: position 22,606 of record CBDDAC010000015.1, read on the forward strand.
TTCCTGTGCCGTAACCCTGTCCGCCATTGATTCCGACGCCTTGGCCATAGCCACCATTGATGCCAACGCCCTGACCGTAGCCACCGTTGAATCCCTGTCCGTGCCCAATGCCTCCGTCGTAGCCTTGGCCGTAACCGACACCACCGTTGTAGCCTTCTCCAATTCCAACTCCGCCGTTGTAGCCTTGTCCATGCCCATAGCCCCCCTGGTCGCCGATTCCGATACCAGTTCCTCCGTTGTAACCTTCACCGATTCCGAGGCCACCATTGGAACCAACGCCAACACCAACGCTGCCTTGCCCGTCGCCGATTCCGATTCCAACTCCACCGTTAGATCCGATGCCAACACCCTGTCCACCGTTGTTTCCGATTCCGATTCCCACGCCGTTGCCTTGGCTGATTCCAGTACCCGATCCGTTACTCGTTTGACCAACGCCGCCGTTGACTCCGATGCCCATCCCCAAATTATCAAGTCCAATTCCAACACCACCGTTTCCGTTTAGGGAGATGTTTGCACCATCGGAAACTTGCATGTTCATCTGGGGTTGGCCGTTTTGGCCAAAGCCAAAACCAGGCTGTGTGTATTGTCCGGTCTGCTCGTTGAAGTTTGGAGTTCCTCCAGTAAAGTATTGACCACCTTGTTGACCGCCTTGTTGACCGCCAACCGCCTGATTGACCAGATTGCCAAGATCAAAGCTCTGAGCATCTGCAGAACTGGTTGTAAAATTCATTGCACATACGGTGGCAATCACGGCTACTGCTTGAAAGAATTTCTTAGTCATAGGATCGTTCCTTTGCGTTTAATCTTGAAAACAAAGGCGTCTTAAAAACTGGTTGGGTCCGCCTTCACCTCCACATACGAAGTCGCCAAACGTTGTTACAGCAAACTGAGAAATTTTTGTCAAATCCTGTGAAACTAGGCGAAACTCGCCATATCCGACACCCTCCCTCCAGGCCTCTGGGCTCAGAACTACGCACATCTTTACTAGCATTTTCATGCCATCGTGAACCCTTGGATGCTTTGTTGAGTATTACCTCTGGATTGTCTTTGACGGAGGTTTGGAATGAATGTAGCGATTTCGAATGAATTGGCCGGCGCTTTCTTTAACGACGAACGTCTAAGTAGGCGGCTTAACATTATCGGGGAGATGGTATGTGACCAGCCGAGTAGAAGTCTGCCCGCGGCAGCTTCGGGTGGGCGGGCAGATCTCGAAGGTTCTTATCGTTTTTTTAATAACAAGAAGGTAACGCCGGAAGCAATTCTGGCACCTCATTATCAAAACACGTTGGAGCGAATTCGAGCCAGCGAATCGGAATTTACGATTATCGCCCAAGATACGTCCAAAGTCGATCTGACTCGTCGTGACAAACAAGTCGTCGGTGCGGGTAAACTGAGTGGGGAACACAAATCCGGTCTTTTCATCCATCCGCTTGTCGCGTTTACTGAAACCAATGTTCCGTTGGGGGTTGTCGGACAATGCAACTACATTCGCAAAAAAATCGACAAGAGTTCTAAAGCAGAAAAGGACAAGAAGCGCAGGCAGGCACCGATCGAAGAAAAAGAAAGTTTCCGCTGGCTTCAGGGAATCAACCAGGCAAGAGAATTGGCTGAGCAATGTCTGAACAAGAAATGCATTGTCGTTCAGGATAGCGAAGCGGACATCAACCAGGTTTTCGCCCAACCTCGCACGCTTTCAAACGGAAAAGAGCTGCACATTATCGTTCGAAATGGACAGGCACGGTCGACATCCGAAGGCGGCTTGTACGAAAGCGTCAAGACCGCTCCGGTGTGTTTTCAAATGGACATATCCGTTAGTGCCCGAAAAGCAAAAATCAAATGCACTTCACACAAACGTGAGCAAGATCGTCCGGCCCGACAGGCCGTCGTCGAGGTCAGGGCGAAATCTGTTACGCTGACACCCAAGGGGCATCACCCGCTTCAGTATAATATTGTTCTGGTGGATGAGATCGATCCACCGGCAGAAGAGGAGCCCATACGTTGGCTGCTAATGACCAGTTTGCCCATTGATACAAACCAGCAAATCAACCAGATCATTGCGGCATATTGCACCCGATGGCAAATCGAAGTCTGCCAAGCCAGATACACCGAAAGATCACTCTTGTATCTGCACGCCGCATAAGAAGAATGGTCTTCCCTGTATCGACGCCGACGCGTTGCTGTTGCTAGCAGATTGGTTTGAGCAACGGTCGTCTGTTGAGCATTTGGAAGTTTCAGACAACGGAGGTCAACAATGTCACGACCAGAGATTCCCCCCCGCGCTCAGCTCAGATCGGTCCGCCCAAGCCGTTGCCTCCAACACTCCCATTGGCCGAATTCTGGCAACACCTGGAGCCCGGTCACCAGCATCGGGTCATCGATCGTCTGACGATCATGCTTCATCGCCAACTTCCGGAAACGCCGGAGGTGACATGCGATGAGTAGAAACACATCCACCGAACTGGATCAAGCTGCCAAGTCAATCAACAATCGCGCAGTACAACTCAGTGCCGCGATCCCAACCAAGATCAAGTCATCGCATTTAGACAGACTGGCAGTTGTTTACGTGCGCCAGTCAACACAACAACAGGTACTTGAACATCGAGAGTCGACGGCTAGGCAATATGCATTGGCCGATCGCGCCGTTGCCTTTGGGTGGGCGCGAGACAGGGTCGAAGTGATCGACGAAGACCTTGGACAGAGTGGTGTGTCAAGCCAAACGCGTAGTGGATTCCAACGACTGCTCACCGAGATCAGTAAAGACTCTGTGGGGATTGTGCTTGGTCTGGAGATGAGTCGGCTATCACGGTCTGGCAAAGACTGGCATGCACTGTTGGAGTTGTGTGCGATCTATCAGACGCTACTCGCCGATACTGATGGTGTCTACGATCCGAGTGATCATAACGACCGATTGCTTCTCGGCCTCAAAGGAACAATGAGTGAAGCCGAGCTCCATGTACTGAAAAATCGAATGTACTTGGGACTATGTAACAAAGCCGCTCGCGGAGAAGTGCTCAATCATCCTCCGATTGGGTACGTACGAACAGCGGCTGGTGATTTCGCGCAGGATCCCGACGAACAAGTTCAAGCTGTTGTCCGAAGCATCTTTGATCGATTCTCGAAATGGGGTAGTATCAGTGGACTGCTTAGATCCATGGTGGAAGACAAGATTCAAATGCCGGTGCGTCCTCACTTCGGTGCTGATCGCGGTCAATTGCAATGGCGTCGTCTCAATCGGGTGACGCTATTGAACCTCCTTCATCATCCGATCTATGCCGGAGCGTATCGCTGGGGCTATCGAGAAATCGACCCAAAAAAGAAAATCCCCGGCAGACCCACCACGGGTCGCACGTTGCGAAAACACGATGAATGTCGTGTCCTGATTAAGGACCGATTCGACGCGTACATTACATGGATCCAATTCGAGACAAACCAGCGAAAACTCGAAGAAAACAGCCGGAAGAGCCGATTTCTTGCATCACCCGGTCGAGGTACGAGCTTGTTGGCCGGACTCCTGCAGTGCGGACGTTGCGGTCGCAGCATGATGATCGGTTACAGTTGCAACCGACTTCGTTACGCCTGTCAGCGTGGAAAACTCGACTATGGCGAACAAAGCTGCCAAAGCCTTTCGGGAACGGAACTTGATCTGCTTGTCGGCCGACTTCTGCTGGAAGCACTCACTCCAGCAGCGATCGAACTGAGTCTCAACGCTGCGCGTGACATCGTTAAAAGACGCGTCGATGCGAATCAACAATGGCAACATCGGCTTGCCAGAATTGACTACGAGATCAGTTTGGCCCATCGACAATACATGTCGGTTGATCCAGAGAACCGACTGGTTGCCCGAGAACTAGAACGTCGCTGGGAAGAGAAACTTCGTGATCAGGAACAACTTCGTCTGGAGCATCGTCGATTCACTGAAGCTCAACCAGGCGAACTGACGACTAGCGAAGCCCTGCGAATCAAAGAGTTGTCCGCCGATGTCGCAGCGCTATGGAATGCAGAAACGACGCGTCCCGAAGATCGTCAAGTGATCGCACGCACGTTACTTGAACGTGTCATTGTTACGGTCAACGGTGATAGTGAAAACGTGGACGTCGAGGTCCGCTTCGCAGGCGGCTTCGTCAGCCATCTTGCTCACCGCCGCCCTGTACAAAGGTACGACCAGGTGAGTAACTATGGCGAGTTAATAGCACGCGTTGAGCATCTCAAGCAGGAAGGGAAAACATTGGCACAAATCGCCGATGCATTGAACAAGGATGGCTTTCGTCCAGTAAAGCGGGCGACGAAATTCACACGCAATACTGTCTGCCAACTCATGCGTCGCGAACGTGAACGCCGCGGCATACAGCCCAAATCACCACGAGATCAAAGCCAGTTGCGTGAGGATGAATGGTGGTTACCTGACTTGGCAATGCATCTAAAGATGCCGGTCACTACGATGCATCGTTGGCGTAAAGTCGGTTGGGTCATCGCTCGCAAAGTTGCCGAGACCGGAGGCCACTGGGCCATCTTCGCAAACGCTCAAGAGTTGAAGCGGCTAGACAGGCTTCGCAATTACCAACACAGCTGGAAAGACAAGAACAAACCAGTCAAACTCACGACCCCGACCAAGAATCACCGACAATAATGAATGAATCAAATCAAACGAATCGTAACCTGCTCCCCAGATATACCGTACACAAAGGACGCATCGTGACTGGAAAATCGAAATTTTCTTTCGCACCCTGAAGTCCGGTTGCAGAATCGAACGTCGCCAGTTTCGTAAAATTGAGCCGATTGAAAATGCCATCGCCCTGTACATGGTTGTCGCTTGGCGAGTAATGTATCTGTGTATGCTGGGACGGGAATGCCCAAATATCAGTTGTGAATTGATTTTCGAGCCTTGTGAATGGAAGTCAGTTTATTCCGTGCTGGGTAAAGAAATTCCCCAAGAACCTCCGACACTAAACCAAGTAATTCGTACCATCTCACGTTTGGGAGGCTTTATTGACCACGCCAAATCTGTCCCAGGGCCAGAGACACTCTGGAAAGGGATTCAGGTAGCCAGCTGCTACGCATCCGCATGGTTAGCATTTGGACCCGGGTCAACAACTTGATTTTTTTGAAGAAGCAGCAAAACATGCACCCTTCACCCTCCAAAAACATATGTTGTATTGTGAGCCTCTGGGAGGGTCGGGAGCGCCGCGACCGGGGAGGGGGAAGCCCAGCGGGTTCGATATCATGACGTTGAGCCGGACAGTTGGTTAGCCCGACAGATGCCATCGCTCCGCGAATAAATGGTGGCGTGTAACACTGACCCTGGGTTTCAACCTTAGGTTTTACTACAAATTGTCTGGTAGAGATTACAAAATGGAAACCGTTTCGTTTTGTATCGCCTGAGGTCTAGTTGGGGAAAGTTGATTTGTACCGAATTGACGTTTTTACAAAAGCGACCCAGAGTTAGTGCCAGCCGTATTGCAGGGTGTACTCATGCTACTTCAACACTCTAGGAATACGCTCATGCTCGTCAGTTACGCTTCAGAAACAACTTTGGGTCACGCGATTTTCGACCAAGCTGATTTTGGCGACGTACGCCGAAACGTGCGGATGGCCGAATCGTTGGACATCATGAAACGCAATCCCGGTGGCTCACTTCCGGACAAGCTCGCGGAGCCGGCTGACTTGCGCGCGCTTTATCGGCTGCTTGATTGTCAAGACGTCACTCACAAGACAATCATGGAAGCGATCGGCAATCACACCTTCGCCCAAATCGCAGCTTGCCCGGATCCGGTTTTAATCCTGCATGACGCCACGGAGCTTGATTATTCGTCGCTCAAATCGCTGGCTGACGATTTAGCCCAAATCGGCAAAGGCAATCGTCGCGGTTACATCTGTCAGAATGTACTGGCGGTTAACGCCAAGACTGGAGCGGTGCTTGGATTGGTGGATCAGATTCTTCATAAACGTGCCGAGACACCCAAGAAAGAAACCGCTGCCCAACACCGGAATCGCACAACACGCGAAAGCCTGTTGTGGCCCAAAGGAACTAGGCACCTGCCAGCAGACTCAGGGCTAACGGATGTCTGCGATCGAGGTGCCGACACGTTTGAGTTTTTAGAACATGAATACAAATGTGGCCGTCAGTTTGTGATCCGTTCCAGCAAAGTTCGCAAAGTCTACGCCGGTCATCAGATCGGAGAAGAAACTGAATTACTGGCCGACTTTGCTGAAGGCGTACCCGAGTTGGGCCGGTTTACGATGGAAGTCCAATACCAGCCAGGGCGTACCGGAAGCAAGAAACGCACAGCTCGAACCGCGCGGGAGGCAGAGTTTACGATCCAGGCAGCTCCCGTACTGGTTTGTCGGCCGCATGTAAAAAAAGGGGTCCACGGCGACGATCCGCTGCCGCTTTCAGTGGTTCGCGTTTGCGAAGTCGACCCGCCGGTCGGAGAAAAACCGGTTCAATGGACGTTGCTGACTAACAAACCGACGGGCACGTTCAAACAAGCTTGGGACGTCACTGAGATTTATGAAAAACGATGGATTATCGAGGAGCTTCACAAAGGACAGAAGACCGGTTGTAAAATCGAAGACATTCAATTCACGACCGTTGATCGCTTGCAACCGGCGATCGCTTTATTGACGGCCCTGGCAGTAACGCTGCTTAACCTCCGCGACATCAGTCGCATGAAGGACGCACATGAGACCGCCGCCAGCGATGTGCTTAACTCCGTTTACATTGCGGTACTGAGTCTCTGGCGATTTAACGAAGTCAAAGAACTAAACGCGCATGAATTTTTCTATGCGTTAGCACGGCTCGGCGGCCACCAAAATCGAAGCTCAGATCACGCCCCCGGATGGATTGTGATTTGGCGAGGCTGGGCAAAATTGCAAAACATGATCCTCGGATATCAAGCTGCGATTGCGCAAAAATGTGGTAAAACCTAAGGTTTCAACCCAGGGCTACAGGAAGTTGTTGCTCCGCGACAAAAACAGGACGTAAAGATTTGGCTGCGAGCGTGATTGGTTTGCGACGTCGCCTGCGACAATTGTATCTCGAGAAGTCAATGGTAACCCGACGCGTGAGCGAGGACGAACCTGACACGTCCTCGCTCACGCGTCGGGTTTCCAAAAAAGACCGGCGCCTACGACGATTTCACAACTACGACGATTTCACAACTACGACGATTTCACAACTACGACGATTTCACAACTACGACAATTCACAACTACGACAATTCACAACTACGACAATTCACAACTACGACAATTCACAACTACGACAATTCACAACTACGACAATTCACAACTACGACAATTCACAACTACGACAATTCACAGCGATGACAAAAATTTCACCACACGCGGATAAATGAAAACAAAAAACACGCATCAGAAATGGCTGATATGTGTTGGGATGGTCGCTCAATGAACAAACAGGTTGCTATCTTCCCATCGGAGCCGGAGGAGCCTGTTGGCAAATTTCGAGCATTCTCATAGCAACCGGATCATTTGGCAATTTCTTCAGTACGGCATTCAAAACGGCGGTCGCGTCCTCTCGATGCCCAAGCATCAAATGATGATAGCCCACCAAAAACCACACGGAAACGTCTGACGTCGGCTGCCGAGCCGCCTGTTGCAAGGCAAGATACTGCTGGGAATACCGAGCAGCATCGCCGTAATTCGCACGAAGTTGCCGCCAGTCCCAGACTTGATTTTTTGATGCGGCGGCATAAGCGTGTTCCGCTGATTTTCGATAGTTGGCAACCGCGAACTGGCACAGTGAATTGAACTGATCAAAATTGGCTTGCTTTGCCTGGGAAGCCCGCTCCATTTTCGATATTGCAGTATTGAAATCGGCGTTTCGGAATGCTTGGGTCGCGTCAGCAAAGGCCCAATAACAGGCGACCTGCTCTATCGCCTCAGCAGTATTCGCCATTGGATTGCCAAATCCAGGTCTTACTGGATTCCCAGCGCCTACTGCACCAACGCCCACGCGTGGGATATTGAATTCCATTCCGCCTGCATTGATGCGAACTTGATCAGCGCCAACATCGACCGTGGAACCATTGGCGGCCTGCAGGGAAATTCCCGCGGCGTTCCCACCGGCCAGATCCCTGCGGAAAGGATTGGAAAGGACTTGCTGCTGCGGCGCCTGAACAGCCGCTCCCCGGACACCGTCTGCCAGTCCCCTGGCTTGATTGACAAGATTGTTGATTCGATCAAGATCCTGAAGCGGATGCGCCATGGCACAAACCGGCAAAATCATTCCTACAGACAAAACGAAAAATAGAATTCTGGATTTCATGATAATTTCCTGCTTGTTGATGTAGCTGTTGTCTTCAAATACGAGCCAATTCCGCACTGTTACACTCCCGTGCAAAGTTTCTTGAAAAGTGTCCCAAAAACCCTTTGGCTCTTAAAACAAACGGGGCGAATTCCTTCGCAAAATATGAATTTCGAAAAAATGCTTGTCCCGATCTTTTGCCGGAATGCACATAATCAAGATGAAACCTCTCGCTTAACTCAGGCAGGCCTGTGTCCGAAAACGGTCAAATTGACGATCTCGATCTCTTACGCAATTCCATGAGTGGCAGCGATGAAGCGTTAAATGAAGTCCTAATGAAACATCGGGAACGACTCAGACGCATGATTGCACTGAGAATGAATGACAAACTACAAGGACGTCTGGATGCATCAGACGTAATACAAGACACATTTGTTGAAGCGTCACGAGCACTGGACGCCTATCTCGCTAATCCCAAAATTCCCGTATTCCTTTGGCTGCGACACCTGGCAGGGGAAAAGTTAATTCAGGCTCATCGGAAACACCTGGGAGCACAAAAACGCAACGCCGAGCGCGAACAGAGAATATGGGGAGGCACACCAGCGGCCACTTCCATGTCACTGGCCATTCAATTAGCGGGAAAAATGACGACCCCGTCAAAAATCGCTGCAAAGAATGAAGCAACCGATCAACTCATGGTGGCGCTGGAAAGCATGAATGAAGTCGACCGAGAAGTTCTCACGCTAAGGCATTTTGAACAACTGACCAGTCGCGAAACGGCGACGGTGCTGGACATGAACTACGAAGCCGTAAAAAAACGATATGTGCGGGCTTTGGCGAAACTTCAAACGATTCTCATCGGGAATGGCGCCTAAGATGACTCCCGATCGAGAAACTGATTTCGATTCCCTTGCCGACCAATACGTCGATCAGATTCGCGCTGGCGATTCGCCTGACATTGAAAAATTCGTTTCGAAGCATCCCGAGCATGAATCAAGAATCCGCGAGCTGTTTCCCGTTTTGCAAATGATGGAAAGTCGGATATCTGAAGACATTGAGTCCGACTCAGAACTCCTAAACGATGAGCTCAGCGAATTAAAGGGCGTCTCCCTCCAACGAAAACTTGGTGAGTATCGGATCATTCGCGAAATTGGACGCGGGGGGATGGGAATTGTTTATCAGGCAGAACAAGAATCTCTGGGGCGTCATGTGGCACTCAAGTTGCTTCCCGATTCCGCCCAGTTTGACGAACGAAAAATCCTTCGATTCCAACAGGAAGCCCGCGCATCAGGGATGCTTCACCACTCCAATATCGTTCCTGTGTTCGGTGTGGGACGCTCAGAAGAAATCTCCTACTTCGTCATGCAGTACATCGACGGCACGGGTCTGGACGTCGTGATCCAGGAAGTGAGGCAAGCAGCCGGACTGGATGATTCCAACGGGCCACGCGCTGAAACGGCTCGAGCTCTCGACACCCATTTAAGCGTTGCTTCCAGCAGTCTGATGGGACTGGAGGCCGTATCGTCCACCGAGGATTCAAAACCCGCCCCATCGACGTCGGGCAAGATCGATTCAAGCTCTTCGATGTCATCCTCAAGCGGGACGTTTTCTGGGAGGAACCAGTACTACCGAAACGTTGCCAAAATTGGGAAACAGATCAGCGATGCTCTCGAGTACGCCCACTCGAAAAAAATACTTCATCGTGACATCAAACCCGCCAACTTGTTGATTGATGATAGTGGACACGTGTGGGTCACTGATTTTGGACTGGCCAAACTCATGGACCAAGCCGACCTGACTCGGACTGGCGAAACCGTTGGTACGCTGCGATATCTGCCGCCTGAACAGTTCAATGGCAAATCCGATGCACGAAGCGATGTCTACAGCCTCGGCTTGACACTCTACGAGCTATTGACGTTGCAACCGGCCTTTGACGGAAAGGATTTTGCCCAACTGCTAAAGAACGTGACGACCGGTTCTCCAACTCCGCCACGCAAAAGGAACTCGCGGATTCCACGTGACCTGGAAACCATTGTCATGAAGGCTACGGCCAAGTCACCTGATGCTCGCTATCAGACTGCAGGGGAATTACGAGACGATCTGGCATTGTTTCTCGAAGGCAAACCGATTCAAGCCAAGCAGGCATCCGAGTTTGACCGTTTCCTCAAAGCAATCAAACGCCGTCCCGTCGTTTCGTCTCTGGTGGCGATGCTTTTGGCTTCGATGATCGTTGGCGCTTCGCTCGTAACATGGAAATGGCAACAAGCCTCGTTGGCTTTGGTCGCGGTGCAGGAAGAATCCGCCTCACGTCAAGCAATCAATGACTTCCTGCTTTACGATCTGTTGGTGTTTGCCAATCCAAACATCGAGCCGGATCCAGATATCAAACTACGAACGGTAATCGATCGCGCAGCAAACTCAGTTGAAGAACGATTCGCGGACCAACCCTTGGTGGCAGCAGAAATCCATTTGATGCTTGGACGAATTTACTTGAGAGTAAGCCAGCCAGAAAAGGCCAAACTTCAATTTGAATCGGCCTTTGAGCTGCGTGGTGAGTACCTCGGCCTGGAACACCTCGATACGATTGAAGCCTACTCGATGATGTCCATGGCATATCACAGCCTGGGAAAGCTTCACAAATCGCTCAAAATGTCGGACGAAGTCATTGCCTATTTGGAGGAGGCAAAACCCTTCGACCCAATCCAATGGATGAGAGCGCGAAAGGTTCGCTGTGAGACACTGATTGCCCTGGGTCGATACCAAGAAGCGCAAGAGATTGTCGAGACCTATCTCGACATGGCCAAAAACAACGATGAATTGGATTTGGTTGACGGGCAACTCAGCATGGCCTGGCTCCATTTCATTCAAGGGCGATCTGAATTGTCCAAGCAGTTTTGCCAACAGGCTTTGGACCAACTAGATCCCCATTTATTTGACGAGCATGGAGACATTGCACTCGGTGGAAACAACGTCAAATACTTCCACCAGTTACTCAACGCGCAAAACACGTTGGGTACGGTCGCCTATGCAGACGGGGATTTCACACTTGCTATTGATATCCACCGAGGCATTCATCAAATCTCAATGGATTTGCTCGGACCAGATCATAGCGAAACCATAAGTCAAGCAAACAACCTTGCCGGTGCATTGCTGGCTGATGGGCAAAAGGAAGAAGCGGCTCAGCTCCTGAAAGACGCGGTAGCACGAAGTAGCGAGACCAGGGGGACGAACAACCTAAAGACGTTGGAGCTAAAGAACACGTACTTAATGGTACTCCTGGAAAATGGCGAAAAGGAAGTCGCACTGGCGTCAATGCTGGAGAATTACCGCCAATTTTCAAAGCAACTCGGTGAAGCGCACCCAGACGCGATTACTCAGGCTTTCAACATCGCTTCCGCCTACTATCGATTGCACGAATACGAAGAAGCCGAGCGCTGGCAGCAAAACGTCGTCATGAATTCCAGCAAAACTCTTGGCGAGAACCACTCCCAAACAATCAACGCGCTGGCAGATCTCGGGGAATCTCATCGCAACCTTGGCAAGCTTGAATTGGCAGAAGAAGAATTAGTCGAAGCACTCGGTGAATCACGAAAGTTAATGCGTGAGAACCACCCGAACCTTTTGACGACCATCAGCGGGCTTCTCAAGGTATACATCGAACTAAAGAAATACGATCTCGCGGAACCGTTGGCCAAGGAGCTTTTGGCCGGATACGAAAAGGAAAACGGATCCACGATCGAACGTTTTTTTGCCCACTACCTATTGGCTCATATCTACAACATTCAGAAACAATACAAAAAAGCTCAACCGCTTTATGCCAAAGCCTATGAGATCCGCCTCGACTCAGGTGAGAACCCGGCCACAAATTCAATGGCAACGCTTTTGTTCATCTTGACGAACGCGGAACACAAGACTTCGCTGCATGCATTAAGCATCCCCAGACTCGAACTCTTTTGCAAAGCGTCCGAGGAACAGGATTCGCTGAACTTCCACTACTTCAAGGCAATGAGTCACCTCGGCCGCGCACAACTGGAAGTAGAAAACTACGAATTGGCAGAAGACAGCCTGCTGGGCGCATTCGCGAATCTAACCATCCTGCTTGAAGAAAAAAGTCCCAGCTCAACTCACCGCAAAGAATTGCGATCTACCGCTGTTCGCCTGCGCGAGCTCTACAAGAGATGGGACGAAACGGAACAATACGAAATTTGGCAGGAACGTTGCGAAGCCCTAAAAAAATCAGCAGGAAACTAGTGAAAAACGATGGATACCAATTCACGTTTCGAAGACTTGGCAAAACAGTTCCCTGATGAAGCTGTGACTTTTTCATTCGTACATGAAGCAAAAACTTAGAATCAGTGGTTTACGGAAACCCTACGCTTCAGCGAGGACGCGTCGGGTTACCATAGAGCATCGCGCCTACGCCAAACTCTTCACACGCGAAGAGAATCACAACCTCTCCGTCACCTCTTTGGTACACGATGAATTTACCGCTGAGATCACAGAGAAAATCCCAGAGTGTGAATCAAATGCAGGTTGCCACCTAATAATATGAAAATGCCATATCACTAATCCAAAAAATTGAAACTGTGAAAAGCGACGACATGACGGAGCATAAATTGTGGGCCTCGATCGGCGAACTTTTGGAAATGTCCTAGAGTAGTTGCCAAAACGATTGCAAGTGGAACGACTTTGCCAGAGAATGGCGGCATCCATCGAAACTGAATTTCGATTTATCGCAAGTGCGGGCCGCTACAAGGACATTAGTTATCCCTGCGAAAACTAAAATCAACTGTTCACGCAGTACATACATTGGCTTGAATAACAGGTTCATACGCCTGACAAATTCTTCGAGGAGTCATCCAACTTATGGCCAACAATCCAAACAAGAACGAAATGGAAACGCCTCAGACAAATTCACCAGCCTCCAATCCTCTCGGTGCTTTTAGTTTCGGAATCTCTATCGCGGCATTGTTGGTCATGTTTTTCACAATCTATGCCCTAACTCAATTGGAGCAGGGAAAATCACCTGATAAACAATACGCACCAGACGACCTGTCCGTCGTATTTGACAAGGCGGGGAACGGACTGTCGTTCCTTGGGCAAGTCCTGGTATTTGGGGCAGGCGGTTTGGTCGGTGGCACTCTCTCTCTTGTCGGTTTCATCGCAGGACTATGTTCAGTGAGCCGACCACGAAATTGGACATCCATCTCGGGCATTGCCATTAGCATCGCAGCACCCGTCCTTCTTTGCAGATTCCTGGACGCCAACTGGATCATTTGAAGGAATAAAGGGGTCGGGAGTCTTTTCTTTGTTGGGTGACCGGAGTATATCGATTGCGAGATTAGATTGATTTAACTTTCTCGCATTTGAACAGAAAAGACTCCCGACCCCATTGGCTTTGGCCCCGAAATAGGGCAATTGATGCAAGAGAATAAATTGAATATCATCGTTTCACCTCGCGTTCAAAGAGTGAAAATCACAACGCCATTAGCCTCCGCCAAGGAATTTTTCCATGAATTCCAAAACGGCGATAGAGTTAGTCTCAACGGCAAACCGACGCCCACAGGAATCATCCTTTACCGTTAAATGGAACTTTTGCGCCAAGTCAAACAATGAAACGACTGCAGTTCTCAATCAAACACCTCCTGCTGTTGGCAGTCGTGGCCTGCGTCATCGGATTCAGCGTCAATCGGGTACAAACCAGCCGCAAGAGCCGATTTGCAACCTACCAAATCTGGAATCTGGACGGTCAAACGGCGGGTTTAACTTCGAAAACTTTTGTCGCTCCCAACAGTGGGATTAACCGTATCTCCTTGACGTTTCATCACGGTTTCTGGAATGACCTAGCGGGATTTGATCACACCGCAGCAATCTTTTTGCCGGAAAGTGAGTACAACCTCCCCATCGAATTCGAATGGATTCAGCGATTCGAAACCGCGGTTGCAGCGATGCCACATCTCAAGGTAGTGTGGGTTGAACGACAAGACATTGATGAAGAAACACTTCATCATTTAGCGAAAAAATTCACGAAGATTCGGTTTGAGCGGGCTGCAAAAAACGAGTGATACAAAACGACTCCAGATCGGCGACATGTGCATTGCGCTCGACGCGTAAGCGCGTGAGCGAGGTACAGCCTGCGGTGGTCCGGTTTCGGTAAAGCCAGCAGCCTTCGCCGATCGGTTCGTGCACGAAAAAGTCGACGGATGCCTTCGTTCCACGACTTTGTTTGAAGATGGGAACGCTACCCCAGACTCAAAGTCTGGGGCTAATGGAAATAGCCGCTCCGCGGCAAAGAGATGAGGCGAGTTATGATGCAGCGAGCTGGTTCAATTCGCCAAGTTGTTACCGGGATCGAAATCAAAGCATTTAGTGGTCGATACTACAACCGGAAATCCTGAATCATCAAGTTCGACTACTTCATGACCGGTTTGCAAAAGTGATGAAGCCCCAGCTCAATCAACTCCAACTCGATTTGCTCATCCGTGGGTTCATTCATCGAAGCAACGACCTGCTCCAGAAGTATTGCCCCAAATCGCTTTCTGGCGCGATGGATAAAAACTCGAAACGCGGACGAGGCTGGAATGCTCTTATCAGTTTCAGAAAGATTCTGATGAAGCTGAGTCGTAGTGAGCTTGGGAAAGTCAACTCGGGCACGCAATACGGAGAAATAGGGGCGCCCCGTTTGTTGCTGCAATTGCTCTAACCGATTCCAGGCTTCGTCCAACAATGACTGGCGCCACGCCAATGAGAATGAATCGTCCTTCGATTTAACTTCCGGTTCTGCGAAAGAATCAATTTCTTCGCCCGACCCGAACTTCCTTTGTTTCTTTGTCCGTCGATAGTAATCGATCATCAATCGATACAGCGCGGTTTTGATCATGCTTCGAAAGCGACCTTTGTGGCTGTCTGCATTTCGAAAATCACCGCGAATCAACCGCAGCGCGAACTCCTGAAAAACGTCTGCCGCGCCATCTTCATCGCGCATCGAGGCAAGAAGATATCTCTTGATCGAAGGGCCATAAATATCAATCAGCTCCGTTTGCGCCTGGTTTCCTGAAACCTGGGAGTCATGAGCCTCTCGCACGACCGCCCATTGAGTTTCGATGCGACTTAAGTGACTACTGGACATGAATTTCCTTTCAATTTGATACCCATCCATGGTTAGATGTGCAGCCAAAAGGAGACGGGGACAAACAATCCCGAAATTCTGTCGTAGGAAGGCTTCTCCTGCATTTCCCCGTTCGAAAGTTCTCCCAGGCCTCATTTCTTATCGATCGATTCAAAACCGCGGTCGGAATAAAAACTCGGACTCGACCGCTGGCCGTGAATCCACTTTTTCACGTTCAAGCCTTCACCAGTGATACGGCATCGAATCGCACCGTCCCGACCGGTAACCCATGTCTTACATCCTGCCAGTTCAAACTCGCCAATGGCTTGCCAGTTGATCCGACGATTGCTTGCACTGACCACAACATGATCTGGCGTCGCCCAATGCGCAAACTCATTGGGCTGACTATTAAGACTTCCATGATGCGGTGCCATCACCAAATCAAAATGCCGGGAACGCATGTTCATTAGCCGCGACAGTCCTGCCCCCTCCAAATCGCCAGGCAGCAACACTTTCCTCCCCATCGCTTCCACCGACAAAACCAAACTGTCCGAATTGTCGTTTCCTTGCGTGCCATGCCCGGGTGGTCCCAATACATTGATGGTTACTTGATCGCTTTGCACCACCAACTGCATTCCTCCAACCAACGTGCGAACTTCAACGCCCTGCCGATCCAGCTCGTTGAGTAAACACTGGACTGCCGGCGAGTCATTGCCTGCCATCATGGGCGTTATGTAGACAACGCCGATCGAAAACCGACGACTAAGTTCGACCGCGGAATTGAAATGGTCAACATCAGCATGGCTTAGCACCATCGCGTCGATATGCTGAATCTGCTGATCCCAAAGAACCGCCGAGATATTGGCGACTCCGTACTCTGCCGATCCAAAACACCCTGCGTCATAGATCACAGTCTGGCCCTTAGGTAACCTCATCAACACACTTCCACCATGTCCAGTATCTACAACAATCATATCAATGTAGCTCATCTTCGTAGCATTCTGAGCCCGCAACCAAACAGGCCCCACCCAACCGGCCAAGATCCAAATCACACAGGCCACGATCAACCAACGCCCTGAAACTCGTGTCGGAGGGTAAATCACCATCATCAAAAAAAGAAGATAGAAAACCACCACAGAACCTACGCCAGGTCCGCTGGTCCAAAAATACGCCGCAGGTACCTTTTGCCCGAACAGGACAAACGCTTCAATCCAGAACAGACTTGTATCACAAATCCAACCGGCAAAATCGGCTGCGCCAGGCCACCACCAACCGAAAAACAGGACGGCCAGCCCCGCATATAACGCCAGTGCAATAGGCAACATCAACAAGGGATTCAGGAACAGTCCAACTGGCACCAGCAAATGAAACTTCAACGCCACCAAGGGCGTCGTAACCGACCCGATTAAGAAGCTAACCTTGTAGGCAAGCAACACCTTTTGCCAGGTCTTTTTCGCAATTCGAACTGTCGGACTTCGCGTGTTGCTGATCAAGCGTTTAAGCGGATCAGCTTCGACCCCTGGCGTGGTCCAGCGTTCGCAACCCACCATCGCCCCGACAGCCAGAAAGGAAAGCTGCGGACCGATTTGAAAAAGGTCAGCTGGATTCATTGCAAGAATAATCAGAGCCGCCAGTGCCAATAAGTTGTACGACATTCCGCAACGGCCCATTAACCGTGCCAGACAAAACAAAACAATCAAAACCGTAGCTCGCATCACAGGAGGTCGAAACTCAACCAACCAGGCAAAGCAAATCACAAATGCCATGGTGAAGAGTAGGGCAGTGGACCTTTGCATTAATCCGAGACGGAAAAACATAAAAAACACTCCCGCCAGAATACCGATATGCAGCCCAGAGATTGCCAATAAATGAACGGTGCCGGTAACAAGAAACTGATTGCGTCGATCTGGACTCAACTGTTCCCGATTGCCCAACAGTATCGCAGAAGCAAATGCCGCCCTATCTGTCTCAACATGACTCCAGAGCACTCGATTCAACTGACGTCGCAACCAGGACTTCAGCCGTGCAATCGCCAAGGGAGGCGCCGCGCCGACAAGAACGATGCCTTCCGAACGGAACGCGTGAATTTTGACAAGCTGACGGCGGCTTCGACTCGAATCTCGAAAGTCCGACTGTCCTGGATTCCTCGTTCCGCCTGCGCCCACCAGACGTCCGAACACTTGTACGGTATCGCCGCTATTCAAATGACTGGCGTTTGCATGGACAATCAGTTCAGCTTGACCCGAAACCGCTACCCACTCGCGACCCTTTCGAACCTTCTGAATATGAGTCGATACTCGGGTTCGTTCACTGGCAGGAATTGGGTTCAAGACGTCGTCTGAATTCGCAGCAATCTGACGAGGTTCGCTAATCAATTTGACTTGCACGCAAACCAAAGTTGAATCGGGCTGCGTGAACTTCTGAACATCATCTGCCGGAAACCAGTTCCATTGACTGTGATGCCACAATCCTGCAAGTGAGGCCCAAGCCAACATAAGCAGCATTGATGATAAAAGGTACTTCTCAGATCGAAACAAATACAACCAGGCCGAACACGCCAATAACCCGATGACGGGATAGAGCATCCAATGGCAATCGAACATTCGATCCGCAACCAAACCTCCACACGCCGCGAGCGCAATCAAGACGATAGGCTGCGGTTGTATTTGGGCGCAGGATTTCGCTGCAGTGGCATCTGGAACAGTCAAAAGTTTTCAGCTCACGAGAATTCAGAGCGTTGAATAGACCCATGGTTATAACGGGATTGCGTTACTACGAAAACCAGCCAGCAAATACGGCCCGGTGAATCGGCCCGCTTCTTTATCCAGAGCACAATTCGTTTAAGGCGTCGTGGTTCCCCGTCGTTTCAAAATAAAAAAAAGAATGGTGACACGATGAGGCTGTGACTTTTTCATTCGCGCTCGAATGGTTCCGCGTTTGCGATAGGTTTTATGGAAACCCGACGCGTCAGCGAGGACGTGTCAGGTTCGTCCTCGCTGACGCATCGGGTTTCCCAAAACAGGCGGAATGTGGATGTTCAGATGCAGTTGGCTACTGAGTCAGCCTCCAGTCGAGACAGGCAGTTTTGCTGCTTCGGAAAACAGCAGCGGTTGCGATTCGTTCTCGCGGCACTAGAGGAACAACTCGCCCAAATCCCGAAAGCCTACCTTTTCAAAGACCCAGGTAATTGATAAATACATCTAAGGTGCTAGCGCACAAAAAAGTCATAGCATGTCGCTCCATCGCCACGCTATGACTTCTATCCTGATACGGAACAATCCGTGTTCCGTCCTCCCGGTATTTCCTTGATCGTCAAACTTTCACCGGATTCATGAGGCGATTGCGATTTTTTTCCAAAAGTCATTTGACATTCGTTTTCTAGCGGATTGCCGCAGAACACTCCCAAAAAACGCAGAAAACTGAGACTCTAGAGAATGCTTGCTGGCAGTTGGCAACGCTTTATCGGCCTGCAACAATTGCGGTGTCGTTATCGGTTCTGGAAGTCACAGCAATTTTACTGATGCGAACCCCCAAGGACGCCAGACGCAGGGAGCATGCAATGGCAAAACAAACTTCCAATTTGACCAAGACCATCATCAAACAACCCAACTTCAACGGTTTTGGGCCTTCGATTCTTATTCCACAAACTCGTGGCCGCATCCGTAGAAATGAGTTGCCTTCTGATCGGCTTGAAGGTCGAAAACTGCTCCGTGAAAAATGCCCCAAAACACCTGGTGTATACGGATGGTTAAACGGTGATGGCCAACTGACCTATGTTGGCAAATCCAAGTGCCTGCGACTCAGGCTACTTTCTTACTACGCCAAAACGCCCACCGAAAAAAAGATGGAGCGAATCCGCAGCCAAAGTAAGTATCTGATTTGGGAACCTATCTCGGATGAATTGTTGGCGTTGCTTCGTGAGCAAGAGTTGATTTTCCGATGGACTCCTGAATTCAATGCCCAGGGGCAGCCCAATCGGCGGCTTCCTGCTTTTTTGTGCGTCAGCAAATCCTCCGCTCCTAACCTGTTTTCGGCGACCCACCTTACCACCCGCGTATCCGAAGCTTACGGACCTATACCTGGAACTGGCCGATTGTCTGAAGCAGCGACCTGCGTTAACTATCTGTTCAAACTCCGTGACTGCCCAGAAAAGACCCCCTTCGAGTTTAGCAACCAACTTCAATTGTTTCATGAACCTCCGCGTGCCAAATGCATTCGCCACGAACTGGGAAGCTGTCCCGCACCATGTGCAGGCAGCTGCACCCAAACTCAGTACTCCAACGGATTAAAGAACACACTGGACTTCCTGCAAGGTCGTGATCGAACCATCGTCAAACAAGTCGAAAAAGAAATGCAATTGGCAGCCAAGCAAATGAGGTTTGAGCAGGCAGCCGTATTACGCGACCGATTCAAGACGATACGCTGGCTCGATCGCCAGCTTCAGAGGCTTCGAGACACCAAGAGCCGACTCAATGGCGTAATCCCGATCGAAGCGAGACAAAATCGAGTTGTTTGGCTGGTCCTCCGCGGCGGGCGGCTGATTGACAATATGCTGGAACCCTCCGATCGGGGCCAAGCCCGTTTTACCGGTGAAACTCTTCAGAAACTTGCCGATCAATCCAGTGACACGCCCACGAACCGGCTGGATATCAAGTTACAACTGATCATTTCTGCTTGGTTTCGTAAGCAAAAGGACTGGTACGAGCGGGTGATCCCATTTGAGGAAATCATTCAACGCTGCGAAGCATTCGGGCGTTCTCACGCGATTAGCGCCTAATCTGGCAGACAAAAGCAGCTTTGCCGCCGTCCACAGCCTCAGAAGCGACACATTTTTCGGAGATTCCAAGAGAAGCCTCGATGGTGTGGCGTGCAAATAAATGGAAATTGCGGCGAGACTCCACGTTTTGGACAATTTCCGCCCTGTCAACGGACCGAGGAAAACGACGATTTCTTGGCCAAATTTAACTTGGAAAGAAATTGATGCCGTTGCCAGATTTCAGTCGATTGATATACTACGAGGCTCATTAAACGAACGAAATAGTGATATTTGGAACTCAGTCATGGCACGCATGTGTGACATTTGTGGAAAACACACCCAAAAAGGCAACGCAATTGAGACTCGCGGTAAAGCGAAATACCTCGGTGGTGTTGGTACCAAAATCACAGGAAAGACACGCCGTGACTTTCGCCCTAACCTACAAAAGGTGCGAGCCGCAACTCCCAACGGTGGCGTCAAATCGATGACGGTTTGCACTCAGTGCATCCGTAGCGGCAAAGTCCGAAAGGCCGTTAAGCAAAAGCCTTTCAAGCTGCCCTCATAAGACAGAACCTTTCCGTCACGAAAATGAGATTGCGTCTTTCACGCATTTTTGGCCAAGCAATAATTGCTTGGCCTTTTGCATTGGTGAATCTGAATTGTGATCCCCATGCGGCAAACCGTATGGCTGAATAAGAACGATCCTCCGGGACATCGGGATGCGACACGGTCTGAAGCGAACCCGCCAATTTACAGATGCCTCCCCAGACTAAAAGTCTGGCGCTAAGGGAAATAGCCGCTCTGCGGCCAGCAGATGGAGGGGAACAATCGTAACCCGACAACGTTATGATTTTTTCATCCGCGTACGAAATTATCGGCCTAGGCATTCGCCTCTATGGAAACCCGACGCGTGAGCGAGGAACAGCCAGGTCCGTCCTCGCTCACGCGTCGGGTTTCCAATAAGCCTTACCTAAAGCCGGATGCCGTCGCGCCCCGACTCCCCGCTATCGGGTGATGCCACCCCTGACTAAAGTCTGGCGCTAAGGAAATAGCCGCTCTGCGGCAAGCGGATGGCGGGGAACAATCGCAACCCGACAACGTTATGATTTTTTCATCCGCGTACGAAATTATCGGCCTAGGCATTCGCCTCTATGGAAACCCGACGCGTCAGCGAGGAACAGCCAGGTCCGTCCTCACTCACGCGTCGGGTTTCCAATAAGCCTTACCTAAAGCCGGATGCCGTCGCGCCCCGACTCCCCGCTATCGGGTGATGCCACCCCTGACTAAAGTCTGGCGCTAAGGGAAATAGCCGCTCTGCGGCAAACGGATGGCGGGGAACAATCGCAACCCAACAACGTTATGATTTTTTCATCCGCGTACGAAATGATCGGCCTAGGCATTCGCCTCTATGGAAACCCGACGCGTCAGCGAGGAACAGCCAGGTCCGCGTACGAAATGATGGCCAAGGCATTCTTCACCCCATGGGGAAGGAAAACATTCTTGAACCCTATCGTCACAAAAATTAACGCGAAATGCATTGCGTTTGGAAACGTCATTGACTGCGACTCAAGAAACGGTATCCCAAATCAATATGACTCTCATTGCTGAATCGTCAAGATAATCGAAATACGATTTCAAAAACCACCTTGCCTTAGGCGATAGCCATCCTGCCGTTCGGGTTCACCGGTGATTTCCAAATAAACGTAGGTTGAGCAACGACGATTGTTCTCGAAAGAAAAATTACCGATTGGCGGCTTTCACGCCTTCCGCTCTCGCCTCACAGGCCAATCGAAAAGCCTCTTTGTCACCATGTTGGTGAACGCTAAAGGATTTTGTACGGCGTCGACCACGTCCATCAGTCCACTGAGAAATCCAGTACCAGTAGTGATATTCATAATCGCCACGGCTATCAATTTGTTTATGGAGCCGAACTCCGACCATCCCCGATGTGTTTCTCTTGGATGGATTTTTTGACAACTCCTCGACGGAATACCGACTGTGGGATGCCTCTAATTCGTCACGATAATTTTTGGCGGCAGTGAGAGCACCGCGCCTGCCGCCGAATTTGCTATCCGAAAAGAACTTTTCGATCTTTTCGCCTTTTCTTTGAAAGCGAACTTCCCATCCACCGTAGGGTCTCCCACTACTGCTGGTCATATCGATTCGAGATACATTTCGGCGAGGATTCTTGCGCGCCATCGGATTCTCCTGAAGACGAACGGAAATACCATTGTTCTAAAAAAGCTGCAGCAGAGTAGGTTAATTCGCGAGACGAAAGCAGACTAACTCATGTGGATTAGCTATTGCGCTGATGTCTTAAAACCATTTGGACCGCCAGAAATAGGCCGGCCTTCGTCAAGAGGCCAGCTGGCGATCTGAAATCCTCGCTGGTGTAGCTCCTTTTTCAGCATCATAAAATCATTGTAACTATCCGGATAGACCCAAATGGAAACAGTCGTTCTTTCTGGCCTTCGATCCGCCAATCGTCTGGAAAAAATACCGTCTGGGTGCAAAGCTTGCCCCAATGCTTCCCCTTGGCCCTGATCCGTCGGAAGAATAACGAAATGATCGAATTCAATCGCACTCCCCCGAACTACCCCATTCCTCGCATTTCGCGTCACTTGCTTTTTTCGAAGTTCATATTGCAGTCGATACCCATCAATGGGTCCAACCGTTTCGATCGCCTGATCGGAGTTTGACAGGTTCTCCGCAACCACTTTCCACTGAGATTTCATCTCGTCAATCAATGGTTGCATGGGTACGAAGGAAATTTTGCCTTGTGACAGTCGAAAGTGAATTTCGTCGGTAAAAACCGTCTTCACAATGGGTGTGGGAAAATGTTCGATGGTTTCCACGCGAGTCACTTCTTCATGCTGCCAGGCATTCATTGTCGAATGCACTTGGGTCAATTGCTGTTTGAGCGCATCGATCGTTGTCTTCCGCACCAATACTTCTTTTTGAAGGTCATCCCAATCCTGGGTTCTCCTTTCTATTTCCCGCCTTGCCATTTCCAATTGCATCATTTTGGCATGGCGTTCATCGGCCAGACTTTTAGTCAGAAACTTTTCGTCGCTGATGTCTTTTTCAAGTTGGTGATTATCGACTGTCATCCGATAGGCTTGCTGCTCCAGATGCTCCAGTTCTTTCTCTTGGTCAACCAATTGCTGATCAAGATCTTCTGTAGAAACCACTTCCTTTTTGAACGAGGTCGCTTGAGCTCCAACGACAACGACCAGGATGATCAAAATCCCAACGAGATTGGCCACGATATCCAGAAAGGAATCCTGTCCGCCAATCATTTCAGAGGAGTTCATTTTGCGACGCATGAATTCATAGTCCGATCAAGGTGTTTCAGAAAACTTGAGGTCCAATCCACTGCCTTCCAACAAAACTGCCAGATCGCGAGCTCGTTGCATCCCGTCGCGAGTGACTCGAAACCTTAGTTCCGGTTTCCAGTATCCCCCGGTACCAGCAAATCCCCACGATTCGATTTTTTGCCAGACTTCATTCACGAGCGGATCGACGGCCTCGGCTGTTTCCCCATTCAGGGCCAGCACTTTGGGTTGATCGTCAAGACTTGTCCCAGAGGCAATCACCAGCTGATCAGCGGAGCAAGTAATCGTAATTGGGCGGCGGTAGATTGTGCCGCCTCGTGTACGACTTGGTAGCGCCCAATCCTGGCCTTTATTTTGGGCAACGGACTCCAACGAATTACCCGAGGCCGACCCGCCCTCTGCACCGGCGGCCCGGCTTTGTTGTTGTTGTGCCGTTTGTTCAGACGGTTGAGACTGACTAGAAACGGTTCTGCGGCCCCCATTGGGATCGGTTCCTGTCTGCCCCGACCAATTCGACGTCTGGCGGGCGCGACCTTCTCCCAAAGCTGCATTGGAAACAAAACCACCGTTGGCATGATCTACGCTCAGCCCTGTATATTGCGAATCCTTGTTCAAGCCTCCGCGGTTGCCACCCAACCCGTTGCCTTCAGACATGGCGATGGCACTTCGGCGATCCTGGCGTCTCTGCGCTTCGGAAATCGCCAATTGAATTTCTTGCTCCAACTGGCTATCGCGCGTCCCGAAGTCCAACTCTAGATCATCTGTAATGAGTTCATACCCAAACTCATCATCCCAACTTTGAATCGCATGCCTTGCCAACGCGTAAGCCTTGGCTCCACTTGGCCGAACGATTAACAATGGGTATGCGTCACCTTCGCTTCCAGCCAATTGATGTTCATCCCAATAATTGCGAACTGCGATCATTGCGGCGTCCAGTGGATTGCCCACTTCGACCGGCGGCAGGAAATCCCGCAACAGAAATGTGATCCCATGAGGTTGGATCACCAGGCGATCATCAACGCACTCGATATAGATTGGACGTCGATTCGTTACGCCTGCTGCAGTGGTTGGCACGATCGAGTAAACCACCTGCTCCACCGGCTTTTGTTTTTCTAAATGTTCAAGCTGTTCACGCCCAGCCAAAATTTGCTGCTTCAAATTGGCTTCTTCTGCTTCGAGTTGGACGAGAACCTCTGGGGCGACATTAGGTTGTTGCTCAAGCTGTTGAAGTTGATTCGCCAAAAGACGAGCATCGTTCTCGATCTCCTTCAGGCTGTTCTGTAGATGAGCGCGTGTTTCCCTGGCGGCCTTCAATCGCTCAACAACATCTGGCCGAAAGTCGGCAAGCCCATCCACTCGAAATTCATTTTCTTCGATGGCAAAGCGAACTTCCTTGAGTTCCGCGGCCTTTTTGTCTAGGACTTCTGCAGTTTCCTTGCGAACACTTCGGTCAGCCGCATGCACCGCCACGACCAGCAACGCCACCAGAACTCCCATGGTGCAGATTAGAACGGCAAGAAAGGGAAACAGCGTTACCGCGTAGGCATTATTGGAACGTCGTGATCTCATGCAGCACGCGAGGTACCTTCCGCGATTCGAACATCAAATGGGACAACTGGCGGCGCCGAAGAAGCGGGGTCAGTTGTTGCCGAATCGATGATCTTTTTACCCAGCTTTCGATTCAAATCGAAGATCACGCTGTTCAGACTGGAAAGCGTCGCTTCCAAACGCCCCGTGGAAGTCAACGCATCGAGATTCCGATTGAGCGCGGTCTGATACTGTCCCAAATTCTCAAGCTGCTGAAACAGCGATTGAATCAACTGAGTGTGCTCTTGAAGTGATTCCTGCTGTTGCGAAAGTTGCCGGGCCGTATCACTCATCGTAATCTGCCATTGTTCCCATCGAGTTGCCAAAGACTCATCCGCTTTTCCAATCGCCTGAGAAAGTAAATGAGCCATGTTCGTCATGGCTTCGTCCATGACAATACCCAAATTCTGTCGAATCGATTCGTGGGTTTGGTGGTTGGAAGCCATCCAGGCTTCCTCCGCCTGATCAATCGAGCCACGCCACAAATCCACTTGTTTCTGAACGACTTCGTGCGTCGCCGCCAAAACCCCACGCCCTATCCGCTCTACCGTTTGGACTGCCGAATCAGGCTTGGCAGTGAAATCAAACTGACTGGAAACTTCTCTTCGGGCTCGCAATTCGACATGGTCAAGCAACTGAACTTCAAAGCGTTCAACCACAAACGCGCAGAACATCAAAACGATTGACAGGGTCAGTGCCAGAGCTGTGGTGTCGAACGCGACGTAAAGACTGGCTTGCAATCCGCCCATCACCTCCGACAGTTCTTGGTCAGCACCGATACTCAATCCGCCCAGTGCTTGAGAGATTCCCAGGACGGTCCCTAGAAACCCTAGCATGGGCATCGCCCAAATCATGATGCGAACAAGCGACAACCCTTGTTGCTGTGTGTGATGATCGTTCTCGGCAAGATACTTCAACTCTTCTTCGACGTTGGATGCCGATCCGGTGCGATCAACATACTCAATCGCCGACGCCAAACGCTTGACTAGATAGTGATCTTGAACTCGATTAGGTAGCGAACTCAGGAAGTTCATACATGAGTCATCATTTGTATCGGTTTCCGCTGTTTGTTCCTGTTTGTCGTTTTTTGGGAAAGGAAGCTTGATCCTCGGTTCCCAGCGAAACTGATCAAAAAGATTGAGCCCAATGAGCAGCAAAGATGCTCCGCCGACAAAGAACATTGCAGTGGTCAGCTTGGAGATCGGATGACCAGTCAGATATCTCAGAATTTGATCGTTGGCTACCCAGCCGGTCTGTATCGCGGCATACAGGCCCATATACAACATGGCTCCGATCGCCAGTGGGATCACCAGCGAGGGCAGTACAGATATCCAGCTTGTTGAGCGTTTCACGATTGCTTCCGGGCACAAAATGAATTGCATTAGTGGGTGCGGAGATTCTCCACATCACCGCACAATCGTAGTTATCGGCTAATGCCGCCTAAGCAAAACAGTTTTTGCAGAAGGATTTATCTTTAATTTCGTTATAGTTTACCTAGTAAGAATAGATCACAAAGTTGTCAGAATTTACCAAAGAGATGGGTAACATCTTCCGATATCTACTTGTGTTGACAAATCATCATGCGGACTTGCACGCATGCGAAATTCCCGGGGGGGTAAAGCCCGAATCAGTTGGAAACAACGGTTCGGGCTTATTTTTTTGCGCACACCGCACGCACTGGGAAAACCCAGTGTTCTGACCGCTTCTAATTGCACCCGATGTGCAGACTCTTTGAAGCGACCAGTCCACCCCATACCATGGTTCGACGAAACCGATCGGTGTAAACTGCTTCCAGATTGGGTATCCGCTAGACAGAGCGGGCGATCATTTCACATCAAAACAACTGCCGACACTTGCTAGCGACCTTATGAATGAGCCAGCTGCCCCAACGCCGACCTGGCTTGCATGGTTGAGACTTGCGCGAGTCTCGGCATTGCCTTCGGCCCTTTCCAATATCTTGATGGGGTATTTGCTGATCAATTCGTCATGGCAACCCAGGACGAGCCTGTGGTTACTGTTGCTGGCGAGTGCCAGTCTTTATTCGGCAGGCATGATTTTAAATGACTTCTTTGATCGAAAAATTGATCTGAAAAACAGCCCGAATCGCCCAATTCCTTCGGGGCGAATATCTGCAGGCGCCGCTTTGTCCGTCGGCCTGATTCTACTCGGATTGGGAATCGCATTGGCGGGAATCGCTGGCGCGACGACAAGTAGCGGAATCTCTAAACCACTGATCATTTCATCAATCCTTGCCTTAACCATTCTTCTTTACGACTGGATACTCAAAAAAACGTTTATCGCCCCCTTGTTGATGGGTCTGTGCCGTTCTCTCAATGTTTTGCTGGGGGCGAGTGTTTTTGGCGACGAGATCATTGTCCATGGAGCGGATCCTGCCCTCGGTTTCAACATGCTTATCCTTTGGGTCGCTGGTTCCATCGGAATCTACGTGACCGGCCTGACGGTTTTCGCTCGAGATGAACGCCGAGTCAGCTTGCGATGGAAACTGATTTTGGGCCTTTTGATCATGGGCATAGGATTCGCCGGCCTGGCCTTGATTCCCGAACAGGCAGAACCCTTGTCACAGATCAATCGCGTCCATCTCGCTGGCATGTTTAGTATCTTGATTCTTTTGGTAGCCGTAGTCATCGTTCGAAGTGCGGGCTTTGCTATTTGGACGACGAGCCCCGTACACATTCAGTCAACCGTAATTACCTCACTTCGCAGCCTGATCATTTTTGATGCGTGCATCGTTTTCCTTTTTCGGTTGGGAGAAGTCAGTTATCCACTCACCGTCATATCGCTGCTTGGAGTTTCTCTTGTAATCGGCTTGAGAATTCGTTCAACCTAAGGTTCTTTGAACGTAGCCGTTTCGATATGCAGTGACCTGAAAACGTCAGTGCGAACTATCAACAAAAAGAGAACTCACAATGAAGAATCCTTGAATGCGAAGCAACATACAGCATGACGCCTCCCGAATCCCCTAAGCAGCCTTGCTTTTTGAGCACAACCGTTCATGATGAATTGCTTCTGGAACAGATGATCGGAATTGCAATTGAGACTTGGCTACAACACTAACGGACTTGCACACCACGACCCAATCGAAGCCATCGAGCTATTGGCAGAAACGGGTTTCAAAAGCGTGGCACTGACAATCGATCACGGCTGGCTGAGCCCAAAGGATTCTCGTAGCCCGGCCCAACTTGAGAAAATCAAGGCAACGCTTGACCAACATCAAATTTCCAGTGTCGTAGAAACTGGTGCCAGGTTTTTGCTTTCGCCACGCTACAAACATTTCCCGACGCTGATGGAAACTGATCCGACGCTGGTTCAGCAACGAATCGACTTTCTCAAATACTGTATCGATACCGCGGTAGTACTCGGTAGTGACTGCGTCTCGATATGGTCCGGAAAAAAGCCGCAAGAGTTGGACAACGTCCAAGCCATGGATCACCTGGCTCGGTCCCTGGAATCACTGCTTGCCTACGCGGAAGAACAATCCATGGACATTGGGTTCGAACCAGAACCAGGAATGTTGATCGACACGACAGGACGGTTTGAACGGCTGCTGCATTTGGTCGATTCTCCACGACTAAAAATGACAATGGATATCGGACATCTTTTTTGCTTGAACGAAGTTCCGATTGCAGGTTACATCGAAAAATGGGCTGATCGGCTGGTCAACATCCACATCGAAGACATGCAGGTTGGAGTCCACGAACATCTGATGTTTGGCGAAGGGCAAATCCGATTCCCTCCGGTCATCGAATCGTTGGCGACTGCCGGTTACCGCGGTGGGGTACATGTGGAACTTAGCCGACATAGTTACAATGCAGCTGAAATTCTTCAACGTTCGTATGATTTCTTGAATCCGATCCTTCAAGACGCGTTAACCTCGCCTTAGTGTAAATTGCACCCTAGGCATGACGTTCCGCTGTCAGGGATATAGATGAACCGAAGAACTATTTGCTACACCTACGCGAAAAACGTTTTATCTCATGTCAAAGCATCTGATTTTTCTCACCATTCCTGCGCTTCGAAACTCTGACCTTGCTCACATGCCGAATCTAAGTCGGCTTTTTGAGGATGGTGAAACTCGCCGAATCAATCACAGCTTTCCAGCGGTAACCTGGCCCTCACAAGCCGCAGTATTGACGGGAAAACTCCCTGATCAAACAGGCGTGACTGCTAACGGATTTTACTGGCGTCAAAACCATCAGGTTGAAATGTGGACTGCGTGGAACGAAGTTATTCAGGCACCACAACTTTGGGACAGCCTACGAGAAATCGATCCGAATCTTACCTCGCTGGCCTGGTTTCCGATGCTCAGCAAAGGCTGTTCAGCGGATTACGTTTGCATGCCTGCCCCCATCCACCAACCCGATGGAAGTGAAGACCTTTGGTGCCACACAAAACCCCAGGAGTTTTACGGTGAGTTGCTTGAACAATTTGAGCACTTTCCGCTGAAACACTTCTGGGGGCCTCTTGCCAATATCCTGGCAACCCGATGGATCGCCGACAGTGCCGTCGCTGCTACCAAAAAGTTCCATCCCAATTTTTCATATATCTATTTCCCGCATCTCGACTATGCCGCTCAAAAAGATGGGCCGGACAGCCCAGCGGCGATAAAAGCCGTGACAGAGTTAGACGATTTGATTGGTCAATTCGCCAGCGACATTAAATCCGCGATTCCTGAACAGACCGTCGACTGGATTGTCGCCAGTGAATACACCATCACGCCTGTCGATCATGTGACTTACCCGAACCGAATACTTCGCGACGCCGGCCTGCTCTCTGTAAAACAAACAGAACATGGCGAACTGATTGATTTTGAGAACAGCGCAGCTTGGGCTCTGGTTGACCACCAGTTTTCTCACGTCTATGTGCAGAACGCCGACGCCAGCGTAATCGAGCAGATCACTCGCCTATTCGATGACCATGTTGGCATCGGCGAAATCTATGCGATGGAAGATCGACAAAAAATCGGCATGGACCACGAAAGAGCAGGGGAAATCATTTTGCTCTCTACTAAAAACAGCTGGCAAGCCTATTACTGGTGGAACGACGACAACCTCGCGCCCAAGTTTGCGAGAACCGTTGATATTCACCAGAAACCAGGCTATGACCCCGTCGAACTTCACATCGACATGGCAACCAAATCGATCCCTTTGGACGCCACTTTGATCAAGGGCTCCCATGGATTGCCATCAACTGACGATGACCAAATGGGCGTTTTCTTATCCACCACGACTTTGGATGCTCCTCAAGAAGTATCAGACACCAAGCTATACGAAATCGTTCTGGACCATTTCCGTGACTGAGCTCAACAAAAGCGATTTTCGCCAACACGCCTTTCAAGTTCGCAACAGTATCAAGAACCGATCTCGCAAGTCGGCGAACATTCGAGCAAGGCTTGCGGGGCACGCTAAATTCCAAGCGGCAAAGCACGTCCTGATCTACGTCAGCATGCGCAGCGAGGTCGTCACTCATCAAATTATCGACGACTTGCTGGCAACCAACGAAAAGAATGTCTACATCCCTTACTGCGATGGAGATATGCTTCAGATTTTTGCACTTCGCGACTGGGACCAACTCGAACGTAAATCTTTCGGGGTACTGGAACCCAAGGATGAATTCCTCCATTCGACCGACGTAAAAAACTATCCAATCGAAATAACGATTGTCCCTGGGGTCGCTTTTGATCGGGGACTCAACCGGGTCGGCTACGGGAAAGGATATTACGACAAGCTGTTTTCTCAGACGCTTCCCGATTCATATCGATTGGCTATCGCGTTTACCGAACAGGTCTTCGAAAACGTTCCCAACAGCGCCTTGGATGTTCCGATGCACGAGATTCTTACCGAAGCTGGAAGTGTACTTCCCTAGCGGCCAGGAGTCGCCGGCCTTTCTGGGAGGTTAACGCTCCCGCCGAGACCTACGTTATCAATTCCGATGCAGAACTTTCTGTTACGGGCCAATCACCACACCGCCTTTGGGTGCCAACGTATCATCCAATTCAAAATACAGATCATCTGAGATCTGAGTTTTACTGATATTGAGGTACTTGAGATTGGCCAGCTTCAAAAGACCTTTTCCCGCCTCATCGTCGATTTGATTTGACCCAATGTGCAACCAAGTCAATTGGGTCAGTTTGGCGATCTCTTTCACGCCCTCATTCGTGAGTTTCGTTTTATCGAGATTCAAGCGTGTCAAACTCTTCAATCCGCCCAGTTCCTTGGCCACCTCGTCCCCCACAGCGGTCGCCCACAAATTGAGTTCCTTAAGATTTGTCATTTTGGCAAAGCACTCAGCACTGGCGTTAGTAACACCAGGTGAACTGGCCTCACTCAAATCCAATTTTTCCAATCCTTCAACTTCGGCCAGCATCTTTAGACTTTCATCTGAGATTCGAGTATCACGCAAGTTGAAATACTTCATCTTGGGAAGGTCGGCCAGCACCTCAATCCCCTTGTCTCCAACAGCAGTCCGAAACAAATGAATTTCCGCCAACTCTTTACAGTTGGCCAATTCCGCAATTCCTTCATCGGTGACGGCGGTATCGTTCAATCCAAGAACACGAAGTGACTTGAGTTGGCCGAGCGATTTCATTCCTTCGTCAGTAATCTGTGGCCCCCAGACTTTGACAAAAGACAATTCAGGAAGTTGCCCAAGTGTTTCCAGTCCAAGATCAGAAACTCGATTACAATCGCTCAAATCAATTGCCTTGAGTGATTTGAGTTTGACAAGATGTTTGACTCCGTCATCTCCGACACGGGTTTGTCCACAACGTAGCTGCTCCAGACCATTCATCTCGGCAATGATTGCCAATCCTTCGTCGGAAACATCACTTCGAAACAACTGAAGGTACTTGAGATTCTTGAGTGACCTTAGCTTCTTTAATCCTGCAACCGTTACAGGAGCTTTCTCCAGTTCAATTCGCTGTAGTGAAACGCACTTGCCAAGCACCGTAAAGGTCCGCGGATCAACTTGCGTCCCGTTCAGCTTGATAGATTCCAACGCTGAAAAATCGGGCAGCACAATCAGCGAATCGTTATTTCGAGTGGTCGATAAATCAACCTCATTGACCATTCCCGTCAATTCATTGATCTCCCATTTCGCTCCTGACGCTTTAAGAACCGAAACAGCCTGTGCCTCCTTGAGCTCTGCGTTACTGTATCGCAGCTGGACCACCTCTTTCTCCAAAGATTCAATTCTCGCAACCAAATCCGCAGGGACTGCATTGACTTTTATTTTCGCGACCTGGTCTTCCAGCTCCTTGATCTTCTTCTTGAAAATTACAGGCCTATAGTCAGTCGTTTCGCATCCAGTCTGAGTGGTCAACGTCAAGCAAAACAGCACCAGAACAACGGCGGGAAAATTCGAAATCAAACGGGGAGAACAAGTCATTAAAAATTTCATTTCGATCCTAAACTTGTGGATTGCCATGCCGCTTGTGGCCTTCAATCTACTTAAAAAAACCTTCCAGTAATTCCTCGAATTCACACTGGGGATTTACCGCCTACGCCATCTTAAAATCAGGAGACAAATTGGAGGCAATCTGCATAGCCTAACCTAAACCGAATTGATGGCAATTCAAATTGGCTTTCCGAACAATCGTTTTCTTCGCTACAGATTAACTGGGCCAAACAACAATTTGAACAGTTGTTTCCGGCAAAGTCGGCAATACCCAAACCCAATACATTTGGGTCCCTTATCAACCACTGGAGGCCGATAACGATCACAACGAATGTAACTGATCGAACTAATCCGACAATTGCCTTGGTCGATTCTGGAATTCCAATTATGTACCTGAAAATTATCCCCACCTTATCGTTGATCTGCTTGAGCGTAGCGATTCCTTGCCACGCTCAACACGCACAACATCAGGGGCAACAGAAACAGGCACACCCAACTCCATTCGAACGGGACTACAGCCTTTATCCAATTGATAACCGAAAGCCATGCCATATTTGCTCAAGGCCTGACGACTGGAAAGCCATCCCACTCGTTGATCTCCCCGGACTTCGCGGCAGACCTCACATCGATTCAGCCATGGGTGGCTGTAGCTGCGGCAAAAGATGTCCTGGCAATCACCCCACGGCAAGCTGGAACTGGTCGCTCCCATTCTCCGCGATACGAGAAGCCAAACATCCAAACTTTTCGGCTTGGCTTGACGACCCTTGCCGTCCACGACTGACAAACGGCTACGATCGACTGGGCGATTTCCGACTCATCAATTATCAACGAAGTGACAACGGACACTGTGGGCCGGGTCGAGATCCTTACGGCTGCTTGGGAGAAAGTAAACAGCGCCAATCCCGTGTGCGAGGAGTTCAGTTTCGACAACCGGGTGAACCAGTGTTTGGATCCCCATCGACCTCAAGCAACTACCCATATCCAGCTGCCGTCGCTCAACGACCAATAGCTCAACGACCGGCAATGGGGAGCGGATACAATCTGGACGCTTACCGAAAACCCACTCGACGGTAAATGCAAGTTGCAGGTCTGGTTCCCAACCGATCGAATGCTTCCTATTGGCCTTGCCAGTAGTCGATCGGCCGGCGATTTCATGGAGTCCGCAGTCTGTCATGACTTGGACAATTCAAATTTTGCATTCACACTAATGTGCGTTTTGAATAATGGACATCACCTGGGAATGAATCAACCCGTTGGAACCAACGGCATCCCCCGAATCGATCTTGGATTCGCCCGCCCAATCGGTGAATGTCCCACCAGCTTCATCAATGATAGGTTTGACTGCGGCCGCATCCCAAATACTCAAAATCGGATCGATCATCAAATCGACTCGTCCGGTCGCCACAAGCATATATCCGTATGCATCTCCCCAGGTTCGACTGAAATAGGTTTGTCGATCTAACTCTTGCCAAACCGCTTCACTACTTCGCTCCTTGAATGGTGAATCGTCCGAGCAAACAACAACGCACTCCGCCAAATTCGACTTTTGCGAAACTCGAGCGCGAACCGGTTCCTGCTCGCCACGAAACCACCATGCTCCTTGCCCGACACAAGCAAAAATGCCTTCGTCCAACCCGGGAAAGTAACAGACGCCAATCGTTGCAACTCCGTCCACCTCAACGGCCACCATCGTGCCAAAAAGCGGGACCCCTGAAATAAAAGACTTGGTTCCATCAATCGGATCAACAATCCAACGTATCGAAGAGGGAGTCTCCTTGACCCCATATTCCTCGCCTACAATTCCGTCGTCGGGACAAGCCGCCTCAATGCGCTCTCGAAGCAATTTTTCACAGGTCTGGTCCGCCAACGTCAACGGAGATCCATCCGATTTTTTGATGACCTCAAAATTGTCTTTTTGGAAGAACTCAAGTGTTGACTTTCCACCGAGTACTGCAAGTTGTTTTGCCAACTCAAAGCGTTTAAGAACGTCTTCGTTGTTCATAAAATCAAGCAGCCATTTCTTCCATCGATTCAGATTTCGATTCGGGCTCCCGGTTAAAGAAAGCATGAATAAAGAGCAAGATCGCGCCGCAGACCAAAAGACTGTCGGCGATATTGAAGTTTGGCCAAGGGTCAAAATAGGGCATGCCTTCGATTCGAAAATGAATCCAATCTCGAACGTTCGTTTTTACATTGACCAAATACTCGGAGCGCCAACCCAAACCAATTCGGTCATAGAAGTTTCCAATGATCCCGCCACAAATCATTCCCAATGCAAAGTTTAACCAACGGTCCACGGCGGCCTTGAATACAAACAACCAAAGGACTAGCCCGCAAACGGCAAATACCGAAATGGAAGCAAACAGCCAACTGTATCCGTTTCCCCATCCAAATAGCGCACCTGGATTGGTGGAGCACTGAATTCCCAAGTAGTTTTCAATCATCCAAACCGGCTCTTTGTAGGCACCGGAAGAATCATAATACCGATTGAATATCAGCGACTTAGTCAGCAAATCTGCCGCCAAGCCAAAGATCATCAATGAAAAAAAAATGACGTATCGATTGGTCGGCAATCGCACGTCACGGCTTTTCGTTTTTTGATCGACAGAATCAATAGTCGTTTGATTCGAGTTCACTCGCACACTTTACACAATGAGGTGTATAGGGAATTGCCTTAAGCCGCATCTTCGGAATCTTGCAAGAACATTCCGTGCAGACACCATAGGCACTGCCTTCAACTCGCTCAAGAGCAGCTTCGATCTGCACGAGCGTTTCACCTTCGTTTTTCATCAACAGAATGGTGTTGTCTTGCTCAAATGTATCACTTCCCATGTCCGCGATATGGCTGGGAACAGCTGACATCGCCCCTCCACCGCCACCGCCGGTCTTCGTCAAAGCTGCATCAGCCAGAGCCGATACGTCTCCACGAAGGCGTGCACGCAACACAAGCAACAGTTCTTTGAAGGGTTTTACCTCGGATTTTTTCATCTTCATCTCTGTTCTCCGTCCACATCGTCTAAAACGATAGTGATCCGTCTTGTAAGGACAAATTGATTGCGGCGAAGCAAGCGGGACATTCTAGGTATCCAGATTGAAAGCGTCAAACATTTGTTCCACTTTCGGGCCAACAAAACAACCTAAACACATACACAACAAGCACTTATGACTTACTAAAGTTGGTTGGCTAAAATTTGACCCGAAATGTCCTAGTCACTTTGGTGGGTAAGGGATCATACCAATTGGAGGGGCCATTCGGGCTCCTCGCCTGACAATACGCTGAAACCGATGCCAAAGGCCTTTACACCCCCCCCCAAATTATGGGGTTTAGCATCCTTAACGCAATCTTCACCTGATTACCGACGAAACAACGTCTCGAGATTAATTTACACGTTCCAGATTAATGTACCAATTGCGATCAATCTCAAATGACTCAATGGCAACGTCACAATCCAAGGTCTGCTTTTCCGTGGTCGGCGTAAGCATTCTCTCTGTCCCATTAATCGTCGTGCGAACAGGAAACGAGAACCCCTCTACGACGTCGGCGAAATAATAGACCAGTTGTGTCCCGTCAGATTCATACTTGAGTGTAGGAATCTTTGTCCCTCTCAAATACTGGTCAAAGAACTTGGAAAAGTCGATTCCCGATTGCTCGTTAATATACGTTTCGACTTCGTCGGTTGTCACAGTCCGATGCCAAAAATCCTTATTCAAACCACGTAGAATCTGACGCCAACGGACATCGTCATTGATGATATGGCGTATAGTGTGCAACATGTTACCGCCCTTGTAGTACATATCGCCTGAACCTTCTTTATTCACGCCATAGGTACCGATGATAGGAGTGCTATTCCCAACCAGGCTACGGCAACCAATCACATAATCCTGTGCCTCTTTTTCTGTGAAATGGTACTCAACGAATAGGTTTTCCGAATAGTTGGTAAACCCTTCGTGGATCCACATGTCTGCGGCGTCTTTCATGGAAACATTGTTCCCAAACCACTCGTGCCCGGACTCATGGACAATAATGAAATCGAACTTCTGCCCAACCCCAGTTCCACTCAAATCGCGACCTCGATATCCGTTCTGAAAACCATTCCCATAGGTTACCGAACTTTGATGTTCCATACCGAGATAGGGGACGACAACGAGTTTGTAACTGTCTTCATAAAAAGGGTAGGGGCCAAACCAATGCTCAAATGCCTTGAGCGTACGAGGCGCTTCCTTGAAATGCTTCATCGCCGTTTCACGCTGATGTTCAAGCACCCAATAGTCCAAATCCAATTCGCCATTCTCACCTTCGAACGTTTCCGAAAAATTCACGTAGTTCCCGATGTTGACATTGATTCCGTAGTTATTGATCGGATTGGTAACCACCCAGTTAAAGGTTTTGGATTTCCCAGACTCATCGTGCGACTTGGATTCCAGTCGGCCATTGGAAACGGCGACCAAATCCTCTGGAACAGTAACACTAACCTTCATTCCATCGTCAGGTTCGTCGTAGCCGTGATCTTTATTGGGCCACCAGATACTTGCGCCGATCCCTTGACATGATGTTGCAATAAAATGCTTGCCATGCTGATCTTTTTGCCAGCTAAACCCGCCACTCCATGGAGGGTTGCGACTCTCAACGGGCTTGCCTTCGTAAAAGACCTTGATGGTTTGAACACTTCCCTTTTCTGGTGCGGACGCAAAATCAACCCAATAAACACTCCCTTCGCGTTCAAACTCCAAATCCGTCTCACCATGCAATACTCGTGTAACCTTTAAGGGTTCCTGAAGATCGATCTGCATCCGAGTCGCAGGTTGAAGAACAAGAAACTGAATCTCGTTCGATCCCTTGATGCTCTTGGTCTCCGGAAACACTTCCAAAGCAAGATGATACTGTTTCAGGTCCCACCATTCCCGCTCAGGCGTGATTGATCCACGCAGCCGGTCCTGTCGAGAAAACTCCTCGTGTTTCAGCGTTTCATCCTGAGCCAAACTGAAAACAGGTCCCCAAACGATCAACGCGAGAATAAGGAGTTGGAATTTGTTGAATTTCATCGGAGCTCTATCAATTTGAAAGTCGGAAAAACCTGCACTTCGTTATACTGATCCGCTGCTGATTTTACTTCAAGGCCCTACACAAAGAAACAATCGATGGCGAAATGCGACGAAGGCTATTTCTGCGGTGTCTGTGGCAAAGACGTTGCCAACATCACACAAAGTGATCTCTATCTCCGCTACGTCATCGGATTGGTGGACCCAGAAATCCTTCACACCATGCCTGAACGACACATCACCTGCAATCCGTCGCTGGCCCAATTTATCGTTGCAGAAGAGTTCGAACCGATCCAGGCTGACGGTGAGTGGAGCAAATCCAATTTGGATCCCGACTACGTCCAAAAACGTGAGGAACTGGTAACACGAGGCTGGCATCGCCTCCAAGAACTGCGTGGCATGGACGGCGTTTCGATTCTAGATTTCCCTCTTCCTGAAGCCGTTGAAGTGCTGAAGAGCAGGGCAGGGCAGCCGGACTAAAATCAAGGGAGCACTTGGGAAAAGTTCATCAAATGGGGTGCCATGCTTCACGCTTGCGTGAGCATGCAATGCTTGCGTGAGCATGCAATGCTTGCGCAAGCAAAGGTATGTCCCTGCCAGTACAGTTCAGGTTGGTCAACCACTAGAATCAAGGATGGGTGCATTTACGGGAGGTCAAGGCTCCGGCCGAGACCAACACCTTATGAACCTCCACCCTCGCGTTCGCGCACACCACGCGAAAACATTCTAGAACTCAGGGAAGATATGATTCCCATCTTTATCCAACGACAACTTCTGAACGTCATCAACCGAACCCACCATCAAATCCCCGTAGAAATGAGGGAACAATTGCCCGCCACGAGATTCTTCCCAGCGTACCGAATCCCCTAATTTGTCCTCGCTCACGGAAACCAGCAACAAATCGTCCTGACCAGCAAAATGTTTGGCTGCAGTTTCCGCAACTTGCTCCGAAGTAGAAAAATGGATGTAGCCATCCTCAAAGTCAACTTGCGAGCCCCCGAAGACGCCTTTCTCCTCAGCAAGCTTCCACTGCGTCTCCGACACAATCTTATAGATCACTTGATTACTCAATCTGTTGTTCCTTTCGATATTCGTTATCGCGTGTTTCGTAAATTACATCGGGTTTTTCGTTGTTTCACTCGAAAAAAAACAGACGATTTGTTTCGGCAGGAGCCTCAACCTCCCATTTAGAAACCGACGCCCAAGCGGCGATGAAACGACCCTCTCGCGGGACTCGTCGCAAAACATTGTACTCGTTGGCCCATGATGGAATCGTAACGATTTACAACCGCTTTGGAAATCTCCTCCATCGAATCGGTGCCAACAAGCATCACCACGCAACCACCAAAACCGCCGCCAGTCATCCGGGCGCCAAATACGCCGTTTGCAGTCCCAAGCAGAGACGCGATTTCCACCAGGCAATCCAGTTCAGAACAACTGACTTCGTAATCATCACGCAGCGAAGCATGGCTTTCAAAAAGTAGCTGCCCCGCACACATCCAATCGCATTTGGCAATCGCATCGGCACATCGCGTCGCTCGCTGGGTTTCGGAAACGATATGACTTGCACGCCGCGATTCCGTTGACGTCAGTTTTCCTTGTGCCGATTCAATCTGCTCAATCGTAAGGTCACGATACGAGTTCAGTTCCAGTTTCCGAAACGCCTCGGCAGATTGAAGCCTGCGTTCCGCGTACTTCCCATCAACCAATCGATGCGGGATGCGGCTGTCAACCACCAGAACCGATACCTCATCGCTCGGCCACCTGATCAACTCGATCTCCTGAGATTGACAATCAATCTTGACCAGGCAATTGGTCTCACCGAACACCGAGGCAAATTGATCCATGATCCCACATGGGATCCCAGCAAAATCGGCTTCTGCCCGCTGGCATAACATCGCCTTTTCCTTTTTCGACAATTCGCTGGAAGTCACCGCCTCCAAAAATGTCGCCATGGCAACTTCGAGGGCGGCACTACTGGAAAGTCCGCCACCTACTGGTACTGTCGAATGGATGACCGCATCAAATCCAACCAACTCAACGCCTCGCTGTTGAAATCCGGCAAGGACTCCAGCAATGTAGGATTCCCAGTGCCTCGATTTTGGAACCAACGGATTGGCCAGATCGATTTCCAACCACTCATTCTCATGAGTGCTGAACAGCCTGATCAATAATGAGTCGCTGATGCTTCCAACGACAACAGTATACCGATCGATCGCCAACGGAAGAACAATACCGTCGTTGTAGTCAACATGTCCGCCGATCAGGTTCACACGTCCCGGCGCTGCACCACACCACATCGCCTTGCAATGAAACTGCTTCTCAAATTCGACTTGAGCTTGTGCGATCGTATCAGCAACATTCACAACATTCCTCATTGCGATTTCGCGACAGTATCTGATTCTCTTTTGGATTTGGAGATTGAGTGCAAAACACTACCGACAAACAATCCGAACAAATAGCCTCCCAATGCACCGTAAAGAAGGTTTGCGTACAAAAGGGGAGAAACCAGCCGCCCCATATCGGGATTTGCGATTCGGAGTAGTTGCATGTCGTGGAAGCCTTCACTGATCGAAGTACCTCTTTGATCAATCACGCCGATCTCATGAAAACGTTCGAATAACTCTTTGCGGGCATCGATATCATCCGGGGCCAGCTCCTTTGCCTGTGATCTATAATCATCAAACCTTAAAGCTGCTCGTTTTTGATTTTTCTGTTGGATCAAATCGTATTGAAAGGCAATCAACGCATTCAAAAATGTCCGTGAATCGAGTGCCGAATTCGCGCGCATTCGCAACTCGATAATTCGAGGACATTCATCCAAACGACGTGTCCGCAGGCTCAACGCTGCAAATTGAGCATGATCCGATGTTGGGATTCCTTCCAGGAAGTGCAACATTCTCAGCGCACCGGAGTCTAGACATTGATCAATGAGTTCCAGATCGCCAAACATTTCATCGTATTCAACTTGATGATCGGCAAACATGTCATTAAGGATCAGTTCCGGTGTGTTCTCTGAGGGCAAAAAGTTCGAGTGAACGACAAACTGCCCAACACTCTCGTAGATTGGCGGCGAGAACCAAAAAAAGGCCACCCCAAATGCCACGCCCAAGATAGAAAATCCAACGGGAATCAATGAGTACCATCCCAAGAATTGAATCAATACCCAGATCACCAGCCACGTCACGGCTCCAGCAGTTCCCCCAACACCTACGGTCCTCCAACGTCCATTGACACGGGTACCCGACGCAATCGCCTCATGCACGTCCATCTCAAACTCAAAGGGAAGCAGTTTCAAATCACTGACATCTCTCCACTCTTGGTTTGACACACTGGCTCGGGCACTCTCGGACCACTCCGCCCAAACCAATTGAAAATAATCAATCAGGTGTTGAAGCGATTGGCGACACAGTTCACTGTCATTGGCCAGACGCAAACTCATATAAAATGTGCCAGGTTCCAACTCAGCCACGACCAGTCCACGCTGAACCTCGGCAATCATTTCGCTCCAACTTGTCTCTTCAAATGCTTCCAAGCTATGCCACGATTCGTGTTGGGCACACTCCTCAATTAACTGGCGACATTGCAGCGCCTGCCGGATCGTCGCTCGGGCGGCGTCGGCAATCTGCTGAATCTTTGGGTCCTCGTCAACCGGCGTCACGAGACGAAAGGAGAAGCGAGTCCGGCTTTCGAATACCGGTTTCGCAAAGAACGAATACACCAATCCCCCGATGGCCCCGAGGAGGATCAAGGCCGATAGTCCGGTGACAAAGATCGTTGATTTGTTCAAGGGCTCGTCCGATTACTCAGAAGCATTCGAATCAAGCGGAACCAACTGCCCTTCTTCCGCAGCCATCTTGCGAATATCCTGGGTAATCTTCATCGAACAATACTTCGGACCACACATACTGCAGAAATGTGCGCTCTTGAACGTATCCTGAGGAAGCGTTTCGTCGTGATAGGCTTTCGCGGTTTCCGGATCAAGCGATAGTCGAAACTGCTCATTCCAATCAAACTCGAATCGAGCCTTGGAAAGTGCGTCGTCTCGGTCTTGAGCTCCCGGGCGACCGCGAGCAACATCGGCTGAGTGAGCCGCAATTTTATAGGCAATAACACCAGCACGAACGTCATCATTGTTGGGCAGACCAAGGTGCTCTTTAGGAGTGACATAGCAAAGCATCGCCGCTCCATGCCAACCGGCCATGGCGGCACCAATGCCACTGGTAATGTGGTCGTAGCCTGGTGCGACGTCGGTTACGAGTGGGCCAAGCACGTAAAAGGGTGCACCATTGCAAATTTCAATTTGACGTTCGATGTTCATTTGAATTTGATGCATCGGGATATGCCCAGGGCCCTCAACCATCACTTGGGTTCCGTTGGCCTGTCCTCGTGTCGTCAACTCACCGAGGACATCCAATTCAGCGAACTGCGCTTCGTCACTGGCATCGGCAATACTTCCGGGTCGCAGTCCGTCACCCAGGCTCCAAGTCACATCGTATTCACGCATGATGTCGCAAAGATCATCAAAGGCTTCATAAAGTGGATTCTGCTTTCGGTGGACCATCATCCATTTGGCGATGAGCGAACCCCCGCGAGACACAATTCCGGTCACGCGCTGAGTCGTCAAATGAAGATGTTCCATCAACACGCCACAGTGGACCGTCATGTAGTCGACACCCTGCTTGGCTTGATGTTCCACCATGTCCAGGAAATGCTGTGCCTTCATGTCCTCAATGTTGCCACCCAGCTCCTCCAGCATCTGATAAATGGGTACCGTTCCGATGGGTACCGGAGACGCATCGATGATCGCTGCTCGAATCGAGTCGATATCTTTTCCGGTCGACAAATCCATCACGGTATCTGCGCCAAAGTGAACCGACGTATGTAGCTTTTCCAATTCACCATCGATATCACTGGTGACGGCACTGTTGCCGATGTTGGCGTTGATTTTGCACTTGGAGGCGATTCCAATGCACATCGGCTCAAGCCGATTTTCCAAGTGAACTTTATTGGCCGGAATCACCATTCGGCCCGCTGCGACTTCGTCACGAATCAGATCAACGGTCAAGCTCTCGCGTTCCGCAACAAACTCCATTTCGGGGGTAACTTCACCAGCCTTTGCGGCGAGAATTTGTGTCTTTTCCACGTTTCGATATGCTCCAAAAATATAGTGAGAAGCGAAGACTCGCTTCATCGGTGGTTAGAATTTGCCTGCACGA
The DNA here is from genome assembly GCA_965224765.1 of Mariniblastus sp. Taxonomy (GTDB): domain Bacteria; phylum Planctomycetota; class Planctomycetia; order Pirellulales; family Pirellulaceae; genus CAZDBA01. The sequence goes on from CBDDAC010000015.1 coordinate 65,330, forward strand.
TAGGTGCGTACGATTGGCATCCCCTTCGCTTTGGAATAGCGATTGAGGGACAGAAACCCCACCTCTAGTAAACACAACGGCCTCTAGTGGCGGAATTTTCAACTCTCATCCTACAAATCTGCAGTAACAAGTGTCAATTCGCAGCCCTAAAACAAGACCGGTTGCCGCAGTGCTGGAAGTCGGAATTAACCTTGAATGGGAAACAGGCCAGTTTGTTCGTATTCCTTTGAAAAGCAGGCTTTCTTACCGATTCCCATCCAATATCAACTTCAAGTTCCAGCAGTAGACTTCAATTATTGCCCAAACACCGGGCAAAAGCTGGATTGCTCAACAAAAACCAACGACTCTCCGGCACCAAGAAGGCTGTTTTCGCTAAATTTAAGCTCTGAAACGTGGACGATATCCCCGCCCTTCGATGCTGCCAAAAATTTGGCTCTCCGACGGAACGAGTGGGTGAATAGTGGTTGTTTCGCATCCTCACTCGGATTCCTCAGGCTTGTCGGCACTTGTCACAGAGTGACAATTTCTTTTAGCCCCAGACTTTTAGTCTGGGGTAACATCCCACCCAAAAGCCCGAGTCGCGGGAGCGACGGCATCCGTAATTCCACGTCCAATTTCAAGGTTCGCCCACGGAATGAGTGGGTGAATACGGTTAGGTTTGCATCCTCGCTCTAGCTCTTCAGAATGGCCCGCCCATGTCTCAGTCCCCATGTCTCAGTCCCCATGTCTCAGTCCCCATGTTTCAGCCTCAATCTGCTGCGCAGGCCGAAACGATGGTGACGCGGAATGGGCTACGGGAATCATTCGTTGGGGTTAGTGGGTAGCCTTTTTGAAGAAATTGCGAACTGATGGCCAGTTGGAATCATGCGATATCCACACCTAAAGCAGGGAAATCAGAGTGAAATCTCGCAAGTTGTTAAACTCCACCCACCAATTTCGTGAACGAGGCAAAAATTTAAGCCAAAAATCCTGCGACTTGCATAGGACCTGTTCGTATCTTGTATTAGTGACGTTCAATTCAGAAAGTGAAAACAAGAAACAAGCTTCCTGAGTATTGGTCGTCATTGACCGTGGATTCCGTAAAAGACAACGTGGGCAACACCCAATCCAATTTCGAGGCCATCGACAACACATTAGTTGGTCTTTGGTTCCAACAGTATTCGAACCGCGGGGTTCTGTATGCCAATTCGATAGTGCGCAGTACCTCGGACGCTGAAGAAATTGTGCAGGATGCTTTTTGCAGACTGTTGAAGTGCATTGCGGCAACACCTATCGAGTCAGAAACTCGGTTCCGAGCGACTTTTTTCACCACGATTAGAAATCTTTGCATTGATTTGCTGCGTCGACGTAAGCGACGCAGCGACGTTTCACTGGAAAGCGTCGTCGAACCGACCAGCAAAGGTCACACGCAAAAAGAATACCACGACGCTGCCAAACGAATTGAAACCATGATCGACGCACTGCCCACAGAATGGGGCGAGGCACTAAGACTAAAAGTTCATGGCATGCTTAGTTATGAGGAAATCTCGCAAACTTTGAATTGCACCAAGGCTCAAGTACGAACCTGGATTTTTCGAGCACGCAAACAGCTCAAGGACGACATCGAAAAACAGGAACTTCGATTTGACTTTTGATGACAGAATGAAACATGAAAACTGATTGTGAACAATTTGGCGAACTCATCAGCGGCTTGATCGACGGTGAACTGTCGGTGAGTGAAACGGAACGTGTCACTTTACACCTAACGCGATGTAATGCTTGCCGCACAACCCAAACCACTTTTGAAATGGTCGACAAAGCCATTCAGTCTCCCCATGGATTGGCCACCCTTAACGGAGACCCTGCTCCGATTCCGCTCGCAGTTAAACCAACTCCTCGAAAAAAACAGCCACAAAGCCGAAACAACCATCTTTTTAAACGACGTTTTTGGATGCCTGTCTCCATCACAACTTTGGCAATGATTATCGTTGGCCTAACCATCCTTTGGCCAACAGACGAAGCCGGAGCGGAAACCACCAACATAAAACTCCCGCTACTTGAACTCGACAAATTGGAACAGCTCAATCGAGAAACCAAGAAAAATGCGAATACAACACTGAGAACCATGGAACTCCAGTTGCGAATGATGCGAGTTGACGCAAAGCGTCTGGATTCCGCAAATGAAAACGAAGCGCAACTTCAATCCGAAATCGAACGCCTGCTTACGGCCGTTGGTCAATTGAAAACGAATTAACTTGATCGCCGCAGTGCGGCACACGAAACACCACCACTTCTACGGAGAACTAGATGAAACGTTTACTGATCGGCCTGTGTGCCATCACATTACTGATGACTGTGGGCGATCCAATTAACGCCCAAGAGGATGAAAGTAACGCAGCGGAAAGCTTCAAGTCGCTCATCGAAGAAATTCATGAGCTACGTGAAAGCGAAAAACTAAGTAACAACGAGTGGTCGAAGATTCGCGCCGCTCTCAAACGCCTGACCCGAAAACTGGAAGACAAATCGGCTGAAGAACGAGCTGAGCTTTACGATTCCACGGGGAATTACCTGATCGAACTACTGGACTCTGCCGCCCAAAAAGATGACGCCGGTGAAGACGATCCAGCAGCCAACGATGATCGAAAACAACGTCAGGCCGAACGCAAGCAGCAGCAGCAAGCAGTACGTGACATGGCCAAGCAGGCCGAGCAGCATGTTCGTGAATTGGAGCAACATGCCCGCGATATGGAACGCGCCGTTCGCGACAGTGCCAAGCGTACAGAGGGTTTAGCGAAAGAACTTGCCGACGCAAAACGCGCCGTCCAAGGTCAAGATGATGACGAAGACGGAGAGGATGATGACGAAGACAGCGACGGGGAAATGAAATTCAAATTCAATATCAACGGAGAAGATTTCGATTTTGATGCTGAAAATCTCAGTGAATCCATCGAGGAACTCGTTGGCGAACTTCAAGGAATGGATGAAATTGGCGGTCGCCTCGAAGCGCTAATGGATCTGAACTCTGGCAATCTCGAAGAATGGGCAGAAGAGCATTCTCAAAAATGGGAAGCTTGGGCCAAAGACTTTGAGAAAACCGCAGAAGGCTTTAGCCGCGACATGGAAGACTGGTCCCAAAATGAAATGGAACCATGGGCCCAAGAGTATTCTCAAAAATGGGAAGAGTGGGCCGAGAAGCTTGAAGAACATGGCTTGGAAAACGAAGAACTCGCCGAACTCATCGAAAGCAACATGAAGATGATTGGCGACCTTCCAGTACAAGACATTTACAATCGAGCCATGGAACGGTTTGAAGAATCGGACTTGTTCAATGAAGGAAAAATGGATGAGCTCGGAGAGATGGTTCGAGAATCAGTCGAGCAAGCCCTAGAAGCAATCGAAGAAGACGAAGACATCGCTGAGTTGTTGAACCTTTCAGGCCAGAAAGGACAAGACATCCAAGGCGTCTTGGAGAAACTCCTGCACGACACGGACCGAAAAAAGGCTCAACACATGCATGCCGTCGAACTTGAGGCGATGGCCGCTCAGCGACACGCAGAAGCTCTCGACCGCGCCAAAGTTCAACAACTACAAGCCGCAGAACAGGCCCAGCAAAACCACGCTCGTATACTGGAGAGCCGTGTTGCGAAACGCGCACAAGCTGCTGCTATGGAAGCGGCAAGAGTCGCTGAGATGGAGCAGTACTTGGAAGTTGAACGAGCAAAACGCGCTCATGCCGAACATTTGCTGCAAGAGCAAGACCAGCTGCAGAAGAAGAATTCCGAAGTGGAAGAACTTCGCGCTCAGATGGAAGTCCTTCGCAGACAGCTCGAAGAACTCCGTGAAATGCAAATGGACGACGACGACGACGATGACGAAGAAGATGATCGCGAGGACGACAACTCACTTGTCTTTTCTCGCCCAGTCCTGGTCTAGTTGAAATCCCTCCAATTGTAAGTTTACCAAGCCGCGTTTCGACGCGGCTTTTTTGCGCGCCAACCGGGAGGTTGAGGCTCCTGCCGAAACAACAACACAAGGAATTGTTTCGGCGGGAGCCTCAACCTCCCAACCAAATCCCATCAGCCCAGAAACTTCAAACGTTTCTTTCGTTAGTTGCACCCTTTGAAGTGCCTTCGTGCCGTCTCCATTCAACAATAGGACAAAGCCATGCCAACGACTCGCATGCGACCATCTGTAAGTTCTACAAATCCGAACCGAGATTTCAATTGCAGCTTTTCCGGAATTAAACGTTGTCATTCCCAATCGTCTGGCGGCCTGAAATGGTTGAAAAGGGCGGAGGGCCTCTTTGCTCTATCCTGTTCTCCGTACAACGGTTTATCCACTGAGAATTACGTTAGGTTTCGACAATGGGCCGATAGTCGTTCGAATCGTCAAACCCTGCAAGCCATGCAGCCGCAGCATGACAAGTCGTAACCGTTTGAGGTACCTGTAACAAATACTCTCTCCCCGTTGAGGGGCAGAAGCAATTCAGAAAACGCAGTTCTTCATCAACCCATTGTGCTTGAGTTTGGATGCGAAAGTGTATCAGCCGACGGAGGCCGCCCGCATCGTGATCGGAGTCAATGACCCTGGAATTCGTCATTTGCATCAGGCGATTCGTACCGACCCGTTCCAACATGACACGACGAACCTCCACATTGTGCTGTTGAAAAATTTCTTCGGGAGCGATTTTTTTGGGACGAAATAAAAATCGTGCTTGAATTGGGACACCTCGCCAACGTACTTCAAGCCCGATTAGCTGTTCGTCAGACAAATCCTCGACACCACAATCTGCAAGGTCAACAGAACCATTGATGTTCTGCATCTCAGGCAGCTCCGTGACCTTCTCGCAACCGACCAAACTCAGAACCGAGCGCCATCGAACGAATTCCACCCGCCCATCATTCGGAAACAAGAGGCCTCTCACCGTCAAATCACCTGGCAAATCGACAAGTTCTCGACCCGGTCCAGAACGAGCCGCCCACCCACATGCAGTTTCATCGGCAACCGAATGAGTTGACAGCAACTGCCAACCATCAAATTGCCATCGACGATCTCCAATCCACCGATCTGCTCCAACTTGTCGCACGAGTTCACACTTATTGAACCAGCGACGTGAGCAGGAAGCTCCAGATTGGTAAAATTGCATGCCCTAAATCTGATTCCTTTCCCAATGCTAACCGAGCTATCAAGCATCGCAATCGAACATCCAACGACATCAAGACAACCACCTACAACCAGACATGGCGGAAACGTCGTCAATCCGGGGCACCTGACAATGCGCAAGTTACCATCCACACGCATGCCTTCAGGAAGCCGAGAAAGCGGGAGACCGTCAAGGGTACCTGCAGCAGCCTTTTTAGCTTTACGATCTTTGGCTTTTCGCTGCTGTCCCTGTTGACGTCTGCGGCGTTTACGAATCGTTTTATAGATCGCAGAGATTAGCCGCTCGAATTCTTCGCCGACGGGAAGGTCCGATTCATTCATCTGCGCCAAACGCTGCAGTTCAGAGTTGGCCTCAAAGGAAAGTTCCGTGCCGTTGATGTCGATCCACTCCGAACAAGATTGTATTGTCAACTAAGATAAATGTCCGCCAGCACCAATTGGATTTGAACCAATGACCTCCCAACCTTCCTGACAAAAGGGGGTGCTCTACCACTGAGCTATGACACTGACGGACACCGTATTCTGAATCGAATTCCAATTGCTGTACGGTTGCCGAATGAATTTCTCACAACCTTACGAAAACGCGAAAAACTTTCAGCCTAGCTGCCCAGCAACAAAACCTGAAAACAGAGTCACCCAATTCTTGAATTTCGCTACTCGAACAGGAATTAGCCCTAGTACCCGGACTGCTTTGAATTGACGGAAATCAACGCTAAGAAAACTGGGGGGGATCGGATGTTTTCGGCCCGCCAATCGAAGCCGGGTGAGGTACTCGGCTGTTGGCAGAACACGACATGCCCACGCAAGCGAGGAGCATGGCACCCGCCGTCGAGGTTCTTGTCTTTTACGGGAGGTTGAGGCTCCTGCCGAAACAATTCTTGTTCTCTCAAACGTGGAACTTGGGCTAGTACCCGGACTGCTTTGAATTGACGGAAAACAACGCTAAGAAAACGGGAAGGGGTATCTGATGATTTCGGCCCGCCAATCGAAGCCGGGTGAGGTCCTCGGCTGTTGGCAGAACACGACATGCCCACGCAAGCGAGGAGCATGGCACCCATCGTCGAGGCTCTTTTCTTTTACGGGAGGTTGAGGCTCCTGCCGAAACAATTCTTGTTCTCTCAAACGTGGAACTTGGGGCTAGTACCCGGACTCCGACCATGCTGGCTCTTCAAATAATGTGAGCCCCATCTTTGTTCCCGCCAGAATTTCGTTCCCTTACATTTGAAGCAAGCAAGTTCCAATTCCAGTCGTTCCTTCTCCCCTCTGTGTTCCTCCGCGCCCTCCGTGGTTCAAATTAGATTACCACAGAGTGCACAGAGGAACACAGAGTGCCGAGGGTGTCCAGCAACGAAAAAAGACTCTTCAAACATTGGTGCCGTTCTTTCAACTTCTCTTTCTGGTTCTTCGTCGAGGAAGTATCGAATTGACCTACCCTCGCCATTCCTCAACCAACCAACGTGGCACTACAGGAGTGTCCTTCGAAACACTGCCTTGGTAATTCTTCAATCTCAATCCAATGAGTCAGAACGGGGCTGCGTCTCAGCGACGGACAAAGACCGCCAGCCCTTGTTTATCTGAACCAGATTTTTCAGGCGTCTCAAACGAATACTTAAAATACTTTAGCAATTCTGCCAACCGAGATCGATACGCGACGCGACGCGACACCAGAAATCGTGAATCATCAAAAACCCGCCTGACCTCAGCAGCTTGGCAGCAAAAAGCGCACAGCGTAGCCGCTGGCGACCGTCGACAAACACGACGTCAACACTACCAGGTTGGACGCCGCCTTTTAAAACAGGCGAGCGAACATAGCCATCCATCTGCTTGGGAAGAAGCTGGAACGGACTGTCTTGCTCACGCTGAGGATTTGGCGGTTCATAGATGACATTGGCTCGATGGGCCAAGTCATGGCTTTGCAATTGCCTGTTGACCTTGTCAAACCAACCTTGTTGGTACTCAACGGAAACAACTTTCCCAGAATCACCAACTCGCTGCGCGAAAACTAACGTACTTCCACTGCTCCCCCATTCGACAACGGTGTCTCCAGGTCTTGCGGCGGCGTAGAGGACATGTGCATCGTCCGGCAACATCCAAGGAGAAAACTTTCGATTGTAGATCGTAACCTCCCTGTGCCCGTTGACAAAATTATCACTGCTTGTGCGTCGCTGATGTGCGACAAACTTGGCGAGACAATATCCGTTCAGCTTGCCGTCCTTGATCGCACCTGCGATTTCACGATCACTCCACCCGAATCGATAGGGTTTTTTGATCAGAAGACTCAGGACCTTGGCTGCACCCGCTCGATTGAATAACAGGCAGTGGTTGTTGTATGTATCGCGACACCGACGAAAATCACCGGTTCCAGTGGGGCTACACTCGTGTGATCCGCCAAGAAAAAGACAGTCCCAATCAGAGGGGACATTTTGAATCGCATGGTTGAGAATTTTGGAGAAATCGCCATCCAGAACAACATCGTCCTCATACATGCAAACGTAGGGTAAGTCTTGCCTCAAGAATTTCCTCAACAACAGCGACTTGCTTAGTCGAACGGCATAGGAGCTGCGGGTAGCCCCCGCATACTTTCGCGAACTAATTTTCCAATCCGGAATTTTGCTCCCGTCCGTTGCATCAAAGAAGTGGACCAGATCCGCAATCGATTCTGGAAATGTTCGCTTGATAACGAATCGCCGATCCTTGCGGCGTTCCAATGAAATACACCAATGCAAGCAGCCATTTTCGTCAGCTTTGTTTTTCGTCTGGTTCATTTGGGATCCATTAATTCCACAAGGCTCTATGCCTATGAATTACCAGATCGACGACAAATACTGACATCAAAGTTCTACGTTCGAGTACGAAAAAGCGTGGGCCAATCGTTTCAAACGAACTCGATTACCTCTTGCCCGACGTCTGGCTCAAAGCAAACCCCCAATACAAGTGGACAATCGACGACAGCCGACGAAAAGAAAGAGAAGCAAAAGATGTGTAATTCACCGAACGCTCACAACTGGCCCCATACATCATCGACTAATCCCTTGGGGCTACAAAACCCCCGCTTTTCTAAGGAACAACACCTTCTCAAACTCTTTGTCTGTAAAATCCCCATGTGCCTCTATTCCTGCTAGTGCACGGTTTAGCTTTCCAAGTATTTCTTCGACGGTATCATTGTCTTTTGCGTCGTTCAGCATTTCAACAATCTTTGTGTATACGACAAGTCCCTGAGATGTACCTCGCTCATTTGCCGATCGAAGCAAGAAAGAAACAGCTTCGAGAATATCATTTTTGTCTATCATTCAAAAAAGCTCCTTCGCAAACGATCGGTGCGAATTATAGAAGACTTCGGCAAATTGCCGACATCAATTAGGCCCTGCCAACCACCACCGGGACGAACTTCACCTGTAATTTCACCGATCTGCCGAGCTGCCGTTCCTTCACTAATCCAAGTTCCTTTGGCTGGCTTGAAGGTGGTGACTCGGTCGATCGTGATACCCCACTCGTCGAGAATCGCCAAGTCGTTTCGAAGCTCCTGCTCTGATGTGTATTTTTTCTTCGTCAAGTAATTGTGTGTCTTCCCAGTTCGATTATTCACTCCGTGATACTTATAAAAGACTTCGTCCCCAGATACCTGTCGATTTACATATTTGGCACCCGCGAAATTACGTGCATGATAAGGGGGAATGGTTGGTCCGGGTAATCCCCTTGGTGCAAGATCAGCGAGATCATCAACTCGCTTGGTTATTTGGCGGAACACCCATTTCCCACCAACCTTGACTAAAACACCAGCCGCAAAACCGGCAGCTGGCGTGCCGATAAGCCACTAAATACAGAGAAACGATTTGCCTCGCAGTTAAGTAGTCGTCATTACCAGCAGTAGACCTCAACTGCGAGATCCTGATCGAAATTCGGGTTGCCTGACGGGTGACGCTGGAAAACAATCCTGAACGCTGAGCAGGCTCCGAAGACAACACGTTCGCCGAAGCAGCAATCAAGTCAGCTCCTGATTCGACGCTACCAAGAACATCACCGCTCAACGCATTGCCTGTGAATTCAGCGAGCGATGACAGCGTTCGCAGGGTCGGCGAGTCGCTTCCTCCCCATGACAATGAAACATTGTCTTGCCCATGAACGAGGCTCGATATTCCCAACAAGAAAAGACATAAACACGTCGTGTAGATTTTCATGAGAGTTCCGCAGATGAGTAGTGTGAAAAGGTAAGGGCTTGCATGCCCTTAAGCTGCAGCATACTGAATTCATTGAAGACCGCACAGCAAGGATGAGTCTAAACTGAAGACGAAGAAGATGAAAACGGCCCATGAACACGAGGACACCTTCGTTGGAGTCAGCCGTTGGTCGCTCGCGCAGCATTCGCGCCAGCGAACTTGGCGACCGACGATGGCGAAAACAAGGGCGACATCGAAGGCACCTTGGTTGGTGAAGCCAGAGAGCGAAAGCCTTCGCGCTCAATTCGTTTTTCATGCTTAGCAAACTGTACACTTCTGATGGGGAAGACCAAGTTGATTATCGCTGTTGTATTGGAGTACCGTATCGCGCCCCTCTGGATCGGTAATCATTTCCAATTGCTTGGTGACAGGGTTCACGAAGAAACGTGTGGTGCGGCTGCTTCCGTCGACTATCGCACGGAGCTGACCAGCCTCATCGTATTGATAGACAACTTTCTTCCCGTTAGGCCCCTGAATCTCCTGGACCAAACCGTTGTAGTCGTCGCGAACAACTCTCCACTTTTTATTTGCCGGGTTTACCAATTCCGACAGGTAGATTCGTGAACTCGAACTGGAGCTGGAACCGGAACCATCCTCTAACCATTGATCGTAAAGTTCCGACCAACCCGTTCCAAACTGCGACTCTTGAAAGGGATCGTTGGCAAGACTGTTGTAAAAAAGTCGCAGGGGTGGATCCGCCGGCCCACTTGATGGCAACGAGTACGAAAGCAACAGGTTGCCGTTGTGAACGTTCACCGCAGAGGTCCCTGAAGTGGCCCCACAATTGTTGCCCATTTCCAGAGTTCGAAGGCGAAATCCAACTGCCGCGCTCATCACGGGCTGAATGGCGCGATCACGAGCGGTTGATCTTCCGTCATGCGAATAGACTGGCAAAACACCAGCCTCGTTTCGATTGTAGGTTCCAGCGTTGGGTTGAACGCAACCGCAGAACGCTTCCTGATCAATCGTACAAAGCATCGGCTGCTGGGCTCGCCCGTCCGCGCCGCTCGCGTTGACCGGTGTTCCAACGAACGGTACTGCATAGTTAGTTGGCAACACGTTTCGAACGTAGCCGTATTCCAGTTCGGGCGCAGCGCACCCACTGCCCGAACTACCTGAGCTGCTGGAGTTCGAGTTGCTACTGGAGTCGGATCCGCTTGGATCAGGAGTACATTTTGAGTACTCAATCGAACGACAATCGCCCGAATCTGAGGTACTGGAGTCGCTGCTCCCGCTGCTGCTCGAACTGGACGAAACCGACGAGCTCGATGGTCCGTGCGATCCATAGCAAAGCATAAAGCCGTCTGGTTGTCGCTCGATCCACGTATTGTCAGAACTTTGATCCCGGTGGAGGGAGTTGCGGTCCAGGTAAAGTGGTTGGCAACCAGTGCCGACGTAATCCAGCGAGTCTCTGAATTGAGCGGAGTCCCGACAACGACATTGTCAGGCATGCCGGATGGGATTAACTACACCGAAGTTCTCGGTAGTCGTATTGTCGGTCAAGATCATGTGATCGAAGAGGTCGCCACCGAACTGGGACTAATTCGCGCGGGAATGGTTGACGGCGGAAAGCCCGCATCGGTCATGTTGTTCGTCGGTCAAACGGGGACGGGAAAAACTGAACTCGCCAAAGTTGTTTCCAAACTCTATTCCACTTCCAAACGCCTCAAGACATTTACCTTGGGTAATTATTCGGAAGCTCATAGTGTTTCTGGAATCATTGGAGTGCCTGCCGGTTACGTCGGCCACGAGCAAGGTGGACGCTTGGTCAATGAATTGAACGCAGATCCCTACAGTGTTTTCCTGTTGGATGAGGCCGACAAAGCTCATCCGGATGTCATGCAACCGTTTCTTAACCTGTTCGATGAAGGCTGGATCGCCGATCAACGTGGAATCAAAGCCTATGCGGAACGATCGATTTTCGTTTTGACCACGAATGTCGGACAACGACAGATCGCCGAGATGCAAAAGAAGGGAAAAAGCTGGGAAGAGATCCATTCGAAATTGATGGAGTCACTTTCCAATATTCGCCACGCGAAGGCCAATCGCCCCGTATTCTCAGCTGAATTCCTGGCTCGCATCAAACGAGTGATCATTTTCAAACCTCTCGATGAAAATGCGATGGCGGGGATCACCCGGCAGCTTTGCGACGATCTGGTCAGCAAATGGAAAACACAACGGCAGAAAGAGCTTTCCATTTCTGAAGACTTGATCGAAGCCATTTCCAACCAGTCCTTTGAGCAAAACCAAAAGTCAAAGGGAAAAGAAGGCGGACGCATCGTCAGGAAACTGATTGCGAACCGAATCGAAGCAGCTCTTCAAAGTGCCATCGCAAATTCAACAGAGGGCTATCGCAACTCTCATCGCGTCGTTGTGAACTTGCAAGACATCGAAACCAACGTCGTTTCGATTGAATTTGAGTAAAGCCTTGGAGCTGATTTCGCACTACTTGCTCGAAACTTTTGGGAAACTATTCCAGATCCGGTTTGGATTTCTGGCTCATTCGTGTCAAAATTGAATCTCTGTCGTGTTCCCCATTGGAATTCTGACAGAGTCGCCGAAATACGGTTCGCGCGAACTTACTTCAATTCAACTCCACTTGAATGGTCTATGGGAATTCAACCACAGTTAGTAATAGTAATTCTCATCGCTGGTGCAAGTCTTTTACCGGCACAGGAAAAGTCCCCCAGCTCGATCGATTTCAATCGGCAAATCCGTCCGATCCTTTCCAATAAATGCTATGCATGCCATGGGCCCGACGAAGCGGCTCGAGCCGCCGACCTGCGACTGGATACCTATGACGGCGCGACGGACTTTGCGGTCGATATCGATGCCCCAGAAGAAAGTGAATTGATTCTTCGCATCGCCAGTAGCGAATCAATGGACGTCATGCCACCGCCAAAGCATGGGGAACCGCTTTCAGAACGAGATCAAGAACTACTCCTTCAATGGATCAAAGAAGGAGCCAACTACGCAAAGCACTGGTCCTATTCCAACCCAATCAAGCAACCCGTCCCTGCAATCAAAACAGGCTCCGTCGTCAATCCAATCGACAATTTCATTTTGTCGCGTCTGAAAGATTCTTCGTTAAAACCGTCGCCCGCCGCAGATCGACTGACCATCATCCGCCGACTTGCCCTCGACGTTACGGGCTTGCCGCCCACGCCCGAAGAAGTTGATAGATTCCTGGCCGACGGAAGTGAAAACGCCTACGAAAAGCTGGTCGACTACTTCCTGGCCAAACCTGCCTACGGCGAGCGATGGGCAGCAGTCTGGTTGGACCTGGCTCGCTACGCCGATTCCGCTGGATTCGCAGAAGACAAAACGCGAATCATCTGGCCGTATCGTGACTATGTCATCCGGGCCTACAACGAAAACAAACCCTTTGATCAATTCACTCGGGAACAATTAGCCGGTGACCTGCTTCCCGATGCAAACGATGAAACTCGCATTGCAACCGCGTTCCACCGCAACACGTTAACCAATAGTGAAGGCGGAACCAGCGACGAAGAATTTCGCAGCGCTGCAGTTGTCGATCGCGTCAATACGACCATGGCAGTTTGGATGGGCACGACCATGGCATGCGCCCAATGCCACACTCATAAGTATGATCCGATCACACACAAAGAGTACTTTCAGTTTTACGACTTTCTCAATCACACCGCAGACAACGACCAACCCAACGAAAGTCCCTTGCTCGCAATTTACTCGGAATCGGCAATGGTCCATCGGCAAGAAATCCAATCCCGAATTGACGTAGCGAATACCAACCTGGCGAAACCGTCGACCGACAATGAGTTCGAGCAATGGACGGCAAAAGTCACTACAGCTCCCGATACTGCCAGCCGTGGTCGCTACGTGCGTATTGAACTCAGCGGAGAACAGAGAATCCTTTCGCTCGCAGAGGTCAAAGTCTTCACCTCGGCAGCAGACAACACGTCGCAAAACATTGCTGTCAGGGGCAACGCCACACAATCGAGCACCGCATACGATGGGCCACCCGCATATGCAATCGATAACAACACCAGCGGCGAGTTCCAAGACAAGACGGTAACTCATACGGACACCGAAAGGGATCCTTGGTGGCAAGTCGACTTGGGCTCGGATTTCCCAATTGAGCAAATTTCACTATGGCATCGCAGTCAGTTGCATCATCGTTCGGATGGATTTCGGATCACGGTTCTCGATGCCGAGAAAAAAACGGTCTGGTCCAAGAACTTCGACAAAGCCCTTTCGACCGAGCAAGTCATCCGGCCACCCTTTGCTCCGTCGGCAATTCGCAAAATGCTTGCCCAGCAACAACCCCTAACCGCCAAGCAAAGCCAGCAACTGCGAACGCATTTCGATGAAACCCATGCCTCGGATTTCAAGCGACAAATCACGACGCTTCAGGAGGAGCTAAAAGCCGTACAGCCCACAGTTTCGCTTCCAGTGATGCAAGAACTGCCGACCACTCAAAAGCGAACGACCCAAATTCAAATTCGCGGCAATTTCCTAGACACGGGAGACGTCGTCACGGCAATGATCCCCTCGGCGTTTCATCCATTGCCTGAGAACGCTCCACTCAATCGACTAACGCTGGCCAATTGGCTGACCGACGAAAACAATCCCTTGGCGGCACGCGTATTGGTCAATCGATATTGGGAACAAATTTTTGGATTCGGCATTGTCCAAACCAGCGAAGAGTTCGGTGCCCAAGGTGAGTTGCCATCACACCCCGAACTGCTGGACTGGCTGGCAAAGGATTTAATGGAACACAACTGGGATACACGACGACTTGTCAAACAACTGGTAATGTCAGCGACCTACCGCCAGTCATCAGCCACCGATGCTCGTGCCCAGGAAATCGACCCAAACAATCGCCTCCTAGCCCGAGGGCCAAGGGTTCGACTTTCTGCCGAAATGATTCGTGATCAGGCATTGGCCGTTAGCGGCTTACTCAGTTCCAAGATGTATGGAGCACCTGTTCAACCTCCACAACCAAAAATCGGTTTGAAGCCGGCCTTTACTAATAAAACCACCGACTGGACCGACAGCGTTGGAGAAGATCGATACCGACGAGGCATCTACACCGAATGGCGACGTTCGTCTCCCTATCCCTCTTTGGCGACGTTTGATGTGAACAGTCGTGAGGTCTGCGAGATCCGACGTTCCAATACCAACACCCCGCTGCAAGCGTTGGTTACGCTGAACGATCCGGTCTATGTCGAAGCCGCTCAAGCATTAGCTCGCCGCGTGTCCTTGAACGAGAAAGAAGCGACTCCTCGAGACATCGCGGAGAAAGCATTTCGGCTTTGCTTGATTCGCAAACCAACGGAAAAAGAACTCAACCGAATCGTGGCACTCTATGAAACTTCAAAAGAGCACTTCGCCAATGATCCGAACGCTGCAATGCAACTTGCCGTCGACCCACTCAACCCACCGCCGCCCGAGGCAGACTTGGTCGAACTGGCTGCCTGGACGACGGTTGCCAACGTGTTGCTGAACCTTGATGAGATGTTGATGAAAGCATGAATTACGAACAACAAAAACTGCAATTCGACACGCGGCGACAGTTCCTGAAAAACTGCCCCATCGGTCTCGGAGGGATTTTCCTGGCATCTCAACTTGGCGGCCAAGCCAACGCCGCTACCAAAGACGAAGAATCCAGCAATCCGCTGGCTGCCAAGCAACCGCATTTCAAAGCCAAAGCCAAAAACGTCATCTACATTCACTTGGCGGGTTCGCCTCCTACGCTCGATTTGTTCGATTACAAACCTGAACTGGTTAAACATGACGGACAAGAGTGCCCTGACGAATTTCTGGCCGGCCGCCGTTTTGCGTTTACTCAAGGAAAACCCAAACTCCTTGGTACACCTCGAAAGTTCGCCCAGCACGGGGAGGGAGGGATCTGGATGTCCGACGCCCTGCAAAACCTTCCCGAAGTTGCAGATAATTTATGCGTCATCCGATCCATGCACACCGACCAGTTCAATCACGCACCGGCACAACTGATGTTGCTGACTGGGTCTCCTCGACAGGGCCGCCCATCTTTTGGTTCTTGGGTAACTTATGGACTTGGCACCGAGAATCAGGACCTTCCCGGATTTGTCGTTTTGAATTCGGGTGGGACCAACCCCAGTGCTGGCAAAAACTGTTGGGGGAACGGTTTCATCCCCTCAGTTTTTCAGGGCGTCCAATGTCGCAGTAAAGGAGATCCCGTTCTCTACGTCAACAACCCTAAGGGAATGTCGCGAGAACTTCGCCGGCAAACCCTCGATGCAATTAACGAATTGAACCAGCTTCAAGCGAAAACACTCGGCAACCCAGAAACTCAAACTCGAATCGCTCAGTACGAACTCGCGTACCGAATGCAAATCTCGGTCCCCGAAGTGATGGACATCAAAGACGAATCGAAAGTGACTTTGGAAAATTATGGGGCAGAACCAGGCAAATCCAGCTTTGCCAACAATTGCCTACTCGCACGCCGATTGGTAGGGCAGGGCGTGCGCTTTGTACAGTTGTTTGACTGGGGGTGGGACTTCCACGGAACCAATGTGGGCGAAGGTTTGACAGACGGCCTCACCCAAAAATCTGCGTTGATGGACAAACCCGTTACCGCACTCATCAAAGATCTCAAAGAACGAGGCATGCTCGACGAGACTTTAGTGATCTGGGGCGGTGAGTTTGGCCGAACCCCATTCCGCGAAGGCCGTACTGCCAAAAGTAAGATCCTTGGTCGCGATCACTACCCAGACTGCTATTCCATTTTCATGGCAGGAGGCGGCTGCAAAGGAGGTTTCACGTTTGGCGAAACCGATGAGCTCGGATTCAAAGTCGTCAACGATGGTGTTCACGTTCACGATTATCAAGCAACCGTTTTGCACCTGCTCGGCATGGACCATACCCGTCTTACTCATCGCTTCCAGGGCCGGGACTATCGTTTGACCGATGTTCACGGTCATGTCATCCACGATATAATTGGCTAGTGACCCATCCAGATTTGGAATTAGGGTTGGCAATTCAATTCGCCAAAGGTTTTCCAAATTGGAACAAAACTTCAATCCAAATTCCGAATCTGGACTCTGTGTACCTCTCTGTCCTCTGTGGTAAATCTTTTTCAAGCACGGAGGAAACGAACACGATGCAATTCTCAAGAAATCAATCGCGGTCGAGATGCAATTGTCATAACGACAATGCGTCGTGCAGCAGAAAACATCAAATACAACAGTTTCCTTTTTGTCGTTGTGGCCTGCCAATCCAGGAAGGCGTGAGAACTAATAATATCGAATGGCAATGAAGGTCTCGGCAGGAACCTCGGCCTCCCAAAAATGCTCGACCTGCAAAAATGCTCGGCCCAATAATGCCCGAGTCGAATAAATGCTCGAGTCAAGCTGCATTGGCAAACTAAGAGGAATGCGATCTCTTTGTGGACTTAGAGGGCCAGGAAAGCGAACTTGTTTACGTTTCTTCTCGTTTCGAAATCGAAAACCAACTTTTTCGACAATTTGATTGACTGCCCAAAATAAGTCCTTATCCTGATGACGTTTTGAAATCTTGTCTCAAACTTATTACTGAACCACTTGATATTTAGGGGAAATCCATGGATCGCGTTTGTCATTTTGAGGTTCCATACTCGGAAAAAGACCGTATGGAAAAGTTCTACAGCTCGGTATTTGGCTGGCGTTTTGAACAAGCTCCTGGCGACATGCCTTACACGTTTTGCATCACGACTGAACTTGATGAAACCTTCAAGCCCAAAGAAGCTGGCGGTGTCAACGGCGGTTCCTACCCGCGCGGCGATCAAGGCAGCACCTCTCCAGTAATCGTTCTCGAAGTCGAAAACTGCGAGCAGCGAATCAAAGATGTTGAAGCGGCAGGCGGAACCAACGTCATGGGTCCTCACGACGTCGGCGGCATGGGCATCTACGCTCAGGTCAAAGATTCCGAAGACAATATCATCGGCCTGTGGCAACCACTGAACAAGCATTAGAGTGTGTTTCCTGGGAGGTTGAGGCTCCCGCCGAAACAAATTCCAACAAGCGTCTTCTGGTCGTTTCAAACCGGCCATGTGGAAACGGGAGGTCGAGGCTCTCGCCAAAACAACAATATCTGTTGTCTCGGCACGAGCCTCGACCTCCCAAATTTTGCAATTAAACCAAATCGACGAACTAATACCCAAGGTTGGGTGAAAGCCAACGTTCAATCTCCTCGACGGATTGACCTTTCCGTTTGGCGTAATCCTCAATCTGATCTTTGGTGACTTTGTTAACGGCAAAGTATCTCGACTCGGGATGGCCAAAGTAAAGTCCGCTTACCGCTGCACCTGGCCACATAGCAAATGACTCGGTTAATTTGATGCCGGTCTGTGCCTCCGCATCCATCAAGCCCCAAAGGGTATCTTTCTCGGTATGGTCCGGGCAAGCAGGGTACCCCGCCGCGGGTCGAATCCCACGATACTTTTCCTTGATCAATTCATCTTTGCTCAGATTCTCATCGCCGCCAAATCCCCAATCGATCCGGGCGCGATGATGAAGCATTTCGGCAAACGCCTCCGCCAGACGATCGGCCAAAGCTGCAACCATGATCGCGTTGAAATCATCCAAGTCCTTGCGATAGGCTTCAGCCAGTTCATCGCAACCATGTCCTGTTGTCACCGCAAATCCACCAACATAATCATTCCGCCCACTCTCAACGGGGGCAACATAATCGGCGAGCGACCGAAAATGCTTGATTCCTTGTCGCTGCCATTGCTGACGCAGCGTGTGAAATCGAGTCAGTTCAGATTCGCGGCCTTCGCCGGTGTACAAAATTATCGAGTCGCCTTCGCTGGCTGCTGGCCAGAACCCATAAATACCACGAGCCGTCAGCAATTTCTCATCGATGATTTTTCGAAGCATCACCTGAGCTTCATCAAACAACTTGCGAGCCTCGGTGCCAACGACCTTGTCGTCCAGGATACGCGGGTATTTCCCATGCAGTTCCCATGACATGAAAAAGGGCGTCCAATCAATGAAATCGGCAATCTCATCCAAGGTGATCACAATTTCGGGAGCATCGAGGCCATCCAAAGCCCCTTCGGTGCCAATCGTCCTGGTACCTTGAAAAGCTGGAACAGCAACGTCAACAGTTGCCCAGTCAGTAGGAAAGCGATTCGCAAAAGCTTGTTCATAAGGCACCAATGCCATCTGCCGTTCTTCGTATCCGGCGACCAACTTGGCTTGAAGCTTTGTATTTTCCTCCATGAAATTCTTTTTCAATTCTGGATTAACGAGTCGGTCAACCACACCAACACTTCGCGAAGCATCCAGAACGTGAATCACTCCATGTTCATATCGAGGTGCGATCTTGACCGCCGTGTGTTTATCGCTGGTTGTCGCGCCACCAATCAGCAACGGAATATCCATTCCCAATCGCGTCATCTCCTTGGCCACAAAAATCATTTCATCCAGGCTGGGCGTGATAAGCCCAGAGAGCCCGATCATGTCCACGTTGTGTTTTACAGCAGCCTCAAGAATTTTATCGCAGGAAACCATAACACCCAGGTCGATGACTTCGTAGTTGTTGCACCCCAGCACAACTCCAACGATATTCTTTCCAATGTCGTGGACATCGCCTTTGACGGTTGCCATCAGTACGGTGCCTCGAAAGCTCCTCGCTTCTAAACCGGCCTCAAGTTTTTCCTGATCCATAAAGGGCAGCAAATAGGCAACCGCTTTCTTCATCACGCGCGCGGATTTGACGACCTGCGGCAAAAACATTTTTCCGCTGCCAAACAATTCCCCCACAACGGCCATGCCGTCCATCATCGGACCTTCGATGATCTTCAAGCAAGTTTCGTAGGCTTGCCGGGCCTCCTCGGTATCTTCGACAACGAATTTATCAATCCCTTTGACGAGAGCGTGGGAAAGACGCTTTTCGACTGTCGTCTTTCGCCACTCAAGATCCTCCGTGCGACCTTTCTTCTTTTTGCCTTTGACCGTATCGGCGAACTCCAGCAACCGATCTGTCGCATCAGGTCGACGATTCAGCAGAACATCCTCAACAAGCTCCAAGAGGTCTTTGGGAATCTCTTCGTAAATCTCCAATTGACCCGCGTTCACAATCCCCATGTCGAGCCCCGCTTCAATGGCATGATAGAGAAACGCGGCGTTGATCGCTTCACGAACAACATTGTTTCCGCGAAAACTAAAACTGACATTGGAAACGCCACCACTAATTTTGGCTCCCGGGCAAACTTTCTTGATCTCCCTTGTCGCTTCAAAAAAGTTCACTGCATAGTTGTCATGCTCTTCCATTCCCGTCGCGATCGTGAGAATGTTCGGATCAAAGATAATATCCTCAGGAGGAAATCCAACTTTTTCCGTCAGCAAATCATAGGCTCTCTTGCAGATGCGGACTTTGTCAGCTGCTTCCACCGCTTGGCCTTTTTCGTCGAACGCCATCACAACCGCGGCAGCACCATATCGACGAACCAACGTTGCACGTTGAAGAAATTCCTCTTCGCCCTCTTTGAGACTAATGGAATTAACAATCGCTTTGCCCTGGCAGGCCTTGAGCCCAGCTTCGATTACGGACCATCTAGAACTGTCAATCATCAAAGGAACAGCGCTGATGTCCGATTCTCCAGCAATCAGCCGCAAGTACATGGTCATTGCGGCTTCGCCGTCGAGCAAAGCGTCATCCATGTTGATGTCGATGACAGCAGCGCCCCCTTCGACTTGATCCCGAGCAACCTCTATCGCCTCTTCAAAAAGTCCTTCACGGATCAATCTGGCAAACTTTCGTGACCCGGTAACGTTCGTTCGCTCCCCCACCATCAAGAAATTCGCATCCTCTCGCATGGTCAGAGGACGAGAACCCGCAAGTCGTGTGAGATGTTGGATTTGATTCTTTTTATGGGGAGCGATTCCCTTCACAGCATCCGCGATCGCACGAATATGTTCGGGCGTTGTTCCACAACAACCGCCTACGATATTCAACCAACCGTTCTCCGCCCATTCCTTGATCGTCGAGGCCATGGGTTCTGGCATCAGATCAAACTCGCCCATTTCGTTGGGGGTACCCGCATTGGGGTGACAACTGATAAATGGGGTCGCGACCTTGGAAAGTTCTTCGATATGAGACCTCATCACGTCCGGCCCCATCGCACAGTTCATTCCCACGCTGAGCATTGGAAAGTGGGAAATGCTATTCCAAAAAGCCTCCACAACCTGGCCAGAAACAAAGGTTGCCCCAGCCTCGGAAAAGGTTCCCGAAACCATGACGGGAACCACGTTCCCAGTTTCCGCAAAGTACCTTGCGATACCGAACAGGCACGCTTTCAGATTCAAGGTATCAATGACGGTTTCGGGAAACAGAATATCAACTCCGCCTTCGATCAGTGCGGCCGCCTGTTGATAATAGGAAGCTTCCATTTCATCAAAAGTAATACCGCGGTAGGCAGCATCTTCGACCTTGGTTGAAATCGCAGTTTGCTGAGACGTCGGCCCCATCGAGCCTGCAACGAAGCGAGGTTTGTCCGAAGTTAGCTGGGCGAATTCGTCCGCGGCCTTTTTCGCGTTGGCAACCGCGGCAAGATTGATCTCCCGAACCACCTCATCAGGAAAATCGAAATCAGCCAAACCCACGGGGCTGGCATTGAACGTATTGGTTTCGATGATATCCGCGCCGGCTTCTAGATATTGACGGTGCAGCCCCACAATCGCATCAGGATTGGTCAACCCCATCACGTCCGTACAATTCTTGAGATCCTTCTCCCAGTCTTTGAATCGCTCGCCACGGACCTCCTCTTCACTCAACCCCAATCCATATATCATCGATCCCATCGCGCCATCGAGAATCAAAATCTCTTTTTCAAGGCGAGACAGCAATAACTTGGCAGTGTTTGGTTTATTCGCTACGGACACAATTCGACTTCGTTGAAAACTTGGTGGGGTTTGAAACTGGCTGACTCTGGAGCAGGCCGCGAAGCTGGCACCCCCATTCGAGGGAACCATTGTACTTCGTCAAAATCGGAACAATTGATGAAGTGGTGTCCGAATTAGTAATTTGGCCGCGATACCAGTGAGCGCAAGCACTTTAATTTATACGCGGCTCAAGCTGACGACAATGCGAACCGATGAAGACGAAAGGAGATATCAGGTTTTCGCTCAAGATTTTGCCTTGCGACAACCGACTTGTAAGCTCGATATACAACTCAGGAACCCTCTCAAAGGGTAATGGGACATGAAAAAACCTGTCAAAAACAAATCGATACCGTCCAACCAGCACCGTCCGATGGTTTACGAACAAGTCGCCTATACCAATCAACTGAGCACTCAGGTTTCCGAGACTGAAACCGATATTCTGAGCCCAAAGTTTCAATTCTCCAAATTTCATCCGTCGGAAGACGCATTGATCGAAATTGAGACCCAAGACGGAAAAGTCCATCGGGTGGACTCACAGCATGAAACTGGAGGCCACAATCACCTTTCACTTCGGCTGCAAAAGTTCATTCAACTGTCTCAACAGTATTCCCAATCCGACATCGAGAATCTTGACGGCTCGACCGCATCTCAAACGCCACTCAAAGCCACTTTGACCGAAAATGAAAGCGTGACATTCCGCGCCGCGGCAGATTGGCAAGTCGAATCAAAGCACCAGTTCATAGGGCAAACAGTCAAACCTGCCAGTCAGAGCGTCGCCCCTACAACTCGCCCCGATGGCGAATCCTCTCTGGGTTCTAAAAGCATCAAGCTTCGCATCGATTCGGGACGAAGTCAAAAATCGCCTCACTTCATCGTGGAACCTTCGACCACGGCCCCCATCCCAAATGCGCACCTCAATCCGAAAAAAGTCAAACTTCAACGCAATTCAAGTGGCTTGCTCTGGAAAGTCGATTCTCTTCAATGGCCAGCGATCACCGACAAATTGCTCCATGAGCCCTCGTTGATTGTCGACAAGATCGGTAGCAACGTATCGAAGTTGATGTCAGGCGAACAAAATCGGCTGATGGTTACAAGTGCACTGCGTGGCG
This sequence comes from Mariniblastus sp., assembly GCA_965224765.1. GTDB lineage: Bacteria > Planctomycetota > Planctomycetia > Pirellulales > Pirellulaceae > CAZDBA01. The sequence continues at coordinate 87,686 of CBDDAC010000015.1, forward strand.
AGGGATGCACAACACTCTCGATCACGATCGCCAGATGGGCTCGAAGTCAAAATCGCCAGGTACTGCTGGTTGACGCTGACCTCAAAAAAGCGGCCTTAACCAAGTCGATAGGTGTAGACCAGGATGTCAACTGGCTCTCAACAATCAACACCCCAAGGAACATTGGCGATGTTATCATTCAAGATGAGAACAGTGGCATGTTCTTGATGCCACTGTCCCCAATGAACGATCGATCAAATCTTCCCAGCAATATCTACCAGGCTTTTGCCAAGATGCTGGAACCTATTGCTGATTGTTTTGACTTGATTGTGATGGATATCGGTACAACCAATCAATTTCTGGCCGAAACAAGCCGCGTGGATGTCGTCGCAGATGTCGCGATGTTGGTCAATGACGTGACACGTACACCACCCAGCGAGTTCAGTCGTGCCAAAACAAGTTTATTATCCGCCGGTATATCCAAAATGATTGTCGCCGAGAACTTTGCCAACTCCGCCGATCAGAACTGCAACATGTTTTAGTGCTGCAAATCCGATTCTCAGACTGTTAAACTACAAGCCCGCAACCGAGCGGGCTTTTTTATTCCCTGAGCCAGCCTTGTCAGCCTTTCAACGAAACCTGATCTTTGTTGTCGTCGCCACCGCAATCATCGCTGGCGGTATTACGGCATGCGTCGGCTTGCGAGTAGGTGTTGCAAACTCAGACCCGCTTTGGCTTGATGAGCTGCACTCAGTTTGGGCAGTCGATCGAGAAATCTTCCAAGTTCAACAAGCCGCAGCAGATGGAAACCAGGCCCCACTTTATTTTTGGCTTCTCCACTTCGCGCACCAGCCACACCCCGACTCTCCCATGGGTTATCGTTGGCTCTCAATCGTCTGCGGGACACTTGCCGCCGGGTCTGCGGGTTTTGCTGTCTACTACTGGAGCAAAAGTATCGCAGGAGCCACATTGACGGTCTGGACGACTGCGATCGATCCTCAGTTGATTTTTTATGGCTCAGAAGCGCGCCCCTACTCCATGCTAATGCTATTGGCAATTTGGCAGTTTTTCCTGTTCGCCAAATGGGAAATCATCAACCAAGATCCTGCGGGACCAGATCCTAAATGGAACCAATCTACGACTGGCTCTAATTGGAGCTCCTGGTTGTTGCTCGGGATCCTCACAGCCGCCATGCTACTTGTACACTACACCGGCGTGCTATTGATTTTGGCGGAAATCATCATGGCAATTTCCCTGCGTCTGCTGCGAGGCAAATCCAGATCCAACTGGCTCACCAGCACCGGTGTACTGATCGTATCAACCGGCGTCACGTTGGCAATCCAGTTTGGCACGGTGACGAGCATATTTGACATCCGAACACAATGGTCCAGCATTTCATCGATCGAAACACTAATCGCTCAATACCAGCAGTCACTGATCTACCTTGGCATTCTCCCCCTGGGGATCCTGTTTCTATTTAACCGCGCCAACTCATCGCCAGAGTCCAAACCCCGCACGCTAACTATCTGTGTACTGGCTTGGGCGATTACCCCAGCGTTGTTGGCGGGAGTGTTTGATTGGGCAGGACTAGCACCCCTTGCCATCTATCGCTACACAGTAACCGGTGCAGTTGCATTCCCCATTCTCGCTGGATTAGGGATTGGAATGATCAATCATCGATCCGCTCAAGGCATTGTCGCGCTGCTCGTACTCGCGGCAAGCATTTTCGGACCTCATCCGTATTTCAGCGACGGCGGGAAAATCAAAATTCGCTATGCGAACGAATTTGTGATCCAAGAATCTCCCAAGTTGTTCACTGGACATCCGGTTCGCATGCGCAATGAAAGCTGGGACGCCGTGGGCAATCTGATCAACGGCTCAAAATCCCCAGTCTTCCTGTTCGCGAACCTTTTAGAAGACCAAATACTCGCGGAGCCTGGCGAATCGCAGCCATTCGTCGTCGACGAACACGTATTGGATTATCTCAAGTTTCCGCTTTCGCATTCTGGAAAAATCCCAGCGGACCGAATTTACCCAAGACCGTCCCATGCAGGCGCAGCGCTTTGCGATACCGACTTAGAGTTCGCATCTCAAAGTAAAAACTGTTGGCTCGTCATTCGAGGCGATGCCAAGATGGTTGCCCGAATTACCAATGAACTTACAGAACATCCCCAACTTGCTCATCAACGCCATGCGATACACCCTTATCATTTCACCAAGGATGAAGGAGTCGCTGAATGGCTGACGGTTCTGCATGTGACCTGGCCTGAGCAACCGCCGCTGTCGACTGAAGTAGATGGCCTGCCAGTTTCCCAATAGATCGGTTCCAGATTGAAAATCCAGCGAGGGCAGTTGTCCCATTGCGCAAACACCTAATGAACAGATGCGTTGAATGGCAGTCGCCGCACGCATCGTCTCCCGGCTGTACCCTTGCGAGTGAATCGACAAAAGTCAGATCATTGATTCGCTTTCAGTAAACTCACGACGAAGCTTTTGCCCCTAACGCGGTGGTCAATGCAGCCGACAATTCATTGACATCACAGGGCTTGGAGAATATTTGGCGTACTCCAATTTCAGCGCCCCATTTTTCAGCCATATCAAACCCTGCAACACGTCCGCTAAGCACAAACATAATCAGGTCAGGTTGCTGCTGTTTCAGATCTGCAAGAAACTCCAATCCAGTTTGACCGGGCATCTGATGGTCACAAACGACTGCATCGATATCGTATCGATGCAAAACCGCTCGGGCTTCCGCAGCGCAAGTTGCTGTTTCGACAGAAAGTCCACATTCAAGCAACGAACGTTTTAAAGATCTCAAGATCGCTGCGTCATCATCAATCAACAATATATTGGCCGAACTCATTGTAATTCCTCAGCATTTTTTTGGTTAGTAAAAATTCAAGTTAGATTCAATTCGCGCCAAATCGGCTTGGCGACGAAGTGACGCGGACTAAACCGCTGAACAGACACTCTTGGATTCAATGACCTTGATTGGCCCAATGACATTTTTGCTATTGGCAAAATTCTCAATCAATCGCTGTGCGGCTGCCGTTATTTTTTGTCCTTTTGACATCAGCAAGACTCCATGTTCGTTTCGCAAGTCCTCCGCAAGAATCATCCCCTCTCGAATCAAATCTGGCATCAATTCCGCAAAACACAAATCACGTTCTGACTTGACGTATTCGCCTAGTGCTTCAATGATGTCAGGAGCATACAGATGGTTTGCACTCTCCAATTCAGACAAAGCATGCAGGGAGCTCTCTGCATTGAGTTCTCGTCGATCAAAATCAATGGCCAATTTCAGGATTTGGCTCTCCACAGCAACCGAAGACTTTTCTACGGCGTCCTCGGGCTCATCCGCCTGACTACCAATGATTTCTGCGACATTTTCCAGCCGCGGAATGGACTGGAGTAGCTCAGCCGCAAGTTTTGGATGCTGGGCGAAAACTTTTTCGTCTGCGCGGGACAGTGCCTGGCCTTCAATCTTTTTTTGCAATAGGTCGGGTGGGAGTGCAACGCAGCCCAGCGACGACAACATTGCAGCGATTTCGAGCTGCCATTGGTTCTGGACGTTGACTCGTTTCAAGATGGCATCAACCGTACTCCTCACACGAGATGATTGACCAAATGCCAGAGGCGAAACCAGTGAAAGCACTTCACTCAGCACATTGACGCTTCCATGTAGTGTTCCTTCAACAAGTTCCTTCTCTGCCTCAACCAATGCAAACTGCCGCAGCCCAGCCTTGAGTGCCAAGGCCATATCACCTTCATCGCATGGTTTGGACAGAAAACGGAAGATATGCCCTTCATTCACTGCTTCGATCGTCGAGGACAACTCAGCGAACCCGGTCAAAATCATTCGCACCGAATTTGGGGTCAGTTTTCGAATCCGAGCCAACAACTCAATGCCATTCACGTCTGGCATTCGCATGTCAGATACGACTACGGCGAATGGACCTTCCTCCTCGACAATCTCTAGCGCGGCCTTGGCTCCCAACGCCACCGAGATATTAAAATCGTCGCCTTGTTGACGTTGAATTCCGCTCAGAATTTTCTCTTCATCATCGACAAACAGAATTTTATCGTTAGCCATCTGCCTTCTCCTCAGTTGCCTGGTTCATGTAATAATTTTTCCACTGCAGCAATCGATCTTGGAATTCTGCAGCGGATGACGTTGACTCCGCCAGTTCCATAGCCGAGTCGACAACACTCTCATCGCCACCATTCTCAATCCAGTTTGCGGCAAACACGATCTGACATGTCAAATCTTTGTTTGCACAAATCTCGAAACTGTGATGGGCGCCAACGACTTCGATAATCTTCGAGGGAATCCCCCACAACTCCAACAGGTACGCTCCGACGCCCTGGTGATTGGCGCCGAACTCACTCAGTTCCAGTTCTGAAGTCGTTTGTGCACTCTGCTTGGAAGCCTCCAAAATCTTTTCGTAGCGTTCAGGAAACGCGTTGGCGAGGATGATCTTGCCAATGTCGTGCAACAAACCACCGGTAAAAACCGAGTTAACCTGACTCGAATCCAACTTCAAAAATGCCGCAAGTTTCCGCCCAACCATCGCCGTACGCAAACAGTGGTCAAACAACTTCTCCGTCGACAAGATCGAATCACGATTCCCCTCTGAGAAAAGCGCCTGAGACAGGACGAGCGAGCGAACCATTTCATTTCCGACAACTCCTACGGCCCGGTCCAACTCAACCACAGGCTGTCTCATTCCAAAAATCGCCGAGTTGGCAAGCTGCAAAAGTCGAGCAGTAACGACGGGATCACGGGAAACAATCGCTGAAACAGATTTTGCATTGCAGGAGTCGCGTTCCAACTCTCGATTCATATCGGAAACTATATCTGGCACCGAAGGCAGACAATTCGCCTTGCCGATCGCGTCGAGAACGTCAACCGACAGTATCGTTTCTTGAAAGATCTCTGCTCGACCAATAATTTCAATCAGGACGAACGGATCACAGGGTTTGGAAAGATATTGATGCATCGGCTGAATCGCTCGCATCACCGTTTCACGATCCGCCTGCCCCGAGAGTACGACTCGCAGTATTTTCGGAAATCGGCTGGCGACCTGTCCCAACAATTGGGCGCCGTCCATCCCGGGCATTCGCATATCCGAAACGATGACATTGAATTGATCCGACTCCAGCAACTGAAGTGCTTCGTCACCTGACTCCGCGGTTTCGACTTCCCAATCTTCCATTTCGGATTCCAACATGCGGGAAACTCCACGAAGAACTTGTTCTTCATCATCTACCAATAGTATTTTCATCAATCATCTCCACTTCTTCGTTTTTCAACTACGCACCAGACACAAACGCATCATCATTTGACAAGTCTGTATTGGTGACACCGTTCTCCGCCAACGAAACCTGAGGGAATCTGATGGTGAATGTCGTACCGACTCCTTCAACGACGTCAAACCAGATCTGCCCTCCGTGTTTTTGCGTGATTACCGAATGAGCAATCGCCAGCCCTTGGCCCGTTCCCTTGCCAACATCTTTGGTGGTAAAGAACGGTTCAAATACGCGCTCACGTGCCGTGGCTGGAATTCCGCCGCCGGTGTCTTCAATCTTGACTTCAACCCAACCTCCATCTTCGCGCGTCGAAATAGCAATCTTCCCTTGAGCGAAATCGCCAGCTGAGACTCGATCTCCTATCGCGTGAGAAGCGTTGACAACGATATTCAGAAAAGCTTGATTCAACTCGCTCGGCAAGCCAGACACTGCTGGCAACTCCGTATCGAAGTCCGTTTGCATGTCAGCAACATACTTCCATTCGTTCTTGGCAACTGTAATCGTCGACTCCAGAACATGGTTTAGACAAACCTGACTCTTTTCCTCGTTGCCAGGGTGCGAGAACTCTTTCATCGCAGCAACGATTTTGGAAACCGACTCCACTCCGACTATTGAATCCGATAAAGCCTCGGGAATTTGCTCCAACGAAGACTTGATTCTCTTGAGCTTGGGAAAATCGGTAAGCGAATTCCGCAGCTCAATAATCTCTTCGTCCGTCACTTCCTCATCAACTAACGCGGGAAGACAATTCAACAACGAGTCGAGCTTCGCTAGTGACTTGGCCACATACCTTACGTTGTCGCCGATGTACTGCATCGGAGTGTTGATCTCATGAGCAACTCCAGCAGCCAATTGTCCGACAGACTCCAGCCTCTGGGCTTGATCCAGTTGGGCTTGAAGATTCTTCTGGTGGGTCACATCCGCCGCGAGAATCAATTTGGATTTTGAGTCGACATTCTTGCCAATATCACTTACTCGGACGTCCAATGAATGGGTCGTCCCAGATCCATCAACGAACTGCAATTCTGAATTCATCGTCCCCTTGGACGAACTGGAGGCAAGCAACTGGCTGATTTGATCTGGATTGCACCATTCAATACTCAAAGACGACAGGCTTTTGCCGACAGCCTCTTCCGAGGAGATATTAAAGGTTTCAGCCGCGACGGGGTTCCAACGCGAAATGCGCAGTCGATCATCGACACTAATCAAAATACTTGACATCAAATCAATGAGTTGCTCAGCGTCCTGGTGAGCGGATTTGATCTCAATCTCTTGCTGGCCAACCGTATCCTCTAGCGATTCCATTCTCTGTCGTGATTCATGCAACAACCTTCGTTTTTCGCAAAGCGAAGTTGCAAGTTGCGTAACTTCAATTTCATCAAACGGCTTTTTGAGGATCAATAGTTTGTCTGTTTTTCCCAACCGCCCAAATATCTCGCCCCAGCTCCGATCAGAATAGGCCGTACAAATCACTATTTGGAGGTCTGGGTCTGCCTTCCAAAGATGCTCGATGGTATCCACACCGTCCCAACCGGGTGGCATTCTCATATCCACAAAAGCAATTGCGAAGGGCAAGCCTTTTCCAAGCTCCGTCTTCAACATTTCATAACCCTGTTTCCCTTGAGAAGCAAAGCTAAGCTCAAATTCTTGCTCTTCGTCCGAACGACTCGAGGCGGTTGGATTACCACCAAACATCTGAACATCGAGATCGGAGAAATCACAATCTCGCTCGACCGGTGCAAAGATTTTTTGAAAATCCTTGTGAATCACTTCGTTGTCGTCGATCACGAGAATTCGATTGAATTTGAAGTTATCGTTCATAATTAAAACCTTGAATGATTTGATAAGAAATTGAGTCGTTAGACAGCGCCTGCAGCAAGCTGCGGCGAACAGTCCAGAGGAATCCTTAGATGAAATGCCGCTCCTGCTCCGACCCCATCGCTAGAGACGGTCAGCGTTCCGCCGATCGCGGTGGCGGCATTCGCGCTGCTGTGCAATCCGAATCCATGCCCCGTTTCTTTGGTGGTGAACCCATGGCTGAAGATCTTTTCAACGTTATCGGATGAAATCCCGATTCCGTTGTCTGCCACTGTGAAAACGATGTCATCGTCACATTGAAAAACACGAATCGCAATCTCGGGATCTTCGGTGCCGAATTCCTGCATAGCATCATTGGCGTTTTTGATCAGGTTGACCAGAATCTGAAGAATTTTGTGTTTGTCTGACACCAATGCAGGCAATGGCATTTCGATGTCCCGAGTGATTTTTACATTCTGACTCGCAAGCGCCGCCTTATTGGCAACAATGGAATGATTGACCAACTCTGCAGGCAACAACTCCTGCCACCATCCTGAGGATTTCGCCATCGTTTGTTGGACCGAAATAATTTTCTTGATGTGATCAACGTTTTCGGCGAGATCCTGAAACTCGGTCGTCAACATTTCATGTTCGCGTCTCAGTATTCCAGTCACTTTCGTCATGTACTGGGGGATCATTTGTCCGCGATTATCTTTCTCGACAAAACTGCCAAAGTCATTCTCATGTTCGGCAATCAAGAGCGTGACCTTTTCCAGATTCGCCAACGCCGTTTTCTCAAATTGTTTCCGAATCAAGTCCGTTGAAACATTGACACTGTTAAGAATGTTTCCAACATTGTGCAATACTCCTGTCGCCATCTCTGCCATTCCTGCAGTGCGGGAGGCATCGACTAACTTCTCATTCAGTTTCTGGCGTTCAATCTCGCCATTGACGCGATCGGTGATATTGTTCTCAATCGAGATGTAACGGCGAACCTGTTGGTTTTTGTCTTTGATCGGCCTGGCCTCAATCTCAACCCAGTAGGGCTCGCCGTCTTTACGATAGTTCACAGTCTCGATATCAAATCCCAGTTTCGATTTGACCGCAGTGCGCATGATCTGCAGTTCTTTTTCTCCAGTTTCCGGCCCGAATAGAAGTTCGTGCCTCCGCTTGCCGATAACTTCTTCGGGTTGATAACCTGTGATCCGAGTGAAGCCGTCATTCACCCACTCAATCACTGCGTTCTCATCAGTGATAACCACTGCGTTGTCCGTGTATCGCGCGACCAATGCAAGTTTTTCTGCTTTGGCAATGGCCTCTTCGAGATCCTGATTGGTGGTCGCAAGTTCCTCAATCCGTTCCGCGACGCGTCGCTCTAGACTGGCATTTGCCTCAAAAAGTGCCGCCTTGTGTTTAAACAGAACCACGTACTGAAAAATGCAAAATGCGATAAGCAGTATAATAGCAATCAAAAGGCAAACCCGAAATCGGTCCGCCGTTTTTGCTTCGACCTGAAAGTGGCCCGCAGCCTCTTCCATCATCGCCAAAGTGCCCGGTCGAATTGGCACGGCGACCAAGGTTCCAATCGTCCCGTCCAGTTCGATGCGGCGTTTAACCAGTTTCTTGGCATGCTGAAGCGTGCGGGTCAGGGTCTTGGTGTCCGGATACTTTTCTGCCTGGACCAGTGTCTCAAATTCGACAATAGCCGATTCGAAGTTTGATTTATCGTCTAGAGTTCCGGATACGACGAACCGGGCTCCCATCCGTTCTAACTTGGCGATTTTCGCCGCATCTGGACTGGAGATAGCCGTCAGGTCGTCAAGGGCTTTCGCCGCGTGATGCCGAAAGCCCGCAACCGCATTTCTGACCACGGAATGACTGGCCTTGAAATCGGCCGTCAAAAACACTTTCTGGGCAATCAACTCCCCAATGAACTTCTGAAAGGGCACCCTCACTTCTTGAGAATCCGAAGATTTGCCGTCCAGCAAATTCAACTCGCCCAAGTCGCGTTCACATCGAGTCAGTTCATCGTAGTCGTGAACCAGCCCCAACCGAAGCGACAGTACAGCCGAATCAAGATCTGAGTTGTGTTGATTGATTGTCCTGACGAACTTTTCAATCTTGGAATAATTCGCGGCACCATTATCGGCCGATTTCGAAAACAGGAATGCGACCAGACAGATGTAAGCTCCAAGCGCCGCAATGGTTAATAATTTCCGTATCATTGTAGCTCCTCGGGAATCTCTCCGTTGAGTGAGATTAAGAAGGCGCTGAGTTGCTGAACCTGATTGTCATCCAGCGATTCACCAAGCTGAAACTCCGCCATGATTTGGATCGCGTCTTCAAGTCGTTCTGTACGCCCATCGTGAAAGTAGGGAGCCGTTCTCTGAACGTTGCGAAGACTTGGGACTTTGAATCGATGCAAGTCAACTTCTCGCTGGGTTACATTGATTCTGCCTTTGCTGACTTCACTTGTGTCCTCAAACTGATCATTGAACTCGCCCATAACCCCAAATTCCTGGAACATGTTGCCACCGACCGCTTTTCCCTGATGACAGGAAACACATCCAATGGACTTGAACAGCCGATACCCAGAAAGAGCGTCGTCCGTAATTGAGCTGTCATCCCCACGAAGATACTGATCAAACGGTGAGTTGACCGTGACCAATGCGGATTCGTAGGATGCAATCGCGTCGGCAATCGTTTCCGCACTAAGACCTTCTCGAAACGTTCTCCGAAACCGTTTGGCAAACGCCCTGTCTTTGCCAAGCTTTGCAATGACCTCGTCCCAATCACTTCCCATCTCGATGGGATTGTGAACGGGGCCCGCCACCTGCTCTTGAAGGTTTGACGCTCTACCATCCCAAAACTGAGCAACAAACAAACTACTGTTCAGAACGGTTGGGGCGTTGAGTGGGCCGACCTGGTTGTCGATCCCGATCGATGTTGCCAATCCATCATCACCGCCATCCTTGACCACGTGACAGCTCGCACAGGATATGGAATTGTCTTTCGACAACCGGGCGTCATGAAAAAGCTCTCGTCCCAACTGAACTTTCTCACGGCACAGTCCCTGGGGGATTTCCAGAGGGCGAATTGGCTCGTTACGCAGGCTCGCGTTTTGCGATGCGACTGACACTCTGAAGCTTGCCGAATTGACTGGCAATTGAGTTGAAGCAAAATCAAACTCTGATGGTTGACATCCTATCGAGACCATTCCCAGTCCAAGGATGAAAACCCAAAATAACCTTTGCGAAAACGCGATGGGGAGCACCGCAATAGGTTGTACATGTGAATACATGGTTTACTCTTGAAAAGTCGTACCAATTTAAAAAGCTTTAAGAACGTAACTCTCGGTCAACTTCAAGCCGAAAATCCGTACAAAGTTTGCGGATCACCGCCGGACGGTTTTCCTTACAGGCAACCTGTAGCGGCATGCTGCAGGATGCGATAACCCTTGAAATCGTGGGAAATGCTCACCTTCGTGTCGCTCAGCGGAACAAGATTCCTTCCTTCTCAAGGATCCGATTGGATGGGGAAGCCAAATAGGGGAGGAATCGACTCTAGGGCCTGTGAGACAGGATTGGCCATGAGCGTAGGGCGCCATTTCAAAGAGAGATCGGGAAGCATCCCCGCATCGATTTCAGAAACGCGGCCTGCGCAACCTCAAAATTGTGTGAGGCATTCAGGCAGGTGCGTGAGTAGGATGCTCAATTCGAAATGCACTATCGCTTTGCACCCACATACTCAGCTGGGGTACTGCCGTAGGTATTCTGGAAGCTGTCCTGAAAGGTGCCGTCGACACGAATTTGTTTAAGGAGTTTTTCAAACCGACCGGTGTCACTTTGCCTTAGGCGTTTGACAAAAAAATACCCGACCAAAGCCGCTTGGTCTTCGCGTAGTCTCCCAGAAATAAAATCATTAGGCTTTTCCATATTTAGAGCTGCTGTTTCCGATTCAGTCTCCCAGGCCTTGACCTCCTCCGATCCTTTCAAAACTTCCTCCGCAATCAAATACCCCATTCCGTCGGCAAACCATTGTGGTACTTCGGGGGCTAGGCTGGCAATGTGCACGGCAACGAGACCACGTGCCAAAACGGCTTTGACGGACTCCGCGTCCTTGTTTCGAGTCATCAACAGCGCAACATAGGCATTGATGGTGTCGAAGCCCCATCGTGTCGTAAATGACTTGGGAATTTCTCGTCCTTCGACCATCACTCCAAACTCGTTGAAATCGTAACGTCGTTCAAACAAGTACAGAGTTACTTTCCCCTTAACCAAGGGATCGGCCTGCTTGTAATCCATCGCCTTTCTAATTTTCGGGACTAATGCCTGGGCGACGGAGGCGATGGAATCGACACGTTCCTGGTCATATGAACTAACGATTTGAACATCAGCCGTCTCACTTTGACCGACGGGCGTATCGGTCATCACGATCTTCCATTTTTCTGTCGCCAGCCTTTTTCGTTCTGCCGTGAGCTCATCATGGGAAAGGCTGGCAGCCTTGGCGCGAGCTGCAACGGTCCGAACGGCAATCGTTGGCACCCCTCCATCGAACTTCGCACCTTCGTCGATCCACGTAGTGACCAATTGAATTGCCTTTTCGTTCAAGGGATTTCGCCCTTGGGGCATTCGATTTCCGCCGCCTGTGCCTAGCAATTTCTTCACAAGTAAACTGTCTTTTGCTGCTCCTGGTTTCAGCATTGCCCCGGTATCGCCACCTCGAATCAGTTGCCGAAACGTCGTCATATTCAATCCACCACGAGCATTATTCCTTACGTCGACATGACATCCGGAACAATTCTCGACAAGCAACGGTGCGATATCGTTAGCAAAACTAACCGATTCGTTTCCGGTCGCCATCACAACTTCCAGTTCAGCGGTCTCGGGTGTAGCGGCTCCCTCTCCCCCTCGCGAAACCTCCGTCAAGTTTTGGTTGCTGTCCGCATCAGACTTGGCACCTTGTTTGATCCACTGCTTCAGGGTCTGCAAATCCTGATCTGTAAGAGAACCTCCAGGCGGCATGTCACCGTCTTCGATCACTTCAATCAATCGACTCACCTCTGGCTTTCCAGGATCCACATGGCCACTATCCATCAGCGCCATGAATGTTGCAGCGCTAAAGCGACCTCGATTTCCTTGAACGTGACAACGACCGCACTGGGCAACAATAATTGGAGCAACGTCTCCTTTGAAACTAACCAGATCACCTGATTCCTCTTCGGCCATGGGGGGCGTCAAGGGTTTGACCTCCTGGACATCCTGGCCTTCCGCGACGAGCAGTTCGTGGGCTTTGCCCAGGCGTGCGTGCTCGGATTCGAGTGCTTCGAGGAGAGCAGGCGAAGCCTCCAGAACCGCCTCTTCCATGAGCGACTGGGCTTTGGCAAAGTATTTGGCGCTGGATTCATACTTTCGCCCATTGTATTGCCGCCCCGCACGATCAATCGAAGACGCAATGGATTTGACCAATCGACGTTCCTTGCTCGTTAACTCCTGTGCATCTGATGAAGTACTGGACACCACCAGAAAAACTACGCATAGAGCAAACTTCCAACATGGAGAAAAAGTCAGCATCCGTGAAGCCTCTTGAAAAACGACTAAGTTAAGCGGTTCAGAGTATTAACACTCTGAACAAGGAAGGGAAGCTGGGATGCACCATCGTCGCGATCACGGTGGGAAAATTGCATGGCGACCAACACCACGAGAACCAAGAGCACCAACATGGTGGCAATCATCAAACTAAACCAAACCGCCACAGACCTTTGCTTCTTTTTCGAGACCGTTCGAGTTTTGATTTCCGAAGGCGGTGAAAGCGATTTCACTTCGGAGGCAGTACCATTTACAATCGCCATCTCGGAGGGTTCCTGTTTTCGATGCCCTGCCTTTAAATTGATCGTATTGCTGGCAGCGATTTCATCCGTTCGCACATCAGCCGCAGACCGAATTGACGATGTTGGTTCTGGAGTTTCCTCTGTAGGATCGCCTGAAAAATCCGTCACTTCTCCCCAAGCACCATCCGATACTAAAGTTGCCGATGCGGCCACATTCTCGCGGCAAGAAACGATCGCTTGGACAACTTCATGACAGGTTTGAAAACGATCATCTACAGACTTTTTCATCATGCGTTTGCAAAGAGCGACGATTTCTGGAGGGCAATCTGGCCGATCCAAAGTTATTTCCCCGGGCTCCTGAGTTTGATGCATGGCAATCCGTTGCGCCAAACTTCCCTTAGGGAAGGGGGGATGGCCAGCTAGAAAAAAGTACAGCGTGCAACCCAGCCCATAAATATCTGCGCGATGATCCACTTCATGACTATTCACCGCTTGTTCAGGTGCGAGATAGTCGGCGGTCCCCATCACCCGCTCATTATGCAACACGGTGAGTGATTCTTCGTCTTCGGTCAATAGCGCCAGCCCAAGGTCAAGGATTTTGACGTTCCCATTTTCTGTCAACAGAAGATTCGCAGGTTTGACATCACGATGAACCAACTTCATGTCATGTGCGTGCTGCAATCCTTTGGCCGCCTGAACGGTGTATTCCAAAGCCTTGTCGTAATCGAGTGGGCCCCCCTCATTGACGACCTCATACAAATCTTTGCCTTGGACATATTCCATCACCATATAATGGGTTTTGTCTTCACCGCAAATATCGTAGATACGGACGACGTTTGGATCACTCAAACTTGCCGCGGCACGACCTTCTCGATAGAAGCGATCAAAGTAACTCTTGTCGTCGACCTTCCGGCGAGGCAGAACCTTCAATGCTCGCTTTTGACCGGTGATCGTGTGCTCGCCAAGGTACACACTACTCATTCCTCCGGTGCCAAGATGACCCAACAGTTTATACTTTCCCAGAAAGTAGCCCTTGTATTTCCCACTCTGGATTTTTTCCGATTGCCAGGGTGTGATTAACCCGGTTTCAATCAAGTGGTCGCTTAGCTCATCGAGACTAACGGTTTTCCCGGCAGCCCGTTTCGACAATTCGGCCAACGCCAGCTTCAGGCGGTCTTCGGGCACGATACCGCTCTTTTGCAGCAAACTCAAGAAGCTTTTTGCATTCTTCTCGGACATGTACCCAAACCAAATTTAAAGGACCGAATCAATACGGTATTCGGAAGCGGAAGGAGAACAAGGAATGTGAATTCAACTCTCAGTTCCATGGACGAGTTGGACTGGTCGAACCTCACAAAACACTTATAGTTATTCTAGTTTAAGCCATTGGAAAACAAAGGGCTTGTCAAACCTGTTTGGCCACCTACACCACTCTCTCACTCCTGAGAATCGGATTGTAGCGAATCCTATACACCTTTTGAGCATTTCACTGTCATCGTGCAAAAAAAAAACGACCACCTCGCCCTTTTTGCCAAGTATTGGCAACCAGGCAAAGTGAAAACCCGACTCGCCTCGAAAATTGGGGATATTGCGGCCAGTGACGTTTACCAAGCGTTTCTCAAGACTCTTTTACAAAGATTGAAAAACGCAGGAGACCATCGGACAATCGTATATTCCCCCCCAGAGCGAGAACCTGAATTTGGGAACATCTCCGGCCAGGACTGGACACTTTTCCCTCAATCGTCCGGAGAACTCGGCGAACGCTTGATCAATTACAGCAACGAAGCGTTCCGCACCGACGACTCAAACTCCCACCTGGTCATTATCGGTTCCGACTGCCTGGAAATCGACCAAGAGCTCATCGAACAAGCCTTCTCTGCTCTCAAAGAAACTCAAGTCGTGCTGGGTCCCAGTCATGATGGAGGCTACTACCTAATCGGCATGTCGAAACACTGCCCCGATCTTTTTCACGACATCGCCTGGAGCACTGATTCCGTCTTTGCTCAAACGACGGACCGAATTCGCGCCCACAATCTCTCGTTTCTCTCGTTGCCTACGCTTACAGATGTCGATGAATTCGATAATCTGAAAGAACTACAAAATCGCCTGGTAGGGCAGGGGAGTTCGCATCCCGATAACGCGAATCTACTTGCCGCCATCAACACTGCATTGAATTCACAATGAAACCCACAGTCACCATCATCGGCGGAGGAATCGTAGGACTCTCGCTCGCCTACGAGTTACTCCATCGCAACTGGCAGGTGACGATTGTCGAGCGCCATCGATTCGGAAATGCGGCTTCTTGGGCAGCAGCCGGAATCCTTCTTCCAGCCAACCGCCTAACCGCCAATCATCCTCTGGAACACCTTTCAGCACTCAGCAATCGCTTGCATGTCGAATGGGCCAAAAAACTGGAATCGGAAACCGGCGTCAACAATGGGCACCACCGTTGCGGAGGATTGTACGTCGCGCGTACAGCCGGCGAAGTCGCCTCATTGACAGGTCTGCAGTTTCAATGGACCGATGAACAAATCTCCTTCGAAGCGCTTGCGCCATCAGACGTAAAGTCACTGCCCTATGTCGCCAACAACCAAGGTGCCCTGTCTGATGTCCGGCAGGCAATTGCACTTCAGGATGAGTCCCAAATTTGCAATCCTCACCACACCCAGGCGTTGGTCCAAGCATGCCAGGCCCGAGGTGCACGCTTGCTGGAATGCACGAAGGTCGAGACGGTCCTACACTCCGGTGCAACCGATGAAGTAACGGGAGTCCAACTCGCCTCTGGCGACACCCTGACTTCAGATCAATATGTCTTTGCCGCGGGCCCCTGGACCGGCCAGACCATCGATTTTGAATCACTTCCGATGCTCCCGGTTCGGGGGCAGATCGTCATGTTCAAACTTCCCAAGCAAATCTTCGCCCCAATTGTCTATGAAGGCTCGCATTATCTCGTGCCTCGAAAAGACGGTCACGTACTAGCCGGCGCAACACTTGAAGAAGTTGGCTTCGATTGCACTACCACTCAAACGTCGATCGAAATGTTGATGCAGTTTGCCAAGCGGCAATTCCCCCAACTCAACGAGCAGACGAAAGTCAAACATTGGGCGGGACTACGCCCAACCACCTTCGATGGATTTCCTTACCTGGGACGTTTGCGGCAAGCAAAAAATGCCTACGTGTCGACCGGACATTTTCGGCTAGGCATTCAGTTGTCGACAGGCTCCGCCCAGGTTGTCGCTGACCTGATGGAAGGCGTTCAACCTGAAATCGATATCAGCACGTTCTCCCCGCACCGAATCGTTGGTTAATTCGGTCACTTGATCTAAAGTCCGTTGGCCCCGGACAAATGTTTCTTCTTGGCGTGCGTTTGGCGGACCAGCATCTCAACGGCCGGTAGGAATCGACCTTATCGACACTCAGGAATCCAACAATCTGTCGATCGCCTCAATCACCAATTTCCGGCGACTCTTGCTCACGGGGATACTCTCACCGCAGCTAAGAAGCAACTCCGTTCGCGAGGCAGTATTAACTGATACTTTGCAAACGTGTTTCAGATTGACGGCAAAGGACCGGTGCACCCGGGAGAAATCTGCAACCCCCAAATAGTCAATTAGCCGGACCAATGTTTCACGGACCAGATAGGATTCATTCTCCGTCCGTACTTTGACGTAATTCCTTGAACTTTCCAAAAATTGTATTTCGTCCACCGAAACCAAAACGCGGCCTACAAAAGTATTCAGAGATTTTTTCGCACTCTGCGCTTTCTCAGGTTGTTGCGGCTGATCGGTCGGTCCCGACGTCGAGTCACTGAAGAACAATCGTTCTTGGTGACGTCGGAAAACGCGATTCAAGGTGTGGGCGAATCGTTCCGAATCCACGGGTTTGATAATGTAATCGAAGACTTCCCACTTGAACGCGGCCATCGCGTAGTCACTAAACGCCGAAACGATAACAATAATCGTGTTCTTCAGATCCGCGTTCATGAGAAAACCAAATCCATCCATTCCGGGCATTTCAATATCCAGAAAGACGACATCGATGGATGAGCCGCAGAGGGCGACCGCCTCCTCGCCGCTGCCACATTCAGCGGCAACTTGAAAGCGCGAATCCAAACCAACCTGCCTTCTCACCAAATCGCGGCTAAGTGGTTCATCATCAACGATGAGAACAGAAACTAGCTTGTCAGTTGTCATACGACCAGTCTACCAATCATGCGATGAATCGAGAAAAACAAGGGGAAGTATAAAAACAGCTTTCACTCCCACAGGTTGATTGGGCTCAAAAGACAGACTGGCTAGGTCCTTGTATTGAATCTGCAATCTTTCGCGAGTAAGTCCAACGCCGTTGCCTTCCTCCAAACAGAATGTATCCTCCAACTTGGTGCCATTGTCGACAATGTCGATTCGACAATTCTCATCTTGCTTCGATACTTTGATACGCAGCGAACAAAGTCCTGTTTTCTTGCGGAACCCGTGTTGAAACGAATTTTCGACAATTGGCTGAAGCAAAAATGGTGGAAGCAACATATCCACAAGCGAATCCTCATATTCGATTGAGTATTCGAGTCGCGGCCCAAAACGGAGCTTTTGGATTTCCAGGTAACTTTTAAGCAGTTCGAGTTCCGTCTCCAAATCAGTTTGCTGTTCTGGCATGACATCAATCGAATGCCGCAATACTGAACTCAGCTGGACAACACTTGCTTCGGCGGCTTGGGGATCTTTAGAAATCAATGCAACAATCGAGTTCAATGCGTTGTGCAAAAAGTGGGGTTGCAATCGGTTACAAAGCGCTTCGTGCCGCATGCGGTCCAAGGACTTCTGAACCGCCATCGAGTCGCGCAAACTCCGCTCACGTTGTACGAAAAAATAAACTGAATATCCAACACATGCGGTCAGCAGATAAACCACAAGTGAATTGAAGTAGGAGAAGAAACTTATCCAGTACTCCTGAACGTCTGCGGGCACTCCACTTTGAATTCTTGGATCAAGCGTATTGTTGATCTCCAGCAAGCGGGTATCCGATCCTGAACCATAAGACAATTCAACCGTCATGCTTCGCGGCGAGATCTTCACAGGCAACACGACGCTGACGACAACAACACCGATAACCGTAAACAAGATGGTATGCATCAGCAAGACCTGCCACAAAGGACGTTTCGACACAATGACCAACGCCAATAGTGGAATGGCCGTCATCCAAAGTACGCCGCGAAACTGAAATCCCGCCCACATCAAACTCCAGGGAATATCGTAAAAGAACGAGACCGTAAAAAATCTTGCCACCGTGCCGTACAAGGTTTCAATTGCATGCATTAGAAACATGGAAAACGCAACAAACAACCAAATTCGAAACACTCCACGAGATTCCGCACGAGTGCCTGGAGACGTTTCATTGGGTAGTACCGATTCAGACATTCGATTTTATTTTTTGAGTTCGGATTGTACGGGGAACTTTGAGCAACGGTTCCAGCCAGGCGAAGCGGAGTTTCGTTGCATTCATCAAAACAACACAGACCACGGCAATCGAACCCCGTTGATCGGTGTAGCTTCCATGACACGATTGAATAAGACAATTGTATTCTACCGACAATTGAGTTGCCTCTTCGATCGATCCATCACGATTTAACGTCGTTTCGTCCCAACAGACAAAGTCTATCACGATTTTCGACCGATTCGTCCCAGCAGGATTTTTCTCGCTCAAATCTCATCTAGTATTCCAACTTTGCAGCCACGTCAGAGTATGGCCCCAAGCCAACCCTGCCTGCCTTAAATCGACAATACTTTTCGAATTCGGAGAACATAATGAAAAAACACCGCAAGGCATTTACGCTCGTGGAGCTGTTGGTTGTTATCGCGATCATTGGAATTTTAATTGGCATGCTCTTGCCAGCAGTTCAACAGGTTCGTGAAGCCGCTCGCCGAACCGCTTGCTCGAATAAATCCCGACAGCTCGCACTGGCAACTCACAATTACGAATCCGCACTGAAAAAGTACCCGACTCAATTCGCTTGGTTGCAGGGCGAGGCTACCCCCTTGGACTTTTCTGATGACATCGTTTATCGCTCGTATGTGATGAGAATTGCCCCATACTTTGAAGCGGAAAATCAATATGAATTGATGGTTCAACGTGCCAAAGATGAAGGAACCGTTTGGGTCGACGAAATCAACTGGGACATTCCAACCGTCCTTCCTGGCTTGGATTTGGTTAAGTGTCCTTCGATGACCGATCCTGCCAACATCAATTTCGGTCCGGAACGAACTCGCACTGACTACATGCCTTGTGATGGATACCTGTCTACAGATTTTACGGATTTTCGTGAAGGTGTTAACCTTTCAGACCGCCTGTCTGAAATCAAAGACGGAATCTCCAACACACTTCTCTATGGAGAAAGCCAGGGGATTGTCGTCAATGGCCAACGTGAAGAATGTTACAGCTTTGCTTACATCCCGTGGGGCTTGTACGTCAATTGGGCATTCGACACGGACTTCTCATTTATCGAACCCAACCCTTTCCTGAATCCGTTCAAGGACCTGGAGGGAAACAAACGTTACTCGAACGAACAATTCAGCTCCCCTCACCCACAACTCGTTATTTTCAGCCTGTGTGACGGGTCCGTTCAAGCAATCGATCGCGGAGCAAGCCCTGAGATCCTTATCGGTTTGTCCTCGATGGCATCTGGCGAAGTGATTCCGGACTATCAAAATTGATACCATTCACTACAAGGAGGAAAACAGGGTGATCCGTAAAACTGCTTACGATGATGTTACTTGCATCTCCCTGCCTCTTCTTAACCGGCTGTCCATGAAGCAATACAAAAGTCGCTACACCGACACGCCCGGCTGATGCGGACGAGGCCAGAATGAAGCAGCGAGAGGCATTGGAGAATGCAAACATTCCGGACGAAATCAAAAAACGTTTGTCGAACCCAAAAAATAGAGTACGACAACGCGTTTGCAGATAATTGATGAGACGAGGCAACTCATCGCCTACTAGGACCGCATGAAAAAACGATCGGGGCAATTAGTTTTACTACTTGTCCCTTCTTCGTCGCCCCACGCCGGCTCAAATCGAAGTTCGATTCGGATTGTGCGAGTCGCATTGCACACCGTTTCACCTAGCGAAGGTTCGCCGAATTCATTGCATAACGACGGTAAAGGAGCAGGATTGGCCAACGCAAATTTAACGACGGCACCTCTCGATAAAACCACTTCGGGCAAATGGATTGCCTCAGCGAAAAAGTATCCCTAATTGAGGCTAATTCGTCCCAATAAGACTTCCTATTTCGATATTTCATCTAACATGAAAGAGTTAAAAACTACTCAACGGCTTGGCGCCTAGCCAGAGAGTGGCTGACTTATCTTATCTCAATCTAAGTTCATTTTTCTATTCTGGAGAACAAGATGAAAAGAAACCGCAAGGCATTTACGCTTGTGGAACTGCTCGTAGTTATCGCAATCATCGGTATCTTAATTGGCATGCTTTTGCCAGCAGTTCAACAAGTTCGTGAAGCCGCACGTCGCACCGCTTGCGCAAACAAATCTCGACAACTTGCATTGGCAGCTCACAATTACGAATCGGCACTGAACAAATTTCCGAATTCGCGAGAGGTTTGGCTGCAAGGTGAAGGCACGCCTGACGAGTATGCAGATGATCTTTTATACGCTTCGTTTATCTTGAAAATTGCCCCTTACATTGAAGCGGCAAACCAATATGAGTTGATGATTCAACGTGCCAAAGATGAGATGGGGCAACGTACCGATCCAGAGTTCCCCTTCTTCGTTGACGAAATCAACTGGGACAGTCCAACCGTCATTCCTGGATTGGATTTAGTCAAGTGTCCGTCGATGACCGAACCTGAATCGGTCATTTTCGCTCCGAATCGAGCTCGTACTGACTACATGCCGTGTGCTGGCTATCTTTCGCCAGATTTTTTGGATTACCGCCCAGGTGTGACAGAAGCAGATCGCATGTCCGAAATCAGAGATGGAACCTCCAATACATTTCTCTATGGAGAAAGCCAGGGGCTCGTCGTCAACGGACAACGCAGGGAATGTTCGGGAATCGCCTACATCCCAAGTGGCTTGTTAATTAACCTAGCGATGGATGAAGATTGGTCGCTTGTCCTACCCGCTCCTTTCCTGAATCCATTTGTGGATCTAGACAAAAACACCCGCTACTCGGATCTCCAATTCAGCTCTCCCCATCCACAGCTGGTTATCTTCAGCTTGTGCGACGGATCTGTTCAGGCGATTGATCGCACAGTAAGCCCGGAGGTTCTGATCAGCTTGTCGACCATGGCATATGGCGACGTGGTTCCAGACTTCAAAAATTGAATTTAAACGTCAAGGAGAAAATATGGCAATGTGTAAGCTGTTGACTGCAGTTCTACTAACACTTTTCTGCGTCTTTTCAATCGGCTGTCAGGGCAGCAACGCAAAAGCCGTTGTCCCTACCCGTCCCGCAAATGCGGAAGAGGCAAAAAAGAAGCAGCAGGAAGCTTTGGAGAATTCGACTCTCCCGAGCCACGTCAAAAAGCAACTGTCAAAACCCGGCCCAGCTATCCGGGACAAGCAAGGCATCCTGGACGCGGTACAAAAACGCCGTGGCAGATGATGGCTGAAACGCCCTAAATCGTATCCAACGATGGCAGTCTAAACCAATGATCAGGGCGAGTTGCAGTTGCTGCTCGCCCTTTTTTATTATGATATCGTTCCAAAGAAAATGGGATTTTGATTGCCTGGACACTTCGCAACTCTGCGTCACGAATGGTTTGGCAAAGCTAAATATTGGAGCTGGCGACATTAGCCGTTTTGGATCTAGCCACCGTTTTTGTTTGTTCAACCGCGGCTAGCGCCGAAACGGCTAATCCCAAAACTAAGCTCTGACAGGCCACAAGAGGTGGAACGGAGAGCTTCCTTCGTGCTATCGGGAATATTACGCGACTTACAGAGACGTTTTTCACGCGACGCCCAAACAGGACAATTGAGTTCTATCAACGATTGCCCCTAACCTCCTCGAATGATCTGTCCCGATTTGAGGTCATTTCGTCCCAACGATTTTTTTCTATCACGATATTGGACCAACTCGTCCCGACAAGATTTTTCGCATCGAATTCTCATCTAGTATTCCAATGTTGACAGCCAAAAAGCGGATCGGTGCAAAACCAACCGTGTCTGACTCAACTTGAATTATCTTTCATTTTTCATATTGGAGAACATGATGAAACGACAACGCAAACTATTCATGAATCTTTTGGCCGCGTCACTACTGGCATTCTTTTGCGTCTTTTCGATCGGGTGTTTGGGGAGCAACGCGAAAATCGTTACCCCAATCCGACCCGTTGATTCAGAGGCGGCCAAGAAAGAGCGAGATGTAGCGCTAGCTAACTCAAAACTTCCGGCACAAATCATTGAACGTTTGCAAAATCCCGGCAGTGACAATCGAAAACGTCCTGGCAGATAGTTGGCAAAGAAACATAAAACGTTCCCAACCAAAGCAAATTGAAACAACAATCAGGGCAAGTCGTAACGACGACTCGCCTTTTTTTGTTCGATCGTTTCAAGCCGACCGCATCACAGTCATTCGTGTGCCGTTGTATCCAATGAGAATACTTGCTGCAATTTTGTTCGCAACTCGTCAGAAACTTCACTGGCGAATTCAACTTCCATCACACTGGGCCATTGGGTGTGCGTCTTAAGAAGGTATTTAGCGCCAGTCTCGGAAAGCCCCCGAATCTCAACCGTTTGCAGTGCAGGGAGACCGCAAAATGGTTTGAGTTGGTCCCCTTGATCCAGATCGGCACTAAGCTCGATTTCCAATTCCTTCAAGTGCAATAGTTTGACTTTCAAATCGACCTTCAGAGCCGCCAGCTCCTTTGCAGCGTTCCAACTAAGCGCGGCATTCTCCTCACCGATCTTTTGATAGACCCAGTCGTAACAATCAAACTCGATACTCAAAGACTCAACTTTTAGGTTATCCAACTCTTCCAGTATCTCCTCGTCGGTCTCATCGTACTCAATCACATCCAACTCAACAGAAAACCTTGAGCCGGAGAGAGTTCTTGCCAGACTTGCGATCGATTTTGGCGAAACCCAGTTGTCAAGCATTATCCGCACATTGCCTTCTTCATACCGACGAAACAAGCGAGACGCACCCCAGGGAAATTTCCCATGGTCTAAAAGCTGAGAGAACAGGAGCGAAAATCGCAACTTACCTTCGAACCCAAACATTAGATCCTCAGCCGTTTCGAGGCTTTCAAGTTTCTTCAACAACTGCTCATCTGCGGCGCTTCGCGAATGCTCACGAACTCCCCATCCTAGAGCGATTGCGACAATCGCCGTCGCCGCAAAAACTTCCTTCAAGGAAACTCTTAGCAATTTCCTCGAGCGACGAATCTTGTATTCAAAGGGAATTGCCACAATTGCCGCAATCAACAGGACAATCATGAGATTGCAAATTAATCCCCAAGGTCGGAACTTGAGATGCCAGCCTGGTTTCCAGGAAGGCCAATTGGAAGCCTCTGACCAAAACCCTTCATCCAGCCATTTCCCTTTTTCGCCCACACGCAAGTCAAGTTGAAATGATGGCAACTCCCAATCGACAGGCCTATCATCAACCCAATTCCGAACAAGCTCATCCAAATCCAACCCAGGCGGCATCTGCCCATAGATGAATTTTCCGTTGACCCAATCCCCATAGACGTTGGCGTGAGTGCTTTCCAATTGCACGAAGGGCCAGCCATGCCATCTCGTGGTAACATTTAACCCGGTAGTGCCGCCTCCGCCCGAGCGGGTTCCTGGACCGGCAATCAATATCCAGGGAATAACGACCAAACAAAAAACGATCGCAAGCGTTCTTTTGTGAACCCACCGTTTGCGTGGAGGATCTGCGGGGCGTTTGGGGATGGTTTTCATTGAAAGAAGCTAACGTGACTCGATAAGAACCGTAGAAGCATCTTGCACGAGATTTTCAGAGTGCCGAGCCTTCAGGCCCATATCGATCGAAGAGCTTGTCGATCTCTACTTGAAAGAAATCACTGAGAAAATCGTGATAGTCGATTCGAAGCGTCTCAAGTTCCTTTAACATTTCAACCACTGTCTCGGAGTCCTGAATCAAATCGGCATAGAGAGCGTTTCCGGCAATCCCCGTGATACGGATGTAGCCATATCGATCAGGTAGTTGACTCAATTCAAGAAACTTCTCACCGGCTTTTTCCCAATAGTCGGTCCGCCAATAGATTTCCGCAAGCTGCTGCGCACTCAAATAGTGGTAGCGCCGAATTTCGCTGGCGTTGCCTGCTGCAGGATCGATCGGAAAGTTATTGATTACGGCTTCATAAAAAGGCACCGCGGCGCCAAGATCCGAAACCATCATCCATTGAGCTTCGCGGAACTGACTTTCAATCGTTGGTTCCTTAGAAACAACTGCGGCTTCACGCTCCACGTTGAGCGGATCTTCAAGGGGTGATGTGGTCGCGACCCCAACTCCAACTCCAATCATCGCCAGACACAATGCGATCAACCAATACCAGGTTCGCAACGGACTTTGAATTTGTCCCAGCATCACCGTTTGAAGTTGTTGAGTCACGGCAAGCCGAGATTCGACCGTAGCGCTGGACAAGTCGGTTGCAGCAATTCGCTCCGCCAACACGTCCCAATCTTCGCTGGAGTTAACGTCGATTTTCCTCAATGCCTTGATAATATCAGTGGCCGATTGTATTCGATCTTGAGGATGCCTTGCCATCATCTTGTGGACCAACTCCGCCAGCTCCACAGGAATATCAGGGCGAATCAACTGAAGTGGTGCAGCTTCGTTCTTCACGTGCTGAACGGCGATCGCCAACGCGTTCTCCCCCTCGAAAGGTGGCTTACCAGCGAGCATATGGTAAAGCGTAATTCCGAGCGAATAGATATCGCTGCGAGGATCGACATTTTTACCTTCGACCTGCTCCGGGCTCATGTAGAGGGGAGTCCCCATCGTGATACCAATCTGAGTCAGCTCCTGATTGGTATTGGGATCACTGATTCGAGCCAATCCAAAGTCAGCGACTTTAACCTCGCCACTGGTCGAGATCATGATATTTTCTGGTTTGATATCGCGATGTACGACAACCGGATCGTTGGCGGCGGCTTTTTTCAACGCCATTGCGGTTTGACGTAAAACGTTGACAGCCATCACCGCTTCAACCGCCCCATAGCGACTCAGGTACTGACGCAGATTTTGACCGCGGACATATTCCTGAGCAATAAAGTGTATGCCGTCGATCTCTCCTACTTCATAGATCTGAACAATATTGGCCTGCGATAACGCAGCAGCAGCCTGAGCCTCACGGTGAAACCGTTTGATGTAGGAGGGATCCTTGCTGTACTCACCGCGCAGCACTTTGAGAGCGACTTGGCGCCGAAGTGACTTTTGCTCGGCAAGGTAGACCACTGCCATGCCGCCACGCCCCAGCCGATGAAGCAACTCATATTCGCCAATCGCTTGGCCAACCAAGTTGGCTTCCGGTGGATACTCTTGATTGTCGGTTTGGCCGATATCCATCTGATTTTGTGATTCATCCCAATGTTCAATACACTGAAGTATGCGACGTCACCCCGTCCTTGGCAACATTTCAAGCGCACTCCCAGACATATTCTTCGCAGCTATACGATACATAGTTCGAAAGATTCGGAAAATTCCGCTGGTTTTGTACCCTTTGCCGCCCCAAATGCGGACAGACATCTCCAGGAACATACAATCCACTCATGTCCACAATCAATATGTTGCACGATTTGCCACGAAAAGCTCTGAGGGCCGAACCCAACGAGGAAGCGGATTATGGTTCACGAAACTAGCCTATGGCCAGAGCACTTCGTTGCAATGAGTGTGTCAGGATGACTTCAGGAAACTAGCAGACAATGGCATCCCGACAAGTGCACCGTGGGAAATTGTAGCGATCAATGGAAACCCGAAACCGTGGCAAGCCGACGCGTTGACAGGCAAGCTTTAAACACATTGAACAGAAGCATAAATACTTCTTGTGTAAATACGATTGATCGTACTGAGTACAGGCGTGACCCCTGCTGGTGGTTTGTCAAAGCGAAAAATTGGAGCTGGCGACATTAGCCGTTTTGGCGCTAGCCACGGTTTCTGCTTGTTCAACCGCGGCTAGCGCCGAAACGGCTAATCCTAAAACAAGCTCTGCCAACCCATACTAGTGTTCAATCTTTTCCCAATACTTTTCGAAACCACCGTTGAGGAGAAAATCAGGGCTGTTATCGAGATCGTGGCATCGCATGCACATTTGGTTTGCATTCAACTCGCTTAGATAAACTTCCTTATTTGTCTTTTTGACAATTTCGGCATTCTTATCCAGCTCACCAGCCTTCACACGATTTTGAATCTTTACATGTTCCGATCCCGGTCCATGACAGTTCTCGCATCCGCTTGCCATTAGATGTACATCCTTGGCGTGATCTTGAAAACCCGACGTATAGGGGTAGTACTTTTGCGGATCCCAACCGGTAACATGGCAACTCAAACACTCAGGATCGTAGTCTCGCTTGACCCACATGCGGTCATCGTTAGGGTTCTCCGCCAAGTCAATGGTCGCCTGCGTGTGGGGTCCGCCTTCTTGTTCTTTCCAAATATCAAATTCATCCAGATGGCAATCCTTGCAGGCATCAGAACCAACGAAGGTATAACCGGATGGATGAGGTCGCGGTTCGACGTCACTAAGATTTCCTGAGCGATACTTTGCTTCCAAGGCCTTTTGGTAGTTGATAAAATGGCTCTTAATGTCTTCTGAATCAGTAAAGCGTGCATCCAACGGAACTCGCTCATATTTCAGATTGGATCGATTGCCGTAGTATCCAACGATGCCAACATGCATCCCTTTTTTGCCCGCGTAAATCAGCTGAGTGGTGTGCCCGTTTTGTTCGATTCGTTCTGGCAACATCTTGGGATCGCCGGGCCCACGTGCACAAACCATCAAATCAAAAAACGGAAAATCCTTTGCAATCTGGACACAAGTTTCAGGCTCGCTGTGAACCGTACAAACTAGCAGGTCACACTTCTCGGCCTGAAGCATCGGAATGACTCGCTTGAGCCCTGCAGCAACGGTTTCTTTGGTAATACTCGTGTCGTGAATTTCGCCTAGAAACTCGTCTCCGATGAGCGAAGTCACTCCGATTTTTTTATCGCCCGACTGAATCACCATAAAACGTGAAGCAATCGACTTATCGAGGACCTCCATATTGGCACAAACAAATGGGTTCTTTTCTCCATTTTCGTCCCGAGTAATAAGGTTGAGAATCCGCTGTGCCAAATCAATCGAAGGCGCCTTGGTCAAATCGTCGGGACCAAAGCCGATTGCGTCATAGTCCATGGTTTGGCAAAGCGAAGTAAACACGGCCTCTAACTTAAGCAATGCTTGCTCGCTGAATCGGCGGATTTGGTTGCCGGTGTCAATTGAAATCAAGTTCCATTGCCGATCCTTCAACATCTTTTGAACGGCGTGACGGCGTAGCAAACCACCTTTCTGGCGATCAAGCCCCACACAACCGCAGGGCTCAATATAACCATGTAGACGTCCTGAAATGAAAAGCGCAAACTCCGGCTTTTCCCAATCTTTGACTAAATCTTCCGCGGGCGGAAAGGTAATCTCTTCTTTGCCATCTTCATCCTCGTCGTCCTGAAACGAAGCCAGTGTGATCGCGGCTGAGCTACCGGACAGCAGGTCGTGAGGCCGACTTAGAGCAGTCGTCGCCACACAAATCGCACTTATCCCAAATGCAAACAACGTGAAAAGGATTTGGCTTTTGGAAATCATAATCTTCTCGTGGGAAAACTGGTTGCTCAGATTGGAGTCCGTACCGATTTGCCTGGTGTCTTGAAACGACACCTTGGATAAAACACTAGCACTCGGGTAATTGTTCGCTATACCGACAGCCGACAGCTTAATGTTATCTCACACAAGTTGCCAATATCAGTCAACGAAACTCAAACCTGTGGACGATAGCAATTTCCCGATCACCGTTTGATTGATCTTTGAAGGAACGATTTCTGGGCATTTCCTACCTGCCAACCGTTGACGGCGAGTATTTCTATCCTGTTGGAGAGCGTAGAAAGTTGCGACAAATTGTGAAGAACTCGTGAAAGTCCGGGCGTTGATAGTTGGGATACGTCCATCGATTCACTGACCACCCAGAACGTTTGTAGTGCAACGTCACTTCGGCAAAAATCCCCTTACTCAGGTAAATGCGGTGGTCACGATCTTTGGTCGTCGCCAAAACCAGCTTGGCATCAGATATATAGCCCGGATCCAGATTCAACGGTCGTACTTCCGGATGCTCAAACTGCTCGGCATAACCT
The DNA here is from genome assembly GCA_965224765.1 of Mariniblastus sp. Classification (GTDB taxonomy): domain Bacteria; phylum Planctomycetota; class Planctomycetia; order Pirellulales; family Pirellulaceae; genus CAZDBA01. The sequence goes on from CBDDAC010000015.1 coordinate 115,956, forward strand.
TTCTCCAGCAAATTGGTCTGCAACTTCAGTTCGGCAAGGTTTCCGGGATCTGCCAGATGCTCAAAGGCCAAGAACTGCTTGGTTAGCTCCGTTCCCATAGTCGCTTCGTAAAAGCTGGTTTCCGTGAAACGGAAATGCTCACTTTTCAAAGCGATGGGGCCAATCAATTCGATCAACTTCTCTTGAGCCCACAAATGAGCCTGATCATGACGCGAGATTACCGCGGCAATTACCAGGACTGGCGTGTGAGTTTGGACTTCGCCCATATCAAATCTTTCTTGGGGGACATCACCCACAACTCAGTGCATCAATAGGATTTGGCGAAAATCGCACGACCTTGGCTCGGTTTGCCAGTAAACAAACAGGTGCCTTCTTCCTTTTCTCCCTCAAGAGGAATGCACCGCGGCGTCACCTTCAGTGGTTTAAGAATCTTGTCGATTTCTGGCTCATCGACGAAATGACAACGAGCAAAGCCACCATGAATCTCAGGATTCTTTTCATTCTTGGGAGAAAAGAAGTCTTTGAACTCGTCCAACGAATCGATGTCGACGGTATTCTCATCACGATATTGTAAAGCGCGATCGTAAAGCCCTTGCTGCATTTCATCCAAGATCGTTGTCACATTTGCAACAAATTCCGCGCGATCCATCCCGGACGCCTTGGGCTGATCACGACGTCCCACAAAGACCCCATTGTTATCAATATCTCTTGGCCCAACCTCCAATCGAATGGGGACGCCTCGCTTGATGTGAGTCCACTTCTTTTGCCCGCCCGCGATATCGCGATCATCGATGGCCACACCTAGGCGATGCTCGCCATAACGAATCTGTTTTAGCTCGTCCCTCAATGACTCGCAGTACTCCATCACCTTTGACTTGTCTTCGTCATTGCGAATGATAGGTAGTATCACAATTTGCTTGGGCGCCAGACGGGGCGGCAAAACCAATCCATCATCGTCACTATGAGACATGACCAGCGCACCAATCATGCGAGTGGAGAGTCCCCAAGAGGTTGTCCACGCATGCTGAATCCCTCCCTCTCGGTCTTGAAATTTGATGTCTTGAGCCTTGGAAAAATTCTGCCCAAGGAAATGAGACGTCCCCGACTGAAGTGCTTTTCGATCCTGCATCATTGCTTCAATGGTCAGCGTCATATCCGCACCGGGAAATCGTTCACCAATGGTTTTTTCACCTTTGATGACAGGCATTGCCATGTAGTTTTCGGCAAAGTCCGCGTACACATCCAGCATCCGCCGAGTCTCCTCCAACGCCTCTTCTTTGGTTGCATGAACTGTGTGGCCTTCTTGCCAAAGAAACTCAGAAGTCCGCAAGAACAAGCGAGTTCGCATCTCCCAACGCACGACGTTGCACCACTGGTTGATCAACAGGGGCAAATCTCGATAAGACTGCACCCAACGAGAAAACGTATCGCCAATAATCATCTCACTGGTTGGGCGAACGATCAGGGGCTCCTCCAGAGGGCTCGCTGGAACGAGCCCACCGTCAGGACCCGGTTCCAGACGCGAATGAGTTACAACCGCGCACTCTTTGGCAAAACCCTCAACATGTTGGGCCTCTTTTTCCAGAAAGCTTTTCGGAATAAAAAGCGGAAAATAGGCGTTCTCATGCCCCGTGTCTTTGAACATTTGGTCCAGCTCTCGCTGCATGCTCTCCCAGATTCCATAGCCCCAGGGCTTAATCACCATGCAACCACGAACGGTTGAATTTTCGGCAAGATCCGCCGCTTTGATGACTTGTTGATACCACTCAGGATAATTCTCCTGACGAGATGGGCTAATTCCACTTTTTGCCATTTTGCAACCTGGATCACGTTGACTTGAATTTGAACGAAACAGTTTAGTGGACGGACGCAGAATCTGGAATGCAGGTTCGTTGAGGTCAACTCCCAAATTAGTTGACCATTTGTGAACTCTTTTTCGTTGGGTTACATTTTGGATGAATCCAATTCATTCCATCTGGAGTCACCAAACATGCGTTTTCGATCGGATTTCCGTTCTTTGATTCACCTTCATCCCCTGCGTTCCGCTGTTCTCTTCGGCATCGCCTGGTTGATTCCATTGGCTGGATTCGTGGCATCACAAGAACCCGAAGAACTTACGCCCGTGGCTGAAGAGTTGCAACTTTTCAACGGAAACAACCTCGATGGGTGGGTATTCTACTCACCTGACGACGACAGCAAAACAGAAGACGTTTGGACCGTCGATGACGGAATACTCAAGTGTACCGGAAGCCCCGCGGGCTACCTGCAAACCAAACGATGGTACCGCGACTACCAACTTGAACTCAATTGGCGATGGCCTGGTGAGTCCGGTGGCAACAGCGGGGTCCTGGTTCACACGTCTACTCCACTGGTGTTTTACGGTTGGCCCCGATCGCTGGAAGTACAACTGATGGCAGGCAATGCCGCGGACTTTTGGGTGATCTGCAAAGGAGTCGATATTCGTGTCGAAGCCGAAGCTGAACGTCGGCCAGCCCCTAAAGAAGGGGACCAGCATTCGCACCGGCGCATTCGTCGACTTCCGGGAGACTTCGAGAAACCAGTTGGGCAATGGAACACGATGAAAATTACCTGTCGCGGAGATGAAATGACCGTCTTCATCAACGGCGAGTTGGCCAATCACGGAACCGAGTGCACCGTCACCGAGGGCGCCATTGCACTGCAATCCGAAGGCACAGGCATCGAGTTTCGTGACATCGTCATCAAGCCCCTATCGGATGACCAACACGGTGATGGAGATGTCTCGGGGCGGTGATGGAGATGGCTTGGGGCGGTGATGGAGATGGCTCGGCAGGAGCCTCGACCTCCCAAAAGCAAAACACTGGCCAATACCTTTCGACGTGCCAGACTCCAAACCACCCTCCCTCCGAGCCCGTCGGGAGGGTGACTCGTGTCGCACCGATGAGGTGTTCTTCGTCGGCACACTTTCTACTACCGTGCAAATCGCAAAGTGCGTTTGCCGCAGAGCGGCTATTTCTCGTAGCCCCAGACTTTTAGTCTGGGGTAAAACATTCCAACCAAAACCTAATCGCGGAGCGATGGCATCCGTTTCCCAGCCAATCGGTTCTATCCTGACACCGTGGAATCGAGAACCCGTGCGTCCGACCTCCGGGCGGGGAGCCCAACGGGGGGGCGGACGCTCAGTATCCGGGGAGAGGAAGCCGTTGCACGGTTTGTCGTTCACCTGGTGGATCACGTTGCTGGCGCACACGATGGTAAAACTCAGGCGACCGCCACCGACCCCTTAATTATCTGAATAACAAGTGGGATTAACCTGACTGATCCAGAATTCGCTCCACTTCTTTCGAACATCCGCTCAAAAGGGCCTTTGTCGGGGTATACTAGAGTGCGCAAAGAATCGCCCGCTTCCAACGGTTTATTACTGCAGCAGAGTGTCATGTTTCACGACGATCGCAGCAATTCAACACCTCGTCTCGGTCCAGCCAAACAATTCCCATCCAGAACGGTGTATCGTTAGATGAATTCAATTTTGAAATCGCGTCCTATCCGCAAGTTTGATCTTTGCAATTATTTCTTTCGAGAAAACTTCAATACGTTGTTGCCTTTGGCCATCGCCGCCATCGTCCTGAGTAGTACCCAGTGGGGACTTGCCCAACAGGATTTACCCTTTGATGTATTTGGTGAAGCGATCGATAATCGCCAAGTCTACATGCACATCGAAAAGAACGCAGAAAAGACCGTTGCCCAACAGGAATCCAATGCCGTCGAAAGACTCACCAAGCAATTGAAGTCGGCAGAGATATCCTGCGATCTACAATTGGATTCGCTTGTTTGTACACGTCCGTCCGGACAAGAGGATCTCTACGAGCACATGGTCAAGTCCAGTGTTTACATCAGTCAGTTGTATAACTGTGGGCGTTGCGACCGAACTCATGCAGGATTTTCCGGTGGTGTCGTTGTCAGCGAAGAAGGGCTAGTCCTCACCAACCATCACGTCTTGAATAAACTAAAAGATGACAACACCGAAGGCTTCATGGCAATGACCTGTGACGGCAAGTGTTGGGAGATTGAAGAAGTTATCGCAGCCAACGCCAAAGCCGATATCGCGTTGATACGCCTAAAAAGCGATGGACATAAGTTTCACGCAGCACCGATTGCTGTAGATCGTCCAACTCCGATGGATCCTGTTCGCATCATCAGCCACCCATTCGGTGAATTCTATGTCATGACCGAAGGGGAAGTCAGTCGCTATTCAAAAGGCAAACTCATGCCGACAAAAAGACGCGACGCAGAGCAAGCGACCTGGATGGAAGTCACCGCTGATTTTGCCATGGGATCAAGTGGCAGCGCCGTCTTCAACGCCCAAGGAGAAGTCGTTGGTCTGGTTTCCCGCGTTCAACCCCTCGTAGACTCCGACGAAAAAAGAAAAAAGTCCGACCCCAAGAATCCAATAGAGGGCTTTGTCGTAATGATTTTGAAGCGTTGCGTTCCACTTAGCGCAGTCCACGGGTGTTTCCAGACTAAATAGTCCGCAGACTTTGGTTTTCTCTGGGAGGTTGAGGCTCCTGCCGAAACAAATAATCAATGCTTGGCTTGCCTAGGGAGCGGCCGGCGATTGAGATTCATTCAGCCGCAATTTACTGTCGCAGGTCATTTGGCAAGCGTTCGTTCTGTGGAAAGTCAGGAAGCAATTCGCGAATTTTCGCAGCTTCGGTTCCACCATCAATGAACTTCCAGGATCTACCCTTGTCACTTGAAACACCAAGCAAATAGGAATCACGATCGATCGACTGGTCGTTCTTCAACTGAAGCGTCACCGTTTGTGGAACGATGGTGTATAGCCCTTTCGTGCCTTGGATCAAACGCGTTGGCATCCGGACCCTTGTGTCATATCCATCGGTTTGCTCGTCCAATGTGACTTTGCCATGCCGGGTAATTTGAATCATCTTGTCGCGTCCGCCGACGTCTTCGAGAACGGCTGGATGTACAAGTTTCACGTAGGCTTGAAAATCATCGCCACGAAACGCGGCGATCGTTGAACTGGCTGCTTGGTAAGCTGCCGTGAGTCGGGAATCGTTGGCAGTCAAAGTCTGTGTTCGAGGTTGCAGCATCTGCGCAAAAACGGTTGAGTTGACCAGCAAAAAAATGGTTGTCAAAAGTAGCTTGCAAGTGTTCATGAGTTCCTTCTCTTTCACTTTTCATTGAAGCCCAAACAACTCGTTGGACTCCTGTTTCGTCCCGCAATACAGACAAATTGGCCGGCGGCGGCTCGTTTTGCGTCCACAGGCCTCACACTTGTCCACGGTCCGCGACAGTTTGCCGTCTTTTCGCCCATCCCGCAAATCCACTTCTTCCATTTTTGCAAGCATTTGCTCGCGAGTGATATCAGTATTTTCTTCCAGGATTTCCCAAAGTGATTGGCATGCTAGCGCCAAACTCCCAATTTTGCCTTCCAACAGCTGAAAATAGGCTCGACTGGTCTCCGCCTTGAGCTCAGCACGGCTTGCCGTCTGCTGAGCATTGTGAATCTGACTCTGTTGATAAAATTCCCAAAACATAGGTATCACCGATTTGAATGAGTTTTTAGAGGGGCAAAGTGTAAAGCAATTCTGCCAAAGTAAAGCAATGCGTACAAATCCAGACGCTCAAAAATCCCTCGTTCGCTTTTCTCGGAAATCAGCAGCCCTCTGACGCTGCTTTGAAACTCCGGTCGCCCTACATCCGTTAGTCCATGTGGGATTTGGCAGCTGGAGATCAAACCAAAAAATTTGCCCCAAATCTGCCGCATAGAGGACAAAATCTCAACTGATGTGATTGAAGTTAATCGACACGAACTTTACAATCCGCCATCCCAAAACATGTTGTCAGTTTGATCGTCCCCACCAACGACGACACGCTGATTGCGAAACAACTCACAAACCCTCCTGATTGATGGGCAAAATAAATGACACGCCGTTTTGTCAAAGAGCTTGGTGATGGTAGTTCCATCGATGAGGTTTTTCTCGCGTCTGAAAAGCAATTGCGCCCCAACCGTCAAGGCAACTTGTACCTGCAAGTTCGCTTGAGCGATCGCACCGGCTCAATGACTGCCATGCTTTGGAATGCGGAACAACGTGATTTTGACCGTTTCGAAAACGGAGATTTCGTTCGAATCAAAGGCACAGCTCAACTCTACAACGGCGGAATGCAGATTATTGCCAAGTATGTTGAGCAAGTCGATTCGGCCACCGTTGATGAAACAGACTTTATTACGCTGGCGACACGAGAACTGGATGAGTTAGTTGCGGACGTAAGTGAGATGCTTCGCGGCATGAAGAGCTTTCCATTGCGGAACCTTGCCGAGTGTTTCTTGGTCGATGAGCAGCTCATGAACAAATTTCGCCGGGCACCTGCCGGCGTCAAGAACCACCACGCCTATCAAGGTGGCTTGCTTCAACATGTCAACTCACTGATGAAACTGGCAAAAGCAACGACTCCACTCTATGCCAATGTGGACGATGACATCGTTTTGATGGGTGCCTTTCTTCACGACATTGGCAAGATCGATGAGCTGACCTATTCACCCGATCTGGGATACAGCGACTCAGGTCAATTGATTGGGCACTTGATCCAAGGGGTTGGAATTCTCGAAAAGAAGATCGAAGAGACCAATCGCCAATCCGAAGAGGCGTTCCCAGAAGACCTTGGGCTTCAATTAAAGCATATGATCGTCAGCCATCACGGGCCAGCGGAATATGGCAGCCCAAGGTTCCGATGACTCTCGAGGCCGTGATGCTCCATTACCTCGACAATATTGATGCCAAGATGGCAACCATCACGCAACTCATTGAAGAAGATTCCAACCCCAATAGCCGCTGGACGGTTTATCACCCTCACATGGGCCGAAAAATATTTAAAGGATGCGTCGAGTAACGCGTCGCGGGATTGCTCAAATTGACGTTTTTTAAATTTACGCGCGAACCTGCATCCTTTCTTGCCTGTCAAATAAGCAACTCTTAGAGCGGCTGCGACAATTTCGTCGCCAATACATTGCCGCCTGGATTCGAACGATTCCAATGCCTCTTTTACGATGGTCTCGGGACACTAGAGCCCGTTTAGTTTAAGTAGGGCGGTATTTGTCATTTTGTCTTGGAAACAACGGCGAGGTGACGCTATAGGTAAGTCCAACTTGGACAAGAATCCAGGTGCTACTGGCCTCGCCAAGTTTCCATTAGCGGAATAATGCCAATTCAATCGCCGATGAGCCGCTCTTATTACGGCATAGCCTGAACAACCCTAAAACCGGCTTTTCACGCTAGTGGTGCCCTCAAAAGGGACACCTTAGGTTAGTGCAACGTGCACAAGAACCTGAATTGCCCGTTGAATTCCACTTTTCTCAACAAGGTCTCAGTAGAAAACTGAAGCACCGCGTCCTACACTTGCTGCATGAATGAAAAAGAACTAACAGTGACAGAAGTCCAAAAAATGATTCTCGGCCATGTCAACCGAGACAACTACAAGCCAGTCAAACCCAAAGTTATTGCCAAAAAGTTAGGCTTGCTTAAACACGAAGGCGGAGAGCGTCTCTTCAAAAAAGCCATCAAACGGCTGATCAAAGATGGCAATATCAAATGGGTGCAAAACACCTCATCCAACGAGTCGTCAAAAAGAAATCCAAGCCGGACAAGCCCGCAAGAATGAAGTCGTCGGAAAATTCAGCCGCGCCGCCGGGGGCTACGGATTCGTCCGTCCTGAAAACTCCACCGTGTCGGACCGCTCCGAAGACATCTACATTCCGCATCGCAAAATCTTGGATGCCACCAACGGTGATATCGTCCGTGTCATCACGACAAAATCTCAACGCGGCGACCGAATGAGGATCACTGGTCGAGTCATTGACATCGTCGAACGGAGCACCAACCAATTCGTCGGTACGTACCGTGAACAAGGCGAGTTAGGATTTGTCATCGTTGACAACAGCATCTTCGACACGGGTATCCTGGTTGGGGATGCTGGCGCAAAAACTGTCGTACAGACGATAAAGTCGTTATCGAAATGGTTCGGTTCCCATCGCATCACTGCGAAGGGGAGGGCGTCATCGTCAAAGTGCTTGGCGAGCGCGGCCAACGGGTGTCGATACTCAAACCGTCATCCACGAATATGATCTCCCCGGCGAGTTCCCCGAAGAGGCACTGGAGAGCGCACGAGCCCAAGCCGAGAAATTCGACGAATCAATTCCCGAGAGCCGAACCGACTTTACAGGCGAAACGGTAATTACTATCGACCCCAAAGAGGCCCGAGACTTTGACGATGCGATTTCCTTGAAACAGTTGGAGAACGGACATTGGCGTTTGGAGTTCACATTGCCGACGTATCGCATTTCGTGCCGCTCCGGTCCAAACTGGACAACGAAGCCTATCGCCGCGCGACCAGCGTCTACCTGCCAGACAAAGTCATTCCGATGTTGCCGGAGATCATTTCAAACAACCTGGCGAGCCTCCAACCGGACCGCGTTCGCTACACCATGACCGCTGTCATCGAGTTTTCCGAAGAAGGTGTGCCCATTGCCACGGACATGCACCGCGGCGTCATCAAAAGCGCACACCGGTTTAACTACGAGGAAGTAGACGAATACCTCGAAAACGACCGCCCCTGGAAAAAGAAACTCACTCCAGAGGTTTTCCAAATCGTGCGTGAAATGCATACCTTGGCCATGATGCTGAGAAAGCGGCGAATGAAGCGAGGAGCAATCGACTTGGCAATTCCTGAAGTAAAGATTGAACTCGACGAGGACGGAAAAGTTTGTGGAGCCACGACTCGGAACAACACCGAAAGCCACCAGATGATCGAAGAGTTTATGTTGGCTGCCAACGAAGCGGTTGCCCAGAAACTTCAAGACCTCGGGCTTTTCATGATTCGACGGATTCACGAACCACCAGCAGAAAAGAAACTACTGGATTTAACCAGCTTCATTCGCGAGATGGGAATTGACTGTGAAAGCATGCAAAGCCGTTTCGAAATCAAACGCGTTGCCGAACTCGCCAACGCGCGTCCTGATCGAGCGGCAGTTCACTTTTCCATTTTGCGATCCATGCAAAAAGCCGTCTACAGCCCGAAGGAAGTCGGCCACTACGCACTCAATAGCAAAGCCTACTGTCATTTCACGTCGCCCATCCGCCGCTATCCCGACCTGATCATTCATCGCATGATCGGAGATTTCATCGACGGAAAAAAGCCGATGTCTGACTTTGATCGTCTGACAAAACTAGGGCAACACTGTAGTAGCCTGGAACAGCGAGCAGAACAAGCGGAACGAGATCTCAAAAAGCTCAAACTGATGAATTACCTGTCGGACAAATCGGCATGGAAATGCAAGCGGTTGTCACCGGGGTAGAACCCTATGGATTGTTTGCCCAAGGAATTGAGCTGCCTGCAGAAGGGTTAATCCCACTCCCCAACCTGCCCGCAGATGAATATCTGTTCGATCGTGCAGCACGGACACTCAACGGACATCGAGACTCCAATCAATTCCGACTGGAGATCGCGTCAAAATTCGCGTGAGCCATGTGGATCCTGATCGACGTGAGATGGAATTCGAATTGGTTGAGATGATTGCCTCCAACAAAGTTGCGAAGCTCAAATCCAAACGCGATGAAAGCTCGAAAGGACCGCGAAAAGGGCGTGAAAAACCAATCGAAAAAAGCGGCGTTGATAAATACAAGTACAAGGTACACCCTCGCCGCACCGTTAGCGGTTGAGGACGCTTGGCAAAACCGCCCTCCAGCGACACGCATTATCCAAACACTCGTCAAAACCGGCATCTTTCGCGGAATCCGAAATGCAGGCTCCTTAGTTAGTCGCCGCGTTGCCGTTTTTATTTCGCTCTTTTGAGTTCCAACTAGAATGGATTGTGGCCATCCACAGATTATGCAATCCAAATTCTATCCCGTTTCCAATGATTCACCGTTTGAAAACTTCAGCGATGTCTACCAGACAAGTCACCGTTCTGATGACTGTCTTCAATGGGATGCCCTACCTGAAACAATCGGTAGAGTCGATCCTTCATCAAAGCCTTCAAGACTTTGAATTCGTGATTGTCGACGATGGTTCCACCGATGGAACCAGTGATTATCTCGCGTCTCTTCGAGACCCACGAATCAAGATTATCCGACAAACCAATGGTGGTACCGCGGCAGCGGCAAACCGCGGCTTAGAATGGGTCAAAACCGATTTTTGTTGCTCGCATGGATGCCGACGATATCGCAATTCCCGATCGACTGGCCAAGCAGTTGTCCTTCATGATTCACCATAACGGTATTGGAATCGTTGGATCTCAAGTATCCCCCATCGGGGATAACGGTACGGGCAAGAGCCTTCGATTGCCGGTCAAACACCCTGAAATTTTTAATGCCCTGATGACAGGCAAGCATGGACTTGCCCACAGCTCGTTGATGATTCGAACCAAGCTGCTCAAAGACCTTGGGGGCTATTGGAAATTCAGACTGATCGACGATTGGGACATGATGTTGCGAATGGGCGAAATCTCGCAACTCGCCAATATCCCAGAAGTTCTTTTGAACTATCGCGTCCATTCGGGGAGCCTCAACGGCACGTCAATGATGCGGATGCACAGAAACATTCGTTACGCAATCGAGCGTGCCAAACGACGACAAGCTGGCCTCGAACAAGTTACCTATGACGAGTTTCAGCAACTGATGGACGGCAAACCACTTCACAGTCGCATATCCGAAAAGTTGCACGTTCACGCGATGGCACAATACCGACTCGCCGTTGCCGATATTTATGGCGGACAACGATTCAAAGGCTATCTGAGGCTGCTCTGGTCATCACTTTGTTCACCGGCCAGAACCGTGCATCGCCTGGGCCGCATCCTGCGAAAATCAAAGCCATTGGCTACGGAAATCCTGCCCGCCGATCAATCACGATCTTCTCAGCTGACTTCTGTACCTCCTGAAAAAACGCCTTTTTAGATCAACTGTCGTTTAACTTTTTGGGCTTTTTTCGTTTCACTCGCAGTCACGGCAAGAGACGCGATTGACAAGCGATCTTGCAACAGAATATTCACATTCAGTTTCTGCACATTCAGTTTCTGGGTGCCATGCTCCTCGATCGCGTGGGCATGTCTTGGGCTGCCAAAGCCTAGCCTCCCGTTCCTCGTTTGAGAAGAATAGGAATGTTTCGGCAGGAGCCTCAACCTCCCGTTTAAGACAAGAACCTCGATGACGGTGCGACGGGTGCCATGCTCCACGCTTGCGTGGGCATGTGGTTGCAGGTACTAGCCCCAAGTTCGACGTTTGAGAGGAATTAGGAAATGTTTCGGCGGGAGCCTCAACCTCCCATTTAAGACAAGAACCTCGACGACGGGGTCCGGCAAGTGAGGCTGGGGCACCCATTACCCAAAAATCAGTTGATGGCAGAGTGAATACTTCGGGGTGGGAACCTCTGGTCGTTACTTGATCGTTACAGAACAGGTCAGGATTCGCCCGTAAAATCAAAGTGTGACTTTGGTTTTCGAAACTACAGAAGTTTCGACGTGAACGGCGATCATTCCTGCTGGCAATGACTCTCCTTTTAGTTTGTCCAAGTGGGCGATTGACCCAACGAAGTGTTCAACCGGACAACTAACGTCCTCGCGCCTAGTGTGGATGCCGCAATCGCTATTGACGGAGATATTCTTTTTACCGTCGGTGGAGAGAACGTGCTAATCCAAAGGGGGAAATCAACTGCGACGCCAAAAAAGGATCTACACCACAAGACACCGAATTCTTTGAGTTCGGTTCTCCCGTTGTCAGGTAAAAACCTGAGGGGTGTGATCGCTTGAAATTTTGACAAAGTTTGTGTTTAAAAGAGTTACAATACAGAGATGAACAATCAACAAACTATTTTGACGATCGAAGATGACAACGCGATTCGACGGGGAATCGTTGACGCACTGAACTTCAAAGGCTTTCGCGTTCTCGAAGCGGCCGATGGAGACGAAGGACTAAGGCTCGCCACCACTTTGGACTATGACCTTTTGCTGTTGGATCTGGCGTTACCAGGCACTCCAGGAATGGAAATACTGCAAGCGGTACGCAGAACTCTACCAACCCAGCCGATCATTATCCTGACTGCCAAAGGCGACGAAAACGCACGTGTTGACGGTTTAAAAACCGGAGCAGATGACTACGTCGTCAAACCCTTCAGCGTTCTGGAGCTAATTGCAAGAGTCGAAGCGGTCCTGCGCCGTTCTCCCAGCCGCCCCGACAACATTGGATGTATCGACTTTGCGGGCGGAGTCGTCGACTTCGACAGGCGCGAACTTCGTTTTGCCGAAAATGAAAGAGTCGAGCTTTCTGAACGAGAAACTGAATTGCTTCGTTACCTGGCGACCAATAGCGGGCGGGCCATCTCCCGAGATGAACTTTTATCCAGTGTCTGGCGTCTAAGCCCCAAAGGAATCTCGACACGGACGATTGACATGCACGTTGCGCGACTCCGAGAGAAACTTCGCGACAATTCCGGTGAGCCGCGAATCCTCCTGACCGTTCGCGGCAAAGGTTATATGTTCCAAAACACATCCAGTTCGGCACCTGCAGTATGATGAAAAAGCCCTGGCAAATCTGGACTCTTTTTTCGACTATCCTTTGCGTTGTTCTCCCCGCAATGGTTTGGCTAACAATGCAAATCAACGAGGCTGCCCAGCTACGAGAACAAGATCGAGTCGAAACTGAACTGGCACGTCGAGAAGCCGAGTTGCAGGAACTAATCAATTGCGCCCTCTACCGCATGGATTGGTGGGCAACACCGCTTGTCGCTCAAGAAGCCGCTCGCCCATACTATTTGTACGAACCGATTTTCCAAATCACCGCGGACGCGAGTAACTTCCCCAACTCGATAAACAGTAGCCTTGGAAAACCACCCGAGCAAAAAAAACTGGAACGCACTTCACCGTTGGTTTATGAAACGTCTGATTTTGTTGTCATGCATTTCCAGATCACGGAGGACAACCAAATCACTTCACCCCAGGCTTGCGGAGCCTATGCGCTTTCCTGTGGCGTGTCTCAATCACAATTGATGAGCAACGATAGCAACTTCGCGATCGCGTCTGAACTTTGCGAATACAAGGACATCGTTGTAAAGTGTACCGAGTTGCCTAAATTCGATGGAAGTCATGACAATACCGACGTCAGCTTTCAAACGGTCTACCGCGACCCATCCTACAATCGGTTCTCAAACCCCTACGGCGAAACCAACGAGTTGCTTCAGCAGCAGGAACAATTAGACAACGACATGGGCGGGCGTGGTGGAGGCGGTCGCGGCGGAGGTGGACGTGGCGGGAACACCAAGTCAATGCAACAAGTAGAACGTAGTGTCGGCCGCGGAAACGCTGAGTATGCTCAACGGGCACAATCTGCAGAGCAGAACGCACGAACTCAATGGGCCTCCAACAATCTCAATGATTGGAATCGTGATTCACCAGGCCTGATTCGAGAAGGAATCATGCGCCCGCTTTGGGTTGGCGATAAATTGTTGCTTGCGCGACGCGTCGAAGGCGAAAACAAAAAGCTAGTTCAATGTTGCTGGCTAAACTGGGACACCATCCGCAAGAGATTAAAAGAAGAAGTGGCGGACCTGCTCCCCGAACTCGAATTCGAACCGGTGACGGATAAACTTCAACTTGAAGTCAGTCGAGCCATGGCCACGCTTCCTGTTCAAATTGTCGTCGACTATCCCAAACTTCTATCCACATTGGCATTGGATTCACCTTCACCGATTTCCTCGTCAATGTCGGGTCTGAAACTAAGTCTTTGGTTGGCCTGGATTGGACTTGGGCTGGCAGCATTCGCCTCCGCTCTCCTGCTGAAGGGTGTCATGCAACTCAGCGAAAGGCGAGCGGCGTTCGTATCGGCCGTCACTCACGAACTGCGCACCCCCCTCACAACGTTTCGAATGTACTCTGAAATGCTGGCGGAAAAGATGGTGCCGCCGGAGAAACAGCATGAATACGCGGAAACGATGAAAATCGAGGCAGACCGCTTGTCCAGCCTGGTCGAGAATGTCCTGCAGTTTGCCCGGTTGGAACGTGGCGGAGCGGAGAACAGAAACGAACAAATCGATTTGGAAAAATTACTCGGGCAATTTTCCGACCGATTGAAAAACCGCGTTCAAGAGGCTGATATGCAGTTGAAGCTGCAACTCAACGGCCTCGAAAAATCAATCGTCCAAACCGATCCTTGCAAGGTTGAACAAGTGATTTTCAATCTCGTCGACAATGCCTGCAAGTACGCACAACAAAGCTCAAACAAGCATATCATCGTGAACGTAACGCAAAGAAAAGGTCGCACCTTGATTTCTGTTCAGGACTTTGGGCCAGGCATCGCTCCCAAATTCAAGCGGCTTCTATTCAAGCCATTTTGCAAATCTGACCAAGAAGCAGCGGACACCGCATCAGGTGTCGGGCTTGGCCTGGCGCTCTGTCAACGAATGGTAAATTCGTTGGGTGGAAAGATCTACCTCGCCAGCTGCGAAAAAGGCTGTCGATTTGTCTTTGAGTTTTGAAAGCCTAAGCGATCAAGATACACCTGTTCAGGCTGTACCTCGCTGACGCGTCGGGTTTCCATTGACACTGCAACACACATGGTTGCTCACAACAAACATGTCGCACAGCACACCGCGAGGTCAAGGCTCCTGTCGAGACCTACCCAATAACCAGACTCAAATCTTTGCCGCGGAGCGGCTATTTCTATTAGCCCCAGACTTTCAGTCTGGGGTAACATCCCCTCCTCCAAACAAAGTCGTGGAACGACGGCATCCGTCGAGCATGAAATGGATAGACGCGTAGGCCGTGCTTTACGAAAACCCGACACGTCAGCGAGGACCTGTGCTGGCTGTTCCTCGCTCACGCGTCGGGTTTCCATTGACACCGCAACACACATGACACCGCAACACACATGACACCGCAACACACATGACACCGCAACACACATGACACCGCAACACACATGACACCGCAACACACATGACACCGCAACACACATGACACCGCAACACACATGACACCGCAACACACATGATGCCTCACGATGCACATGTCGCACAGCGACACCGGAAGGTCAAGGCTCCTGCCGAGACCTACCCAACAACCAGACTCAAATCTTTGCCGCAGAGCGGCTATTTCTATTAGCCCCAGACTTTCAGTCTGGGGTAACACCCCCTCCTCCAAACAAAGTCGTGGAACGACCGCATCCGTCCACGAGTCGGTGGAAACCTGTCCGGCGCGCATACCAACTTGAAAACAGTCTCAAAACACAGCAACCTGCCTAGGATCCGAAGTTCTCATTCAGCCAAAACATGAGTCGTTCAGCCAAAGAGCGTTTTCGTGTTTGCAAACGAGCCTGTCCGCCATAGCCAATCTTGAACGGCAATCGATCGCTTTTGATTTCGACACGAGCGAAATACTGAATGTTTTTTTGACTTTGCTGGGCCACCATCTCTGATACAAGATCCGGCAATTCCATCCGTTTCATGGATGCTTCTACAGCCTCGTAGCGGTCATCTTTTCCGATGGATCGATCAGAGACTCCAATCTCTTTGATGATCGATTCGATAACCCTCCCTGGCTCAGCATACAATTTGATGCGAATCTTCTGCCCCTCATGGGCAAACTCCATCTGATTCTCGGTAAGCAAAACGATGGCGTACCATTTGGAGAGATCCGCCACCTCACAAAACCTTTGCCCCTGGATCGCTGTCACCGTCTCGTTCAACCCCGTCAATAGTGGCTGCGGATCGATAACCCCGGAGTTTTCGGCACTTGCCTGATAAGGGGTGGCAAGAACGGTCCCGGAAATACTACTACTCAGATACAACATCTGATTCCGCTGTTTGAGCTCAACGAGCTTGCGTGTTGCATCAATTATTGCTCCATCCAGTGCATCCAGACGATCAAAATATTCGGCACCGCCGCCAGCCGCTCCTCCCTTTTCGGCAATCGTTCGCTCATTCCGCTTTTGCCGGAGTTCACTTTCCGCTGCTGCCAAAGACAGTTCTAGATCAATGTTCTCCAGAACGGCCAACACATCCTTCGCATTGACACGATCACCTGGTTTGATCAAAGGTTTATACAACACCCCCGACTCTTGAACGTAAATCGTTTCAAAATCCTGGGGCACCGCAACAACTGGCGCCAAAATCTGATGGGGCAGGGGGATGAACAAAAGGCACCCCAAGGCAGCCAACAGAACAATACTGATAATCGAAAAGCGTTTTTTCTTCACTTGATGCATCCGTCCAGGAACAGACATATAACGGTATAAACGGTAACTTGGCCACAACAACATGCCGACAATCGAGAACGCTGCGATCCCTCGCCCCAATGAATCCAGCCCATAGGGTTCCAACCATCGCGTCAAGAACAACAGGATCGAAAACATAATGATCCAGCGGTAGCAAAATGCCGCCACCGTAAACATGGCAAATGAAATAGGTCGATTGGTGGGCATCAACTGGTCATCGGGAATTTCAAGTCCCAACCAATGGCGTCCCAACAAAGTCGTCAATGCCTTGCTGGATTTCTGCTGCAAATTGGGAATCTCCAGGACATCGCTCATGATGTAGTAACCGTCAAATCGCAGTAACGGGTTTCCATTGAACAATACCGTGCTGATCGATGAAATCAACATGAATTGCAAACAGACATCCTGCACAATCCCTGGCTCTGCGAACCACCAGATAAAGGTGGCAATCGTGGCAAGGATCACTTCGATATACATCCCTGCCGCTCCAATTGCCGCGCGATGCCACTTATTGGGCAATCGCCAACTATCGGAAACATTGCAATACAAGCAGGGAGTAAGCACCAACAACATGAAACCAATTTCATGGCATTCACCTCCCAACCGTTTGCAGGCAAGTCCATGTCCAAATTCGTGCAGTACTTTGGCAAAGCACAAAACGGCCGCAAACATATACCATCGACGCACATCAAAGAACGCGTCGAATCCTGGCAAACGAGATTGAAACTCTGCCCAATTCACAAGCACGCTGGTCAAGGCAATCGCCCCAGCCATCAAGAATAAAATCATGGCCGTTGGAGTAAACAACCACCAAGTCCACTTGACCAACCAATTCAAAATCATTTCAGGATCGAACCCTCGATATCGAACGGCCAAAATATTGGACATGCTGGTGACACGCTCCATCGCGATACTCTTCCGACCCCGACGAAGCAATTCACTTCCCTGGCCTGAGGCATCGGAAATCACCAAACCATCTTTGTGAAATCGCATCAACAGTTGTTGAAGATCGTTTCGCGTAATTCGTTTGGGTGCATGAGTTTCATGGTAGCTGTCAATAATCTGCTCAACGGAACGCGTTCCATCCAGCAGTTTCAGCAGATAAACAACGTTTGGCGGAAACTGATAGAACTTTTGGCCGACGGGCTCTTTGACGACCCAATACTCAACACCTTGATAATTCTGTCGGTCAAACGTCAAGTCACCGCGCATCTTGAGCTTGACTGGTGGTTCACCGGTGGGAGGAGAGATTACTGACATCTTGCTTCGCGCCTAAAAGAACCAAGTGCGAAGATAGTCAACAATCTGATACGTCCAGACAAATCCGATGGGACGTTTCCCACAATGAACTCTGGCCGTCACACCAACACCAAAACGCAACCCTTCACGGCTGCTTGGATCTGCGGTAACAACGGCGCGAAACTCTTTTTGCCCCGATTGCCCGACCTCGGCTCGCTCGGCAACTCGAATCAATTGTCCATGCAGTTTTTTGCTGGGGTTGGTTGCAATGTGGTAGGTGGCTTCCAGAGGTTTTCCATCGTTGTCAACAAATGCACCCGAGATGTAGCCGACCTTGCCTTCAGGAATTTTCATCTCCAGCTGCCATTCGCCATCGTTGTCAGCGACGGTTAACACGTAGGCGTTGGCACCGAAAGGTTTCCCTTCGAGTCGATTCTTGGCATCCCAGGTAACCACGGTACCATCGATCTTGCTGCAAACGACCAATGCTTCCTGGCGTGCCGCCAGCAAACTCAACTGATGCTTCAAGTCCTGTTTCTGTTCTTCCAAAGATGAAATTTTCGCGGGAATCATGGCCATCTCTTCAGGAGTTCGTCGCCCCTTCGACAGCTGCACCGTATTGTATTGAATCTCCCTTTCAGCCGAGTTGATTTGATTTTCAACATCACTGACCTGAAGTTCCAGGTTAACACTCTTTTGTTGGAAAAGTTGATCTCCTACTTTGACCTGATCTCCATGATCAACAAAAAAGGCCACCATCTGCCCATCAGACATCGTATGAATGTCACGACGAATCACTGGCTGCAACACGCCATGCACTTTCATCTTGTGTTCCACTTTGAAGAAACACAGGAACAAAACAACCGCAAGCAGAGCCCCAACGCCCACCCAAGTTTTGACCCGATGATCGCGAAAGAGCAACTGTTGTATCCAACCGACTTTCTGCAAAATGGGTTGCATAAATATCGTCGTATGTTTTTCCGCGTTGGCCAGCGCCAGCTCAGACTGAACCTTCACTAGCTCATAATCTTCGGCGACTTGACTTTGCTCGACCTCCGTATCGAAATACTCAATAATCATCGCACCAAGTTTCTTCGGTTTGAGATGACGACGAGTCTGATCGCTTTGATCGGAATCAATCTTGGGACGATCCATCAACGGAACCACGACAAAGGTTCGACTGTGTGATTCGTCCAGATACTCGTTAACCTGCTTGGCAAGGTTCGGAGCCAGGCCTTCGGTGTTACCAACTAGCCAGAGCGGAGTATCTGCCGAGACACAATTGGTGGCGACATTTCCCAGCTTTCGGACAACGTTGGATCGATTGTCAAATTTGTCTTGAGAACTAATTGCGTCGACTTTGCATTTACGTCCGTTCCAGAGCGCGACACTGACTCGGTCGCAGTTAAGTAACCGCCGCACTTCATTCGCCAACGCAAACGTCGTCTCTTTGAGCTCGATGCTGCGATGGACTTCCGTCACGAAATTCATCTTGGTCGACCAAGTCGTTTCTTTATTGGACAGCCTGCGCAAATCCTGCTGTTCGTGCCAACGAGGAAAGAGCTTGGAAATCTGTCCCAGGAAATTCAAATAGCCGTCTTGAGCCGACTGTGTGATCTCAGATCGCTGCAGCAACTCAATGGTGCCACAGCAAACTTTTTTCCGGTTATGAATGGGCGCAAAAAGCAACAAGAAGGGAGTCGTATTCTTAACCGACTTTTTGGATTCACCCGCAACGACAACGGCTTCTGAGGTGAGCCCCAACGGAGTCTCTTTGGCAATCACTTCCAAAACGAGATGACCGTGTTGCTCACTATCTGGAACCACTTCTTTGACGCGGTCTCCTGTCGCATGAGTAATTTGCAGCTGCCCTTGTCCGTTTGTCTGCCAAAGCAGCGCGCCATGAGCCCCAGTTAAGGTAACGACCTTGCCAAGGACCGTTTCAACAAATTGATTAAAGTCCGACTGAGTACGAGTCAGCTCGCTTAACTGCACCAAAGTTTGCCGGACTTCAGATTTGATTTCATCGGCGGAATAGTTGCGTTTAGATTCCACGTTCATTTATCTTCTTTTTTAACCGCCAGCAAAGGATTCGACTCGAAAAGGAACCGAACTTCGTCAACCAATGTGAGTTATCCAGGAAATTGACGCATATTGAATCGGGGACTGCGATACGGTCCAGACTCAGACCTGCAATTCTAAAAGCAGAGCCGTCGCCTGGTAGACGGATTCCGATCAACCCTGATAAACGTTTCGTCGCAGGGCAAAGTTCAGTTACCGTTGAGCATCATCAAGACTTCATCCAATTCCCAGACGTTGAGACTTGGGTCTGGGACACTATTGCCAACCGACTAGTCATAATTGTCAAGAATTGGGTCGAGCCCCATTTCACGCTGACTCTTGGCCAGCATCTTTTCATTGTACATTAGTACCTTGCGCGATCGGTAATGCCTATCTTCTACTTTCCGCTGGGCTTTGTAGAACAATTCGATCCACCACCGGCTTGAGCGGGATTTTCCGGATTTGCGGTATTTGCTAGCCGTCTCTACGCCGTAGGCAGTTTCCAATAACTGGTCATCCCAGGCGACATATTGCTGTACGGTTCCCGGATCGCCCTGCCGACCACATCGTCCAAACAGCTGATTATCAATTCGCGCCGACTCATGAAGCTCTGTACCGACAACATGTAACCCGCCACGTTCGCGAATATCATCGTTAATTTTGATATCCGTTCCTCGCCCGGCCATGTTCGTCGCCACCGTGACGCGTCCCAATTCTCCGGCGTTAGAAATGATCTCGGCTTCTCGTTCGATCTGACGCGCGTTCAAGACTTCATGCTCGATTCCAAATTCAGTCAGGACCTGCGATAGCCCTTCAGAAAATCCAATCGAGCGAGTACCGATCAGGATCGGACGTCCAGTCGCATGAACTTCCTTGACGTTTTCGACGATCATGTTCCATTTCTCTGCCTGATCTTTCGCAACCAGGACCGGAAGCTCAACTCGCTGAATCTTTTGGTTGGTCGGGATCACACTTACCGGCATTTTGTAAACGGCCTTAAACTCTCGCGCCGAAGTGTAAGCCGTCCCCGTCATCCCTCCGATCAAAGGGAATCGATTCACAAAAGACTGTACGGTGATTTTGGCTTGGGTGTGGGTGTCGACGGTGACATCGAGATTTTCCTTGGCTTCGATCGCTTGATGGATCCCTCGACTCCAACGACGCCCCTCGCTGATTCGGCCTGTTGATTCGTCGACGATTGCCACTTCGCCTTCGCGAACGACGTACTCTCGATCGCAGTGATAGTCTCGGTGCACCTGGATCGCACGCTCCATAAAATCGTACATTTCCAGCAGGCCGGTGCCATCCAACTCGCTTGGCTTGGCAACTTCTCGGACCTTGGCGGTGCCGTCCGGTGTCAGGTCGACCGATCGTTTTTCGCGGTCATACCAGTAGTGATCATCTTCGACAAACTCGGGCGCGTGCTTGGCCGACCACATATACAGAGAGGTCTGTAGCTGCTGAACCGATTCATCTTGGGCACTGCTAATGATCATCGGAGTTCGGGCGTCGTCGATTAGAATACTATCGGCTTCGTCGACGAGGATGAAATAGGGATCACGGTGAACGGGTCCATTCTGGGGACCTTGGACGGCCTCGCTCCCGTACCAAAGTTGGTTTCGCTGAGTTTGACGTTCCATAGAATGGTCTCGCAAAAAATCGAAACCAAATTCCTTCATCGTTCCGTAAGTGATATCGCAAGCGTAAGCAGCGCGGCGCTGTTCGCGAGACTGATTCTCTTGAACGACCCCCAGGGTCAAACCGAGCGAGCGATAGACGGGTTGCATCCATTCGGCATCACGTTTTGCCAGATAGTCGTTGGCGGTCGCCAGGAGTGCACCTCGTCCTTGCAGAGCACGCATGTAGAGAGGCAGGGTAGCGGTAAGCGTTTTTCCCTCACCCGTACGCATTTCGGAGACATGCCCCTGGCACATCGCTCGGCCACCGTGGAACTGGACGTCGTAATGTGACATTTCAAGCTGCCGTTTGGCGGCAGTCTGCACCAAAGCGAATCCGCGAACAATCAGAGGTTCGATTTTGCCAAGCTGTCTTGATTCATGGGCAAGATCCAGACTGACGTCGCGCAGCTCAGCCTCACTGAGTTGATCATATTCAGCCGCAAACTGCTTGACTTGTTTTAGCCAACCCGATGACTTGATAGTCGAAATCAACTTTTTCCCCATAAGTCCGTGTTGGACTTCGATAGTTCGAACAAAAACAATCGTTACTCAATTCACGGGCGGTTTGAAGCCTCCATGGGTAACACTACCCCTAGTTTAGCAAGGCAACGCCATCAGTGCAGGGTCGCCTTTGATTCGAGGGAGCAGGAGTTGCCCCATTGAGTCCGATTTCGGCTGCAAACTTCGAGGAGCGTCTGTCCGCGCTGCCTCGTTCTTCAACGGGAGGTTGAGGCTCCTGCCGAAACCTTCCTTGGAATTCAATTCCGAAAGACGCCTCAATATCCCAAAAAGCCGTCTGATCGAGTGCATGGCAATTGGGAGGTTGAGGCTCCCGTCGAATCATACACCAAGAAAACACCAGCTCTCGCCAACTTCCAAACTACCCATCTTCCACTTTTTCACAATGGAAAATTAATGGGGGGGAACAAAACTTCTCAAATTCTGAATTATTTTTTTTTGGGGAAGCGAATTGCCAAGTTCCGTGTCCCAGTTCTCATCAATCCCAGTCGGAAGTGAGTTTTGCGCAACGTTTTGGAATGTTTTTTTGCAGCAACCCTCGAGGAAAACACCACTGCTAGATTCTCCCAATGTCACTAACGCCATTTAACTTGGCAATAATTTTCTGTTGCATGCGAACCGTTGTCAGTTTCGGGTCTCTTGATCTGAAGGAATAGTTTGCTAAAATGCGAGGCTTGCTTTTTGAATGATGTTCGGCCTGACGAACGCGATTTTTGTTTGCAAATTCACTGATATACGATCCAGTTTGATTGTGGGACGACAAGATGAAACTTTCAGTTCAATATTGGAATAAAACACTACGGTCATTGGGTTACGGTGGAAGCCGAGCTCCAAAAAGAAACGCCGCAAACACTCTCAGGCTCATCTTGAGTTCGGCACGCTCGAACCGCGTAAGTTGCTTGCCCGGGGATACACACCTCCACCTCTTCCTGATCCTGATCCAACTCCTCCGCCTGTTGTTGTTTCTGGCCCGGAGACGACTGAAGAAGATCCAAGTATCGTTTCGGATCTGATCCCCGACGTGCGTGTTGCCGACATCGATCCTGTGGATCCAGGGACAATCGTTGATGGCGATCTCACCTATGCGAGCCCTTTATTGACAGGCACTGTTGAGGGAGATTTCGCAACCTACCCGCGTCTATTGATCCAATCCGATCTTGAAGCGACTGGAGCTGAAGTCATCGGAAACCTGTTTTCCTCCGATGCCTCGGTGATTATCGAGAACCCTGCAACTGACAACACATTTGAAATCGACCCTGCCAATCCAGCCAACCCTGGAAACTCAAATCCTTTCCAGAGTACCCCAGGTTGGAAAAACATCGGATACCGAGTCGTGCCGATTGATGCTACGGGCCAAATTCTCGTGGATTCAGAGGATCGAATGCTTGCTTCTCCTTGGGAAAGCATTGGATTAAAGCTCATTGATCCTGCCGAAGGCGCTGTCCGTGTGGTCGATATCGATCTAGCGAGCGACACGGGTGATCCAACCGACCAGCAAACCCAAGACCCCCGAATTGAAGTCGTCGTTCATGGAAACTTTGTCGCTTCCAATTCATACCGGTTGGAGTTCGAGTACTCTCACGACGGTCAAACGCATACCGACCATGTTGATGTTCCCGAGATTGGAACAGTCAATTACAACCCCTTGGACAACAACCCCGACCTCGCCTATGACGAAGTCACTGTCGCCCTGACTTATCGATTGATGTCCAGCACGGATGGAGGCACAACCTGGAACCAGGATTCTACGGACCTTTACTCCTTTGGCAATCTGCCCATTCTGGAAGCATCCATTGGAGAGATCAACGAAGAGACAGGGGACACTCCTTATCGAGGCGGTGATCGATTGGTATCTGGATTCTTGATCGATACCGTTCAAGACAACACCGTTCCCTATCTAGTCGACTTGGAGATCGGTACTCCCGATGAAAACGGCGTCGTTACCTTTCATGAGGACGGCGAAGCAGCCGTTCGATTTGACGAAACGGAAGAGCGCTACGAATACTCGCACGTCGTTGTTGCGGCTGACTCGGTTGTTCAAGTAAGAGCTCGGGTCAAACAGTGGGTTCTGGGCGAGTACCGATACAGCCCTTGGGTCGTGACTACCGTTCAGGAACTAAACTCTTACTTCCCAAAGAAACAAAACAATGAGTCCTGACCCCTTAGATGAGATGCGTTGGTAAATAGCTTGGGTGCCATGCTTCACGCTTGCGTGAGCATGCTTGATAGAGTCTCAATTTGATCGCACTTTCCGTAAATAATTCATCGGCCAATTCCCAGAAACATGGCCACGGCGAGCGAGGCCATGGCACCCAACACCCATGGGGCTACCTGCCATTCATGCCGAGACGAGCGACGACCAGCACTGCTCGGAAGTTGGTCTGAACGCATCATCAGTCAGAGACTAGAACGATTTTCGATTGAGCTATTCAGTTATCAATTGATGCCCAACCATTGCAGCACCGATCCGCTCCCTTGAGACGCGGCAAGTGAAGAAGAACAATTGTTCGATTCGACTCGCCAACCAAAACGCATCTAAGAACATTGCCACGCAAGCGAGGCAATGGCACCCCGTCTTCGGAGTTGCAGCGAATGCTCGTGATACGGCTGGCGAGCCGACTCGACTCGGCTCGGCTTCTGGGTGGAGGGAAATGGCCGCTCAGCGGCAAGTCTGTTTTGGGGATTCGCGTTTGCGAGGTGGCAATGGTAACCCGACGAGTGAGCGAGGACAAACCTGACACGTCCTCGCTGACGCGTCGGGTTTCCATAAAGTTCACCACAACTGAAGTCGCAGGCGATTGGGAAATGTCGCTCGGCGACAACTACAATCGGCAACCAGGCCCGCAACAGAACAACCAGGCTCGTGGCAAAGGAACCTGGTCCGTGATAAGAACTTCTTAGATATGTCCATGAGTCTCGCTGAGATCCAACCCGTTACTTCAGATTGACTTCAAAGTTTTTAAACATCGCGTCAACGATCCCGATGGCCACGATTCCAACAGCTCCTTTTCCGGTGCCGTCACCTTCGAAACTGCCCAACGACTTGCCGTTGACAAAGATCTCTACCGATTTTCCGTCTTCGACCATACGCATTTTGACTGGCTCGCCTGCTTTCGGTTTCTGCTCTTCACCAAGAGTTGCAGAGAATTTTTGAGACATCCCATCTGGTGCACGATGAAACAATCGAATGGTTCCTTCGCCATCAACCACGAGCATGTAGTATCGTTTGGGATCCTCTTGAAACCCGTAAAGCAAACCAGCCATGCCGGCGCCTTCTACCGCACCCGCTTGAACTTCGACTGCACGGTTGCCAATGTCATCAGGCAAAGCATCAATGAAATAGTAACGAATTGCATCTTCGGATTCCGGGTTCAGCAAGTGATATGCTCCATCATGAACTCGACCGCACCAAGTCCCGTCGTCTTCAAGGATGAGAATACTAGCCAACGAACCCATGGTAGGAATCGATTGCGTTTCGGAGGACTCATCCGTTTCTTCATCCGACTCCTCGGTAGAATCCGATTCGGATTGTTCGTCCGATCCCTCAATCTGAAACCTATCCATTTCATAAGTTTGTGAACCGTCCATGGAAGT
This sequence comes from Mariniblastus sp., assembly GCA_965224765.1. Lineage (GTDB taxonomy): Bacteria > Planctomycetota > Planctomycetia > Pirellulales > Pirellulaceae > CAZDBA01. The sequence goes on from CBDDAC010000015.1 coordinate 141,304, forward strand.
TAGCGTTAGTCCGTTTCCACTACGTTCCCAGCGAAACTCCATACTGTTGCCGTTTGGATCGTGCAGCGTTACCTGATCGTCTGCCACTTCAACAGTGCCCTCGTTGATGGCTCCATTGATCACAACGCGAACACGATTGTCCTCACTAAAAAGAAACTTAACGTCCTCTTCGGTTTGGTTGGTTACCTGCCAGGCACCGGACAAGCCTTCGCGATTTGTGTTGCTGCCAACGAACTGGCATATCCCAAGCATTGCAACATTAAGAATGCCAAAAGTGCGAGTACGATCGTCTGGGCAGTGTTTTTCATTGATGGGTTCATTTTGAATTGCCTTGATTGATGCTATTTTCTACGCTTCAAACTCAATACATCCCAAGTCTCTCTATGTGACAGGTCTTTCCAAAGAATCTAAATAAAAGACCTGGGCTGCTAAACCTTGTCCCGCCAAAAAGTGAAATTCGGGCAGATGCAGGTATTTGTAAGGTAAAAACGCCCCCACGGGCATTTGACGTCGCCATCTGGAGACCGATGCCCAACAGGCTCACGACGCCAAATCCAAGCGATCGCTACTTTCGTAAAATTGCCTAGAGGGCAAAACGCGAAAAAGTTAAGTGAAAATCTTCACTCTACTCACAAACATTTTGTAATCCTTGAAAGAAACTTGGATAATCGCTCATTCCATTAACGGTCTTCGATCGCCTCCACCAATCCGTTTCCGACGCAGTAATCAATGCCTCACACCATCGCTCCTACACTTCGATCGGAACTTACCCGGATCGATTTCACAGACTCCAATCATTTCAATTCGATCGTTTGCCAGCGGCCTGTATGCTATGCCAATGGTTGGCTCTATCATCTTCGATCTGCACGAAACAATGATGGCTCTGCAGGATTTCAATTTCTGGAACAAGACGTTTTCGCAACGATTGGTTTTCGTAATGAACATTCGATTTGTGTCTCCCCAATTGGCGAACGTCGATTCAGCGTCATTCCAGAGCTATGTCGTTCAATCGCAAAAGACACGAGTCTTCCCGTCATTCTCAAAAAAGTCGATCGAGAATTATCTGAGTACTTGCTGACCCAAACGGGTTTTCATCTGCACCGAGACAAGCAAAACCTTGAAGACGAAAACTTTCCTGAACACTTGCTTGAATTGCAAACCTTGTTCGATGCTTCTGGCTCAGTGAATTCGAAAGCGAAACAACTTCAACGACGTTTCCGGCGATTCGAGCGCAACGTTGGCCAATTGCGTCACGAAGACAATTGTGAATACGGCGGCGGTTTACGAACAGCCCTCGAAACGATGCTTGAAGACTTTCATGAAAAACGCTTGGCCTATTCACAGATGTGTGAATTTATTGAGTCGCATTCGGCGTTGCAGGGCCGGTTTCAAGTCCGGGCCTTTTATTGCAATCGGAATCAGATGCAGGGTCTATATATCGCGGAAAAATTGTCAGAGCAAACTGCGGGGCTCTATTGCGCGGTAACGTCGCGTCAGTATCCTGACGCAACCGAGTGGATGGATGTCAACTTTTTTCACATGCTTTGGCAAGCTGGATATCGCAGACTTTTACTTGGCGGTTCCGAGACCAGCGGAGTCCACCACTACGTTAAGAAACTGCTGCCTGTCGAGTTACCTGATACAATGTTCCCTTTGATCTACAAACCATTCGAAGATTGACAGGATGATGAGGCTCGTCAAAGGTTTTAGATCACGACATTGCAATGAGACTATGAGCCGTCAGGAACCTTCCTGTTGACCAGAGGTTTGAACGAAGCCGGAGCAGGCTGGGACTCGCTCACGCGTCGGGTTTCCAAAATCCCTACCCGCCTAGGCGATAAGCCAGACATGTATGAACTCGAAGGGGAAGGCAGCGGGCAAATCCAATCGCCATTAATACGTAGGCCGACAGGGCTTCTCCTCCCCGGATGCGATGCATCCGACCCTCCCGAAGAGCTCACAATACAACATATGTTTTTGGAGGGTGAAGGGTGCATGTTTTGCTGCTTCTTCAAAAAAATCAAGTTGTTGACCCGGGTCCAAATGCTAACCATGCGGATGCGTAGCAGCTGGCTACCTGAATCCCTTTCCAGAGTGTCTCTGGCCCTGGGACAGATTTGGCGTGGTCAATAAAGCCTCCCAAACGTGAGATGGTACGAATTACTTGGTTTAGTGTCGGGGGTTCTTGGGGAATTTCTTTACCCAGCACGGAATAAACTGACTTCCATTCACAAGGCTCGAAAATCAATTCACAACTGATATTTGGGCATTCCCGTCCCAGCATACACAGATACATTACTCGCCAAGCGACAACCATGTACAGGGCGATGGCATTTTCAATCGGCTCAATTTTACGAAACTGGCGACGTTCGATTCTGCAACCGGACTTCAGGGTGCGAAAGAAAATTTCGATTTGCCATCGGGTGCAATATGCCGCAATGATCTGGTTGATTTGCTGGTTTGTATCAATGGGCAAACTGGTCATTAGCAGCCAACGTATGGGCTCCTCTTCTGCCGGTGGATCGATCTCATCCACCAGAACAATATTATACTGAAGCGGGTGATGCCCCTTGGGTGTCAGCGTAACAGATTTCGCCCTGACCTCGACGACGGCCTGTCGGGCCGGACGATCTTGCTCACGTTTGTGTGAAGTGCATTTGATTTTTGCTTTTCGGGCACTAACGGATATGTCCATTTGAAAACACACCGGAGCGGTCTTGACGCTTTCGTACAAGCCGCCTTCGGATGTCGACCGTGCCTGTCCATTTCGAACGATAATGTGCAGCTCTTTTCCGTTTGAAAGCGTGCGAGGTTGGGCGAAAACCTGGTTGATGTCCGCTTCGCTATCCTGAACGACAATGCATTTCTTGTTCAGACATTGCTCAGCCAATTCTCTTGCCTGGTTGATTCCCTGAAGCCAGCGGAAACTTTCTTTTTCTTCGATCGGTGCCTGCCTGCGCTTCTTGTCCTTTTCTGCTTTAGAACTCTTGTCGATTTTTTTGCGAATGTAGTTGCATTGTCCGACAACCCCCAACGGAACATTGGTTTCAGTAAACGCGACAAGCGGATGGATGAAAAGACCGGATTTGTGTTCCCCACTCAGTTTACCCGCACCGACGACTTGTTTGTCACGACGAGTCAGATCGACTTTGGACGTATCTTGGGCGATAATCGTAAATTCCGATTCGCTGGCTCGAATTCGCTCCAACGTGTTTTGATAATGAGGTGCCAGAATTGCTTCCGGCGTTACCTTCTTGTTATTAAAAAAACGATAAGAACCTTCGAGATCTGCCCGCCCACCCGAAGCTGCCGCGGGCAGACTTCTACTCGGCTGGTCACATACCATCTCCCCGATAATGTTAAGCCGCCTACTTAGACGTTCGTCGTTAAAGAAAGCGCCGGCCAATTCATTCGAAATCGCTACATTCATTCCAAACCTCCGTCAAAGACAATCCAGAGGTAATACTCAACAAAGCATCCAAGGGTTCACGATGGCATGAAAATGCTAGTAAAGATGTGCGTAGTTCTGAGCCCGAAGAGAGGGTGACTAATGGCAGGGTATCGCAAGCAACTGTTTTTTTGAAATCTTTTCCATCCGGCTCCTCAATGAAAACCCTCCCGAAATGAAGCCATTAGAACGGCGAAGAGCAGATACGAATCAGATTTCTAATTCGTAAAAGTGATATGTGGCTCTGGGCGTGGCACCACTTCGCTCCATCGTTTGGCGCGAAACCAAATTTTCGTTTTCTATCCAAGACGTTTCGACGAACTCAATTCCCAATTCGAGCCCAACCGGCATCATATGCATCAGCATGGCAGGTCCGACTCCCCACATCATGTACTGCGGCAAAACATGAGAACTAAAAATCCTAGCTCTCTTAAGTTGCGAAGCTTCCTGTTGCAATGTGGTTCGATCATGCCGAAACAGATCGCCGTTCCACTGCCTCAGTAACGGATTGTAATCCAAAATTCCCAGACTCACGCCAACAGGTTCTTTGTCAACTTCGGCTACAACGGTCAGTTCAGGAACGATAATATTCCGCAGCGATTTGACTTGGTACTCAATCTCGGCTGGCGGAATCGGCGTAAAACTCCACATCGGGCTAAGCGTCTGATTGTAAAATTCAAAATAGGTCCGAAGGTCACGGTCGACGTTGTCCTGGGCAAAAGGCCTCAGTCGAATTCCGAAACGTTGAATCACTCGCTCGACAGTCAACTTGATCTTTTCTGTAACCCTAATCTTCTCTGGCGTTTGAACTTCAGTCCGTTTGTCGAAGCAAAAAGTTTGCATCGTCTTGCAAACTTTTAGGCCGCAAGCTTCAAGCAGGGCAGGGTAGTAGTCTGGATTATAGGAAGAAGTAAAAAGCGGATCACATGGTGTCCTCAGCATACCCGCTTCATAATGTATCGAAGGACTCATGGGTCCAAGAACTCTTTTGAGCCCGCGGTCGGACAACCATGTTGTCGCCTTGCCAAACAAAGCATCCGCAACCTGACGATCATCGATCGACTCAAAGAATCCAAAAAATCCCGTTTGGTCCTGATGCTTCTGTAAATGCAATTCATTGACAATTGCCGCAATGCGTCCGACAACCTTTCCGTCGATCGTGGCAATCCAGCTCTGAGATTCCCCCTTCTCATAAAATGGATGCTTGCGAAAACCCAACAACTCACGTTGGTGATCGTACTGGGAGGGAACCCAATTTTCGTCGTCACAGTAGAGCAACTGTGGAAAGTGCAAAAAGGAATATTCCTGTTTGGCCGTAACAACAGGTTCAACCACAAGAGAGTTTGTTGAAATGATTGTGCCCTTCAAGAAATCGTCATGTGAAAATGCTTGCCAGAGTTCCAGGTCACATGGAAGTGTGATAAAAACTATTCTAGTTCAAGTTGTAGAAACCAATCGCACCTGCTCGCTGCGTTTTTCATGTCCAAGAAAAAAAGTTCGCTCCACGTACTACAACGCGCTCCTGCAATAGATGCCTTGTGGTTCAACCAACTTGAACTGAAGGATGCCATGCCTATCGCTGCGCAAAGCATGCTCACGCAAGCGTGAAGCATGGCACCCGCTAAAACTGGTCAAATCAGCTCTGAAGAACCACTAGAGCGATTTTGGTTTAGGAATGGCGGTGTTTTCGTCGTTTTGTCTTGGAAACCGCAGCAAGGTGACACTACAGGTAAGTCCAACTTGGACTAGAACCATTCGGCCGGCCGGTACCAGCTCACGCTTTCGCCGGATTGGATAGCGAGCGTCGAACACTTCGACAAAGTCAAAATTTACAAAGAATTCGCTAGCACATCAGTCGCCGACCGTGGATATGCGTCACTAACACGTTGTCTGCGCATACAAGATGACTTGAGGGCAGGGGTTGATTCTTCTAATATCCCGCAGCGTTTTTCCTAAAAATGGAGCCTCGCTGGAACGACTTTAACAATCCTGGGTACGAAGTTTTTTTTCGATGCAAGAATTTGACTTCAAACGGTGTACAAGAAAATGCGACTCGTCTGGCCGCGATATTGAAGCGGGCGAACGGTATGTGTCCGCAATCATCGATGACGGTGACGAGATCCTGCGTCGCGATTATTCCGAGGGAGAATGGGAGAACCCACCCGAAGGTTGTCTTGGTTGGTGGCGTTCCCAAGTTCCGATTTTGGAAAAGGGAAAAATCTATTGGGCGCCCAACTGGGTCCTGATGGCTTACTTTGAATCTGTCGTCACGAAGCCCGAACAGAAAAACACCGCGTACGTCATGGCTTTGCTTCTCGTACGAAAAAGAATCCTGCAATGGAAAGACACCATTTCCCAGGATGAAATTGAGTCCATGATCCTCCGGCATAGCGGATCGAAATCAACGTTCGAAGTCGAAGTGCTGAAAGTCTCTCCCGACCAAATCCTGTCCATTCAAAACGAGTTGGCAGAACAACTTTTCACTGATGTTGTCGAAGTGGAACCTGCTGACGACGACGATCTTGATGAGGCGAACTCATGATCCCAATGCCATTTCCCTCAACCCATTTGGCCAACTGGCGAGTTGGCACGTCGCTGGCAATTGTCGTTTGCATCATTTTCACACAGAACGGCTGCCATTTGCTGGGTCGATTTAACCGCAGAGGCCCTGCGCCCCCTGTCATTCTCAATGAAACAAGCAATCTGGATCAGTTGCTCAGCACGTTGAATGCACAAAGTGCCAAGATCAATCAAATCAAAACCGACGTGCAAGTTTCCATGAAAGGCGCGCCTTCGATGCGCGGCACCCTTTCTGTGGAACGCCCCAAGCGAATGAGGTTAAAAGCCTCAGTGGCGGGAATCTCCGCGCTTGATCTTGGAAGCAATGATGATCGCTTTTGGATCTGGACACAGGTTGCTCTTCCGGGGCAGCCCCCGACATTGATGTACGCAAGGCATATCGAATTCGAAACCAGTCCGATTCGGCGACAAATCCCACTCGATCCGGCTTGGTTGATTGATGGACTCGGGTTCGCGGAATTTCGCAGTAACGACAACCACCAGGGGCCATACCCTCGCCCCAATGACGCACTAGTAGAAATCCAGACGTTTCGTAAAACAGCGACGGGGCAGAACATCCGTGTCTGCGTTATCGACCCGCGAACGGGCCTCATTCATCAGCAGGCTTTTTACGATCAACGCGGTAACATAATCGCCCACCTAAACGCCAGCCAGCATGAATACATCGAGGACAAACAGGTGAGTCTTCCCAAGAGGCTGGAGCTGTTTGTCTATGACGATCAAGGGCAAAAGACAAAACTGACCGTCACCGCAGGTGAGTATTCCATCAACTCGATCTACGGCGATCCCGGCCGTCTTTGGTCGATGCCCAACCCAACGGGCATCAACCAAATCGATCTTTCGACTGTGCAACCCATCGTTTCGCCACAAAGCGAATCCGCCTACGACGAAGCCTCACTTTCCTATCAGCGTCGGCAACCAATCTCGAATGCTCGCCCCAAGCTGTTTCGCCGGTAGTAAGCGACATTCAATTCGACCAGGAAGTGAAGCGCGCGGAACATTAAGAGCGCAGGTCTCGGCGGGAGCTTTGACCTCACAAAAGCCGCCGCCCCCATTGCGACATGGACTGCCAGAAACCATTCGTCTTGAGGGGAAATAGTTGCCCGAATCCCAGCAATAAATGCGTACTCAAGCAAGTTGCATAGATATTGCCTTGTAAACTGCCGAAGAAAAAATGAGGGCAGAATCCAATTCCAGCCCGTTATTGGAAAACTTTATCACCCCAGATTCAAACTAGGCTATTTTCGGGGTATATTTTTGTGGCGGACAATTATTCGACCTGTCCGCAGAAGAATTGTTCAGGAGAATCCAAATGACCCATGTTGTGACTAAAGCCTGTGATGGCTGTCGATATACCGATTGTGTCGTCGTCTGCCCCGTAGAGTGTTTTTACGAAGGCGAAACGATGCTTTACATTCATCCTGAAGAATGCATTGACTGCGAAGCCTGTGTTCCCGAATGCCCCGTTGAAGCCATTTTCCATGAAGATGACCTTCCGGAAGGCATGGAGAGCTACGTTCAAATCAACGCAGATAAATCAGAATCCGGCGATTGCCCAAATATCACAGAGCGAAAAGATCCTTTGTGTGACAAGTAGTACAGTGATCCTTGCCTGAGGTGATTTTCCGCATCGCAAAGAATCAAAATTTCCTAAGTCGCGTTTTTCAAACGCGACTTTTTTCATGGAGTTCCGCCAGATATTGATGGTGGCGGTGGATGGAGAGCAGCGAGTAGGTTTCGGCGGGAGCCTCAACCTCCCGAAGAATCGCCAACAAAAAAACGGACCGCAAATTGCGATCCGTTTGTCTTGAGTTGAGTTGAAAGGATGCTAGTTGGCGTCGCCTTCGAGAAACTCCATTGCGTCTTTTAACAAAGAACGTCGTTTGGCTTCGTCCGTCACATCATTAAGGTAGAAACCAAGCACGATAGCCCTAAACGTCTTCCCTGTCTTGGGGTCGTTCCTTTTGATTTTGGCACCAATCATTTTCCCAGAATCGGGTAGCACCAACCAAGGCTCAACGCCATCCATGCCCTCAGCGACTTGGAATGTCATGATCGTTGCGCTCTCGGAAGATTTCACGATCTCGTACTCATTTTTGGGATTTGATTCCTCATCCGATTCATCAGTCGACTCTTCGTCAGAACTCGATGCCTGCTCGGCTTCATCACCCGCGACTTTGAAGGAAAATGAGTTATCCCAAACTTGATCGTACTGCAATCCAAGCGTATCACGATAAAGAGGCATATCCCAAATCGTGCTGTTGATACTGGGCGACATGATCAGCGTTCTCCCACCCTTTTGTAGGTAACGCATCAGCGTGCGAGAGCTTGGTGAGCGGTTGCCATCCAAACGATCGACCAGTACGACTCCATCACCGAAGCTTTCCAGAACGCCATGCCAATCTTCACCGTATCGTTTTGGCTCCTCGATGGAGGAAAACTCTTTCTCCATCGACTTGAGATCCTCACGATAAATTTGATCCATATTCAGTTCACGCATTCGCTTTTGATACTCTTCCTTGACCACCAATTTTCCGAGCTCGTGCTTGGTTGGCTTATTCAAATGCGACATGCCCAGCAAACCAATGGGTTTGGCTTCTTCCAGCGACTTTAGTGGGAACTTTTCGCACAATCGAACCCAGGCAGATTCCTTGGCAAATCGCAATCTTCGATACTCTTTGTTGTAACCGAGGTACGAAGGAAAATAGATGGTCAGACCGTGAGAATTGTTTTGATTCATCAAATGTCCCTCGGCAACCAGAATGCTGCTTTGCGGGAAATTAGTCGTGATGAACATATTCTCAAAATCTTTGAACGTGTGCTTCTTTGAATCGCCTTCGAATCGATAATTGATCTCGGTAACGATCTGAGGTCCGTCGTCCTTACTTTCATCTTCCCCTTCGGCTTTGCTGTCCTTCTGACGAGACGCATTCATGAAAAAATTACCTCCTCCAGATCCAGGATAAATCACTGGAGGAAACTTGATTTTGGCGACGTAGTACCCTTTTTCGTCAGGGCCGACCAAGGGAATTTTGGCCAGTTTATGATCTTCACGAAACGGAGCCATGTTCTTGGGTGGGCTTTTCCAACCGTTGTAACCCCAGATTACATTTCCTGGTGTACGACGTTTTACGACGACTTCGTTGACCAGTTTGTAATCATCTTCCGGATAGGCAATCAGCGCCTTGATCTTTTCGTAAACTGCTTTCAACTCTTGGTCATCGGGAGCTTTTTCATAAAAGCGATGACACAAGTCTTGGATGTCGACCAATCGACCAGAGAAACTACGAGCCTCCGAGATGATTTCGTCGGCAGTTTCGCCAAGCAGTTTGGGGCGTTTCTCAAGCAGTTGAGCAAACTCTTCCAGGGCATCTCGCATTTGCGGGATATTGGCCATTCGAATTGCTGAAAGCGTTTCCGAATATCCTGATCGGCCGTTGTAAGTCTGCGAGCCACCTGGGCCATACGAACGAACGTAGCAATCGACCAAATTTTTACAGAGTGAAACGGGACTGGCTTCCGGATACATCGTCAACCATTTGAGAACGTCATCGTAGGGCAAGCCTTCACCGGGCTCAAGTTCCTGAGACGCAACTAGGTAATCGACCGAATCACACAGTTCGAAAGCGACTTCGTAAGTTGCCATCAAGCACGCGTCAAAATCGACGATATCGATCTTCTTCTTTCCCTGTGTTTCATCGAGCTGAACGCAGATGGCTTCCAAGGCCTCGCGGACCTCAGGCAAATCCATTCCACGATGAGTATTGTCGTCGTAGGAAATCCCCGTCCAACCACTTCCATGGTTCCAAACGATCAGTGCATAGTGCTCAGCGGGGTAGTTTTTCGTAGCCCATTTGCCAAAACTGGCCAACGCTTCGCTGGACCCATGATCCACATCGGCGACACGTTCTTTGATGACCGACTGCACTCGCATATCGTCTTCATCCTTCAACATGTAGTATCGCTCGACCCCCGGAGTGTTTCCGACGCCAAAATAGAACTGTGGCTTCTCTCGTTCTTGATAAGGGTTGGAAAAGTAGCTCGAATTTGGCTTTTCTCCGGCCCCTCGATCTTCATCACTGTGTTCCATCCGAGCGATTTCAACAATCACGTTCACATCGTCGGTCGAACCGAACTTTTCCATTTCGTTCATGTCATCGATGGCAAAGGGCTCAAGATTGTTTGCCCCATTGAGAAAGACCATCACCGTCCATTTTTTCTTTTTGATTTCGTTAGAGGTCATCGTCAACGTCTGAAATGGCACGATCAGATGCTTGGGCAAGGCCTTGATCAAACGCAACTGCTCGGGGCCTTGAAGCGTTCCTCGTCTCTTTCGGTATTCAAGAATCGCCTCGGCGTATTCTTTGGAAAGGCTGGGGATTTCCTGCAGCTGCTCGGCTGTCGCAGTATTCAGATCAACCAGTGGAAAGTCAGCGACTTCGGGAACTGCACCAAACGGAAACGTCTGTTCTTTGCGATTTTGATGGAACCAACTTACGGGAACACTTCCTGGTTCCCCGTACATCGCCTTTGCGACTTCCTCATCAGAGTGTCCAGCAGTTCCTTGAATTCGGGTTGTTTCAGCACTTAGCTTCGCGCTAACTTCCTTGATGAAGTCTTCGTCTTCGATCAATCCTTTACGACGTGAATAGATGAAATTCAATTCCAACACATTCATCAATCTGGCGTATGCGACCGAGGAAGGGTAAGTCTTTTGCTCAACCTTCTCCAAGAGGTCCTGAACGCCTTCAAACTTGTCCTTACGTAGTTTTTGCAGGATGCGAACCTCAGCGTTTCTAGCCCGCTCCACATAGTGATACGTGAGTAACTTGTAAGTCTCTTTATCAGTGACCACGGATTTGATCTGATCGACCACATTTTCGGGTAGTTCCGGGAACATCGATGCCAACTTGTCATCGTCTTGCAGCTTTTTGAGTTGCAGTAGCGCCATGCGTCGACGAAAAACATCGCCCAACACGGAAAGCTCTGCCTTGAGATCGACACCATTTTCGCCTTTGGACTCAGCTTCATCGTCGGCCGAATCCTCAGCCGTCTCGTCTTCTGCATCATCTGGGACCGTTTCCTGAACAGGTTGATCTTGCCAGGCCAACGCCGGGCTCAGCATGGCCGGTGCCAAACCGACTACAGCCATGAAAACGGGAATGAAAAATAGTGATACGCTTTTCATTGATGGAAACTCACAGGCAAGAATTTAAAGGCAATAAACAGAGAGCTTCCCAAAGGACAACTCTCATGCAAGTAATACACGATAAACGATATGCGACATTGGCCAACCAAAAACGCCAAACATCAGCTCATTTTTCTCGGCGGACAAGTTATGTTTGCTGAATTACCGTCGCGACTGTCATAGCGACACTCGACGGAAAAAATTCATCGACGCAACTAAGGTTAAATCGCACACATCTATTGCTTTTCCGCAATACGTTTCTTTGAAAGAAACGAAGCAATACTTGCATTGCGCCGCAAGCCAACTTCGCCGCCGGCCCCGACTACCAGTTGCGCCAAACCACTAATTCAAATTCAAAGACGTCGAATTGCCTTTTAGAAAGGTCTTCCAGCTCTCGTACTTGGGGTTATCCATTTTGATATCAAGCAAGGGGTTCTGTTGAGGCCGAACCGGCTTGCGAATCAGCTTCATCCCTGCACGTTCAGGAGTACGATCGCCTTTTCGAGTATTGCACTTCAGACAACAGCAGACAACATTCTCCCAAGTTGTCGCCCCGCCTCTGCTGCGCGGAATGACATGGTCAAAGCTCAATTGGCTAAGCGGAAAAACATGGTCACAATACTGGCAGCGATTTCCATCACGTGCGAAAAGGTTCCTACGATTGAAACGCAAAGTCAGCTTGGGAACTTTGTCATAAAAGTTCAACCGAACAACGCGAGGGACCTGAATCGAAAAGTTAACACTTCGAACCCAATCCATCTCTTCATTGGATCGATTCTCTGGGTCGGCAGAAATATGCTCACTCAAATCAAGCCACGACTCGAAATCATAATTGAAGAATTGACCGCCTTCGACATGAATGACTTCTGCCAAATCGCGGTACAAAAGAACGAGGGCACGGCGAACGGTGACCACATGAACCGCCATATAGAAACGATTGAGTACCAGAACACTACCAATTAATGGAGAAGCTATGCGACTTTGCTCCATTCAAAGTCTCCCATTTACTGTCGGCAATCCCGCAGACAAAGGTTGAGGTTTTAGTTCGCAACCAGCGTTTGAATCTAAACCCTCTTTTGGCATTCTAACCACTTGCTGAAACTGATTCCACTGAATTAGAGAACTGTAAAGATAAATCGCGTCAATCCGTCCACTTTTTCACATTCGGTAGAAGCTGGCAGTGCAGGCATTTCGCTTCACCGTTTTCGTATACGAAAAATTAAAGTTTTTTCTTGCCTATCGTTTATCGAAGCCATTAACATGAGTTCCAAACAGAATGTTTTGCCTGGGCAAAAGGACTGTCGCCACGCCCCAACTTTCAGGAACTTCATGCTTCACTATTCATGCGATCGCTGTAAGAACTCGATCGACGAAAACGAGTTTCGTCATATCGTAAAAATTGAAATTCATGCTTCCATCAATAACGGCCCACACCCACTCGACGAAGAACGAGACCACCTCGTCGAAATAGAGGAAATCCTGTCTCGCATGGAAGAAAAAGAATGCGAAGACATCGCCGATGAACTCTATCAACGTCGGACATTCGATCTTTGCCCTCGTTGCTATCGACAGTATTTGAGAAATCCATTGGCAATCGAAGCGGCATCGCCCTTCGGTTTCAGTCAAAATTAGTCAACGGGTTGCTAGGGGAATACACTCACAAAGCAACTCGGCTTGCTATGGCTCGGCGTTCAGGACTAAACTCAACGCGAAGTAAGGGTCAGTGTAGGATCGTCCTCGCTCACGCGACTAGGTTGTGATTAAATTCTGCAGCGACAGTTTTAGCGAAATTTTGGCGCTGGATTTTTGATTTTGAATTTTTGTTTGCCGTTTTTCAGGCTTGGTATGTTTTTGTGTTTCGATTGGTTGCTTTTTGTAGCATTCAATCGCGTCCTTTCTGCTTTAAATCGCCGCTTTGACGCCCTTTAACGCCATCCAACGCATAAAGTTAAACGTCAACGCTACGAGTAACGTTGCCGATTGCACTCGAGCCAAACCTCGAACTCGAAACTGCTGGAGCCCTCGATTGCGGAACTCCGCGTTAGGAAACTCTGCGATCGAAGGCCGCGCTTTATAAAGTTCCTTTGCTGAGTCCGTTGCCATTCGCTGCCGAAACTTGAACACCTCGTCGGTGTCTTTCGGCTGACGTTCATGCGGATCGTTGCCGTTTTTTAGCAGCTTTGCTTCTTTAGGAATCGGACCATAAACCGCAGTGCCTTGCCTTTCAAGCAACGTGATATCAGCGTGCGTCGTAAAGCCGCCATCTACCAGCATTTTCTCTGGAACCTCGCCATGCCGAGCAACTACTTTTTTGTGCATGACGCTCATCTGCCCGCCGTCACTGCCATTGTTGTTGACTTCCACGTCGAGGATTACACGAGAATCTGCTGTCGTCGCAAGGTGAACGTTGTAGCAAGGACGGTAGCCACCGCTGGCCACTTTCATCTTGCGGGCGTCAGGGTCTGTTGTGCTACAACGAGCTTCAGCACCGCTACCCTTCTTGCGTTTTTCTTTGCGGGCGCGAAGTTCTTGAAGTTGTTCCAGAGCGTCAGCGAGCCGTGATTGGCGTTCTTCGGCGGAGCGAAGTTGAGCCGCTTCTTGCTTTGAACGACTTGTTTGCCCGATAGAAGAATCGTCCGTTTCTGCTCGCAATTGTTCTACGCGTTGCTTGGCATGGCTCAAGCTTTCTGTGAGCGTGCCTTGGCGGCGAAACGAACCTCCACCAGCGCTGGCGCGAACACGCATCCCATCTTGAGCAATCACATCGAGTTCAACTAAACCTTGCGAGATCAGCGTGCCGACCGTTTCGCTGAGAAGCTCGTCAAAGAACTCGGGGTTGGTTGAGCGGAAATCACTCAAGAGGTGGTGGTTGACGCTGACTCCGCCGCAAATCCACATGTAGCCAAGGTCGCGTTCGCACAACCGTGCCACGTGACGGGCGCTGCTGATCCCTTCGAGCGTCGCGAACATCCAAAGTGAAAGAAGAATTTTCGGATCGACCGGCGTCCGTCCTGCACGCCCTTCCACTGCCAGGATCTTTCCGTAAAGCTTTGAAAAATCCAATGACTCTACATATTCCCAAACCACGCGAGCACGATGGTCTGTCGAAAGAAGTTCGTCGAGGCAGAAAGGTTTCCATTCTGATTGATGACGTTCTGGCCGTTGCACTCGTGCAAACACTCTTTTTTTATTGTTCATTACTAAGTTTTAGCGCAAAACAAATACTTGCTCCAGCCCAGTTGATTTAATCACAACCTAGACGCGTCAGCAATGCTTTATGGAAACCCGAAGCGTGAGCGAGGCCGAACCTGACACGCCCTCGTTCACGCTTCGTGTTTCCATAGGGCATGCCGGCTACGCCATTCTGTTCATGCATAAATGAAAGATCACAGCCGCTTCACGGCGACCAGATCCAAAGCGGAAGTTGGTGCAGAACTAAGGACTCATGGGCAAATCGCGTAGGATGAATTCTTGGGTGCCATGCTCCTCGCAACGCGTGGGCATGCCTCAACGAGAATCCATTGAGTTGATTTCAATGCTTAGGCTGCCAACGAGCCATTGTCAAAAGAACATGGCCACGCGAGCGAGGCCATGGCACCCAGCGCAAATTCTCACGAACACAAATTCTCACGAACGCGAAGCTTCACAATACACTTGCCGCGGAGCGGCTATTTCCCTTAGCCCCAGACTTCAGGGCTTGTTGATTAAGTACTTGCCTGGGGTGTTAAAAATTTATGAGAACCCGGATGATGTTTGGAAAGGAGTCAAACATGGATTGGGCCAAGGTCAAAGAGAGTCGCGATCAATTAGTTTTGTTTCCGGAGCGTCTGGACGAATCAATTCCGGCCAACCATGACGTTCGCGTGTTGGACCGGATTCTTCGAGGTGTCGACTGGTCAAGTTGGGAAACGAAGTATGCCCTTGTCAGGGGTCGTCCTCCGCTTCACCCGCGAATCGTGGCCAG
The DNA here is from genome assembly GCA_965224765.1 of Mariniblastus sp. Taxonomy (GTDB): domain Bacteria; phylum Planctomycetota; class Planctomycetia; order Pirellulales; family Pirellulaceae; genus CAZDBA01. The sequence goes on from CBDDAC010000015.1 coordinate 156,484, forward strand.
CGTCATCCTCTACGGCTTGTTTTGCCGGATCATCAGCAGTCGGATGCTGGAGGAAGCGTTAACGATTCGCTTGGATTTCCGCTGGCTCGTCGAAAGTCGTTCGATCGACCACACAACGATTTGCAAATTCCGGATCGGGAACCAAGAAGCCCTGAGCGGACTGTTCATCCAGATGGCATTGCTTGGACAAGAACTGGGCTGGGTACGCCTGGACAGCCTCGGCTTCGACGCGACCCGCATGCGTTCCAACAACTCGCGCCAAGCCAGTCGGACTCCGGAGCGTCTGCGTGAACTTAAAAAAGAACTCACTGCAGCCTACCAACAATTTGACGCTCAGGCCCAAGCGGCTGATCAACACGAATCCGAGCAGTTTGGCGGAGCTTCGCACCATCAGCTGGAAGTCGATTCGGCTCAGCTGGAGCGGAAACTTGCCAAAGTCAACGCCGCTTTGGCCGAAGTGGAAAAGCTCGAATCGGCGGGCAAAACGGTTCCCGCCCGAATCCCGATGACCGATCCGGAATCACGGATCATGCCCAATAAAGACGGCGGTCACTCTCCCAACTACAGTCCGATCTCAACGGTCGATATCGACAGCGGGGTGATCGTCGACGCGAGCGTGCTCAACGAAATCAACGAAGACGGTCAGCTGATGGGCTCGATCGCAAGGGTTCAAGAAAACTTTGGGCTGGAGTCGGCGCCCGGCAAGGCGTTGGCCGATGGCTTGATGGCCACGGGGGAAAACATCGCCAAGTGCAACGAAGCAGGCGTCGAACTTTACGCACCGACCAAAACGACAGATCCCACAAAAAACCCAGCAGTTCGCGAGAATCTCAAGGAGCCGGTCGCCCCATCAGACCGAGGCAGGCTGCCCGTCGTCAACGTGACGGTGGCAGGCGTTAAGCGAACACAACTTTCCAAAGACGCTTTCGTTTTCGATTCGGAGAACGATTGTTACTGGTGCCCCAATGGCCAAGCACTGGAGTTCAAAGGCAAATCGCGTGATAAGCGTTCTTCTGGCGAAAGTCGCATGCGTTTCCGTTACAAGATCGACAGCGAAGTTTGTTCTGGCTGCCCGCTGGCGGCACTTTGCATACGCAAGGCGGGCACTGGCCGTCAGGTGACCCATGAAGAGCACGAACTTTCGCGGGTTGCTCATGCTCAGAAGATGGCGACGGAGGAAGCGAAAGAGATCTACCGGAAACGTCAACATCCGACCGAGCGTCCGTTCGCCGTGATTAAGTCACAGTTTGGGATGCGACAGTTCCTGACTCGAACCCTCGAGCGTGTAAGCCAGGAATGGAATTGGTGCGTGGCCGCTTTCAACGTCCATCGGTTGATCGGACTGTCTCGCAACCATGCCGGTCCTCCGCCACCAGCATGCGAAGTTTCCCCGTCCCTTTCACCCTTTTAATTTGAGTCGTCGCTGCCCCCGCCACCGGTCTGTTTCGACCGAGCGGGGGAATGGGGGGAAACCAAACTCAAACCAACGAAACTGAAATTAATCAACAAGCCCTTCAGTCTGGGGTATCCAACCCAAAAAAACCGAGTCGCGGAGCGACGGCATCTGTTGCGTCTCGGCATATGGCTGAATGCCGCGCGGATATTCTGACGCCAGTCCTCCCCGGCGCTTCCCCTCTACCAGACGCTAAGCGTCCGACCCTCCTGAAGGCCCGAAGAATGGGGCCTGGTTTCCCCACCGCACTCGCGTGGGAATTCCAATGTTGGCATTTCATTGCAGTTCTTGAGAACAGAGTTTGTCGCCAACAACCGGAAGTAGGTCTCGAATCTGCACAAATCTTCATACCGCGATGAAAGTTGCACTATTCGATCAAATGAGGCCTGTTAGAATTTCGATTTTCCATCAGTTGTTTGCCATAAACTTGAAGTTCGAATCCGATGAAAAACACTTCCATTTTGCTTTTGCCCGGTGACGGAATTGGTCACGAAGTCATCGCCGAAGTCCGCCGTGTAATGGAGTGGATTTCCGCCAATCGTCAAATCAACTTTGATGTCACTACCGATGACATTGGTGGAGCAGCTTTCGACAGATATGGAACACCGCTTGCCGATTCCACTTTGGACCACGCTCGAAGCGTAGACGCGATTGTCATGGGATCAGTCGGCGGCCCCAAATGGGATGGAGTGCAACGGCAACTTCGACCCGAAGCGGGCCTGCTTCGAATTCGCAAAGAGCTGGACTTGTTTGCCAACTTGCGCCCGGCAACCTGCAGCCCTGCACTGGTATCGGCCTCCTCACTCCATGAAAACCTGGTCTCTGGTTTGGATATTCTCATTGTGCGTGAACTGACCGCGGGAGTCTATTTTGGCCAGCCCCGCGGAATCGAAACCCTCCCTGATGGGCGCCGCCGAGCCTTGGACACACAAGTCTATTTCGAAAGTGAAATCGAGCGCTTGCTTCGGGTTGCGTTTGAGTTGGCTGGCAAGCGTGGACAACAAGTTCATTCAGTCGAAAAAGCTAACGTCATGGAGTCGGGAGTCTTCTGGCGAGAAATCGCCACTCGCATCGGTGGAGAGTACCCCAACATCAATTTGGAACACATGTACGCCGACAACTGCGCAATGCAGTTAGTTCGTGCCCCCAAACAATTCGACGTCATCGCAACAGACAACTTGTTCGGGGACATTCTGTCAGACTGTGCGGCGATGTTAACGGGCTCGCTTGGCATGCTGCCCTCGGCATCGCTGGGACCAGAAGTCGACGGAAAACGCGCCGCTCTCTACGAACCAGTTCACGGATCCGCTCCAGATATCGCGGGGCAGGGGATTGCCAACCCCTTGGCAACCGTCCTCTCTTTTTCCATGTGCCTGCGTTTCTCATTGGACATGGGCAGCGAAGCCGACATGATTGAAAAAGCAGTCGACAACGTTCTCGCCAATGGAATCCGCACCGTTGACATAACAACCGAAGGCATCAGCCCCGTTTCGACCTCCGAGATGGGCACCGAATTGATCAAAGAACTGGATCGGTTGAATGCCTCGTCGGCTGCCAAGTCGAAAACGTAGGCTAGTCCAACGGGAGGTTGAGGCTGCCGAAACATTTCCACATTTCATCCTGAAGGCGAGAGTAATGTCGTCGTTCGAGTAGGTTTCGGCAGGAGCCTCAACCTCCCATAAATTCGATCGTGTATTGCGATTGGACCCAACTGCCCATAAAAGGTGGGACGCTCGGTATCGCGAAGGTCGTCTTGAGTCTGTCCCAGTTGTGGTACAAATCCCTTCGCGATGAATCCGAGCGTCCCATACAAGTGGACGCGATCGTTGGCGAACTGAACGATTCCAGTCAACGACTCAGTTGATAGAGCAAATTACGATGGGTCGAGAAATCAGTGGCAAGCTGCCGCAACGAAGCGGGCAGTGCTCGCTGATGCTGCACCAAGGCGCGATCCACTCCGGATTCAATCAACTCGCGGGCCCAGCCTGATGGCACTGAGTAGTCTTCCTTACCGCCAAACGTTTTTTCGAACTTGGCCAAGAGGTTGTCATTTGCCGAATCAACGTTGCTGCGGTAATTTGCCCAACTACGCCGCAGTTCCAATTCGCTTTGGACGTATTTGATTGCGACCCTCCTCGCCTGATCGTCACCTTTCAAATAGGTCGGCACAATAAAAGTCTTTTTGGCACTTACAGGCTCGGTCAAACCAGCAAACAGTTTCCGCTTGCCCTCCGCTGAACAAACCACACGCAAGACTCCGCCGCGCCAACTCATGGGAACTCGAAACGTGACGATCAGGTCACGACCACCCTCCAGGGTGAGTTGCTTGGAAGGATGAAAGCGAAAGAAGGCGCCGGTGCCACGATGAATCGTCCCACTGGCAACCAAGATTTCCTGTTCGGGAATCCGATCAAACCGTAAGGTTTCCGATCGCGTCTGGCTGGCTCCCGCATTCCCATTCACGTTAACGATCTTTTCAAGGCTGCCTGTCGCATGAAAACCGAGGTTCGACTTGCGTTCCTGGTGCTCTTCAACAGTGATCAAACCTTGAATGTCCGTTTGCATCTGCGTTCGTGGTGCATAGTCAACCAACGGATAAACGTTTCGATTCCAATGAACTTGGAAATTGAACTCACGAACCGAATCACGGTCGTTTCCCGAGAACATGGTAGATACAGGAATCAAGACTTCAACCAATCGCTCGTTGGATTGCTCCAACTCACTTGGGATTTTACAGGCCTCTACAATAACCGGCACATCGAACTGAATCGCGTCCTGAGCAAGTGCGACACTTGCGCCGAGTACCAACATCCACCAGAACAAAACAAACACTACGCTTCGGGTAGCCGACATAAAACACTCTCAATAATGACGGTCAGCTTTCTTCCACCGGCATCCAATGGGTGGTGATTGCTGGAACGAGACTACTCCGTCATGGAGTGCGGCGAGCAAAAACGCGCGATCCCGAGTCACGATTCTTTCCTCATTGATTGAGGTGGGTCAAAGAACCAATGCCACGAAAGCGTGCACATCAACAGCGAGAATGATACGCAGTCCGTCTGTTGAGAGTTCGAAAAAAGAAAAAAGTGATAGCGATTAAGCTAACGAAGTTCCACTCAAATCGATTTGGTCAAAACTACGGATCGTCCGGAAGTTATGGTCTTGGGCCTGTGGTTTGTTGCCAGAACGCAAACTCAAAACCGCTTGCATTCCTGCCTGCGAAGCTGCTGTCAGTTCGTCGACGACATCGCTGACAAACAAAATCTCAGCTGGACTCATTGGGAATTCAGCGGCGATAGCCACGTAGCTCTCAGACTCTTTTTTGGGCCCTGTTGTCGTATCATAGTGACCGTTTAACAAACCCAGAAGATCACCCGCCACACTATGACCGAAGAAAAGCTTCTGTGCGGCGATACTTCCCGACGAGTAAATCCGCACGTCCAACCCGGCCTGCTCCCAACTTTTGATGGCCGGCGCAACGTCATCGAATAAATGGGAAACGAGCTGCCCCGAATGAAAACCGTCTTTCCAGATCAATCCTTGCAGCTGTTTCAATCCCGTTGCTTTAACATCGCCATCCATTAATTGGATAACCCCTTGAGCAACCTGCGCGCGTTGATCCTGATCGGATAAATCCGCTTCCAACCAACCGCTCATTTCAGCATGACCAAGATCGGTCGCCAACATTGGCAAACAATCTTGCACAGCGATTGCGTTCCAATGGTTTTCGAGGAACGCGTTGAGATTAGTTCGGACGAAGGGGAACATTTCGTCGTAGACAAAACTAATCGACGAAGTCGTCCCTTCGATATCCAACAAGATCCCACGAATTTGAGTCTCTGGCATTTTCAATCTTTCAAAAAAAGACCCCGCATAAATCACGAGATCCGTTTTCGTTTAGGAATAGAAGCACTTTCCTTAGGTGGTTGAGGCTTCCGCCGAAACAACGTTTAGCCGAACACTCTGAAAGCGATGATTAACGTATACCCAGCCCAGCAACTAAAGCTTGACGACCGAATCCACACCCTCATCGCCATCGGCGGAGAGAAAACTGGGGCCCATGCAAAGTGGCGAGTAGTTCACGTGCTGCCCTTCTTCGATGTATTGAGGAGTCCAACCGCTAACGTCTTCAAAAAGCCGAATGCAGCGAATGGTGCGGGTGCCACATAAATTGAACCAATGTTTAGTTCCGTTGGGAACATTGACGAGGTCACCACTTTCGACCGTGATCGAAAACACAGGTCCGCCCTCTGGATGGATATGGAAAACGCCTTGGCCTTTGACGGTAAAGCGAACTTCGTCTTCGCTATGGGTATGTTCTTTGTCAAACTTGGCCAACATTGCGTCGAGTCCTGGAGTTTCAGGCGTCACGTTGATGACGTCCGCAGTCACAAACCCGCACTCAGTTTTGAGTCGTTCAATTTCGGGTTTGTAGGCATCAAGAATTTCCTCATTGGTCGCATCGGGTCCAATTCGGCCCTCGACCTCCCATTTCTCATACCAGATTCCAAACGGCTTCAAAAAGTCACGCATTTCGGTGACATCAGTGATCTCGCGATCTTGATCAGGTACGTGGATACAAGCCATGATTGCTCCAGAAATCTATCGAAAAAATTGGGGATTGTTCAGCGTTGATTCGACGGGCATTTTAACTTTTGCTGCGGAAACTTGCAGGGCCTATTTCCCAGGCAATGTCATTTTTCGGGCAACGCACTCAAAAAGGAACTCGAAAACTTCGATATGCCGTCGAGCCGAGAAAACGTCCTTACCCCAGGTATAAAGCCCATGGTTTCGGATCAGAAACCCGTGTTCCATCGGTTTTCCTCGGTCTCTAAGTTTGGCTTTGATCTGCTCAGCCAAACTGGGGATATCCTGGGTATTCTCAAAGATTGGAATCCAAATGCTTCGTTCATGGGTTCGAATTCCTTCCAACCCTTTAAGCATCTCATAGCCTTCGACCTCAAATCCCGAATCAGCAAAAAAGTAATCGGAAAGCAGCGTGCCCCAGATACTGTGGGTATGCAGGATACAGCCAACTTCGCCAGCATCGGCCAACACGACATGCAGCATGGTTTCCGCCGACGATTTGGATTGCCCCGATACCTTTGGTTTCCCTTCGGGTCCCAATCGAACAAAATCCGTTCTCAGCAATTGGCCTTTGTCTTTTCCACTGGCAGTCACAACCAAATCCAACGGATCATTGTTCAAAACGACACTATAGTTACTACTGGTTCCGACGGACCAGCCACGTTGATGAAACAACTTTCCGCAATCTCGAAGTTGATCGATCTCCGCGTCGTAGCCCGCACAGGGATGGTCAATCGGAAGTTCGATAGAATCAGAAGGGAACAATTGGCTCATGGATCAATGCTAGTTGGGGATCGGAAATTCAATCCCACTATAACGTAAACAAAATCGACTCAAAAGCGTTAAAGGCCCGACGGCCCTAAACAACGTGTCCTCAGCAGGTTTGGCATCATTGAAATCGAACGACTCGGATTCTGCGAAATGGAAATCCGCCCACGGGATTGACTTCATACAGAATTCCAGCAAAAGCGGGGACTACGGGCCATTCGGCTGGCACAATTTCATATCGAGGTTACCTTGGTAAATCGAACGGGCGATTTACAATAGAGGCCCACTCATTTGGTTTTCGACTGCCCGACTGGTGAAACGCTTTCATGCTCTTCGGAAAAAAGAAAAACTGGGACGACAAGTACGATGAGTACTACACCCAGCAAGACCCAGAATATGGACGACGGTCCAAGCCGCTGTTATGGATCCACTTCTCTGCGATTGCGACGCTCGCGGGCGTCTTTCTTGTCATCGTAGGTGCCAGCGCTGGTGGAACAATGGTGGAAAAAGTCGCCAAGGAACTGTGCACGCCCGTGGGGCTAATTTGGATTGGCCTGGCGCTACTCACTTACTTCGCGCTTGTCTACAAAGTAGGCAGGACGGCAATCACAGCTTTTTTGTTATGGTTGCTCCTGACAATTGGTGGAAATTGGTTCGTCGCCAACTACATGGCATCAAGTTTGGAACAGCCCTACAAAGCCACCAATCCCTTTGAAGAAGAGCCCTTTGATTGTCTGATCGTATTGGGTGGCGGAACTCAAATTTCGCCGTCGGGTACCCCTCAACTTGGCACTGCAGGTGATCGAGTAATGACCATCGCCCGCATGTATCATCTTGGCAAAGTAAAAAAGATCATTTCCAGCGGCAGACAAAAATACAAATCCGACCCCAAAGACCTTCACCCTAACGAGGAAACAATTCGAATATTGAGTGACCTAAACATTCCTCAAAGCGATTTGATGATGCTTGGCGGCACGAACACTTCCGAAGAAATGAAGCAAGTCCGCAAGTGGCTGGACTCAGATCCTGAATTTGAAAAACTGCGAATCGGAATAGTAACGTCTGCCTGGCACCTACCGAGAGCCATGGCGCTGGCAGAGGAGAACAACATTAACGCCGTACCGGTGCCCTCGAACTTCGTCAGTGAAGTCTATTCACCCAATCCCAGCATCATTGTTCCTTCAGCCCGAAATCTAAACACCACCGCCGAGATGCTGAGCGAACGACTGGGGAGAATAATCGGCCGATAACTAAAAAAACACGCTCCAATTTTGGGATTCATTGCGGTCGATTCATGGAACAGCCGACGGGAAAGCTCCTCATACGACTCACAGCAACATGGAAAATACTCTAAGCCGGCATGGGCTGTTCACCTGATCGAATCTTTTCCAACCACGGATCCATGTCATCAAAAATTTTGCCAGGACTTCCTTCAAAAACCCGGCCAAGCAGAAGATCCGTCAGGTTCCCCATATGCTGCGGGTGGGCCTTGATGAAGTCGCCAAAGCTGAATTCCTTGGTGTAAAAAGCCTTTACCAGCTTTCGCAGCAATTCAACGCCATTTTCGTACTGCCCAGTCCATTTCCCAAGGATTTTCCCTGACAGGTCATTGCGATTGAATCCATTGCAGATTGCTTCAGCGGCAAGTACACCAGATTTGAGTGCCAGATAAACACCCGATGAATAGATGGGATCAATAAAACCGCCCGCGTCGCCAACCAAAACCCAACCGTCGCCGGCCTGCTGGGTAGTGCGGTAAGAAAACTCTTTCGCGACATTGAACTTGCCGACTTGAGTTGCGTCTTGTAACCGGCGTTTGATTCCAGGGCAGTTCGCGATCTCTTCGGTAAACGCTTTTTCTGGAGGTCCCTGTCGCTTTAGAACAAAATCGTTGTCGCCAACCAAGCCGACACTAACCGTTCCATCACCCAGAGGGATATACCAAAACCAAGCGTCCTTGGAATTGGTATGCAAAATACAGGTCACTTCCGGGTTGCCACCACCGGCTCGTTGAGCTCCTTCGAAGTACCCCCAGATCGCGGCCTTTTTTAGATCGTCGTAATACTCTTTAAGACCAAGTCGATTCGCAATCATGGACGATTGCCCAGAGGCATCCACAATCACCTTGGCGACGAGCTCGGATTCTTTTCCGTTGTCAGCTTTAATTACTACTTTGTGTGGCGATTTTTTTCGAATCTCGATATCGAGCACTCGCGTTTCATCGCATGTCGTAACGCCCCGATTGAAAGCCGTCTCCCATAACAGATGGTCAAACTTATCTCGCTTTACGTGCCAGGTCTCACTGCAATCTCGGTCATCGTGTTTTCTAAAAATGAAAGGCATGGACTCTTTGTCCTTGCTGGTCACAAACTGCACACCATTCTTTTTTGTGAAGCCAACCCGCTCCATTTCGTGAAGGATCCCAAGTCGCTCAAAGATCCAATAGGTCTCAGGCATCAACGACTCGCCGACATGGAACCTGGGCATCTTGTCTCGCTCCAGGAGCAACGTTGATAAACCTTGTTCCGCGACAAGCGAGGCAGTCGCACAACCGCCTGGGCCGCCTCCAATTACAACACAGTCATAGCTTCGATTCGCAATCATGATCAACTCTTTCGGCGCCAGGCGCGCAAACATCGGGGCAACCTCTTCAGTTTCGTCTTCAGCGATCCAATTCAAAAGAGCAAAACCCGCTGAACGATCAACTTCGACCAGAATTACACGCAAGTTATAGTGATTCGCTCAATCTGGCGTTTAAGGCACCAACATCCCGCTTCACCGGAGTCCTATCCCACCCTAAAGACCATCTGAATTCGCGACACCCAAATCATGGTCGTTTCAACTCAAAAGCCAGTTGCGTGGAAAGCAAACAACCTTGTCGTAAATTGTCTAACGATGGCGTTCCAGTCGTCAGTCACCAGCTTCACGCAGGCTTGGCGGAATACTCACGTGGGTTAGGACCGCAATTCCCCTCTCTCAATAAACCGTTCCCAAAAAGCCCAACCTACAGGACAGATGCCTGAATCAGCCGTTTAGGCCAAATTTCACCTAGAAATTGGTTACCTTTTTCGTGAAAATAGAGTAAACCGTTTCTAAAAATCGATCACGTCGAATCCGTTCACTTGGCACTGCCAAGACTCGAGCGATTCCTAATAGACCGACAACAAAATGAATAACCTTAGCACTCAAATTTTCGTCATCGCCATGATGACTCTTAACGGAATCATTTCAGCTCAATCGGCCACCACCGACAACGAAGAGCCCAACAATGAATCAAAGTTCCTTAGCGGGGTTCGCCAGTTGACCCACGATGGGCCGCGAGCGGGCGAAGGGTATTATAACGCCGACGGCACTTTGATGGTTTTTCAAAGTGAGCGTCTCAAAGGCAATCCTTTTTATCAAATCTACTTGATGGATTTCGAAACTGGCGATGTCGAGACCATTTCTCCAGGTCAGGGAAAAACGACCTGCGCCTGGATCCACCCAGACAACAACCAAGTCATGTTCGCCTCGACGCATCATGATCCCACTTCAAAACAACAACAACTTGATTTGATCAAGCTACGTGAAGAGGGTAACCAACCACGTTACTCTTGGGATTACGATCACGAATATGAAATCTACAACTTCAATCGAACCACGAAAGAGTATAGGCGACTAACAAACACAAAAGGCTACGACGCGGAAGGGTCGTTCAGCCCAGACGGAACCATGATCGCGTTCGCCTCAAATCGCCGCGCCTATTCTCATCCCGATGAAATGAACGATGGGCAAAAGAAGCTTTTCGAGCAAGACAAAGCTTACATGATGGACATTTACCTCATGAACGCAGACGGCAGCAACGTAAAACGATTGACCGAATCTCTTGGCTACGATGGGGGTCCCTTCTTTTCGCCTGACGGAAGAAAAATCTGTTGGCGACGTTTTTCGGAACGCGGTGAAACAGCGGAGATCATGACCATGAATATCGACGGCAGCGATGAAAAACAGCTGACTCGAATGGGGATGATGTCCTGGGCTCCCTACTATCACCCCAGCGGCAAGTACTTGATCTTCAACACCAACAAACACGGATTCTCAAATTTCGAACTCTACTTGATTGATACCGAAGGCAAATCGACACCGCTACGCATCTCCAATGCGGACGGATTCGACGGTTTAGCGAGTTGGACTCCCGACGGAAAGAACTTGACTTGGGCTTCCAATCGCCACGAACCTAAAGAACGCAAGAACGCGCACATTTACGTCGCACAATGGAATCACGAGAATGCATTAAAAGCACTTGGACTTTCTGAACCCCCTGAAGAATCTGAAGCAAAAGAAAAAGCCATCAAAAGCGCCAACGAGACATCGGCAGCATTTGAGCCGGTCGACTTGATGAAACATGTCGACTACCTTTGCCATCCGACTCTTCAAGGACGAATGACAGGCTCCCCTGGCGAACGAAAAGCAACCGCCTACGCAGCTGCCTACATGGATTACCTTGGGCTCAAGCCCGCGGGTGACGATGGCACCTGGTACCAGGAATTCGAGTTCCCGGCTGGCGCCAAACTTGGGCCCAAAAACGCGTTCAGCATCGCAGGCAAGGACTTGCAATTGGACAAAGACTGGAGACCATTGACGTTTTCGCAAAATGGTGACACGGTCAACGCACAAATCGTCTTTGCAGGTTATGGAATTGTCGCGCCTGCAGACGAAGAAAAGGGAATTCAAGAATACGATTCCTATGTTCACCTGGATGTTGAGGACAAATGGGTAATCGCTTTTCGATACATGCCCGAAGACATCAGTGATGAGATGCGGCAACATCTACAGTTCCACAGCAGTCTCCGCAAAAAAGCGATGGATGCTCGCGACAAGGGCGCACGCGGACTCATTTTTGTCAGCGGCCCCAATTCGTTTGCCAAGGAACAGCTGATCCCATTGGCTCGAGAGTCGTCTCGAAACAGTTCGAGCGTCGGAGTTGTCAGTATCTCTGACGCCGTTGCAAGCGAGATTCTAAAAACCGTCAACAAAGACTTGAAAACTCTTCAAGACCGCTTGGATACGGGCGATCCCATGATGGGCTTTCCGCTGGATGATGTCCGAATGACGAGCACCATCGAAGTCGAGAAGGTTACAGGTATAGGGAGAAACGTTGTCGGGCGCCTGCAAGTCGGCGACCAACCCAGCGAGCAAGCGATCCTTATCGGAGCTCACATCGATCACCTGGGCGTCGGACGCAGTAGCAGTTCATTAGCCCGCGAAGACGAAAAAACATTGATTCACTTTGGAGCGGATGACAATGCTTCCGGAGTTGCAGCAATGCTTGAAATCGCTGAATACCTTTCCAACCTTCGCAAGAAGGGAAAGCTCAACCTGAAACGCGATGTAATCTTTGCCGGCTGGAGTGGAGAAGAACTTGGACTCCATGGCTCTTCCCACTTCGTTGAGAAAATGAAGGAGCAGATCGCTGCGAGAAAAGCTGACCCAAGTGTGACGGAAAAAGAGAACCCCCACGCTTCTTCCATTCCTCAGCCTGCTCTGGATCCTCAAGACCCTCATGCAGGCCTTTTCGGTCCCCAAACGATTTACCCACAAATCGCCGCCTGTCTCAACATGGACATGGTTGGACGTTATGAGGAACGCTTGGTCATTCAGGGAATGAGTTCATCCACCTACTGGAAGAAGGCCGTTGAGCGAAATGCCGCCGTCGGGTTGGAGTTAAAACTGAGCAACGACACTCAGCTTCCGACAGATGCGACTTCGTTTTTTCAAGCAGGAGTCCCCATTCTCTCAGCGTTCACTGGCTCGCATACCGACTATCACACTCCGCGAGATACTCCAGACAAACTGAATTATGATGACGCCGCGCGAATCGCCAAGCTAATGGGCCTGATCACGCGAGCACTGGCAACGGAGGATTCCATTCCCGACTTTATCGCCGCCCAAGCGGTTGCGGACACCCAGCCTCGCGCCAACTTGCGAGCATTCTTGGGCACCGTTCCTGACTATGGTGACGATGTCGTTGGCGTAAAAATCAGTGGTGCAACCAAAGGGGCTCCCGCGGATCTCGCAGGACTTTTGGGGGGCGATGTTATCATCGAACTCGCCGGCAAGAAAATCGAGAATATCTACGACTACACCTACGCCATTGAAGCGCTCAAAATCGGCAAGGAAACGACCGTCAAGGTGAAACGTGGAGATGAAGAATTGGAATTGAAGATCACTCCAGGTCGAAGATAGGCTTAACCAACAAACACCTTGGGTTTTCCCCTTTTTGGTTTCCCAAGGTGAATTGTCAGGATTTTTTATCGTAACAAAGGGTCCGTTCAACTGAATAATTGATTTTTCGCGGCCGCATTTGGCCACATGCAGCCTAAATCCCGATTCACGTTTGTGCATCTAACCTGTTTTTAACTATCCAAGGTCAATCATGTCTGATGTCGTCGTTTCACGTACCGGCTTTTTCTCTCGAATGAAGAGTGCGCTTTTTGGCATTCTGATCGGACTTGTCGCGATTCCCGGTTCGGTGATTTTGATGGGTTGGAATGAATATCGAACCGTCCATCGTTCCCGCGGATTGAATGAAGGTGCCGAGATCGTCCAAACCGTTTCCGATCCCACAAACATCGATACTGGATTGGAACAGAAACTCATTCATATGACGGGTCTTGCGAAAACGCAGAACCTCCTACGTGATGAACAGTTTCAAGTTGAACAGATGGCAATCATGCTTTCTCGAGACGTTGAAATGTTTCAGTGGGACGAAGAAGAACACACTGAATCTCGCGGAAGAACTGGGGGAAGTAAAACGACGAAAAAGACTTACTCCTACGACAATGATTGGCGATCAGGCCGTGTTTCCAGTGAAAAGTTCCACAACACCAACGACTACATCAATCCAAATCCAACGTTCGTTGATCAAGTATTCGTCGCCAAGACCGTAAACATTGGAGCTTTCGAATTTGATGAGCGTTTAAAATCATCAATCAATCAGTACCAAGACCTTCCCTGGAACCAGGACAGTATCTCGAAGTTGCCCGCCGAGTTGCAGGATCAAACGAAAGTGGAAGGCGAATGGCTCTACTGGTCGCAGCATGGAACTGCAGGCGCGGCGTCACCGACAGTTGGCGATCAACGCATCAAGATTGCATTCGTTGCTTCCGATATTGATGTCAGCTTGGTAACTCAGCAAACGGGCAATACTTTTTCTCCCTACGAGACTTCTAACGGCCAAGAACTCCACAAACTCTATGTCGGGAAGTTCACTGCCCCAGAGGTTTTCAAGAAGCTAAGCAGTGAGAATCAAATGTGGGCGTGGCTGTGGCGAGTCATAGGCCTGGTCGCTTGCACCGTAGGATTTTCCTTGATCCTTGCGCCAATTGCCGTCGTCGCAGATGTAATCCCCTTCCTCGGATCCTTGACTCGCGGTGCGACATTCTTTGTCTCCGCGCTCATGGCTGTCATCGTCTCCGCAATAACCATTTCCCTGGCCTGGATTGCAGTGCGTCCTTTGATTGGCATTCCAATGTTGCTCGTTGCGGTGGGAGCGGCGTTCTGGTTGTTCCGCTTTGGCAAGAAGAATCGTGCTAAAGAAGCAGTCAATCCATATCGTAGCCTGGAAACAGATGATGATGCAGTTGAGGTTGTTTTGTAAGCCAGGCGGGCACCCACCGGGAGGTTGAGGCTCCCGCCGAAACCTACCACTACTATCCATTCCGCAATGACGGTCGGATAACATCATTCGAAACAACTTCGCGATTGCTCACGCCCCAAGAAGAGCGACAAGCCAGAAGGTTTCGGCAGGAGCCTCAACCTCCCAAAAATCACATTTCCCATACCACGTTGATTCGGTAAAAACGGCTCGAGTCAATCCGATCCATGCTCGCACCACCTCCGCCACATGTGGCGGTAGGCCTCTTCCAAGTCTTGCGTAAATCCGATCGAATCGACAACCGTTGCTTCTGTTCGCTGGCGAAGGTTCTGCCGAAGTTCGACAAGTCGATTCAAATCACCCGATAGTTGAACCGCTAGTTCTACGTACTGGTCGGTGGAATAGGCAATCAACTCTTCATACCCAACATTCTTCATGATCGCAGCCGTACTGCGTGAACTTCGCCGCCCCCCGTACAGTGCAACGACGGGAACTCCCATCCACAGCGATTCTAAAGTCGTTGTGCCACCCGCCCATGGCGTAACATCCAATGCGACATCAATCTCATGATAGTTTTCCAAATAGCTTTCATCGTTGATTTGATTGCAAACACTAACTCGTTCCCGCTTTACTCCTCTTCGAGAAAGGGCCGAAAGCAACTCTTCGGTCGACTCATTGGTAAATCGAGTATTGAAGACAAGCATCCTCGAGTCTGGACAGGCAAGCAACACTTGCGCCCAAAGATCTCTTGCCACCTCAGAAATTTTATCAGGCCGATGAAGCGAACCGAACGTGACAAATCCATTCTGGTTTGCCGGCAGCACACCAACAGTGGGGGCGTTGTTGGGGCGAGAAAAGCAAAAAGACCCCCGCGGCATGTGGAACAACTGCTCGGTATGAAAAGATTCTTCGTCTCGCGGGTTTTGAACTTCGCAAGTCAAACGATAATCAATGGATTCCAACCCGGTTGTATTCGGATATCCCAACCAAGTCACCTGTACTGGTGCTGGACGATATGCAAACACTCTTAGTCGATTGTGACCGGTATGCCCAGCAAGGTCGACCAGGATATCAATTTGGTCCGCCTCAATCATCTGAGCAACCTGTTCGTCAGACAAGCCGTTTGTGAACCGCCAATGATCAGAAAGGTGCTTTAATTGTTCTGTGGTTTCATCAGGAACGATGACCTCTGCATAACAAAAGACTTCAACTTGTTCACGCCGATGCGATTTCAAGACCGGACTAATGTACGACGCGACAGCATGTTTGCGAAAATCTGGAGAGACGTATCCAATTCGCAATCTTCGATCGACCACGGACACGCATTGAGATTTTGAACTTAAGGGTTCAACATTGCCATGAGTATTGCCCCACTTCTTGTGTTCCTCAAACAATTCCTGTGGATCCAGTTCGGCATTTCCGCTCATCAGAAAAAGGAGGCTTCCGTGCGCCTGACTCATCGCGGGATCTTTTTCGATCACAGCTCGAAAGCACGATTCTGCATCCTGAGCTCGCCCCATTTCCAGGTAGGCGAACCCCAGACTATGGAGTGCAAAGACGTCAGAGGGCTCAAGTTCGACAGCCTTCTCCAAATGGGGCACCGCACTGGCGAGGTCTCGTTGTGCAAGTTGGAGTTTGCCAAGATAATGGTAAGGCTTGGCAAGCTGAGGTCGCAGCTGGATCAATTTCTCGAAATGCAACCTTGCTTCATCAACATAGCCATCGTTGGCCAAACTTCGACCGAGATTGATTCGGAACTCAACATTGTCGGGCGCAAGTTGCAGGGCGCGTCTCCCAACTTCGATGGCAGCTTCACGTTTACCTTGATGCCTTAGTGCTTCTCCCAAATTGTTGAGCAATGACGAGTTGTCCGGGCAACGTCCCAACAGGTCTCGATAAAGCTTCTCAGAATCAAGAAACTTTCCCTGCTGCTGCCAAAGATTCGCCAAGTTCATCGCGGCTTGAGCGAAATTCGAATCTACCGCAAGAGCCTTCTTAAAATGGGCTTCTGCCGTATCAAGATCACCAGACTCCAAACAGACGGTTCCCAAGTTGGTCTGGGTTGCTGCCGATTGCGGATTTAGCTGAACGGCTTTTTCCAATACAATTCGTGCGTCGCATAATCTTCCCGCACTTCGGTAAACGACTCCCAAGTTCGCAAGAATGTCTGGGTGATTTTCGACAATCGTAATCGCCTCTTGCAAACATTCTATCGCCGCATCGAACTGACTGGATGAGAACAGTGTCATCCCCAACAAATGCCAAGCATCGGGGTTGCCGGGCTCACGCTCTAGAGCTTGCCGATAAAGATTCTCCGCTTGCTTGAGATCTCCGGACTGTTGTAGACGCAAAGCAGAACCAATCAGCGATTGCGTTCGGTCGGCCTCCACAGGAGCAGGATCCTGATTCGCCTTTCGCCTTTTTTGCAAACGACGTGAAGGGCGTTTGGCGTCGCGTCCCATTCTTGATTTCGACATCAGCCAGCCGCCTTCCTCGGGAAATCCAAATCGTTTTTGTGAGGAACACCTGAAGCAGGTCGAGCCTGTAGAATAACATCACAGACTTCGGCAATTTGCCAGGGCTCCACAGAGTTACCGGTCGGAAGGCACAAGGTTCGTTGGCATAATTTGTCAGTATTCACCAGCCTTCTACCGCTGGCGCGAAACCCGTTTTTGTAAGGTTCGAAATTATGGCACCCTGGAAAAAAATACCGTTTCGCCAGAATGTCGTTTTGAATCAGACTGTCCAGAACATGGTCGCGTGAAGCACCAAAAACCTCTTCATCCACTTCAACGACGACATACTGCCAATTGGCCCTCACGAGATGCGACAACGAGTACACCCGAAGCCCTCTCACGTTCTTCAAAAACGTGCTGTAATGCTCGAAGTTACATCGGTTCTTTTCGGCGATTTGGTCGATGCAACCAAACATCGAAATCCCCATGGCGGCGGAAATCTCTGACATCTTCGCGTTGGTACCAAGATGAACAACGCCGTTTTGCCCTGCGAATCCAAAGTTCTTCAACAAGCGAATCTTTTCCGCTAACTTGTCATCGTTGGTCGCAATCGCACCGCCTTCGAATGTGTTGAAAAATTTGGTCGCATGAAAGCTGAAAACCTCGCAATCGCCGAAGTTGCCAATCATGGTACCGCGATGCGAACAGCTAAACGCATGAGCTGCATCAAAGATCAACTTCAAGCCATGGTCATCTGCAATCTCCTGAAGAGTCTCCACCTCACAGGGATTCCCCCAAAGATGAACCCCCATGATTGCGCTCGTATTTGAGTTGATGAGCGACAATACACTTTCAGGGCAAAGGGAATGCGTGTCACAATTCACATCCGCAAAAACGGGACGCAATCGTTCCCAACACACGGCATGGGGCGTTGCAACGAAAGTGAATGCTGGAAGAATCACTTCTCCTTCCAGCTCCAACGCACGACAGGCAATTTGCAATCCGAGCGTAGCGTTGCATACCGGGATACAGTGCTTTACTCCCAGGTGTTCGCACAATCTTTTTTCAAACTTTTTGACGACTTCACCGCCATTGGTAAACCAACGCCGTTCAAAAATTTCATCAACCAACTGGTCAAAAATTTTTCGGTCACCCACATTGGGACCGCCGACGTGAAGAACGCGGCCGTTTCGTTGCGGATTTCCTGTAGCGTGTGGATGTTCTGACATACTTCCGTTTCGGTTATTCCAGGGACCTGGACAGATTGATCATTTGTTCTGCGATTCTTTTTGCTTGGAGCGGATTGCAGCCGGTCACCGGTAACACAAACGTTTGCTGGCTTAGTGAGTATGTGTTTGAAAATCGGGCGAGCTCCGGGACGGCAAAAACGGGATTTACACCAGAGACCTCCAGTGGCTGCACGAACGAGTCAAAATGTGATAGAAAACTCGCTCCAAAATTTCCTGGCAAACAGTGAAAGTTGGGTATGTCCGTTTGCGGAAAATCAAAAAGCCTGACGTTTGTGAGGTCGGCAAGCTGCTCTGAATAGAAATTTACCGTTTTCCGATTTTGGTCGATTAGCGAATTGAGACAAGAAAAACTTTTGATTCCAATGCCTGCTTGAAACTCGGAAAATCTTCCATTGCAGGTCGCCTTGACATCGACTTCCTGCCGCACGCCATAGCTACTTCGAGTATTTCGGAATTGATGTGCCAGTCGATCACTATGGGTTACAACCGCCCCTCCTTGAAGGGTGCCAAGTATTTTCCCTGGCCCGAACGACAAGACGGTAACGACCTCTGGATGCGCTGCAACATAGCGATCTTCGGTCATTGCTCCCATCGAATCGAAGGCAACAACAATGACTTCCAGATTCTTCGCGACCAATTCATCAACGAGCTGTTGATCACAGCGGTTCCCAAAAGTTTCTATCAGCACAACGGAACTGCAATCTTTTGTCACAACCGACTCGACGTGCTCAATTTTCGGTTGATAGGTAACCGGACTCACATCGCAGTAAACCACGTCCCGCTTCAACCAAGACGCGATCTGGGCCGGAAGCTGTCCCCCCAAGGCAGGCATAACGACCTTCCCCGCGTGCCCTAGCCCTGACATTGCGATCAACAAGGCCAAGGCCTCGTTTCCAACGGAAACGACATTCCGCACATCTAAAAACTTCTCAAGCAGACTTTCAAAGTCTTGAGCCAACGGACCATGATTGGTGAAATAACGATTGCGATACATCTGTTGAAAAACATCCCAAAAATCTTCCTTGGAGATTCCGGGGATCTGCAAACTCGATGTCTTCTTTTGAGTTAGTGCGTTTGGCATCATGCCTTTCCTTGCGATGAGATTTCACGAAGAAAATGACAAACCGTCTGAACGTCACTTGGCGAAACACAAGAACCACAAGGCAAATTAACGAACTGGAACATCACTTCATTTGTGATGGGCATTTCGCAGACCTTGACCGGATAACGATAACGTTTTGTGTGTAACGCTGGAGAATAGTGGGCACGTGCCAAGATCCCCCATTCATTGAGTTCGGAAACAAGCTCATCTCGCCCTATGGGAAAGGGCTCGCCGATTTTCGCGACAACGTTCTTGAATGAAGTCCGCTCTGATTCGTCAAATGGCAATACGTCAACGCCTTCGATCGAACCTAACTCCTCACAGTAAGAATAATAGATCTGCCTGTTGTGTTTGACATTGCGATCAATTTCTTCGACGCCGGCAAGAGCGAACGCCGCATGAACATCATTCAGTACGCCATTGATCCCTGCAGGAATGTCATGCGTGTCAAATCCCCCACCGGCTGCAGGGGCTCGTGGACCTTCGCGAAACTCCAACAACTGATCTCGAAATTCCCGGTTGCCGGTGCAAACATACCCGCCTTCGAGGCCATTGATCAACTTGCTGGCATGAAAGGAAAACACCTCACCAACATCAAAGGAGCCGACTCGTTTCGAATCGATGGTCTCGTGCACCGACTCGACCGCATCAAAGACAATTGGCACCTTGTATTCATTCGCAATTCCCAAAAGACGATTTACGTCGCAACAATTGACGATTGGATGGACGCCCAATACTAACGCGGTGCATGGCGAAATTGCGTTCTTAACGGCAACAGGACAAATCGAAAGATTGTTGCGGTCTACATCGACCAAAACAGGAGTATGTCCCGTCCAGTAAATCGCGTCCGCCAACCGCCGATAGGTCAAGGAAGGTATGACAATTTCACTTCTGCCAGGTATCGATCGTAAAATAATTGCGGAAACCAGAGCCCAGAAGCCAGTCGAGAATGTCACGCAATACTTCGCGTCATGATACTGACAGAGTCGATCTTCCAGCTGGCGGACCAATTGGCCAGACACGAGCGATTCCGATTCATCAAAACCACGAGAAAAAACTTCCCAGAGGTGCTCAAACTCTGGCAACCGCAGATTGGATGTTGAAATCGGCGTTTCAAAAAGTTGATTCATTTCGTAATCATGACCCACAATCAGATTCAAAGTTCGAGCAGTAAGTCGAATCGATAATGATTCCCGTAAAAGCTTGAAGGCATCAAATGACGAGTCGCGCGGTAACCAAGTCGCGACCCCAACTGGATGAGTTCGTCGAATTCCCACCATACACCTATCGTTGATGTCGGATCATCCAAGTCGAAGTCGTCAACGCTACGATTTGAGTAGAATTCGTTCGCTCGTTCTCGAAGCGGAATATTGCCAACAAATACTTTTTTGAGCTGTGGCAAACGATCTTTCAAATTTCTTAACAACTCAGCAGTATCTTCTTTTGATAGATAGGCGACGCAGCCATAAATCAAAACCTTGTCGGTTTCCTCATTTCCATTCGCGTAAGAATCGACATCTCGAATATCTGCGATTTGATAACGAATACCGTCGTGAGGAGAAAAAAACTCCTTCGCGACCTCAAGCAAGAAATCTGAAAAATCAATTCCAATGTATCGATCAAGCCTCGAAAACAACCGACTTGCAAGTGCCCCGTTTCCACACCCCAAATCCAGCAAAGCATCGGAGGGTCCGAGATCGAG
The DNA here is from genome assembly GCA_965224765.1 of Mariniblastus sp. Lineage (GTDB taxonomy): Bacteria > Planctomycetota > Planctomycetia > Pirellulales > Pirellulaceae > CAZDBA01. The sequence goes on from CBDDAC010000015.1 coordinate 177,438, forward strand.
ATGGTCACAAATCTGATTGATAATCATTTCGATTTCACGTTCAGAAACCGGCTCGCCATTTACCGTTCGCTTGATTTGCCGCCAGAACTCGTTCCTTTTGAACTGTTTCGGATATTCTTTGTGCAAGAAATCCAGCGGGGTAGTTGAAGGCTGATTCACTTGCTGGTTAACTCACTCGACAGGGGCTTGCTTGGACAATGCGAAAATCGTCTACCAATTTGCAGGTTGCTTCTACCCCGTTAAACATCAACGCGTCGAGCACGGAAAGCCCAGGCACAAATCCCGGCCCTACTTGAGAGTATCTGGTCAAATGATTCTCAATAAACACCAACTCGATGCCATGCGAACGGAACTGGTCCGCATCGAAAATCTCCTTGCCACCAATCGGGTTAACGTAGGCGGTCGCACCTACCGCGGCAGCGATATTTAGCGCCCACTCTCCAGGCTTTCGAGCCGGTTCAATTTGGGATGCAATCTCGCCGTACCTGATAACATCAACATCGATTCCCAGAAATCGACGAACAATATCCAGACAATGCATATTT
>CBDDAC010000016.1:0-166077 GCA_965224765.1 Mariniblastus sp.
AGTGGGGAGTCCGAATCCCATTCGATTTTGTCGCATGAACAGGACGGATTCCGCAGTCGCGTGCCGGCACAGACTGCAGGTGGATACAGCGATGTACCGGCGATTCTTCCCAGTGCCTCCGGGGAGATGAACTTAATGGCCAAGCCGGATGCATCCGCAGCTAAACCGGTAACCCGATCGGTCAGTTCACCAAAAAACACTTCCTTGGATCCATCCGCCAAGAAATCCACTGCTCCGATCGAGCCTGCCACCAAGCAACCCAAGAAGCCTCAGGATGGCGATACGCTGAACCCAAATAATTTTCGCCTCGCCGCACAACCCAAAGAAGGTGGGGCCTTTCATCCACACCGACCTGAAACAGATTCTCGAGCATGGTTGGTTGAATCTAGTTCAAATGATTTTCACCCAGGGCCAACTTACGATGGAATGCCATACGATCCCTATGCTCAGATGGATGTCTACGAAGGCAAAACGCTAAATGCGACGCAACGCCCTCTACTTGAATTGGGGCGACCCTGGTATCAACTCGGACAGCTGTCAGAGGGGTATGACTTTTTGGGAAGGCACAATCCAGTGACTCCACAGTTGGTCGTGTTTGGTGATTTTCGAACAGCCTATGCCTCCAACAAAAACGCCGACGGATCTTCGGATTCATTGATTGCAACTGAATGGAATATGAATTGGGATTTGCGGCTGACCAGCACGGAACGATTTGCCTGGTTCCTGGCTCCACTCAACGATGGAGGAAGTAATACTCGCTACGAACTTGACAATGATCGATATGTTGACGAGTGGAATGCGGATTTTCTTTTCGGGTATTTTGAAGGTGATCTTGGTGCGATGGTTGGCGGAGCAATTGGACAGACCTTGCCCTTCGATCTTCCGTTTGCGGTTGGTGTGATGCCACTCCTTTTCCAAAACGGTGTTTGGCTGGAGGATCAGTTTCTCGGTGTCGCCGCGACAATTCCGGCCAGACATGACACGCGTCTGGGAATCTCGAACATGGATATCACCTTCTTTGCCGGTTTCGACGAAATCCTCAGCCCGGCATTCGACAACGAAGATGATGTCGGCAAGCTGTATGGAATTGCGTCATTCATCGAAGCCAACAACGGATACTGGGAAATCGACTACGCGTATCTCGAGGACCGCAATAGTTATCGAGATCGAAGTTATCACAATATTGGGATTGGTTACACTCGGCGATACGGGCGTTGGATCTCCAACTCGACCCGAATCATTGTCAACGCAGGGCAATCGACCAATGGAGGCCCGAATACGGCCGACGGTGTTTTGTTGTTGTCTGAGAATTCGTTGATCACCGCTCATCCATCATCGATTATTCCTTACTTCAACTTCTTTGCCGGTTTTGATCGTCCACAGAAGGCCGCTGGTAAAAACGTTTTGAAGAATACGGGAATTCTCTTCGAGTCGGATGGGATGACCGGTTTCCCCACGTTGGATGCAACGGCACAGAATACTTATGGCGGCGCCGTCGGTTTGAACATGCTGCCGCAGGATTTCAGTCAGCAGTTGGTCCTTGAGACTGCGTTTCTTGGCGTGATGGGAGATCAGGCCGACCGCAACGCCGCTGGAGATCAATACGGAGTTGGCGCGAGATATCAGTTGCCTCTCAATAACTCGGTGATTCTTCGCGCGGACGCCATGTACGGATTCCTTCGCAACAGTGGAGACGTCAATGGCGTGCGAGTGGAAGTTCGTCGCAAGTTTTAATTTCAGAAGACAACGCGATTCATTCCAAATTTGAAAAAATGGTGGACTCCGACTAATATTGAGTCTTTCTTCGACCTCTACGAGCACCTTATGTTGAAAATCAGCTACGTCGTTTTAATCCTGTTGTTGGCAACGATTGTGCTGCCTTGCAAGGGGCAAGAAACCGCCGAGTAAGGGAATAAAGGGGTCGGGAGTCTTTTCTTTGTTGGGGGACCGGAGTATATTGTTTACGAGATTAGATTGATTTAAGTTTCTCGCATTTGAACAGAAAAGACTCCCGACCCCATTGGCTTTGCCCCGCATCAAGTCCATCAAGTCCATCAAGTCCATCAAGTCCATCAAGTCCATCAAGTCCATCAAGTCCATCAAGTCCATCAAGTCCATCAAGTCCATCAAGTCCATCAAGTCCATCAAGTCCATCAAGTCCATCAAGTCCATCAAGTCCATCAAGTCCATCAAGTCCATCAAGTCCATCAAGTCCATCAAGTCCATCAAGTCCATCAAGTCCATCAAGTCCATCAAGTCCATCAAGGACATCAAGGACACCGCCCGTCGTCACGGTCACATTCCATTTCAGGTGTTTTATCGCTTGTTTACTCAACCGCATGACAAAGTGATGCGGTTCATCTACAAAAAAAACGTCCGCAAAGAGATCGTTGGCCTGAGCCTTCGATTTCAATGCAGACGCACTTTACAAAGATGTCTTAGGCGGAATGCGACTTGGCTCAAAGCCCATTCCGTGAAAAATCCAAATCAACGTCTGTGTTCGCTGCTGCGCAAACCCAAAAAGACCACGAAAAAATCTGACGACAAAAATATGAAGCCGATGCTCCCGGTCAGGGAACTAAACTCTTACGATTCTAGTCAGCGCCCGTAATTCGCGTCTAACTCATCTTTAGCTGGCAGGGGCGCCAAATCATTTCAATTTTGAGAATGGGGTTCGTTCCACCAACGTCCAATCTTCTGTTGATGCATAGTATCCCGATTGAGTTAGAACCTGGGCGAGTTCTTTGGGCTTGCGATCGGGGTTTATCTTGAAAACCAATTGTGCCGTGTCTCCCCAGACGGGGCTCGCACCTTCTTCCGCATTCTGGTTTGGATCAGGTTCCAGGTAAGTAATGGATACTGAATGGATCCAGTCATTTTCGTTTACGATATTCTTGTTAAGCGAGTCGGCGAATCGTGAATGGCACGTAATTCCAGGGCATTCAATCGTCACCGACTGTACGTCGGCATTCATTACCATCAAGAGCATGACAAGAGTTTGAGTCAACATTTGGTTTTCCCTAGATTTAGAATCGTCAGCGGTTTCATGAAAAAGCTCGCTAAATTTTAGCAGGGAGCTCCTTCAGTTTTCGTAAAAGGTTTGTAACGAGTCGGTGCAGCCCTTATTCTACGGGCAGTGCTTGGCGATATCCTCGCATGACAGCAAAACGTCTGGTGCACATTGGGGCACGAGTTAAACAGTAATTTTGTGAAACCAAAATGACAACAAGAAGAAGATTCATTCAAGTCGCTGCCAGTTCGACCACTTTGGCTGCCCGAGATAGCCCGAGGTATGGGGCGAGCAAGCATGGTCAATTCCCGCGATTCAGAGAATCTGATGAATGACAATTGGTTGATGCCTGAAGAAGGCGAAACGCACCAGCGAACGTGGATGTCCTTTGGTGCCAGCAGGCGGATTTGGGGTAGGGACCTTTTGGAAGTGGTGCGGGAGAACCTCACGACCATCGCTCAAACGATTGCGAAATTTGAGCCGGTCACCCTTTGCGTCCGAGAGGATGAAGCAGAGCTTGCCAGGGAATACTTCACGGACCTTGAGAACATCGACTGGTTTGTTTGTCCATTGAATGATATCTGGATTCGGGACTTTGGTGCCGTTTACGTGGCCAATCAGGATGGAGAGCGTGCTGCAGTTGACTTCAACTTCAATGGTTGGGGTGACAAGCAAGAGTTTGGTAAAGATTCCAAAGTGGCTGCATTAATGGCTGAGGAGTCCGGTGTTCAACGACTTCAAACAGGTCTTTGTCTTGAAGGCGGAGGGCTTGAGGTGGACGGGCAGGGGACTGCCATCATTACCGAGAGTTGTGTTCTTAATGAAAATCGCAATCCTGGCTGGACAAAGGAAGCTTGTGAGGAAGAGTTGCTGCGAGTGCTTGGGCTAAAGAAAATTATTTGGTTGCCCGGTGTCAAAGGTGCAGATATCACAGACGGCCACACCGATTTCTACGCGAGATTTACCCATCCAGGAGTTGTGGTTGCTCATCTTGATCCTGACGAAACCTCTCCTGAAAATGAGCTGACCCTTCGGCATTTGGAAATACTTGAAAACGCGAATGACGCCCGAGGCAAGGCTCTGGAGGTGGTTGCGCTGGAGCCGCCAACGACTGTTCGTGAGGAGTTCGACAGCGAAGATTTTTGCGCTGGCTACATCAATTTCTACGTTTGCAATGAAGCCGTGATTGCCATGGAGTTCGGAGACGAAGCAACTGACCAAGCCACTAGAGACAAGTTGACGCAACTGTTTCCAGATCGTGAAATCGTGATGCTGAATATCGATGGAATTGCAGCCGGCGGTGGCGGAATTCACTGCGTCACCCAGCAGGAAATCGCAAGGTAGGAAATGGCAATGTGCCCCAGACTAAAAGTCGGGGCTAACGGACGTAGCCGCTCTGCGGCAAGTGGATTTTTCGGAATCCCGTTTCTCGGGAGTCAATGGTAGCCCGACGAGGCTGTGACTTTTTCATCGCGTACGAATGAACTGGCATAGTCTTTTGGAAACCCGACGCGTGAGTTTTGGAAGTTGCGCTATATTGCTTGAAAATCATACGGCACTTCGGAATTCTTTGGGTAAAGCGAGCATGAGCAATCGTTTCATTTTTTGAACGCCTCCAGAAGTTTCCAGTCGTTTGGCGAGGTAATTCATCTCCTCGCCAGTACATTGCTGGTGAAAGGCTTCAGACAATCCGTGGATTCGCTGCGCCACCCACCAACGCCGTCGTTCCTCGCTCAAGCGTCGATCAGCAAAGTTTCCGGGCTCGAAGCTGTTCCAGGAACAGCACCGTCGTAATCGCGCAGTTGATCCAAGCTACCACGGCTTCGAATTTTTCAAACTGATACTGGCCAACGCCCAGCGTTGATTTTCAGTTCTTTGAAAAATAACTCGATCTGCCAGCGCAGCGAATATAACTCAATCACCTCGGTCACACTCATGCCGGTCGCATTGGTCATCAATATTTTGACATCATTGGGAGTCGCTTTCTCCAAATTTGGTTTCATTGTCGAAAAAACAAGTCCCACACAACCTACGTTGTGAACGTTCCGTTTTTCCTGATGGGCGTAATACGTCCTGGTTTTCGTTTTCGGCCCAACACGCCAACGAGACAGTCGCCGATAGTCAGCGTACTTGCCAGTTGAGGCTCGAAGCCTGATCGTTTTCAGCGACATTCCCGTCCAATCCTTCAGACGTGATCGTAATTTTGGTCGTTCTCCAGTGGGCCCAGCATACACACGCTCGGCGTTGGCCGGAGTGATCCAGATGTAGCCTCGCTCATCGCAAGCTTCCTGAACGCAGCGAGCGTCATAGGCCGTGTCCCCCAGCACTACCACTTCGGCTTCTTCGTCCAACGGCAGTTGGCGAATCATCTCAGCCATCGCCTGGGCACTGGTTTGAGGCGTTATGCCTTTCTTCTTCGAATACTCTTTGGTGTAGTGAGGAGTTTGAAATGGAATCCGATATCCCGAAGGCGTGATTAACAGTCCAAACGTAAAGCCATGAACTTTCTTGCGACGGGTTTTCTTCTTGTTGTAGCGAGAGCCTTTTTTGATTTTGCGCCGTTCCCGATTACCGGTGCTGTAAGTGTTCTCGGATTTAACACCCGCCTGACTGAAAAGCGTCAGGTCCACGATAAAAATGAACTTCCCTTTCCCACTTTCTAATTGCAGCAGGGCCGCCCGTAGCGGTTGGTTAAAATCGACTTTCTGCCAACGAGGACGCGCCAAAAAACGAGTCACCTGGCCACGATGCATGGGCCGGGAAGCAATCATCCCCGCCGCCGACGAGCAAGACATGCGGCCACGATGCAATAAAAATGCCAGTACCATTCGCATCACCATCAACCGGGCGTATTCAGAAACCAAGCTTTTTTCGAGATACCTCTTGAGCGATCCCGCGGTTTGTTCGACGATGATCATTGCAGTCTCCTTTGGTCAAAGGTGAGAATTCAATGAACTGGACATCGGGGGAGACTGCTTTTCATGCAATATCAATTTCTGATAGCACCCAAAAAGAGCGCAACTTCAAAGCGCGTGAGCGAGGACGCGTCGGGTTTCCATTTTGCTCTTCGAAGAACGTGATTTCGCAAGATCCACTTGTCGCAGTGCGACTATTTCTATTGGCCCCAGACTTTCAGTCTGGGGTAACGCCCCCACCAATAACGAAGTCGCGGATGCGACGGCATCTGTAGAATGCGCTTTGCGTTTCTAAGCATTCGTCCTTACCAATTCACATGGTTTTATGAAGCCGACGCCCAATCGATTCATACTCGAATGGAAAAATCCCACCTTCTCTGCGACTCGGTTTGTTTTGGGTTGGAGAGGTTGCCCTAGTACTACAGTCGCAGATGTTTAATTTGCAGGTGTTTTAGAACAACGCCCAACCAATCGGAACGTGTTTTTTTCGAAGAATCACGCCGCTAGCGGCAATTCATTCCACCGAAGTGTAACTGTAGTACTAGATTGAAATCATGGTTCACAATTATGCGAAACAAAAAAAGGTTGCAAATCATTTGACTTGCAACCTTGAGAGTTTGACGATTGATGCCCGTTAGTGATCGACTATTTCACCGCCGGCTTTGGTGGCCAATGCTTTGATGACATGTGGGGCGACGTTGCTGTCCATGAAATTGAACCGAACCGTCACAGAACGCGGTGTTGAATCCAGTGGGCCGAATGGATCCGAGTCCTCGCATAGGGTTCTCTGGATCGAATTCAATGTCGGCAGGCTTTGTCCACTCGACGGCAACCTCGTCGTTGGCTTCAACAAAAATAATTGTGTTGGAGGTGCCGTCCCTGATTTCGCTGAAACGATTTGCTTCGTTCTTGCCGGTCATGACATTGTCTTCACCTTGTAGTGCCAAGTAAACGGTTTTGTTGTCGTGAATACTACTTGGGCAACGATAGATGAGCGGCATTTCATCCAGGAGTTTGATGTTGTGCTCACTGTCCCAGGGTTCGTCCAGGTGGAATCTTTCGTAGAGGGCTCCCTCTTCAATGAAGGGCAGGATTTTTACTCTCCAGCTCAGAAGGGGTGTCCCATCATCAGAATAGATGGCTTGTCTCGGTAATTCTCGGTAGGCCGACTCGTGGTTGTGACAGGCCAGGATGATTTGGCCTAAGGTTGTTTGCTGAAGAAGTTCGTCGGGCGGCACCGCGGACTTGCTGAACCGCCGGCAGCAACATTCCTGTCAAAATACCAATTGTCGCGACACTTGCGCCACCACCCCCATTTTCCGTTTCGAATACGAGTGACTTGCCGTCCTCGGAAAACCCGGGTTGGAAATGGTCTTGGACGTACTTACCGACTCGGGTCACGTACTGTTGTACTGAATCCTTGAATTCCTGCGACTCGTGTCCCATGGACTCTTGAAGCTGCATCAGGACCATTTGCTTTCCCATATCCAGCCCCTCGATCATGATTTCATGGATTCGTTGAGTGTCCTGCTGTGACGCCGTATTGATATGGAATGCAGAACTTCCTTCATTGGCGAAATCGGCACGAAAGACCATGCTGTCAACCAAATCCGGCAGTTCGAGGAAGTTACGGAACATCGGAGGCATTTGATTGGCCGGTGGCAGGTTGTCTTTGATCAGTCCTCGGACGGGTTCGACGGTCATGAACATGCTCAGCTGGTCCGATGTGTTTCGTTGCGAAACCAAAGAAATCAACTTGCTTTGCGCGCCCTTGGCATTGAGCATCTTTTTCAAGAACGGTTTTGTCGCCATGATGATTGTTGAATCGTTGTACTGATAGAAAGACGGGGCTTCGTCGCCACCATGTGATTCGTAGATTGTCTTTCCGTCATAAGTTCCTTTTTCGAAACTCTCGAGAACGTTGTCGCTCATCGCCTCGATCTTTTGAACCTGAGCGAACTCGATCACCGCGCCAAATCCAGGCGGGCGATCCATGTTTTCAATCGAGTCGACAATGACGCTAAAGTGTTTGATGGTGCATGGATCAAAGCCTAATTCCTTTTTGCCCATCGCCGTGGCGACTTCGTAGGGAAAGAGTTCCATGCTGGGTTGGGCAATCGCATCCATCGGATTGGCCAAAAGCGCAAACAATGCTGATGATGGAATGAACTGTGAGTGATCTTGTTGGGCAACGGCCCAGGATTGTGCAGCGGATACCATCGCAGCAATCAGGAGTATCAATGGGGCTAATCTGCAACGTCGCATCTATCTAATCTCCGAAAGTGTGTTGACAGTAAGGTTCACTAGTTGACTAATACGGTAGTGTTGCTGGAGAGAGATGTCAAGCGAGTTGAAGGCGATTTTGACTTGATTCATGAAATCTTGATCTTCAGCAACCGAGATTTTAGTCGGTTTCAGCTGTGAAATCTCATCATTTGATGAAGCAAAAACTAAGTTTTTTCGTTTGCAGCATTCGTATCGATGCGCCGAAATCCTTTTTTTCACCTACTGGTGATACTTGAGGTGCATTGATATCGTTTTAATTCATGTCAGTGGTTTGTTCCCACTGAACGATTAGTCCCATCGAATTTTTGCGAAATTGAATCATGCAGCTTGTTTCTTGGAATGTAAATGGAATTCGGGCATCGCTCAAAAAGGGGTTTCGAGAATTCGTTGAGAGCGAGCAGCCAGAGATTCTCTGTCTCCAAGAGGTTAAAGCGGAGAAGGAGCAGGTTGAGTTAGAATGGGCGGACTCATTGGGCTATCACCAGATTTGGAATTCAGCCGAAAAGAAGGGGTACAGCGGGACTTCGATTTGGAGCAAGGTTAAACCCAAGAAGGAGGCCCTCGGGTTTGGCATCGAAGAACATGACAATGAAGGGCGAGTGATTACGGCTTCCTTCGACGATTTTCACTTGGTCAACGTCTACACGCCCAATTCTAAACGCGGTCTGCTTCGCTTGGATTATCGAATGGAATGGGATGAAGCATTTCTGGAACACGTCAAGAAATTGAACCGTCGCAAACCAGTGATTTTTTGCGGCGATTTGAATTGTGCTCACAAAGAAATCGATTTGGCCAATCCAAAAACTAATCGCAAGAATGCGGGTTTTACGGAGCAGGAGCGAGCGGGCTTGGATCGGATGATTGACGCGGGATTTTTGGACTCATTTCGAGAGTTTGACGAATCGCCGGAACAATACAGTTGGTGGACCGTTCGGACCAATGCACGCGAAAGAAATATTGGTTGGCGTTTGGACTATTTCTGGGTGGCCAAGAAATTCTGGGATTGCGTCGGCAGTGCACGGATCCGGCAGGATGTTTTTGGATCGGATCATTGTCCGGTGGAGTTGACGCTCAATTAGCGGAAAAAGACTCGCTATCGTTTGAAATCGCAATTCGGGGCGGGATCGCTGTGACGATGGTTTGACCGAGTGGTTCAATCAAGCTGAATTGATTATCGGTTCGGCGAGACAAATCGGTCATCGAGAGGCTTCATTCAATTCACCAATTATTGACAGGGCTCTGGCTTGTGAGTTTAACGTGAATTGTCAAAAACTCAGACGTTGTCTGGGCCTGCTCACGATAAAATCGAGCATTCAGTTACGTCCTTGGGGCGAAATGTCGCAACGCGGCAGTGATTTTGAATAAGCTAGAATCTTTCCCAACGGATGTATGTCTTCGTGCAAGTTGTGCCTCGCATGGCGTTTTCTCGTTTTGTTTGTCAGGTGCAAACAGCGAAATAGCCACTACACTGGGTTGAAACTCTGGAACCAGATGAAAATATATGATGATCTTTAATTTGCAAAAAAGTCAGCTAGGGGCATTCGCTGTTTTGGCGATTTTGTTTTCCCTCGGATGTGAAAAAAAACAAGTCGAGTTGCCGCCCAAGGCGCCACGTCCTGTCACCATTATGGCATTGAATGAGTCAAGCCCAGGTGCATCGTACGATGTTTCTGGTTCTGTCCAGTCATGGAAAACTGATCAGATGGGGTTCGAAGTTGACGGACGATTGGAATGGGTGCTTGAACCAGGTAGGAAAAGTTTGATTGCGCAGGGTGCGGAACTGGCTCAAATTGATCCGGCCAAATACGAAGCGGCTGTAGAATCGGCCAATGCAGCACGTCAGGTTGCGACGGCGGAGCGAAAGGTCATCGACATCCGCATCAAAGATACGCTTCCCAAGGAAATCGAATCGGCAAAGGCTGATGTTGAACTTGCCCAAGTGGATTTTGACCGTATGGCCGAACTCAAGCGACAAAATGCCATTGCCCAATCCGAGTTTGATACCGCTGAGAATCAGTTGCAAACCCAGAAAACTCGGCTCGCGAATTTGATGTCGAGTCAGGAGCAAGCCGCTGCAGAACTGGCGGCGGCTGATGCGAGAGTTGCGAGCGCGGAACAAGCTTACAAGGACGCCCAGCGTGACCGAAAGAATACCACATTGCGGGCACCTTACGAGGGACAGGTTTTCCTCGGTTTGACGTCGTTCCCGGCAGTGTGATCACACCGGGTTCTTCGATCTTGACATTTCAGATGATGAAACCGATCAAGGTTGAAATTGAGGTTTCTGCTGAACAGTCACGCCAACTTCAGCGACGTCGACAGGTTCCGATTTCATTTAAGTTGCCTGACGGTAGTGAAGGAGAGCGGAAAGAAAAAGCGATGGTCTATCTGGTTGATCCCAGTGCCGAAGCATCAACGAGAACGTTCACCGTTACTCTGTTGGTGGTTAACGAGCAGTATCGACCGAAGCTTTCAGAAAGTTTGCAGGGGCTTCCAGTCGCTCGCACGCAAGATATCTGGCCATTGAAGATTAGCGAGATTATCGGGGGTCCCAAGGGTGTTTTTCTGGTCGAGGAAGAGGCGATTGAGCACGTGGGAGATTCATCCTTTGTCTGGGTAATGAAAGACGTACGCTTTGGAACCACGATGCCTGAGATGGTAAAAGTTGAGCGGCGAAAGGTCATTCCGAGCGAAACCAGTTTCTCATTTCTCGGAAATTGGAAGTTCAAGCAAGTCACTTTCGAGGATGGTGCGATTGAAAAAGAGCGGCTTCTCGCTGGCAAACTAGAGTTCATTGATATCGACCGATCGGAATGGGACAACGAGTCACTGGTCGTTGATACGGGGCAACAATGGATGTTGCGGCCCGGCGATTTGGTAGATGTCACCTTGGACCCTGATCAAGCGAAGCCAGGTTTGTTTGCGCCTGTCGAAGCAATCTACGAAGATCTTGGTGAGACTTTTGTCTTCGTTGTAGACAATAATATTGCCAGGAAAACAAAAGTCAGGGCAATTTCAACGGACAGTTTAGATACCGGCTCGCTCATTCGGATCGAACCGGTTGATCCAAGTTCTCTTCCTCCGGATACGGAGATTGTGGTCGGAGGAGTTCACTACCTAAACGATGGCGATGAAATCAATATTGTAGATCGCTTCGAAGTCGCTGGAGGTCAGGAATGAGCTTGCCAGCGTTTGCGGTCAAGTACAAGCCGATTGTTATTTCCTTGGTACTTCTGCTGATGGTTTACGGTGCGTTGGCCTTTGTGACGATGCCACGTCGTGAAGACCCGCAGTTCACCATTCGAGTCTGTGTGATTTCTACCAGTTGGCCCGGTGCTCCCGCGACAAAGGTGGAAGAGCTTGTTACCGAAAAAATTGAACAGGAGGTCAACAGCATCGAGGAAGTCGAGTCAATTCGCTCGACGACACTTCAAGGGCAGTCGACTGTTTTTGTTGAGGTCAATGACAGTATTCCACCCTCGGAAATTCCTAATGTTTGGGACAAGGTGCGCGCTCGGGTTCAGCTCGCCAAAATGCCTGATCCATCTATCCGTCCGATCGTTAATGACGAGTTTGGCGATACGGCGGTTCTGGTACTTGCGATTCATCAGACTCCTTCGCACGACCGAAAGGAGGTTCGCGAAAGTGAGGAATATACACCTCGTGAATTGGAAGTCTTTGCGGACGAGGTCAAGGATGCTTTGCAGCTATTGCCAGGTGTCGGCAAAGTGGAAAAGTTTGGAGTGCTGAACGAGGCAGTTTTCATCGAGTCAGATTTGGGGAACTGGTCACAAATCGATTTGACGACCCAATCGCTTGAACGCATGGCTGCGGAACGGAATATTATCGAACCGGGTGGTCAGATCTCCACTTCTTCAGGCCACTATTCAGTCAATCCGGGCGGCGAGTTTGATGCGATATCCGAAATTTTACGAATCGCCAGCGTCGTTCAGTCTGGCGACGACGAAAACAATGTCTATCTTTCCGACCTGGGAATGACTGCCGTTCGTGGTTACGAAGATCCGCCACGGTACATCTGTCGCTATGGCGATACCGAAAAGTCCGTGCCGGCGATTTCACTGGGAATCACGATGAAGGCCGGTTCAAACATTATCGATATTTGTCAGCGTAGCAAGCAACGCGTGCGCGAGTTGATTGAAGTGGAACAGCGGTTGCCGTCGGATATTGCGGTTATTCCCGTTTCGGATCAGTCAGAGAATGTCGCGGCGAAAATCAATGATGTTGTCGTCAACATGGCTCAGGCCATCATGATTGTTGTGGCGGTCGTTTTTCTTGTTGTGGGTTTTCGAACCTCGTTCGTGATGGCTGCAAACATTCCAATTGTTGTCATTGCAACGCTGGAAATTATCACGTTTTTTGATGTGGAGCTAGAGCAGATTTCTCTTGCGGCATTGATTATTTCTCTTGGTCTGCTCGTTGATAACGCGGTTCAAGTTTGTGATCAGGCGCGGACAAATCAAATTGCGGGCATGAAACCGTTTCAAGCTGCTGTCGAGGGCGCAAACACGCTGGCAATTCCTATGCTGGTGGGAACGCTTACCACCATGGCAGCGTTTTTGCCCATGTTGTTTGCGCTTCAGGGCGGCGCCAAAGAGTATGTTTACAGCTTGCCAGTCACGGTTTCGACCACGTTGGGGATAAGCTGGATCTTGGCGATGACGCTTTGTGTCATTCTTGCAGGACTTTTCATTCGTGTGCCCAGCGATTCAAGCCGCCCGTCATCTCCAGTACTTTGGCTGTTCTCATCGCTTTGGAACAAAATAAGTCAGGTCATTCGAAAGAAACCATCGGGATCGAGTGACCCGTTAGAAGCTCAAGAAACGGCCGTTGCTAGTGAGCGGGATGCGACACAAAACAAGTCAAATGGCAATCTGATTTTCTCGGCTTATCGAGTTCTTGCCTTGCCGGCGATTCGATTTAAATGGGTTACCGTATTCGCAACGGCTGCGTTGATTGCGTTTATCATTTCTTTGCCTGTCAGTTCTGAGTTTTTCCCCGAGGCTGATCGCGATCAATTTGCTGTCAAGATCCGATTGCCTGAGACCTCAACCATTCAACAAACCGATCGGATCGCCAAGCAAGTCGAAGAGATTATTCGCAAGCTGGGTCCAATTGCTGAGGGCGAATCCACCTTTGACGCAAAGGATCAGCGATTGCGAGCAATGCGCACGATGGTTGGTGGTGGCGGTTCCCGCTGGCATCTGGGTTGGGACCCAGAACCTCAAACTCGAAATTATGCGGAAATCCTGGTTCGAACAACCGACGGGCGATTCACGAACGATTTTGCTCAACGGGTGAGAGAGGCTTGTGAACGAGGAGACGAGTCGTTGGGGATCAAGCCGATTGTCGGAGCGCGGATAGTCCCCGTCAAACTTGCACTTGGCCCGCCCGCCGACCCGCTCTTGTTGCGAGTGATCGGGAATGGATTTGCCGATCAGAACGTTCTTCGAAAGAAGAGTCAGGAACTGGAAGCCATCGTCCGGTCCCATCCAGAAACATGGAATGTAAACAATTCTTGGGGCGTCAACGGTTTTCAAGTTCGGGTTAACGTTGATGAAGATCGCGCTACGCTCGCCGGGATTACCAATTCTCAGGTTGCTCGAACACTGAACAGCTATTACACCGGTTTGAAACTGACCGACTTTCGAGAAGGTGATCACCAGGTGCCCGTATATTTTCGGCTGCGACCTGAGGAGCGAACATCCATTCGCGGGATTCGCGAGTCCTTTGTCGAAGGAGACAAAGGAAAGGTGCCTTTGTCTGCCTTGGCCAATTTTGTGTTTTCCTGGGAGCTGGCAAAAATCCAAAGACGCGATATGAATCGTGTCATCGAAGTCAGCGCGCGAATGGAACCCGGGGTTAGCGGAAATGACGTGGTTGACCGCGTTTTGAAGTCCAAGGAGTTTCGTGATTTGGAAGCTTCTTTGCCGACAGGATATTGGATTGAACCGGGTGGGTCGTTTGCGGAAAGCCAGGACGCGGCGGGGCAAATGGGTATTTCGTTTTTGGCGTCGTTTCTCCTGATCATTCTTTGTCTGATCGTGCAGTACAACGGCTGGGCGAAGCCGCTGGTGATTCTGGCGACGCTTCCGATGGCACTTGCAGGAGCTTGGTTGGGGCTTTACCTGACCGACAATGCACTTGGGTTCATGCCGCAACTTGGGATTCTCGCGCTGTTCGGTATCGTGCTCAATACCGCGATCATCTTTGTCGAGTTTGCGGACTTGGTGATTGCCGATCGGTCGAAGGCAGCCAGTGGAGAGGGCGGCCAAGAGCCAGGAACGATTGTCGGCCTGACCCGCGAAGAGTTCCGTGAATGTTTGATTTCGGCGGGGCAACAGCGAATGTTGCCGATTTTTCTCACCACCGCGACCACTGTGGGAGGATTGCTTCCTCTTGCCTATAGCGGCGGCCCCCTGTGGGTCGGTTTGGCCTGGTGCATGATTGTGGGCTTGCTTCTGACGACCGTATTAACATTGTTTGTTGTTCCGGCCGTCTATGCCGTTTTTGTCGAGACTTTTGGAATGCGTCCTATCCCAGAAAAAGTGGAGCCGCCTATCAAGACTTTGCCCCTGGCCAAATAGAGGTCCGGCTGAGCTAACCTGCGCTGACCTGATTTCTTCCTTGAGCCTTGGCTTGATAGAGATTCTGGTCCGCTTGATCAAGCAACTCGGCAAAATTTTGATGCACTTCCTGTTTGTACTCGGCAACGCCGAAGCTGGCGGCAACCTCAAGAGAGCCAGCACAGCATTCGAAAGGTGCGTCACAGATTTTGCGGCGAATGGATTCAGAAAACTCCGTCGCTTCTTGGAGGGAAGTTTCGATCAACAATACGGCAAATTCTTCGCCACCAAAGCGGGCGAAGGTTTTGTTGCATCCGCACTCATCATCAATTCGCTTGGCAAACTCCTGGAGGACTTCGTCGCCAGCCAAGTGGCCAAATTTGTCATTGAATTTTTTGAAGTAGTCGATGTCCATCAACAAAAGTACCATTGGTGCTGTGACAGTCTTCCAGAAGAAAACCGTCGCGAGATTTTGTGATCCATGCGTGGTTTCTCGAGATCGAAGTATCATTGCAGAAAATGTCATTTCCGAGTTCGCGACCGATAGTCGTTTTGTTCAGGGTCAATCGAACCATCTTGTTTTCCAACTCAAGGGGATGAATTCGAACGAGACAACCGGTTTTGGGCGGGCAGTTTTGTTCGTAGTCACGAGTGCTGGTTTGGATCGTTGCGTCCCAGTTGCGATCGGCCATGTTTTGGTTTTCTATTTTCTGAAGTTAGTTGTTTGGAGAGTCGATGTTTGAGTTGAGCTTGAGTGGTCAAGAACGGGGCTGGCGATATTTTCAATGCGCTCGTTAAAAGTACACGCGGGATCGTTTGTCGTGCAGCGTGGTTACGGTCCGACTTCAATAAACTGAAAATTGGAATAGAGGAACCAAGCGACGGTGGCGATCAGGATGAACGTGGCAACGCCTTTCGCGGAAACATCCCATTGATACTGGGTTTTGCCGGCCAGCCTGGAATTGCTTTTGATTTCACGACGCACGAGAATTCCTAAACAGGAGAGGATCGTACGTAGGACGTACCAGCCCACCGAGAGGAAATTGGTCGAGGCGTTTTCAAACCATTCATTGTCTTTTTTGACGATCTCAATTTCGTTCTCGCCGGAACGACCACTACTTTTTCGGCTGGAAAGCGATGTTGCGTATGGAGAAAGAGCGTTGACGACTTCTGTGGCGGTGGGCATTCGGTCATCAGGATGCTTGGCCATCATCTTTTCAACGACCTGACGGATCGACGGGATGACATCGTTTCGAAATGTTTCAATCGGCTGAGGTGATTCTTCCGCGTGGGCAAGAATTTTGCTAACGATGGTTTCGAAGCCTTCTCCTTCAAACGGCGCTTTTCCGGTCAATAAATAATATAGTGTGCAGCCAAGGCTATAGATGTCGGCTCGATGATCAACAGTACGGGTGTCTGCAGCTTGCTCTGGCGAAACGTAGTCGATGGTTCCCATGAATTGGCCTGTTGCCGTCATTTGTGTTTGGGAGTCTGTATAGCGTGCGAGTCCCAGGTCCAAAAGCTTGATCGAGCCATCGCGCAGCAGCATGATGTTGGATGGTTTGATGTCGCGGTGGATCAGATTCTCCGCATGAGCATGTTCAAGTGCTTTGGCAGTTTCACAAACCACCCAACTGGCCAATTCTGGAGGCAGCGGGCCGTGTTTCGTGACCAGTTCTGCAAGGTCGATCCCGTCAAGGAATTCGGTTACCAGATAAAAGCTGTCATCGATGGGACCGCCATCGGTTGCACGGACAATGTTTGGGTGGTCGAGTTTTGCCGCCATCTGTGACTCGCGTTTGAATCTTTCGATGGCCTCAGGATCGTTACCCATCATTGGATTGAGAACTTTGATGGCAACAGGAACATCCAGCCAGCGATGTCGCGCCAGGTATACTTGTCCCATTCCTCCGCCGCCAAGCCATTTCTCAACAATGTACTGATGGAGAGGTCGTCCCACCCATTTATCGCGTTCCGCCTGCAGTGAGGCACTGGCGGTGGAATTCTCGACGGGCAACGAACAGCCGCTTAGAGTCCTCAGGTGCTCATCATCCAGGGATTGGATGACTTCCAGTTCTGTCAGTGGAGCCAGCCCGTTCGAAGGCTGTTTGCCGAAGGACTGAGTTTGGTTGGCGGTAGAGTTTGACATTTGCGCGACCATGCAAAATAGAGAACTGCTTGGCAAAATTTAGGTCGCCCCTCAGTCTTGGTTTGCTTTTCTCGGAGTTAAGAAGGGGAGGGGGTTTGCCAATTGTGGATTGTGACGTTTGAGTGGAATACCTGATTTGATTGGGAAGAATGTGGGGAAGGCTTTCACTTGTGTGTGAAAATTTTAACCAGGATTTTCGCGATTGAAGTGTGGCGGTGTGGTTTTTGGGGAGGTCGAGGCTCCTGCCGAGACCGGTGGAATGGAGCTCGGATCGTTTCTTTGGTCTATGGAGGGCTAGAACCGAAGTTAGTATCGATGTTGATGTCGGGATTGTCGAAACACGGGTCTCACGGGTCGCTTCGTGTCCGCGCGGAGGGAGGTTGTCGTCACTGTGGCTGAGAGAGGCCGTGACTTTCGCATGACCATTTCTACATTGCGAAAATATTGATCCAGGGAATCAGGTATCTGTTGTTAGAAGAAACCACAAAGGCTGGCCAGGCAGATGAGACGCATCTCGTTAAACAGAACAGGCGATGCGTAGTAGAGCTTCTCTTCGCGTCCCCGAAATCGTTTTTTGTATTGGGTGTGTCCGACGAAACTGTAGAGATAGCGATTAATCCATTTCGAGGAGTGGTAGTATCGCGATGTGAAATGAAGCAATCGATTGCAACGATGAGTTTGGTTTTCAATATTGGCCAGAGGAGAAAGGCCAAGTTTTAGAACGGAGCGACCTTCGGCCTGAAAACACTCAATCGCCCGCTTCATGATTGAGTGTTCAGCGTACACCGGCGAATCTGGATGGCGGCGTTTGATGCAAGCGACATATCCCGTGAGCTGTCCTTGTGAATAGATTGGGTCAAAGAAGATAAAGGCCATCATGCGACCGGCTTGATCAAACAAGAACCATTTTCGAACGTCCAGTTCGTCATAAAGAACGATTGGGCGATTGATAAACCGGACTTCTTTCTTTTTGATCGTACGTGTTTTTCGCCAGGCTTCGGAGACCGCTTCAACCTGTTCGGGTGAGACTAGGTCATAGTTTGCTTCTCGAATCTCGTAGCCATGTTTTTTTATCCAGTTGTCGGCGTATCGCAACCATTCTTTTTGCTTCCCTTTGAAGTCGTACTCTTGCAAGTCAAGGTTGGTATCCACGCCGATTTCGTTGATGCGAAATCCGAGTTGAGCCAGGGTTTCGGCTGTTGGTTCCGTGATGTGTACGAAGGAGGGTTTTTTGTGTTCCTTGATAAACCGATTTATCAATTCGATTCGATTTCTTTCATCGCACACCGGATCGCCCAGAGCATATGAGACTCCCCATCGGCTTCGGTAGGCGATGTACCCGTTTTCGTCGCCGAAGTATTTCAGGCTAGGTTGGACTGCCGTTGAATAGCTTATTGAAAAGTTGCCGTACTGGCGATTCAGGGCCAGCCGATGATCAAGAGTGATCTCGGAATCAGTTGAGGGTTGGTTTTGTGCCCAGTGAGTCTGACTGGGTTTGGCGGCGCGAGTGGACAACGCGTTTTCTTCAGAGATGAACAGAAATGGTTTATTCAAGAAAACAATTTAGTCCAAAACGAGCGTCGTAAGCAAGGCATTTGTCGGTTCAAATGCTTGCAAGATTGAAATGAACTAATTTGTCCATTCGATCGGCATGGTGACCGATTTTGACATTGTTTTTCCGCTCATAAATCCAGTTAATCCGAAACCGTTGGCTGCTGTGATGGGTACATCAATGCTCACCGTGACGGAATCGGCGGCGGCATTCAATATCGAAGGTGTGACGGTTACGTTGACGTTGTTCAATCCCATCGTATTGATCAGGTTGTCGGCTGCCATCTCACAGTCGGTCGCCGTTGCGCCTGGAACGATTCCGCGCCTTGCGCCTTCAAAGGCTGCGTTTTCCATCGCATTTTGGATCATGTGAATTCGAGCGAACTCAATTCCAGCGAAGATAACCAAAAAGAAGATTGGAGCCGTGAGGGCGAACTCAACCGTCAGTGCTCCGCGGCGTCGATTGCGACTTCGTTTTCTGATGAATTTGAACACTGGTGTTTCCAAGGAATGGTTAGTCGTCTATTGAGTTAAGATCGCAAATGATCCAGCAATTTTTTCAAAGACACGTTTCAACTCGGCTTCTGTACTTGCGTGATGATGATTGCCACCCCCGTTTTGAGCGGTCGTGAGCATGTCCGTTTGGTTGGCGTCATCACTAAACGTGATGGTGTGCAGGGTGAATCCATTGGTGTTGCATGCGGTTGCCTCATCAAACGGTGAAGGCCCTACGTTAAACACCCCATCGGTTAGCAAGATGATCACTTGGTCTGCGCCAGGGGTTTTATTCGTTTGCATGTGTAGGCGAGCTGAGTTGAGGCCCGCGAAAATATTGGTTCCGCCACCCCAAATGGTGGTCTTATAGGCAGTCATTGCGTTGCGAACGGAATTTAAGTTTGTGGTCAGCGAGTGATCCAGAGTGGATTCTTGGATGGTGGCAGTGCCGCAAAAATCTGTAAAGTCGCTGGAGAATGTCACGAGTCCAACCCGTTCCTGAACAGGAGAGGATTCGAGGGTATTCAAAAAGAGGTTGACGGCCTCATCCAACGAGTCCCAACGGCTTGCGCTATTGGGAAGTTGACATTGAAGGGCTGCTTGTTCGGTGGCACTGGTGATGCCAGTGGTTTTCCACTTCATTGAACCTGAGCGGTCCAGAACCAGAATGATATCGACATCTTGAAAAGAAGCGGTCGCACTCTGGGCCAGGCTGATTTCGTCTTTTCCATAAAGTGAACCGAAGAACAGGTTAATGCCTCGACCGTCGGCAGCCATTCGTTCTGCGGAAACTTGCACGCCATTAAACGGTTGAGAGCCTGCCGAAAAATTGACAACGCCGCTCGTATTCTTTGTGGCGTGGCCGAAGGTGATGTCGCTGGTTTCCAAAGTCATGGGATAGCCGCCAACGTAGTTGGATGCTGCTACCGTTTTGGCTGCGAAAATTGCCTGGTCTGGGTCGTGAGTCTCGGATAGCTTGGCCGCAGCTGCCTTCGCAGAGAGGTCCGCAATGACGCGGATCTCGTTACGAACTCGCTGGATGTTGGCATAGTCAATTGTGAATCCCAGAATGACAATCAGTACCGGGAGTAGAATCGCGAACAGGACGACGAGCACGCCTTTTCTACTTGGACGGCGAAAACAAAATCGGTTCATATTGATTCCTGCTCTATGGTTTGACCGCTGTTACTCGTGCATCCACAGAGTTCAACTCAAAAAGGTCATTGAATGATCTTGGGTTGGCGGTAAGGACGATGGTAAACAGTTGCCCGTGAGGCAGCTCGTCATAGCCAACACCCGCTCCCGTTTCGATACTCACCGTGTAGGGTTGGTCCAGCCGCTGATCGAGAACCGTCGTAATCCGAGATTGAATTTCAGACTCCAACGCCGCGTTACCCGTGCCAACCAGAGCACCTTCATGTGCGGCGGATGTGAGGGTTTGTTTTAAAAAGATCGCGTTACTAAGTTCGATCGTGCCCCAAATCAGCGTCATGACGATCGGCAGGCAGATTGCCAGTTCAACGATGGCAGAGGCTCGCCGAGTCGCCTGTATCTTCTTTGCTCGTTTCATGTTTTGTGTGGTGTTTGGGTGGAGGGGCCGAGGACAGTCAACGATGGGATGGCAATTGCGGGTTTGCAAAAGATTAGGTTTCTTCCTGAGATGAGCAAACTTCTTTCTTGGGATCCGGAATTGCCTGGGAACAAGAATATGGGGCTGTAACGATTGTTCGGAATGTTAGAGCAGGTCCTCTTTGCATTGTGTCTTGTGTTTTTTGGCCGCCCGTTGCCAGGTGCCTTATTGAGCTTGGTGAGCGGTGAAACCTGGGTCTGCCGATTCGTGCAATCGCTAGGGCAAAAACACTCTGATTTTTTGGCGGGGCGTTTTCTCAGTTTTGGCACCATTCCTTACCTGGTTCTTCAGTGTCCATTATTTGTTGCGAGGAAATAATCATTGGATTGCTTTGGTCGTTTACGGGATTTAGACGGGGGTTTATGATTCAGACATGAATAGTCATGCAGATATGAAACGCCGCCGCGATTTAGAGCATCTGGACCCGGATGGACTTGCCGAATATCAGTTGGGGCGATTGAACGCACTCGTATCTGAAGTGCTTGAGAAGAACGCGTTTTACTCAGGTAAGTTGGGGCAGTATCAGTTTCCCCTCAAATCATTGGATGAGCTTTTTCAGTTGCCGTTTACGTTTAAACATGAGTTGGCTCCAGCAGATTCAACGGAAGGCTTCGCGAATAACTTAACGTTTCCAGTAGATCAATACGTCCGATTCCACCGAACTTCGGGGACGCGTGGTCGTCCGATGATGGTATTAGATACCGTTGATGATTGGAGTTGGTGGCTCAAGACTTGGCAGTTTGTTCTGGATGCTGCAGAGATTACGGAAGAAGACCGAGTGGTGATGGCGTTTAGCTTTGGACCATTTATTGGATTTTGGAGTGCATTTGAGGCGGTCGTTTCGCGGGGGGCGATGACCGCACCTTCGGGTGGGATGAATACCATCTCACGGTTGGAACAGATTCGCAGTGTCGGGGCAACGGCGATTTTCTGTACGCCCAGTTACGCGCTCCATATGGCGGAAGTCGCACGCGAGAATCAAATCGATGTCAGTGATTTACCCGTCCGAGTGATTGTGGTTGCGGGTGAACCCGGCGGATCCATGCCGGCGATTCGAAATCAGATCGAATCGTTTTGGAATGTGCGGGTCGTAGATCACAGTGGCGCAAGTGAGGTGGGGCCGTGGGGGTATTCAGATCCTGCTGGACGAGGGATTTACGTTAACGAATCCGAGTTCATTGCCGAGTTTCTTTCGATGCAGTCAGGAAACCCGGCCGACGAAGGTGAGCTTTCCGAATTGGTACTTACGTCTTTGGGGCGAATCGGTTCTCCCGTGATTCGCTATCGAACTGGGGATTTGGTTCGACCTACCTGGAACGACGATCAGGATTGTCGCTTTGTTTTATTGGCAGGTGGTGTGCTTGGCAGGACGGATGACATGATGATCATTCGCGGAGTTAACCTTTTCCCCACATCAATCGAACAGATTCTCCGCAGTTTTCCAGAGGTGCTTGAGTATCGTTTGACTGCCTATAAAAAGGGCTCGATGGACGAGGTGACTGTCGAAGTTGAAGATCGCCTGGAACAGCCTGAGCGGA
This sequence comes from Mariniblastus sp., assembly GCA_965224765.1. Taxonomy (GTDB): domain Bacteria; phylum Planctomycetota; class Planctomycetia; order Pirellulales; family Pirellulaceae; genus CAZDBA01. The sequence goes on from CBDDAC010000016.1 coordinate 22,159, forward strand.
TCGTCAAAGAACTGCAGCTTCGCTTGGGACTGCGAGTTGATGTCAAAACGGTGGCGATTGGTTCGCTACCGAGGTATGAGCTCAAAGGGAAACGATTCGTCGACAATCGATGATTCCCGCCTGTATGTTTAAGTTGTTCGATCACGTCGCCCGAGGTCATTTAGTTGTTCTGGCGAATATGCAATGCAAGTTTTTGAAAGCGACGGAGTTCTTAGATGTCAGAAGTTGACTTTCACCCAGTAGGCTTAACCAAAGACGAGCAGGAACGTGAACTGGTCATTCAGTGGAGTGATGAGATGATGCAACGGATTAAATATCGAACGTTGCGAGATCACTGCCCTTGTGCTCATTGTATCGACAAGCGAACGAAGGGATCCTCAGAGGCTCCAATTCAGACAAGCGGGGCACTCAATATTCTTTCCGCTGCCGAGTTGCAGCCTTTGGACATTGAGTCGATGAAGCCGATTGGCAACTATGCTTACGGGATCCAGTTTACGGATGGTCACTCTTCAGGGATTTTTTCGTTTGGCTTTCTGCGCTCGCTTGCCCAGAAGTAAATTCTTCATTTAGGACGTTGATCAAGGGGAACAGTTGAGTCTTGGTTGACTCGCGGTTCTCGGGAGTGTGTCCCGGTCCACGTTGTTCCTGGCATGCTGCAAACAAAAATTCGCTTACGTGATCGTCTTCGTGAGCCAGCAGGATTTCAGAAAGCAGTCCTTGGCATTCATGGAAATTGTATTGCTCATAATTTTGCAATGCAAGTTCGTACTGCTCGGTCATTTTCGAGATTCGTCTGGTAACAGAGTCTCCCATCAATTCATGAAGTTCCGTTGCTTGTTTCATTCCGGCCAGTTGCGCGTTACAAACGCGGCGCGCAATAAAATTTTCCGGCAGCCGTTTCAGAGTTTCTCCTGAAAGTAGTATCTGAGCCCCCGATTGTTTTGTAGCGCCTTCAAGTCTTGAGGCCAGGTTTACCGTGTTACCGCGCGGTCCATATTTTAGCCGTGTGCGACTTCCCGAATTACCTACCTGGGCAAGCCCTGTATGGACTCCAATCCCAACACGGATTTCATGAAGTAATCGAGATTGCCATTTCTTTTCGATGTCTCCAATGCTTTTGGCAATTGCCAACGCACAACGACAAGCGGATTCAGCGTGGTTCAGGACGGTAATCGGAGCATTCCAAAATGCTGACACGCCATCGCCATAAAAATCGATGATTACACCTTCGTGTTCTTGGATGAGTTCACTGAAGCGATCCATGACGTCAGTCAAAAATTCATAAGTAATTTTTGCGCCAACTCGTTCTGAGATTTTGGTAAACCCGCGTAGATCGCAGAACAGTACGGAAACCTCGCGTGTTTGGCCCTGGAGGATACGTGGGTTTTGCTGGAGCTTTCTTGCGACTTGAGGCGAGAAAGCTTGTTCCAAAAGGACTTTCGTTTTGGCGGCTTTTGCGTCGCTTTCAAGGCGGCTCATTGCACTGGAAATACTTTGCGCTGTTAACTCAATGAAGCAGGCTTCCAGAGGGCGAATCCCCTGTCGATTGTTGCGCCGATTCAACGATCGGAATCCATAGAGTATTGCAGAGCATTGTTTTTGAGAGTCAAAGATAGGGCAAACGATTACACTGTGTCCGTCCTGACTGAGCTTGAGTGGGTCCATCTTCTGCGCATCATGGAATACCACAGCATGTTCTCGAACCGCTTGGTCAATCAAATCGTTTCGGTATTCGAATCCCTGTTCCGGATAACAGATATGACTTGCAGCGACTTCCCAGCCAGGTTGCTTGGGAAGGAGAATCATGGCGCCATCCAAACCGCCGGGGCAGAAACAGACTCGTGCGGCTCGTTGGAAAAATTCTTTGCTGCCTGCGTGACAGAACTGCAACTTTCCCAGTGCATCAAACCACGAGGCCAGGGTTGCAGGGGCAGGAGAATGCTGAAGCGATGCGACGTCAATCGAGCTGACATGAGAAAAAGGCTTCACCGTCAAGCACTGATCATACTCAGGTTCAAAGAGAGGATCGGATAATTGGATTGTTGTATCGCCAACCCAGAAAACGGAGGGTAATTCCAGGTCAACACTGAGGCCGGAGTGAATTCTGGGGCCAATATCAAGTGCCAAGGATGGGCCTTGGTTCTCCAATCTGACGCTAACCTGCCCAGCCGTTCTGGACCAGTGGATCTTACATTGAGTTGCACCCAGAAGCTCATCCTGGACGTGCATGAATGCTGAGTCACATTTTGGCTTGTTGCCCAGTAGAACAGGGCTGTTTTCAAAGACCTGATGGCAGTGTTGTTCTGAATTGAGTGTTGAAATTGCAAGCATTATTGAGGCAAAAGCTGATTGCGCGGAGTTTTGCCAAAGATAGGTTATTTTTAGCGTTGCCTAATCGTTAAAAAAGTAATCTGCTAAATGGTTTGTTAGCTACTTACCGAAACTCACGAAGTGCGGCATTGGCTGCCTTTGACACGATCGAATCTATCGATTTTGTCGATTTTTACGTTTTGTGATGGTTTCGGTGAACTGCGAAATGACTTTGGAAAGCCTATTGCCGCTGCTGGGTGTTGCGTTGTGTGCAATGGCACTTGTTCAGCTTGGGCTGTGGACAGCGAATTCGTTCAACACGCTTATTAGCGGACGCAAGCAGTTTCAATTGTCCCAAGAACTTCTTCGCAAGCAAATTGATTTGGCGGCACTGAAACCAGCCGAAACTGCTAAGGAGACGGATGATGGGAATTGGAAGGGGTTTCGTCAATTTCGCGTCCACCGTCTCGTCAAGGAAACCGAGCTGTGCACTTCGGTCTATTTCCGCCCGACCGATGGTAAGTCCATTTGTGACTTTTTGCCAGGACAGCACCTGACACTCAAGTTTTCAGTTACGGGCCAAGCCAAACCCGTGGTACGTTGCTATTCCCTTTCTCATGGTCCAAATCCGAACGAATATCGGATCAGCGTCAAAGCCGTGCCGCCACCAAGAAACAACCCAGAAGTCCCCGCTGGCCTGGTCAGCAATTTCGTGAATCAGCAATTGTTGCAAGGCGACTTGGTTGACATAAAAGCCCCATCAGGGCACTTTCATCTCGATGTAGAAACGGACGCTCCCGTCGTGCTTCTGGCGGGTGGAATTGGAATCACGCCTTTGCTTAGCATGATTGACTATGTTGTGGCCAATCAATCGAACCGGCAGGTCGTCTTGTTCTACGGTTCAAGGAATGGCGCCGATCACGCGTTTAAAGGCTACTTTGCTCAGGTACAGGCGCAGTTCAAGAACATTTTTATTGTCAACGTTTATTCGTGCCCGCAATCAGAAGACGTCACTGGAGTTGATTATCACGTTGAGGGATTCATTTCGATCGATTTGATTCAACAGGTGCTTCCCAATCAAACGTACCATTTTTACATGTGTGGTCCCCCTCCCTTTATGGACTCAGTCTTTAATGGATTGGTAGAATGGGGAGTTCCTGAAAACCGCATCCACTTTGAGGCTTTTGGACCCGCTTCAATTGGCAAGTCTCGAAAAAATGAGGCGCCGAAGGAAACTTCCGAATCGGACGGAAGCGTTGTCAAATTTACCGAGTCCAAAATCGATGCGATCTTTGATTCGATCGACAAGAACCTCTTGGAATTGGCGGAAGCCAAGGGCATTGAGGTCGATTCAGGGTGCCGGGCTGGAAGTTGCGGGACATGTCAGGTCGCTATCAAGAACGGCAAGGTAAAGTATCCGGATGGCCAGCAGGTTGAATGTGAGCCTGGACATTGCCTGATTTGCGTTGCCCAGCCAGATGGTCCCTTGGAACTGGAGGTCTAAGCATGAACCGTATTTCTTGTCCGTCCGTTTTGGGTTTGCTTTTTGGACTTCTCGTGTCAGCGTATTGCGCTGTATCGACGGCTCAGCCGGAACGCTGTGATCCTTCTAAGACACTTAGTTCAGAGCAGTGTGCAAAATGTCATGGGAATGAAGTGCAGGTTTGGAAAAAGACACCGCACTTTACGACTTTTCAAGAATTGTCGCGTCGTCCTCGCTCCAAAGAAATCATTAACAAGATGGGCCTAACCAAATCCGTCAAGCGGAATGATGTTTGCATGGGGTGTCACTTCACTGTGCAACAAAAGGGTGAAAAATTAAAGGCCATTGCAGGGGTGTCATGCGAGTCATGCCACGGTTCTTCAAGAGATTGGCTTTCTGTGCACAATGACTATGGTGGTCCAACGGCAACCAAAGAAAACGAGACTGAAACGCATCGGCTGAAGCGATTACAACTTGCTGAAGAGCTGGGAATGCGAAACACCGAAAACTTGTATCTGATTGCCAGTAGTTGCCTGAATTGTCATACCGTCCCCAATGAGGAATTGGTTAATGTTGGTGGACATTTTGCTGGCACGGAAGACTTTGAATTGGTTGCGTACTCTCAAGGCCAGATTCGACATAACTTTCTTCGCACCGGGAATACATCCAATGCCATGTCGACTCGCGAGCGATTGCGTGTGATGTATGTTGTTGGAGTGATTGCGGACTTGGAATATAGCACCAGAGCAACTTCGTTGGCGACGGAAAAATCTACCTATGGACTCAATGTTGCCAATCGGGCTGCGCAAAAATCCGTCAAGCTTTATGAGCTTCAGCAGATACTCAATGACCCTGACATCCAGGCGATATTGGAGGCCTTTGCCGACGTAAGTTTGCGAGTAGGGAATCAACAACAACTGGATGAGGTTGCTGACTTGATCAAACAGCATGGTCAGCAGTTCGCCCAACGTCACGATGGAACTCAGTTGGCGGCGGTTGATCCCCATTTGCCGGCTCCAAGTACATACAAGTAAACGTTCGAACACGCGTACCACGTATACGGAGATACTGGTGGCCATTCCAAAAGCAGCAATTCAACGACCCCAACGCTGGGATGCGCCATTCGATCCTGAGTTGACCGATGCAGTGGTTTCCCGGGTGCTTAAGTTTGCTCCGTTCAATCAAATGGATCCGGACGCATTTACGCAAAAGGTATCGCTTCACGGATTGCTCAAGAACGATTGTCGCGTTCACCACTTCGAAAAAGGCGACATTATTCTTCGTGAAGGTGACTACGGTCACAGCGCGTTTTTGATTCTGGAAGGGGAGTCGCTTGTCTCGCTAAAAAGCTTGCCCGCAAATTTGTTGGGGCGAAATAGCCGAAAACCCAAAGGCTGGTTTAAATCGTTGGCTCAACTTTGGGAAAACACCAAGATTCCTGAGGCACGTGATTACTCCAATGTCGAGGCGAAGGGTCTCGGGTCTCGACAAAGCGCACAGGGCCATCATATCTTTTTGCAGGATATTCCAAGCGTTCTCGATATGAATCGAACGGCGATGATTCAAGCCGGCGAAATCTTTGGTGAGATTTCTGCTTTGACTCGGACACCAAGGACGGCCACGGTCGTCGCGAGTGAAAAATCAGTGGTTCTGGAGATTCGTTGGCAAGGATTCCGTGAACTAATGAAGCGTGATGGACAGCTGCGTGAGCATGTTGACCAGCTCTATCGCGCCAACAGCCTGAATGCTCATTTGCGTGAAATCGAATGGCTCAAGGGATTGGAGCCGGCTCATCTGCAACAGATTGCAGATTCAACGGTTTTTGAAACCTACGGTTCTTTTGAATGGAACCGACAGTTTCAGTCGACCAAAAAAGAGGATATCGCTGATCAGATCTTGCAGGAGCCTGTGATTGCTCGAAGTGGCGACTATGTGAACGGGTTGCTGTTGATTCGAAATGGATTTGCGCGGCTGAGCCGGACTCATGGAAATGGTCATCAAACGATTGCCTATCTTGGAAAAGGCGAAACCTTTGGCTTGCGGGAACTGACGCATAACTGGCAAACCGGAGAGCAACGCCCCTGGATGCTTTCGCTGAGGGCGGTTGGGTACGTGGATATCCTTCGCATCCCCGGCGATGTCGTCGAAAAAATTGTTCTTCCTTCAATTCCCAGCGATCAGTTGCCAACCCCTATTCCGACTCAGGAACAGAACACGGCAGTCAGAAAACACCAGCATCGCCAAGCCCGTGAACCGTCCATGGATACCGGGTTGATGGAGTTTCTGGTCGAGAACCGGTTCGTGAATGGCTCGCAGGCGATGATGATTGATTTGGATCGCTGTACACGTTGTGATGACTGCGTTCGTGCTTGCGCTTCAACTCACGACAACAACCCCAGATTTATTCGGCATGGTCCAAAGCATGACCACTGGATGGTTGCCAATGCCTGTATGCACTGCCTGGACCCTGTTTGCATGATCGGTTGCCCAACAGGGGCGATTGGTCGCGATCAAGAGTCCGGCACGGTTGCCATCAATGATCAAACCTGTATTGGGTGTGGAACTTGTTCAAACAGTTGCCCGTACAGCAATATTCGAATGGTCGATATCTTTGACCCCAAAGGAAATGCCTTGGTGGATCAGACGACTCAATTGCCAATACAAAAGGCAACCAAATGCGATCTTTGCGTCGATCAATTGGGTGGGCCTGCCTGCCAAAAGGCTTGTCCACATGATGCGTTGATTCGAATCGACCTTTCCACACCAGCTGAAATTACCAGTTGGAGCAATAGTTAATTAGGAACGGCTCAAGGATGAAGCTGGAAAAACGACAAGGAAGATTGACTCGCCGACGACTGAAATCAGGCCTCATCGCATTGATGCTGGTGGTAGTCTTCGTTTTGCTCATCTCTGCGCTGAATCAGACCCTGAATCACGGTAGCCATTTTTCAGGTTACGTGCTTTTTGGAGCAATTGTTTTTTTGGCGTTATTCAACTTGCGCAAGAAATTCTCGTTCCTGCCCGCTTTGGGTACTGCCAGGATGTGGATGCAGTTGCACATTTACGTAGGGCTTAGCACGTTCATGATGTTTGGAATGCATGTGAGTTGGCGAATTCCCAATGGGCAATTTGAAGGCATCCTTGCTGCACTTTACATGTTCGTCGCCTTGAGCGGCGTTTACGGATTGTATATCACGCGAATTCTCCCCAAGAAATTGACCAATTTGCCTGAGGAAATTATCTACGAACGAATTCCTCAGTTCCGTCAGAAATTGGCGTTACAAGCTCGTGAACTTGTTCTCTCTGCTGCGGAGACCTCAGACGTTCTGGCGAGATTCTATGTAAATCGATTGGTCGGATTCTTTGAACGACCTCGCAGTTTAGTTTACCTACTGAAGCCATCGTCTCGGCAGTGTCGTCAGTTGGAGACCGAGATTAACGATCTCGATCGTTACCTTTCAGATCAGCAACGCGAAGTCAGAAAAGAGCTCGTGACCATCGTTAAACAAAAGGACGACCTCGACTATCATCGCGCGATTCAAGGCAGACTCAAAGTTTGGTTGTTTGCCCATATTGCGATGACATATAGTTTGTTGCTGTTTTCCGTTTTGCATGGAATTATGGCGCATGCCTTTGGAGGGGGATTGCGATGAGCACGAATCTCCAAGATTTTCGCGATAGCGACTACCAACGGCCAGATGGCGCGTTGAAATGTGTGGAGTCCGGCGCGGTGATGGAACCGACCGTTCGTTCACGGCGAAACGTTTTCGTCTTTTGTACGTTTGCGTTTACTGTTGGAGCGCTGTTGATACTGTTCAACTCTCCGTATCGAAATGATTTTCTCGCGCCGGGTCCACTTTCTTCGGTTCATGCGAATCTGCTGAACGGACAAGGAGCGGATCGCTGCGCAGCATGCCATGATGCGGGAAATTTTTCGTTGATTGATTGGGCCAAAGATGCGGTGTCCGGCGGCAGTCACATCACAAGCTGCCAATCCGATTTGTGCATGAAATGCCACGACAAAACTATTTCACCTCAGTTTGCTCGTAACCCGCATGGGATGAATCCCACTCAACTCGCGTCCTACACCAAAACGCAGGCCAACGTCAAAACCGCGGGTTTTGATTCGGGAATGATTTTCAAGGCACCTGTCAACGAGCACGGTGAGATTGCCTGTTCAGCCTGTCATCGCGAACACCACGGAATGCAAATCAACTTGTCGTCTCTGACGGATCGCCAGTGCCAGACCTGCCACCAGAATACGTTTCATAGTTTCGAGACGGACCACCCTGAATTTACCCGTTGGCCGCAGGTACGACGGGACCGAATCGCCTTTGACCATGTGACGCATTCCGGGAAACACTTTCCAGGTAAAAATGCCAAATTCGAATGTAGCCAATGCCACGTTGATGATGACTACAAGAATGTCAAGCTTTTAGCATCATTCGAGCAGACATGTGCTTCATGCCATAATCAGCAAGTGGTCGATAGTGTCGAAAGTGGAATGAAGCTGTTTGCGCTCCCGATGATCGACACGCAGGCAATTGCCAATGCGAAGTTGAGTGTTGGCCAATGGCCTGAAACGGCGACTGGAGATTTTGATGGTTGTCTTCCGCCGCTGATGAGGTTGTTGTTGTCTTCTGATGAAAGGGCTGCACGACTGTTGGAAACGTTGGGAGCTGAGTTCGAGTTCTCGGATATTGATCCCAATGATGCAGAACAAGTCAGCGCTGGCGTGGAATTGGTCTGGCACATTAAAGAATTGCTTTACGAACTATCCCTTTCAGGAAACGAAGCGATTCGCAAGCGGCTTTCCACCACGACTGGCAGAACCGTGACACGAGCTGAGTCGGACTTGTTGACTCAAGGGCTCGACACGATTGTTTTTCAAGAAGCGGCCATGCGCTGGCTTCCTAACCTTCACACTGAAGTTCCTCTTCGCCGGCAAGGGCGTGAGGATCGATCCATTTCATGGATACCGACCGACCGAGACATTCTCTTTCAAGTTGCAGTCGAGGACAATGAAGAACTTGCCCCTAACCCGCTCAAGGGTTTGATGAAGAAAACGGAAGTTCCCGAACCTCAGAAGGCCGTCGTGCGAACTCCAGTTCCGCTTCCGGAGCCGAAGCGGGAACCTGGACCCGCTCCCAAAACAGGACAGCCGGATAAAGTGGTAAATCGATATCTTGACAATGAAAACAATCCGGATGTGTTGGCTCTTAATCCCCTCAAGCGTTTGATGGGACCAAGAGAAACCCAGAACGATGTGGATCTCGTTGAGAACAATCCATCGAATGCTGAAATGATATACGATACGCCTAATGAAAGTCCACGTCCTACCGAGTTTGTTGAGCAAACACCCCTGGATGAAGCTTTGAGTCTCGAAGACTTGGTGGAAATTTCTGCGCCAAAGATCTTGCCGATAACGGCCGATAGCGGGTGGTTTCGTGACGATTTTAGTCTATCGATTTCCTATCGTCCGATTGGCCACGCGGATCAATTCCTGGTTTCATGGACGAACTTTGCAGGCTCAGTTGCGGGGGCAGATCGTAAACACGAGATCAAGCCATTGTTCGAAAAATTGACTTCTCCAACCAGTGGGATTGGGCTTTGTAGTTCATGCCATACGGTTGATCAGCAGAACGACCAGAGTTTCGTCACGAACTGGAAAGCTGAGTATCGTAACCCCGCGATACGAGAGTTTACGAAGTTCTCGCATGGTCCCCATTTGGTACTTCAGGAGTGTGCGGACTGCCATGTTTTGGACGTCACGGCTGACAAGACCCCGCAGTTATTGGGTTTCGACGGCGGATTGGTCAAGAGTAATTTTTTTCCGATCACCAAGATCGGTTGTGCGAAATGTCATGCCGAGGGACAGGCGGAAAGTAGCTGCACGACTTGTCACAACTATCACGTTGGAGCAGCGGCGTTGTTGGATCAACCGCCTGCCAAGAAAGATGATTAGGCTTGGTGAAGTGAACCAAATGATCTGAACTGTCCTTGCGCTGGATGAATCGATGCCATCCAGACGCGTATGCAAGCCGCAGCGCCAACAAAGCCACTCTTTTCCGAGGTTGTGATTTTTTCCGAAACAAGTCGCTTGGAAGTTTTTGGAAACCCGACGCGTGAGCGAGGACGAACCTGACACGTCCTCGTTCACGCGTCGGGTTTCCATAAAGCACTGCTTCTAAAGTATCGTTTCATGTCCGAATGAAAAAGTCACGGCCTTGACGCGTTAGCGAAGCAGCCCCAAAACGTCATGCCGCATGACTCAAATTTGCTCCAACGTTCGGTGGCAAGACGATCCGCCAACTAAGCCACCCTCCTCCGGGCCTCCGGGCGGGTCGGACGCGAAGCGGGAAGCCCTGACGGCCATTTATTCTGGCCAAATGGGATCGCGTTTTTCGAGAAATGCATTGATGCCTTCGACGGCGTTTTCACTGGTGCGAGCAGTGGCGGTGTGTGCGGAACCGATTGAGAGGAAGGTGAACAGTGACTCTCCCAATGTTTCGTTTAGCAAGTGTTTGGCGAGATGGTGTGAATGCCTTGCTCCAAGGGCAATGTCTTTCGCGATTTCCTGAGCGCGAGCCCAAACGAAATCGTGCGGAACGACCTCATGGAACAGTCCCATTTTTTGAGCCTGCTCGGCTTCGATTGGCTGAGCGGTGATCATTACGTAGCTGGCATTGCTAGTGCCGATTCGAAAAGCCAGCAGAGGTGCGGCAATTCCCGATACGAGGCCAAGTCGAGATTCGGGCAATTTGACTGAGGCCCGTTGGCTCGCGATGGCAACGTCACATGCAAGGAGCAAAGCCAATCCGCTGCCAAGTGCTGGTCCATTGACTGAAGCAATGATGGGTTTGGGGAAGCGAAGCATGTACTCGATCAAGCTTTGAAACTCTTCCGTGTCGGTTTGCCATTGTGAGGCTGCATTTTTGCTTTCTTGCGTTTCTTTGAGCTGCTGAAGGTCGGTTCCAGAGCAAAAGAGGTCGCCGCTGCCCGTCAAAATAACGCTGCGAACTGCCCGTTCCTGCTGGAAGTCTTCAAAGGCGGTCCGTAATTCTTGGATTGTTTCTCGGCAAAGTGCATTTCGTCGATTGGGTCGGTTTAGAACAATTGTCCCGCTGGGAGCATCTTTACGAACTTGGACGTTGTCACTCATGGCAATCATTTGATTCTCAAGGAATTGGCGGACACAAACCCGTTAGAATGTTAGGTTTTAAATATCACTTGTTGGCATGAGTCATTTTGGCGGATACTGCAACAAGATTAAAGTAGCAACCTTGAAAGACTCATTGACTGGATAAGAGTGATTTCTTACTCCTGATCCATCATTCGCAGGGAATCCATCCAAGGCAAACGGCAAAAAGGAAAGATGCAGGAATTCCAACAAATAGAGTTCGAGAAAGACTACGACCAAGCGCGTTGGATACTTCCTGCACGCGATTTAGGCCCGTACGCAAGTTTTGGCTGGATTGTGTTTGCCTTGGGGTTATTCATCACCCTTTTTATGATCGCCTGGATCTCCGGACCGCTGTACTTTGGTGTTTCGTTGATCGCGGAAGGCGAATGGTTTGGGTTGGCAGTTATTGCTTTTTCCCTGGCGGGATTTGGTGGGTTGTTTTTTGGCCTTCGAATTTTGACGTTGGGGTACCGAATCGTCAAAAATCGTACTCGTTCCGAGGTCATTATTGCCAAGGACAGATTGTTGAGTGTCGAAAAGCTGGGCTGGTTCGATTGGCGGCGAAAGGTATGGTTAAAAAATGTACTTGAGTTGCAGATCAAGGATTCCTCCAAGATGGGAAAGCGAGGGAACTCGCCTTTTTCATTGGGAAAAGAACTCAAAGCGCTTGTTGCAACCACCAGTAATTCCAAATTCATGATCGCAGTCGGCTATTCGGGGCCAGTGATCAACCAACTCGCCAACGAACTTTCCAGCGAAATCGGAAGAGCCATCGCCTCCAATTCGGTTGGAGACATGATCAGAGCGGCACCGTCGGGCACTGCAAACGAAGTTCCCATTACGACAAATTCTGAAATTCGATCAGTTCCTGAAAAACCGGTTGCATCCAAGATTGTGATGCAAGATCAGGGAGAGCATCGTGCGTATAAAATTCCTGCGACGGGGTTCAAGAGACTTGCCGGCTTCTTGTTGGTGTTCTCATGCTTCTGGATTTTGATTAGCTCTGTGGTACTCGTCAGTCTGGCTCAGACGGGTGCGGGTGATCTTTTGGGTTCGGATATTGTCGGACTGATCGTGCTGATATCTTTCTTGGGCGTAGGAATACTGATGCTGGTAGGCTCGGTCTATCTGGCCCGACGTAGATTGATGATCGGGATCCTGAGTGATCAACTCTTTGTTGAAAGAAAGTCGATTTTCGGAGTCAAGTGGATGGAGTTCGCCATCGTGGATATTCGCCGAATCTATGTGGGCGACAGTGGTATGGAGGTCAATGACCAGCCAGTTCGGGAACTCAAGATTGAATTTCGTCAAAAAGACAAACCGCTTGGACTGTTGTCTCAACTGGAAGAAAATGAACTTCAGTGGTTGGCATATTCGTTGGCCCAGGACTTGGGAGTCGAAACCACTGAGGATGGCGATCTGGTCACCTGGCAAGACGAGCTAGGGGAAGTCGGCGAATTGCGGCTGCCTTTGAAATCCAGGATCAGTATCGACGAACGAGTTGACGGAGTAAGAATCAATGTCCCTCGGAAAATGAGCTACTGGATTGGTGCGGTATGTGTGGGGCTGGTCTTTTTGTTTATGGGTGCCGCGATTGCCTGGCACGCGGCGACGGGGAACTTCGATTTTGTCGGAGTTGCGTTCGGATTGGTTTTTGTCGGAACTGGTTTGTTAGTTTGTTTGGTTTGCCTGGAATTTGGAACCCGTCGTTTTGAGTTCGAGGTTGATGGTGCAGTGTTGACAGTTTATCGATTCAGTTTGTTATCCAGGAAACGAATCGAAATACATCAGGATGACATTCAAAGCATCAATATCGGATTTAGCGGAATCAAAACGAACAACCAGAAAAGCTATCAGTTGCAGATTAGGGCGGGAGGCAGAAGTTTCAATGGAATGACACACTGGTCAAAGCCCGAAATCGCAGTGGTTGCGGGGCGACTGAACCAATCTCTTGAGATACGTCAGGACCCCGTGACAGCCGAAAACCCGCGGTCGTAGGTGACTGCGGTTTGGCTGGATCTGAAAGAGCTATGCACCCATCGCATCTTCGAAGCTGCTTTGGGCGACAGGAAAGCACAGGTTGTCACGAACCCAGGCAATTCCGTCCGCACTACAGGCGTCACCGTCGCGATAGTTGCTTTCCGCTTCTACGACTAAGGGCGCGGAATCGGTGTTCATGATTTCGCAGTAACGTTTTGCATAGCCAATTTTGATCATTACTTCCGCATAGCGAGTCATGTTCAAATCGCCTGTCCCTAGATCCGTAAACTGCATCGCGCGATTTTTCCAATTGGATTCCATTTGACGAAGCGGTACGCCTTGGTGAATCGTAAAGTTCTTGACGTGGCAGCCATAGACCCGTGATCCTACCTTGGTAAATCGTTCCTCCCAGTGTTCGCCTTCCCAGCAATGTGATGGGTCCGCATTGACACCAAGGCACGCGTCTCCATCACAAATATCAACCAACGAGTTGAACTCATCAGCGCAACTGGCAGCGGTTCCAGGGTGGATTTCATGAGCCAGGTAAATGCCCAGCGCATTGGCGTGGCTTCTGAGTTTTGAAGTCTTGGTGATGAATCGTTCTTGTCCCTCTTTGAGCAGATCGAAGCCGGGACCTGACCAGAATCCCCATGGGTAGCCGGTGGCCATTTCCCACCCAAAAGCAACTCCCCAAAACATCGGCAGAATTTTTACATTGAGTTCAGCACATAGATCCATCAGCTTGAGCAAGTAGTTTTCGTACCAGCTTTCCAGCTCAGCAGGTGATTTGTCCTGATTGGGACCATGGATGAAAGGGTGCCCACTTTTTGTGCCGGTCCAAGCACTGGTATGGACCCAGAACGGGCAGTGTGCGGAGATACCATCTAGCCTCAGATTGTTTTTTTCAAAGGCCTCTTTGATGTCGGATGCGCCTTTGAACTGCGAACCGTCGTCATTAGCTTCCAGCATGTAGTTGGAGGGTTGAGCTCCACTTGCTCCGGAATCCCTGGCAAATATTAGAAAGTCGTCCAGTCCTTTGGGGCCATGTTGTGCGCCTTCGATGCTGGAGTGAAAAATTGGTTTGGCCATATCGTTATTCTGTGGGAATTTGCCTGAATGAGTATCCAAAACATTTTCGTCTTGGGATCGTGCATTTGCAAGGATCTGGGGTTGTGATGTTCACGCAAGAGGTGGATATTCTCCTGAAATGTGGAGCTTGAGGCAGTGAATTCCTCGTAAAACTTTTTTTAGATTCTTTGTAAGCATTTTCAACTTAGTTTCGTCAACGCGCGATACTTAAGGCTCAAGAATTTCCTATTGTGAGAAACGTAGATGATTACTGTTCGTTTTCTAAAATCCCTGACACTTATGTGTAGTTTATTTCTGTTGGGTGGCAGCGAAAGCAATGCATCTACGGCAACTTGGATAGGGCAGCAAGAAAGCCAGGATGAGGTGGTTGAGTTCGCAGATCGTTATGAAAGGTCTTTCGCCAAGCGTGACCCCAAGGTCGGTACGAGCGTGGCCGATGTTTCTGCCTACGATGAGAAGGGGGATCCGTTTTCGCTGAACCAGGTTAAGGGGAAATCGGCGGTGTTGGTTTTTGGGTGCCTCACATGACCTCCCTTCCTGAGAAATGTTTCCAGTTTGGAAACGGTTTATCGCGACTATCAAGACAAAGTCAATTTTTTCTACGTTTACAAAAACGTACAGCATCCCGAGATCAATGGTTTCGTGACGGCATTTAACCTGAAAGAGCGTTTGATGCATGTCGCAGAGGCCAAGCGGAGATTTCAAACGGAGATCCCGTGGATTTGTGACAGTATGGACAACTCGTTTAAGGAGGCCTTTGGTGGTGCACCGAACGGCGAGTTTGTGGTCGACGCAGACGGTGAGATTATTCGCAAACGATTTTGGAGCAATCCAAGCGAGCTTCGACTGTACCTGGAGGAATTGGTTGGTAAGTCGGCGACAACGACGACGGTGGATGACCTGCCCGCAACATTCACCCCCGAAGTTCGTGATATTGCCAGTGGTGTGGTTCCTCGGCTGGAACTGCCTCGAATGATGCCCTTGATCGTCACTCCACATGATGACAAAGAGAATTCGTTTTTTGTGAAGCTGCGTGTTGAAGCCACTGGTGATGCGTTCAAGCCAGGAAAAGGCAAAGGAAAGTTTTATCTCGTCGCCTATTTGGATCCGCTTTACAAAGTTCATTGGAACAATCGAGCAGGCAACATTGAGTTGAATATCAAGCCGGGCGAAGGCCAGACGTTTCAAGAAACCGTTCTTGCGGGGCCAGATGTTGAGGCCAACGCGGATATCGATCCGCGGGAGTTTTTGGTTGACGTAGACTTTGAAAATCAAGTGCCGTTTGAAGTCTCATTGACCTATACCGTTTGCGACGATGCCGAAACGTTTTGTGTAACAATTACGCAAAATTGTGAAGTGTCTTTCGGGAATTCACGCAGCCAGGGTTCTCGCCCCGGAGTTTTCATGCCAGGGTTTTTCGCCAAGGTCCGAGAGTTGGATAAGAACGGAGACGGTGATTTGACCAAGGATGAACTCCCCGAAGGTGAGGTGACCTTGTATATCGGACACATGGACTACAACGGGGACGAAGTTATTCAAAAGGCGGAGATCGATAAATTTCTGAGTATGTTCAACAATGGTCAGGGATTTTATTCCACCGAGAACGACGGAGGATAGTGTCGCAAGTTCCGTAGGAACGGCATGCCATAGGGCGGGACGCAAGTCCCACCATTCGTTCGGGATTAAGTGGGACCGCAGGAACGGCATTCAATGAGATCGCGAAACGTCTTCGTGCCAATGCCAGGCACCTTTGACTTGCGTCATCGTCTAGGACATACCGTTGTGATGCATCTGACCGTGTGATGCATCTGACCGTATGGCGCATCTGCCCCGATGATTCTTATCACTTTTGAATGTTCGTGCGGCCCGGCTAACTGCTAGTGCCTCGAGAACGAATTGACGTAGCTTGGAGAATGAGCGATTTGCTAAACAACAATGACAATTCAAATTGGCTCAGAGCGTGCGCTGCCTTGCCTCGCAACCGCCAGTACATCGCAGACTGAGGATCCGTTTCTGTTAAACGATCGTAGTAGGCAAGAATCTCTTTGGGGTCTTGTGGTTGCGGTGTGCCTTGCCACTTCTTGACGCGAATGTTCGAAAAGCGAGCTTCGTACTTGCCTGGATGGTTGTTGGGGTTTCCAAAACTGAGGTTGGTTTTAGGGGAAAAATCTTCGCTGAACTGGTTTAATACAAACTGATCGTTGATGAAGAATTCGTAATAATTTTCATGAACATTGAATCGCATGGTGACGGACTTCAAGCCATCAAAAGGGACTCCTGAACCTTCTTTGGTGATAAACCAATCTCCTTTTCCGTGCCACTGGTGAACTGCTGGGCTACCGTATCGCAGTTGTCGTGAGTTGGGGTTTATACCGCAGTGTACCGAGAAACCTTGTTCAAAGGTCATGGGCCAAAATCCGGTTGAAATCGTCGGAGGGACCTCGGATTGTTCTGTTAACCAGGTGACTTCAAATTCGATGGTGCGCGGGCCGGGGAACTGATGGTACATGAAGATCATGTCTTCTCGATTGTCGCTATCTCCACGGAAAATGACGGAGTCCTCTGACTCGTATTGAACTGAGTTGGAACCAGGGGTTCGCCAGTCGGTAAGAAATTCGTCAAACTTAAGGTCCACCCAGTCGCCGGTCTGGTATTTTTCGTGATAGTTCACACGATTGGTAATTCTTTGGATTGACGTCAGAACCTGTTGTTCGGCTCCGTCTGCTTTTGCTTTTGCTTTTAGGTTTCGGACGCTTTGGCGGCTTTTGAGCAGTTCCTCAATTTTCATATTTTCATACTGAGCCATTTCCTCGTAGAGAGGCGCGAATGGGCCATGAACCGCTAACGCCTGTTCGTAGAGACGTTCCGGGATAAGCTTCAGTTGCAAGCGTTGGGCGGCTTCCTCTACGTAGTTTCCATGCAATCGTTGGTAGTCCTTTAGAATCAGTTGACCGTCATTGGCAAGATAGCTGAACGCAAATGCACAGGTTTGCATCCATTCTCGCGAAAGGACAAAACCGTAGCCGTGAACTTCTTCGCTCTGTGAGAGTTTGATTGCACAATCGCGAAGTCGCTTGATTTGTGCTTCACCAAGTTGCTCGGCGACGGTGCCGTCGATATAGCAATCTTCGTCGGACACTGCGGTGACATAGGCGTCGATAAATCCGAAGGGAGCAATTGTTTGGTAATCTCCTTGCCGAGAGAATTGCTCGCCTGCATTCATCATTTTTTTCAGACTCCCGCCCCAACGTGGGCGATTGAAGTGAATGACTGTATCTATTGCGGGATAGAAATCAGGCTGGATTTCAAGAGCTTTTTCAAGCCAGTATTCTCCACTCTGTTCGGTGTGACCCGCGAATGCCGTTTCTTGGAGACCTGCAGCAGGTTCGGGAGCATGGGGGTTCAGTTTAAGAGCTTTTTTGTAAGCCTTTTCGGCGATTTTCATGTTCGCGGAAAAACCCTGCCACCCCTCTTCCGTGACGGTCGAGGCATAGCCGTTTCCCCGGAATTGCCAAGCCCGGAATTGTGCCAAGCGCCCACGAATCATTGCACTAAGCCAAGGATCCAAGTTGGGTGACTCAAGCAATTTCTTGCACAAAGCTTCAACGATTTCAGGTTGCTGATACCTTCTCAGCGACTCAACGCTCTCATCGAACATGTACCAAATGGCTCGCACTTCATCGTCTTTGACGCGAAAGTCGATCGCCAGGCTATAGTAGATGATATCGGCATATTTCTTTAAGTGAGACAGGCGGATCGCATTCTTCGAATCATCCGCTTGAAACAACCTCCAGGCATTTCGCATCTCGAAACTGTAGTTGTGCGCCAACCAGATTGACTGAGCTGGATAGTCGGTTTCCGCAAAACCCTCGATCGCATCATTGGCTTTTGTTGTGGCGCGTTCGTAGTTTTTGGAAACATGATAGTCTGCATAGGCATGGCAAAGGCGAAACCAGGGATCGTTCGCAATCAAATCGGGGACTTTTATATTATTGAATTGCTTGGCAAAATTTTCTTTGCGCTCTTTGGTGGGGCTATAAATCTCATAGTCGAGCGTCGCGTCAAAGAAGCTGCACAGCGCATCCAGATCCTTCTGAGGTAAGTCGTGATAGGTTTTGCGAAAGTGCTCAGTTGCAGCACTTCGGCATCGCAGGAGGCTGGCATTGAATTCGCGGCAGTTCTTAGGGGAAGAGGAATAGTCGAGCGTGCGGTTTGCAGCCTGCGGTTTTGATTGGGTTGGCGGGGTGTCAAAGTAGACACCCTCAAACTTAAAACTCGCGTTTACCTGAAATCGTTGGCTGCGATTCTCTTCGACTGCTCGCTTGACAATCGAATCGATCACTTTTTTGCGTGGGGCCGATTTACCCCGGTTGTACTGTTCCAGGAGGGCTCTCGCTTTGTCATTAATGTCAGTTCGAGCGAGCTCGTTGACGATTGGGTATCCATCAGTCGGTGCTGTGGCTTCTTGTACGGGCTCCGGTTTCCCTCCACATCCAGAGATTGTGGCGAGCACCAGGAATGAGGAAAGGCAAAAACCAAGCAATTTTATTGAGTTCATTTTTTGTTCTTGGGAGTAGTTCGATGGTTCAAATATAACGGTCCCTGTTTGCATTGACAAACATGGCGCGTATTGGCCGCACCCTATTTGCGTTGAAATGTTCACCTTTTTCTTGCTTGACATCATACTTTGTGCCCGATACTATGTGATACATAGCTTGCGTGGCGAAGTCTGCAGGCTGCTGGTAATCGAATTGGAGGGGAAAATGAAACTGGAACGGGAGATGATGCGTGGGGCTGGGCCAACGGCTGTCATGCAATTGCTGACCAAACAGGAAATGTATGGGTACGAGTTGATCGAGACCTTGGCGAAAAAGTCGAATGGAACTTTTGAGCTTGGTCAGTCGACGCTTTACCCGATGTTGTACAACCTGGAAGCCAAAGGCCTGGTTTCTTCACGTGAAAAAGCTGGGGGGAACGGTCGAAAGCGACGGTACTACAAGCTGACAGCCAAGGGGAAGAAAAAGCTGGAGCAAGACTGCGAACAGTGGGTTGCTTTAGTGCAAGGAATGCAGGCGCTGGGAGTCACAAGGAACGGCGAATTGCCTTTCGGACTGGGAGGAAGTATCGCATGAGTGCTGCCAGTCTATTTCCTACGTTTCGCAAGTTGGGTCAGACTCCGATTACCGATCTGATTCGTGGAGAGATTTCAGGTCGGCTTGATTGGAAGTCTCGGCTGGTGAATTCTGGATTGCCCGAACAAGTTTGCCACCTAATCAGCGGCATTGTCTTGAAGGCAAAGCTTTGGCGGGCTGAAAAGAATAGTGTTACCGATGAGTTGATTTCTCATTTTCAAGACGCTTTTGAACATGGCGTCGCGTTTGAACAGATTTGTGCTGAATTTGGCGATCCGATGGTTGCAGCACAGTTAATTCACAGAAGCAAGAAGAGGAACCGATCGATGATTAGTAAAGTGGTGAAAGTCTCCGGAATGGTTGGAGTAGGGGTGGCGATTGCCTTCAGTTTGTTTTTTGCGTACTTTTGCGTCGCGCAAACCAATGTGACTGAAGATTTCCTTCCGGTATTTAACGCCGCAGTCGACGCTCCCGAAGACGACAAGGCATGGCCGCTGTACCGTGAGGCCTGGATTGAAAATCAGTTCGTCAATATGTCTATCGGCGATTTGATGGATGAAGATAGCCGGCTAGTCAGTCCGGGAAGTGACGGATGGCCTGCTGCGGTTACATGGCTCGAATCCAAGCAAGATTTACTGACTGCATTTCGGCTTGGGGCAAAGAAACCCGTGTTTGGTTTGGAGCTCAGGTATGGTGTCGCCGACTATTCACCAGAGGACCAGCAATCGCTTTTTCCTGGTGTCGATCCTGATTCGGTAGAGGTCGGAGATGTTCCACAGCTCGACAAGATGGTTGTCTCGATAAATCTTCCGCATTTGCAGGCATTTCGAAACGGGTCGAGAATGCTTTGTGTTGACTCGATGGTTGCAGCGGAGCAAGGGGATGGTGCCCGCGTGATTGAGAACGTCGAAACGATTCTTGGGATGGCACAGCATATGTCCGAGAATCGAACCGTCGTCGGTAGTCTGTTGGGTTGGGCTTGCTCCGATATGGCATTCTTGACAGTAGGAAAGATTGTCGCCGACTATCCCGATTTGTTTGGTGACGAAGAGTTGCAGCAGGTCCAGGAGATGGTTGCTGCGTTTGATCTGCGCAGTCTACTAAGTCTGGAGGGCGAAAGGGCAATGACCTATGACACCCTACAGAATCTGTTTTCAGATGATGGTGAAGGTGATGGCATGCTTACACTTACCGGGGCAAGAACACTTTCTGCTGTAATGGCGTTGAACGGAGCGGGGGACTCAAATCCCTCGTCGGTGGAATCTGCGCTTGCAACGTTTTTGATGTTTGGCGCAGGTTCTTCACGAAAATCGGTACGCGAAGCGTTTGATCAAATTATGGAAAAATCAGAAGCTCGATTGCAGAAGCCCCTCGTAGAAATGCTCGACGCGGCAAGTGAATCTACCTATGAAGAAGTGGTCGGCGAGAATTTTTCCATCGATCTGATACTTGGAGCGATCACTTTTGAAGATAGTTATCTTTGCCATAGCCTCGGGAAGTCGATGGGGATTCAAGCGGGGATCGAATTGGGCGTCGCGATTCACCGTCATCAACGTGAACACGATTTCTTACCAGAGAGTCTGAACGAGTTGGTTCCAGCTTACATATCGCAGATTCCTCAAGACGGATTAACTGGCGAGCCGGTCAATTACTCGGTCAATGGAGACGAGTTTACGCTTTACTGGGCTGGGGTTGATCGAGATGACGATGGTGGAGTCCTTCCTGCAGACATTTCCACAAAGAATTACGGTTTGGGTTTGCACCCAACCACAGACGGTGATTGGGTGCTTTGGCCAGTCATCGATTAACGTTCTTGGCTTTTGAGCACATTGGGACGTATCTGCAACCCAATTTGATTCGCCCACACAAATACAGATTCATGAATCAGATATTTGTGTGGGCGATTTTTTTCAATGACTCGTGGGAGTTGTCTCAGATTTCCGGTGCCAGGAATAAGGGATCCCTACACATTTTGAAGTTGCCCTCACAGCGTTCCCTTGGGAGTTGATGCCCCAACACGCCAAGTTGCGAATCGGTCTTTCCAAGTCAGCGAGGATCGCGCAGGGCGACTTCGCTGACGTGTCGAGGTTGTGACTTTTTCGACTGGTGGCTGACTCAGCAACCAATGGCATCTGAACATTCACATTCCGCTGTTTTGGAAACCCGACGCGTCAGCGAGGACGAACCCGACACGTCCTCGCTGACGCGTCGGGTTTCCATACGCCACTGCTCCTAAGTTTTCGCTTCGTGTACGCATGAAAAAGTCACAGCCTCGTCGGGTTTCCTCTAAAACGCGTTTTTTCACCATCAAGGCCCTCGCCTATGTGTCGGGTGACAATGGCTATGTCTGGGAAGTGCGATCCGTACAGGGGTATGCCGCGGAGCGGCTATTTCCATTAGCCCCAGACTTTGAGTCTGGGGTGTGCATTGCCTACGCAGCGCAGTCGTGGAACGACGGCATCCGTTTGGTGCAGCGATCCTATCCCAATGAATGCGATTCCTTGGCATCATCGACCTCGCTGACGCGTCGGGTTTCCATACGCCACTGCGAATTTGAGATGGTTTCCCCGCCCCCGGACGCTGCGCTTTGTGTTTGTGTAGGCACAACCTACTGAACGATCTTGAAGATCAATGGAGGAAAGCAAAGGATGGGAATCGAAAGGCTGGCAAGCCCGAGTGCCCATCGAAAGGGTCCTAATTTCACAGAATCGTCACGAGTCGGCGGGTGATTGGTCCCGATGAACAGCACAAGTGCCACCATCAATATCAAAATGAAATGTTGGTGGTAGACCATAAAAGCTACGGCGAATACGATGGTGAACTGGGCAATTTTGTGAGCGAATTTTCCGAACAACGTGTACGTTACGTGTCCGCCATCCAGTTGACCCACTGGCATCATATTCAATCCAGTGATCAAAAAGCCTACCCAGGCGGCGCAGAACCAGGGGTTCAGTTGGTTCAGCCAGACGATGCCATCGTAATTGGGAACTTCGTACCAGCGAATAAGCCAGTCCAGGAAGAGTGGCATGTGCATTCCGTAACCGGTTTGCGGTGGAGCGGAAAGATCCAGTTGGCTTACGCCAATGATTGCGATGGGGATCGCGGGAACGAGTCCTGCAAGCGGTCCAGCAATTCCGATATCAAAAATCTGTCTACGGTCTGCCAGATTGCCCTGCATGGCAATTACTGCACCAAGGGTCCCAATGGGGTTTATTGGAAATGGCAAAAAGATTGGGGCGCTGGCAGGAACTTTGTAAATCAAAGTCGCAATGAAATGTCCCATCTCGTGGGCCAGTAGAATCAACAACACGGCAAACATATAAATCAGGCCCTGCTGCCAGTTTTCCATGAACTGCAGTCTGAGCCCCATCCATTCACCGTCCATCAAGGATCGGGTGAATGATTGAACCGGTTGCCAATGTGTGCAACCAACCCAGAAGGTGGAAAGGCAGGTGGCAAAGAAAAGGAATATCGGCAGCCTGTATTTTCGCCGACGGGTTGGCACTGGCGCAGGGCCAGCCCCGTGGCTGTGGAGATAGGGTGTGTTCAACTCATCAGAATGCGGCGCTTCGTTCATCCTTCAAGAATAACGAAACTACCTGCATTCGAATAGGCAGCAACGAATCGTCGCAGTGAAACAACGATTTTTGTCAACGCGTGAAGCGATCTTGTCCACGAGGTACGTGAAAAGACGCAATTATGCACGACGCTTTTTGGGCAAAATGTAAATGCTGCGAATTGGTGTGCTGAAAGATACAGCACAAGCGCGCAAACCTCGCCGAAAGAAGTTGTCGTAACTTCTACGGACTTAATGTCTCACGAATGAGAACTGACCGATTAATACCCAAACGGCCATAAATGTGACGGCGATCAAAGAGTTCATCCAATCGATAGTCATGGATCTTTCCTTCAGTGACTGAAAAAAGATACCATCCCTGTAGGTAACTATCATCCATGTACGAGGTTTTATCGGATGGCGAGCACAAAGAAAAGTACAATTCTTTTAGGCGGTGTTAACGCTTCGTTGATCCAAAACTCTTAGTTGATCGGAAAGGTTTTCCCAACGAGATTTGTTGTTTGCGCAAGCCTGACTTTGATCATAATAAACGAAGCAATCCATTTATATTAAACCCATTTGAAATCCATGAGTGAAATTGATCACCAACCTATCGTCGGAATTGACCTGGGCACAACGTTTAGTGTGTTGGCGTATATCAACGAAGCAGGCGTACCGGCAACTGTGGCCAATTCCGAAGGTGAGTTGCTGACGCCAAGTGCATTGTTGTTTGAGGGCGATAATGTTGTCGTCGGGAAAGAAGCGGCCAAGGCGTTGTCCACTGAGGCTTCGCAAGTCGCCAATCATCCCAAGCGTTTCATGGGAGCCAAGGTCTACCAGAAGGAGTTTGGCGGGAGACGCTTTCCCCCAGAAGCGTTACAAGGCTGGATTCTGAATAAGCTTAAATGCGACGCCGAGGGCATGATTGGTCGTTTCGACAAAGCGGTGGTTACGGTTCCGGCCTATTTTGATGAAGTGCGTCGAAAGGCCACTCAAGATGCCGGGTTTGTTGCGGGGTTGAACGTGATCGACATCATCAACGAACCGACGGCCGCAGCAATCGCTTATGGGTTCAATTCAGGGTGGATCAACGAAGCCGGCCAGGCAACCGAGGCACGACGTGTCTTGGTTTACGATTTGGGCGGGGGGACGTTTGATGTAACCGTGATGGAAGTCCAGGGCAATGAGTTTCGGGCGATTGCAACCGACGGGGACATTCGACTTGGTGGATTGGATTGGGATCAACGGCTCGTCAACCACGTTGCTGAGGCATTCAAGAATGCCCATGGTGTCGATCCACGCGACGACGAGGATAGTTTGGGAAGGCTGACCGTTGATTGCAATGCCGCCAAAGAAACTCTGACCGTTCGAGATCGATCCTCCGTTAATTGTCAGCAGGGTTCGCATGCACTGCGTGTTGAAATTTCTCGCAAGGAATTTGAGGAGATGACTTTGGACTTGTTGGACCGAACCGATTTTACGGTGCGGCAAACGCTTAAGGCGGCGGAGTCGAGTTGGTCAGATATCGACCAAGTTCTTCTCGTGGGAGGATCTTCGCGAATGCCTGCGGTTCGGCAGATGATTGAAGGACTGTCTGGTCGCCAACCTGATACATCGCTTTCTCCGGATCAGGCGGTTGCCCATGGTGCAGCAATTCGTTCTGCCATTATTCAGGGTAGTGAAAACTTCAAGGCAACGAAGATCAAGAACGTCAACTCTCATTCTCTGGGCGTGGTCGCGACGGAAATCGACACCAAGATTCGACGCGTTGTGCGACTGATTCCTCGCAATACTCCTTTGCCGGTTGTCGCCCGGCAGGTTTTCAAAATTCACAAACAGAATCAGGAATCGTTACTGGTCAAGATTGTTGAGGGGAGAGTGACAACCCGGAAGATTGTGGAACCGTTGGCCGCTGTTCCATTTGGAATTTGCCAGATGAGTTGCCTGTTGGAACGCCGATCGAGGTCAAGTTCGCCTATAAGGAAAACGGACGCCTGAGAATAAAAGTGACAATCGGAGGCACCGATGAACGCTCATTTCGTTATGAAGTCGAGCGTCCAAACAGCCTGACACAGGAGCAACTTGACAGTTGGCGGGAATATATTTGCCGATAGGTGACTCGGAAGTGTATTATTTAACGGTCTACCCAACGCAATTCCTTGAGATTTGCAACCGCTTGCTTGCCGATTCGCTAGCGGCCTTCCAAGTTGTCCGATCGGTATGTCGCATCATGCACGCCTTGATATACTTCCGCATCAATCAGCTCTCCAGGATTTACTTGAGCATATTTACCCAATGAGCTTTCCCAACAACGACAAATCAGTCAATCCAGATCCGCATGCGAATCTTGTCCGAACGATGCGGATTGAGGGGGACGAGGTCCAACCTCAACAGCAATCTGCGACCAAAGCATTTTTGAACGTTATTCGCAGCAACGCAGATCTGGGGACTCATGTTTTTATCGATGGGCCTACGGTCATGGGGCGAGATCCGACATGCACGATTCCACTTCATGATTTTGGAGTGTCTCGACAACATGCCGTTATCACTCCCCAAGGTGATGGGAATTATGTTCTCCAGGATTTGAAATCCACCAATGGTACTCGCGTTAATGGGATGCCGATTCCTGAGCGCCGCGTCTTAAAGGACGGTGAGAAAATCTATGTTGGCGATACGGTACTTCGCTTTGCGCTGGCTGACGAGATTGACATCGATTTCCATAGTGAGGTTGCGACGCTGGTGAGTACTGATCCATTGACCGGTTTGCCATCCAAACGTCGGTTTGATCAGGCATTTGAGTTTTCGTTGCAGGCCGCAGTGCAAGGTAGTAGTCCACTGGCGCTGTTGATGATGGATATGGATGGGCTTAAAAAAATCAATGATACCCACGGGCATTTATTCGGTGCTTTTGCGATCGGCGAAACGGGCCGATTGATTGCTCGGGTTGTCGGGTTCAAGGGGCATGCTTGTCGGTTTGGTGGTGACGAATTTAGTGCATTTTTGCCTGCCCACGATCCGGCCGCGGCGACGGCTGTCGCGGAAGAGATTCGCCAGGCTGTCGAGTCTGCTGGTTTGACCAAAGATGGAATTCTTTTGGAGCCAACGATCAGTATTGGGTTGGCTTGCTATCCCGATGCGGGAAGTGATCTGATTGAGCTGGTTGCTATGGCAGACAAAGCGCTCTATCGCGCCAAGGCTCAAGGTAAAAACTGCGTCGCGACATAGTTCTGAAAAAGCGTCAACAGTTTACGCACTAGTACCCGGACATTTTGAACCGACGGGTAACAAGGCTAAGAAAACCGGTGTATCTGATGTTCTCGACCCGCCAATCGAAGACGGGCGAGTTACTAGGATGTCGGCAGAACACTACATGCCCACGCAAGCGAGGGCATGGCACCCATCGTTGAGGTTTTTGCCTTTTACGGGAGGTTGAGGCTCCTGCCGAAACAATTCTTGTTCCTCACAAACGTGGAACTAGGGGCTCGTACCCGGACATTTTGAATTGACGGGTAACAAGGCTAAGAAAACCGGTGTATCTGATGTTCTCGACCCGCCAATCGAAGACGGGCCTAGGTGCTAGTGGTTCAACGTGAACTGAAGGGCGTCATGCCTTGCGTTTGCACAACATGCTCACGCAAGCGTGAAGCATGGCACCCACTAAAACTGGTCAAATCAGCTCTGACGAACCACTAGTTAATGTCCCTTGGCTTCGCCACTTCCTGCCGGTACTCGAACATTGTCAATTAGATCGATTACCTCGGGTGGAGGTGGAGCGGTGAAGGACGAGATCGTAATTGTAACGACGAAATTCAAAAGCATTCCGACGGTGCCAATTCCTTGTGGCTCAATTCCAAATAGCAAGTCGGCTTTGTCGAGAAGTGGTTCGGTGAAGAACATTGGTAGGACTTTGTGGCTCGTGCACATGACAATGTAGGTCATGGTAAAAACCAAGCCAACGATCATGCCTGACACCGCGCCTTCCCGATTGACTCGTTTGGAAAAGATGCCCAGAAAGATTGCCGGAAAGAAACTGGCGGCCGCCAAACCAAAGGCAAATGCGACAACTTCCCCAACGAATCCTGGTGGGTTGATGCCAAAGTAGCCAGCAGCAACGATTCCAAGCAAGATTGCGATTCGGCCGATCATCACCTTCTGCGCCTCAGTTGCCTTTGGCGCAAAATATCGGCAGTAAAGGTCATGTGCCAAACTGGAACTAATCACGAGCAGCAATCCGGCGGCCGTAGAAAGGGCTGCGGCCAAACCTCCTGCCGCAACGAGTGCAATCACCCAAGGGGGTAGGCCAGCGACTGCTGGTGTTGAGAGCACAATGATGTCTTTGTCGATAAACGCCTGTTCTGATTTGCCGTTGCCATCGAGTTTAAGGCTAATGCTTCCGTCTTGATTCAAGTCTTCGAATTTGAGCAACCCGGTTCGTTGCCATTTCGTCGCCCAATCGAGAGGTTTCCCCTCGGGTGAGTCCAGGTAGTAGATGACTTGAGGAGGTGCAGGCATGTCAGATAAAAACACCATTCCCTTTTTTGTCTGCTTGTCGCTGATCTCGGCACTTGCGGCGATCTCCTCAAGTGCGGCGAAGGCTTCTTGTTGTTCGCCCGGGAAGATAAACAATCTTTCGTCGTCGCCCTGTCCTATGGTGATTTTGTCGATGGTGGAAAGATGGGTCGATTTGATCAGGTTGTACCGCGCGAACATGCCAAGTGCCGGGGCGGTTGTGTAGAGAATGGCAATGAAAAATATCGCCCAGACCGCGGAGTAACGAGCTGCCCGTACGTTTTTGACCGTATAAAAACGAACGATGACATGAGGCAATCCGGCGGTACCAAACATCAAAGCCGCAGTAATGCAAAAGACATTGAGTTGTGAGAAATTGCGAAACGGTTGCGTGTATTCTTTCTCGCCCAATTCCAGCAGCACGTGATTCAGACGTTCGGAGATATCACTCATCGCCAAGCCAGCCTGGGGGATTGGGTTTCCAGTTAGCATGTTGGAAATTGCGGTACTGGGAATGATGAATGCCAGAATCAAAACAAAGTATTGAGCAACTTGCGTCCAGGTAATGCCTTTCATGCCGCCGAGCACCGCAAAGAAGGCCACGATCGCCATTCCAATGAAAACACCGTAGGTCAGATCGACTTCCAAGAATCGCGAAAACACCAATCCGACTCCTTTCATTTGACCCGCAACATAAGTCAACGAGATAAAGATAGCGCAAATCGCCGCAACGACACGGGCGGTTTCACTGTAGTAGCGCGATCCAATAAAGTCGGGAACGGTGTAGTGCCCGAATTTGCGCAGGTAGGGAGCAAGCAAAAGAGCAAGCAAAACATAGCCGCCTGTCCAACCCATCAGGTAGACCGCTCCGTCACTGCCAGAAAAGCTGATCAAGCCGGCCATCCCAATAAAGGACGCCGCACTCATCCAGTCCGCCGCAGTCGCCGCTCCGTTGGCAATTGCCGGAACTCCTTGGCCGGCAACGTAGAATCCCGCCGTTTCACGAACGCGGCTTCGCCAGCCAATGAACAAATACAGGGCGAACGTCAATCCAACAAAGAGCCACGTCCAGGGGCGTGCAGGGTCTGATTCGGCAAGCAGCGAAGTGTCCAAGAAATAGAAGTCACTCATTGATCGTCTCCCACGCCATGTTTGCGGTCAAGACGATCCATCCACAACGCGTAGGCCAGCACGATCAGGACAAAAACAAAGATGGAACCTTGTTGTGCGATCCAAAACCCAAGTCCGACTTCGCCAAATTTGATTTTGTTCAAGCTGGTTATGAAAAAGATGCTACAGCCGAATCCGACGGTAAACCAGACAAGCAAAAGAATGGAAACAACACGCAGGTTGTCTTTCCAGTAGGCGGTGTTTGGTTTTGTCTTGGGCATCGCGGGGCTCGTTGGCATTCATGTCAAGTAAACATTTTTGCACAATCTTCATCCGCAATGAACCCGAGCCAGCGAATTTCACATCGCCGCGTTGTATCGCTCCGCTAGTTTTCCTGTTTCACAACAGTTTGCGATCTAGGATTCTGCCGAAAATCTCGATTGCGTTTTTGGGATAACTTTAGATTCTCGCGTACGGTGTACCACCAACCTGGTCGGTCCAATTCATGGTACTTTGAGTCGGTCGGGAGGTTTTTGGTTAAATGTTGGTGAGCCGCTTCGAGGTTGTGGTAAGGAATCGTCGGAAACAAATGGTGTAGAGCATGAAATCGAATCGTGAACGGGAAAAACAGCCAAGTGAAAAAATCTCGCTTGCTGTAGTTGCAGGAATCAATCACGTGTTCTGCCATGCTCATTTTTTCTCCCCCACTTTCAAAGTGATGATCGGCCAGGAATCGCATTTGATTGCAAAACAATACGGTGATCGCCAGTAAGTACATCAAAGGGAGACGGGTCCAATCCGAAAGTCCAACGAGCATGCCCACTGGGATCAGCCAGGCTCGCAGGCAGCACAGGGTTTCGATTACGAGGAAGGGTTTCATGTCGATTCGGCCAACGTTGCGCTCGTATTTCCAATTGAGCGTAAACGATGAAAGCCGCTTGAGGGTGAATTCCCGCAACTTGGGATGAATATACGATATCGGAGTCAGCATGAATCGCAGCAAAACGAAAATGGGATAGACCGACAGGTAAGCAATGAAGAATATTGTTCCAGCAATACTTCCGGGAGTGAACACATTGACGATGTATTCTGGATCCTGTGGTGTGCCGTAATATCGACCCGAGTGATGGTCGCGATGGTGAGTGGAGAAAAATGTGGAGGGAAAAAGTGTAGGGACTCCCAAAAGTAGATTCCAACCTATTTTGAAGCTTTTCAGCTGACTGCGGTTAAGGTGAGAGACTTCGTGCACCATGGAGCTTGCCCGATAGAGCCAGAACGCCGCAAAGGGAAATGCCGCATACTTCACTACCGAGTTGAATGGCATCGACAAGTAGAGGGAGGCTGCCAAGTAAGCGCAAATCGTACATAGCACCAAATCCTTCCAGTACTTCGCAGGTTCAATTGCATAGAAATCGACGGGGCCATTCTTGATCGCTGCGCGCGCTTCATGAATCCAGTTCTGGCTGACAGCAGACATGTTCAATCCTTTGATTTGGTGTGGGGGCAAGTCCCGGTGTTGGGCAAACCAAAAAATGCAGCGTTTAGTGCCAGATAATCGGGTGAGATTGTGGGGGGAGGAGCAAAGATAAGCGTTTCCTTCTGGCCAGACTGTATCGCACCGCCAGAAAAATGCTACTGCCCTCAGGGAATTCGTCCACGATCCAAATCCCGCAAACTACTCAAGATGATGTGTTCACTTGGTGCGAAACCGATTTGAATCGTTTTAAAAACCCGTGCAGATGAGTGTTTTACGTTGATTTCCAAAGATCGATTGATTTGTACTAAAGCTGTATGGAGGCTGTTGCCTATTCGTCGGC
Source organism: Mariniblastus sp. (assembly GCA_965224765.1). GTDB lineage: Bacteria > Planctomycetota > Planctomycetia > Pirellulales > Pirellulaceae > CAZDBA01. Next base: position 52,328 of record CBDDAC010000016.1, read on the forward strand.
AAGAACATCAAGCGGGATTTCAATGATTTTCGAGAGAGCTTCAAAAGCGGTATATGATTCGTCGATCAATTTCGGATCGCGAAGATCATCAGGAGAAAGGGAATCACGATAGTAAGCCTTTACCCAGTCGCTCATCGATTCTCGGAGTTGATCGGTAAAAACGATACCTTGATGAATCGCCGCTGATTGCTCCTGGGTCATGACTACACGTAAACGCAAACAGGCTGGGCCCCCACCATTATTCATGCTTTGACGCAGGTTGAGAAACTCAATTTGATCAATCGGGTTGTCTCCAGCAAGAATCTGATCGGTGCATGCTTTGGATGCTGGATTGTCTGCGCAGTCAGATGGGCAAAGAAGCGCCATCGACCCATCCGGCTTGGACAGCAATTGGCTGTTGAAGAGATAGCTGGAGACGGTGTCTGCCAGGTTGAGGTCTCGCTCTTTGATTTCGACAATATAAAGTGGCTGTTTGTAGAGCGTTTCAAATCGATTGGCCAATTTCTTCAATTGATTGGTTTGATCGAGGAAGGCTTTTTCGTGGCAAAGCAGAACATTTTGATTGCCAACTGAAATTACGTCGTTGTGAAAAACGCCTGCATCAATGGCTTCTGGATTCTGCTGAATATGAAAAGTGTTCTCGCGCGCTAGGTGGTGCATTCTTGCGATGGCTTGGCACGATTCGAGAGTTTGGCGAGCCGGATACTTTTTGGGACTCGGGAAATCTTTGTTGAGTGCGGAACGACCGAATACAAATGTTTCCAGGCCGGCACTGCTATGGTCTCCGCAAAGACGTGTGTGGTTGGCAGCCCCTTCGTCAGTAAGTGTTTGGCAAGGGAATAGGGCAGGGTGGACTTCAAAGAAACGACCGTCGGAGAAAATGACGCGAAGCGTTCGCAAGGTTGAGTCTGCTTCGATACTTCGATGCAACAGGGTGGATAGATTGGCAGGCGTTAAGTGGAGCTTGCCGTCAGCACAATCGCTGGAAGGTGAGACCGTGGCGGCATTGGCGGTCCACATGCTGGACGCGCTGTAACAGGCAGACAGCAATGCCGGATCAGCCTTTCCGGCGGCTTTAACCATTTCCTCCGGACTGCCCCGGAAACCAAGATCATAAAGTAGACGAATGCGCGGACGAAACAGAGGAGGGAGCATGGCTTGCCCAATGCCCAAATCTGAAACGAACTTCATTTTGGCAAGGCCTTCGAGTGCGGCAGCGCGTGGGTTGGCTGTTTGGCTTTTGTGTTTGGTGGATGCGACGTTTCCGTGCGAAAGCCCTGCGTAATTATGAGTTGGACCTACAATTCCATCGAAGTTATATTCACGACCGCTCACTGCTGCTCTATTTCTGTTCAGGTTTTTTTTGAGTGCTTGTTTTGATTTTCGGAATCTCCACCGAATCATAGCGGACTTGGTCTGGAACCGAAATTCCTCCTGAAACAATTGCCTGAAGAGTTTCCTGAAGGTCCCAATCCAAGGGAACCACATCCTCTTCGGGAACCAGTAACATATAGCCGGAGGTTGGAATTGGCGTCGTTGGTACATAGATGCAGAGGATTGTTCGGTCGTTGTTGGAGTCGCGGATTTCTGAAGTGACAAATGCAGGTGCTTTCATGCCGGAATGGGGGAAATTCACGAGTACCACCCGTTTAAATTGATCAGCACCCTGTGTCGAGGATTGAAACGCATCCACAACGTTCTTGACTGCAGTGTAGATCGTTTTCACACCAGGGACGCTGGAAAGAGCCCAGTCGACGAAACGGTGCAATCTGGACTGAAAAAACATTCCAGCAATGAATAGCAGGCCCAGTACCAGCACAAAAGCCGCAACCGAAGCAAAACCACTGATCAACCAATCGTTGACCTCGCTGCCGACGGCCTCGATTCCCTCAAAGGGGGCATTCCCTTGGAGTTCGTCCTGAGGCGCCGAGGCAGGCGCTTCCATACCACTCACCGGATACCAGATCCGAATCAGCATGTCGCGTATCGGTCCGATCAGCAAAGTGACTAGCGTGTCATATAGCCATTTGATCACGATCCATGTGATGAACAAAGGAAGTACAACCACCAAACCCGCAATGATCCGATTGCGGATGATACGAAAAGTCGAATGGGGTTGAGAGGCTGAGGAATTACCCATAGGTGTTTCGTCGTCCAATTGTTGGTGCAGGCGTTCAGGCAATTCCAAGGCCTAACCCTTTCGGAGGCCATTGGAAAAACGATTTTGAATTCAAAGCTATTTGAACAAAAACTCGGCAATGACGGGATAGTGATCGCTAATGTCGCGCTCGTCCTGTGGAATGTCATAGAAGCCATTGAAATGGTTCCTGTCTTTGCCTCGCACAATAACTAGATCCGGTCGACAGGTGATATTTGAAAACACCAAATCCTTCTTGCCGGCTTCGTTGTTGAACACAGAATCGCTAACAAAGATCCGGTCCAGTTGTTTGCTCGTGATATGGGTTTGGCGGGCGTTTTCGGGAATCTGTTCATGCAAGTCGATCAGGTCATCTTCTGTGCTTTCGGTGGTGGAACCTTTTATGATCTCTACATCTGAACCTGCGACGACAGCTCCTACATTGTGTTCGGTGTTGAAGTCTCCCAGGACTATCACATTCTCTCCGCGATTCACAGAATCCTGAATCCAGTGACGGACCAATTCGCATTGGCGTTTTCGAATTGATTCTTTGTCAGCCTTGGCTCGCAGGTGCAAATTGAAAATCAAAAGTTCCTGTTGCGCATCGCCGTTACCCCATTGAAACCTCGCAAACATGTGTTTGCCCAGAGGGTAGTATTTCTTGGTTGAGTACATGTCACCGGTTTGTTCTTTGCGACCATACTCAACGATGCAACGATCTTGATACATGATGGCCACATCCTGTTCAGTCGCAAACTCGTATCCGCCAACAAAGGCGTACCGGTAGTTGAGATTGTGTTCTGTTTTTAAAGTGTTGCAGATCGCATAGACTGCATCGCGATCTTCAATCTCTTGCAGCGCGATGATGGTCGGCTGCATTTCGGCGATGGCTTCGGCGACTTTTCCAAGCTTCCATTCCCATTCGTCGCGGGAGGGTGCTGAAAGTTCCTGAGGAAGCCCTTCGCCATTGTCATCTTTGACGTCGTCGAAAAACCACTCAAGATTCCACGTTGCAATTGATAATTTTTCTGGGAGATCTTGTGCCATTGTGAGGCCCGGTAGACACAGCACAAGAATCAACAGTGGCAAGAGGAAAGTCGGCTTGTGCATGGGGGAACTCATGGCGAAGGGTGTGACAGTTGTTGTGGCAGCGATTGTTTGATGTTATCCAACTCAATTGCGATGGGAAAGGCGTTTCGCTGTCGATCGGCCGCTTCACGAATGCAAATTTGTTCAGATCAAGCGAGAATACATCGTCACCGAGCCCTTTGACAATATGTTTGCTCTCGTCTTGTTCGAGATTCTGTCCGAAATCTGGCGGTGATTTTTGAAATTGGTCGACCACGATGTAGAAATCTATTTTAGATCGCTCGGTGGAATCGCATCGTCGCGATTTAACAGTACTGCCGACGCGAAGGAGATTGATGGTGGGAAGCGTTGGGCTGACAGGTTTGCCAATTTATTCTGTCTTTTTGGGTGACTTGGCTGAGGCGTTTTCTGTGTTCTCGGTTGCCTTGGTTGCAACTTCAGGGCGAAGTGCCTTTAGTATGTCTTCGTTGATGATGTAGTACCATTTGCCGTGAAGGCTGTTGAGTCCCTCAGTCGTGACCGCCGCGCTATCAAGTTTGTTCTTCCATTGCTTTAGAGCATTGGCGTGATCCTTCAAAATCTCAGCATATTGCTCTGAGGCTTCTTCGCTCAGTTCCTCTCCTTCCGGTGGAGTTGGAGGTGTAGGTTTGCTTGGTTCGACTAAAATGGAATCCATGACTCGCGCGGTGATCAACATGTAATAGTTTAGCGCATTGGATGCCGATTCACGTGATGGTGCCAGGTTGCCAAACACCATCGAGATTTCAACGCCCTCTTCCGTTTGAATCGTTAGTTCGCCATTGGTGCCATCGATGTCGGCAATGTTATCTGATGTTGTCAACCGAAATCCTCGATCGGGCAGCTTCTAGGAAACCTTCGCTGGTGAGTTGGTTGATGTCGGTAGACATGACTTCGGCCAGCTTTTCTTCTTTGGGGCCTGCGTCAGTGATTAGGTGAATTTCTTGGTTGAGCCGTTGTTTTGCTGAGGGCACACCGCGGATCGCTTCCTGAATGACAAAATTGAAAGCGGCATTGTTCTTCAGTGCCAGTTGGGGAGCCGTTTTCCAGCCGTTGTTGCCCGGCAATTCCACTTTTGTCCTGATGGAATCGTTGAGCAATCGAACATAGGCCCGATATCGATCGTCACGTTCTGTGCCCGATAGTTGTTCAGATGATAGACGGTAGTTTTGGATTTTAACCTGACTTGGCGTGGCGCCCTCTGGAGAGTTTGGCGTCTTGAGATCGAGAATGTTTGAGTCAAGCCAACTTCCGAATGCAGTTGACAATATTTCTGGATTGAACTTGATGATGTAGATCTTGGGTTGGCCAGGTTTTCGAACGTAAAAATGATCAAGTGTATCGCGAACTTTATCGCCGACGATTAAGCTGCCCAACACGGTTCTGTTCACGTCTTCGAGGGTTAGTTTGACACCGACTGAGTCGCGGTTGGTTGCCTGAATGTACTCTAGCGGATCCAGGACGCCGTATTTTTCGTGGTCCTGTTGGTCTTCGGACTGTTCACCGAGAATCTCTTTTTCATTCAGGCAGTTCTCAACCTCTGATATGATCCTCCCTGTCGCAACGAAATTGGATTTGGCAGGGATTATCCACTTCAATAATTTTCGTCGAAGTGCAATGGATTTGAGTCCTTCGGTTTCCCGGTCATATCGTGAGATCTTGATTGCCCAAACCTGATTCTCAAACTCATCAAAAAGTTTGGTGGCAGTCTCCGTCGTTTTTTCAGATTCGTTCCAGGGGAAGAAAGTTGCTGCTGTGCCGCAACAAACGACTGCAAGCAGTCCCATCATTAGTGTGGTGTGAAGTGGTTTCATGTTTGTTCAGTCTGTTTTTCTTATTTAATTCGTCGGGCCTTGGAAATACCTTCGCGTTCCCGCAATCTACTACGAGCAAATACGATCAGGCCAACGATCAAAGGAGGAATCGGAGGGATGACAACTGCTGCAAGTTTGAATTTGCGTTGGATCTCCTGGACTTCTAGTTCTGCGTTTCGGCGGATTTTCCGGATGTTGTCTTGTTTTACGTTTTCAAGTTCTTCACGACGCGCTTTGAACTTTTGTGCCTCGGATTGTTCTGTTGATGCGAGGGCTTGCTGTTTAAATCTGAGTTCACTTTGGTCAATTTTCAGCCCCTCTTTTTTGCGTTTTTGGATGTTGGCAATTTCAACCTTAAGTTTGTCGATTTTGTCATCGCGGGCTGCAACCGCGTCTTTCTCGTTGATGGAAAAGTCCTTTTCCAATTCTTGAATTTCCGCGTGTAGGTTATTCATGGCTTCTTCAGTTTTGTTTTCGACGACCTTGAGCGTTACGTGTCGTTCGCGGCGATTGCGAATATCCTGGTAGATGTTTTCACCTGCCAATGCATCAATCGTATTGAGTACAAAAGCCGTATTCTGAAAACGGTAGAAAATCGAATTTTGGAGGGGTTGCTCACGCAAGTTGACGAAGTAGTCAGCCAGAATGTCAATGTCTGCTACATAGATCACGTGGGTGTATTTTTTGCTTGGTTTGAGTTTGTCCACACTTTCGGGTAACTCCGTAAGCTGTTGGCCTCCAGTGATTTCTGTTGCCAAAAAATACTGGGCGACTGTATTTCTGCGATAGGAATCCAGGAGATCTTTTCCTTGGGATGGACGACCTTCCAGGAATTCGCGAAGAGCTCTGGCCGCCTCCATGTCCACCATCCGCCCAGGGTTTTCGATCGCAATTAACTCATGGAAATTGAGGGTGGCATCGGCGTTGGGCCTCAGGTATCCAGCGTACTGAAAATAGAGTTCTTTGATCCCTCGAGTTGCTGGGTGCTGGGCATCGAAATGCCTTGAGACCGTATCTGCCTGATTGAGAACCATCAATTCTGGGATGTCCAGCCGACTATCGCGTGGATAAGGATTGCCTCGTTGTGAAACAATCCATCCGTGGGAAACTTTGTTTGTGTCTTGGATGATATCGATGTTGAGGTCCAGAGCGTCCCAAAGATCCTGGACGTCGCAGGCTTCGGAGCCGGCGCGGTTCATTGATCGTTGGAAGAAGGTGCCAGGGACGTGGGCAAAGTTTTCCGGAGTTGGAAGAGGGTCTTCGAAAATTGCCGTTGGTTGTCCAAGCTGAATCGCATCGATCACATTTTTCAGCTCGGCTTTCGTCATCTTTGAGGGCTGAACAACCAGCATCGCATCGTAACGCCGTTGTGTCGGTTTGCCGTTGTCGTCTTCAAGGAAGACCGGGATAGGGTCACTCGCACGAACCAGTTCCACATCATATTGTTTAAGAATCTCCGCGACGATTCGAAGAGGCTTGATTCGCAAGGGTTCGGCGCGGTTTTGCATTCTCAGCACCGAGCCCGTGATGTAGGCATCCGTTTCAATGATTGCGATTTTCTTTCGTTTAGGTTTTGAGACGGTGTTGATCGATCGCATCAATTCATATTCGACCGGCGTGCCGTAGGGGATGAAGCCGGTAACGACCCGCTCGCGTCCACTGGTAAACGCGACGCCAAGAATCACTTCTTCGACTCGAATGGTGCCGCGAGATTGACTGCTGACTCGATTGGCGCGAATCCCAAATCGTTTTTCTGCATTGATCGCTTCCTGGCTGAATGGCTCAATGCCTTGCCGAAGATTCAATTGAATTCGATCTCCACCGAGAACATCAAACTCACGCAGCAGGTTTACCAAATTCTGTTTGGTCTGTACGTACTCTGATGGAATGTTATTACTGACATAGGCATCAATTTTGATGGGCGGAAGTTCGTTGCCGTTCTCGTCAGTTGATTTTTCAGTCAGTTCTTTGAGGAGCTGAATGGTGGTCGGGGATAGCGTACTGATCTTGTTTGCCGAGACATCAACACGGAGCCGGTTCAACGGGCTGTATTGAGCAATCAAAACACCGGATATAAGGATCACGACAAGGAAGATCGCACGAAGGAAATAATGAGACAGCATCGAGGTACCGTCTCGACCTCCCATCCAATGCCGTCGCCCAATCAGAATAAGGCTAAGGTAGATTCCAAACACGACCAAGCCGAAGAAATAGACCGCACTCGGTAGACTGATCAACCCACGTCCGAAAGGTTCAAAGCGTTGCAATAGCGACCAATCGAACAGGCGTTGAATCCACTGGGAATTGGATAGGATCACATCCGCGTTTGAAAAGAATGCCAAGGGTGCATTGAAGGCTGCACCGAAGATGAATCCGACGGTAAGGTTGCTAGTCAAGAAGGACGCAACCATTCCCAGCGAGATCATGGCCGTTCCCATCCACCAATAACCCAGGTAGGTCGAAAACATCAATCCACTGTCCAACTGTCCTCCAGTCATCGCAATCAACACGGCGTAGTTGGACAACTGTGAAAACAATAGCGAAACCGTAAAGACGAGTACGGCGGCAAAGTACTTTCCGATCACAATGTCGAAGTCTTTTGCAGGCAAGGTGAGCAGGAGTTCGTCAGTTCCTTGTCGTTTTTCTTCAGCCCAGATACTCATGGTGATCGCGGGGATGAAAATCAACATGATATAGGGCAGATATTGATTGAGCTGGTCCAGGTTTGCCAGATTGGTCGCGAAAAATTCGTGGGGCCAAAAGGCGGCAAACGAAGTCAGCAATACAAAAAGGCAGAGGAATACATAACCGGTAGGGCTGCTAAAGTATCCAGCAAAGTTGCGCTTCATCACGGCAAAAGCAGCTTGGCGCCAAATGCCCAAGGGAAGCATCAGTAGTACCAACGCCAGGACAAACACGATGTCGATGACAAGCATGTATCCGAATTCAATGACTTGCAACATTTACTTTACTTTGCTTTCGTGACTAGCGAATTATCCAAGTGAGTTGGCGAAGATCTATTCTTCTTCTGATTTTTCGAGGAGCGTTCCTGTTTCCGGATCGTGTCCGGTCAGGTTTGCGAAAACATGATCAAGCCCACGTTTGTCCGGATCGATCTCTTCCAGGCGACCATCAAAGACCTTTCTACCTTCGTTGATCATGATAACGCGACTGGCCATGGCTTCGACCTCCTGCAAAATATGAGTGGAGAGAAGGATCGTTTTCTCTTCACCCAATCGACGCATTGTCTGCCGGACTCCTCGAATCTGATTGGGATCCAAACCAGAGGTGGGCTCGTCCAAAATGAGAACTTCGGGTTCGTGAATCAGCGCCTGAGCCATTCCAACTCGTTGTCGATATCCTTTGGATAATTTATTGATGGGTTTATAAATAACACTCGAAAGTGCGCAAAGATCGACGACCTTCTCGATTTGGTCCAGTTTGTGTGCCTTTCTCATTCCGCGGGCTTCTGCGAAAAAATCAAGCAAACTGAAGGGGGTCATGTCTGGGTAAAGTGGACCCGTTTCGGGGAGGTAGCCAAGCTTCTTTGAGCCAGCCAGTCGATCGGATGACATATCGTGTCCAGCAATTCGAGCTCGTCCTTCTGAGGGGGACAAATAGCCGGTTAGCATTTTCATCGTGGTGCTCTTGCCGGCACCGTTGGGGCCCAAGAACGCAACAACTTCGCCGGAATAGACTTTGAACGAAATGTCTCGCGTTGCAGCGAAAATCCCATAGAATTTGGAGAGATTCTCCGCTTCAATCATCGGGGTTTGGTTTTTGTCTGCGTCGGCTGACGTCTCAGAGACGACATGGGTCTCGGTCATGGGGGTATCCAAGTTAGATTCAATTGCCTCTGATTTTGATTAGATTTGCCCTAATTGTCGACCGGTTCAAATCCAGGGATTGTAAATTATAGGCAATATCGCCGAGGCTGCGACGGAGCTACTCAATGTTAGCTACGATTTTGAATTCTGCTCAGTTCGATCAGCGCACAAAAAAAGCCAGATCCTGGCGGAACTGGCTGGGCATAAATCTTAATGAATAGCGGCTAAGTGGGGCCTTTAACTTACTGAGAGAGGATGGTCGGCAGGTTGTTGGCGATCTCTTCGAAAATATCGATCAGCTCGTCACCCGTACTGGCGTGATAGTGTTTTCCGAAGCCTTCTCGGGCTACGGCTTGCATCGCCGATTGATCCGCACCTCTGGTGAATGTTACGGTGTGAATGGTGATGTTGTATTCATCCATCAAGTCCTGTGTCACGGAAACGGGATCTGGATTTTGGTTGTTGATTCCGTCCGTCAGGATCACGATGGTTTTCGCCGCAAAAGGACGAGCTTCCGACGCAGTCATGATCGACGGGACCGCCTGCTGAATTCCCAGGCCAATTCCCGTGGCTCCATTGGGGTCCGTGTTGGTAACCATCGTCCGGATCGGGTCGTAGTCGAGCGTTAGTGAATGATCCAATCGGGCAGTACTGGCGAACGTCGCAACCGAGACTAGCTCTTCTTGATCGGTGTCTTCAAGAACGTCAAGGAATGCGTCGACCGCATTGTCCAGCTGGTACCAGCGAGAATGAGTAGGGGCTCGCCACCAATTGTAACGAACATCATAGGCGTAATCGTACATGTCGCCGCTAAGGTTGTTTAAGACATTGGATGAAAATACTCGATAGGGTCCACGAATCGCGTTGACCGCTTCCCAGTATCCGATCCTATAGGCATAGTAGTCCGCCCGAATTTCGTCTTCGAGGTCCTGTTGGTCTTTGTATTCAAGCATGGAGCCGCTTCGGTCCAGAACGATCGCGATGTCACGATCGACTTGAGTCGCGACTGCTCTTGCGCTGACATCCACTGAGCTGACGTTGGGGATCGCACGAATCGCAAGCGGTACGTTCATGTGACCGATCACGGAGATACTGTTGGCTTGTGCGGTTCCTGCATCGACTGCCGATTTTGCTACGGCTCCGAATTGGTATCGCCCATCACCCGATTCTCGAGTTGAAAATCCAAAGTCAACATATTCGCTGGCTAGAATTTGAAGTGGTTGGCCACCAACCTGATTCTGGCTGGCAACGTATTCCGCCCATTCGATTGCATCATCGGTGGTTTGGAAAATACTCATGGCACGACCACCCGCGTGAGCAGCCGCATCAGTAGAAATTCTCATTTCCGTTTTGATCAACTGCAGATGCGCTGTGTTGATGGCAATTCCGCAAAGCAGAAAGATAATTGGCAGCAAGAGTGCGAAGAATGGAAGTACTGCACCTTTTCGCGACGATTTTTGTAGCTTCATTTTCTGGGTCACTGGATTCTCGCAGAGTAGGTCGTTGATGAGGTGGGTCGGTTTTTAGGCATCTGGGTCGTAGAAACCTGCGTATTTCTCGGTACGAAGTTCCATTTCCGTGTTGATAAAGCGGCCTTGGTAAATCCACGGAATCACAAAAGCGTTTTCTTCCATGGATACACTCACGTGCACTTTGACAGTGGAAGTGGTTCGGTCAAAGGCCTCGCCATCGTTGATGGTGATTTCTGCTCCACGTGTCGCCAGCATTCGGAGGACTTCTTCTGCTCGTTCAACGGCTTCTTCTGATGTCGCACCCTCAACCATGGCGTATCTTGCTGCTTCATAAGCGGCGTTTTGAGCAAGGTTTCGGATCATGCTGAGCCGAGCGAATTCAAATGAAAAAAAGAGGATGGCCAGCAGGGCAGGGCCTGCAATGGCAAATTCGACAGCGGCGGTTCCGCGGCGGTTTTTTCGACGTTTGTTGATGAGTCTTATCATTTTTTTCTCGTCTTACTCGTCGAACTCACGAACCATTCTTACCGTCGAAGACATCCAACGACCATTCAAGAATTGCCCAATGAAAAACGAGTTTCCTGCTCCCGGCGCCTGAACATTGATTGTGATTAGGTCCAGTTGGTCGAGTGTAGAAAAGTCCGAAGGGGTGATGTTGACTTCGTAGTTCACAACTCCTCTTGCTTCAAGCACGGCTACCACTTGGTTGTAGGCATTTAGACGAGTGGCTTTTCGCTTGACGCCAACTCGAGCTCCTTCATAGGCAGCAACCGTCAGTGTTTCTTTGACAAAGATTGCTGAACAGATTTCTAAAGTCGAGAACGTTAGAAGCAAAATCAGCGGTATGCAGAAAGCGCATTCCGCAGCGGCGGTTCCGCGACGACTTCTTCGTTTTCTCAATTGCCTGGACATGATTTTGTGTTTGAAAGGAGGAGATATGATTCTGCTGATAGCAAACCCTACGTCGATTTCTCCACCTCGGTGAACAATACCCAACGGATACTCAACGGATTCAGAATAGTCTGGACTGATGAACCCGAAAATTCCGCCCAATCGGAACCTGTTGGCCAGAAACGCTGGGTTTTAACCGAAGAGAAATTTGCCAAAAGAATAGTGAACGATTTGAGGGCAATCTAGTGCTGGAATTTGAAGTTGATATTAGATGGGGCATCAATGAGGTAAATCAAGAGCTCCAGTATTCGCTCTATTCCCGTTCTATCTTGTTTCGATTCTTCATGAATCGATTGTATCGCTCGGCCCAATCGGCAGGTGGGCGATTGATTGCCCCTTCTTCAGAGAGTCCGAACTGTTGATCCCTCTGGCCCTGCAATTTGCGAGCTTCGGAGTCTGCGGAGCGTAGCCCAAGGCTCTTCAAGCGACTTTCATAACGCCGCTTTTCTTTCACGCCGCCCTTTTCTGCGGCGTCCCTCATTTTCTCCCAACTCTTAATGAATTCCGAAAGCTCCTCCTTCGTCCAGTTGAATCGTTCAAGCAACTCTGCGTCGGGGTCGTTTTCTTGCTCACGAAGCTTGCTGAGAATCAAGTCGGTGGCTTCCTTGGCAAACTGAACGTTTTCCTTGTCGCGCTGTGTCTTCTCAAATTCATCGTTGGTTTGTACGGGGGCGTCTTGATTGTTGTTAGGGTTGAACTGAGTATCGCTTGCCCCTCCTTTGGATTTGGAATCACTTGCGTCTCCACCTGAGCCTTTGGAAGTGCCAGAATCGCTAGGTGAACCTTGCTGCGGTTGGCCGCTACTTTCGCCGTTTGAATCGTCACTCTTTTCGGACTGAGACTCCCCCGATTTTCCCTGCTTGTTTGAATTCTGTTCCCCTGAGTTCTCTGGCTGGCTTTCATTGCCTTGACCTTCATTGCTCTGGTTTGGGTCGCCAGAGTTGTCTCCTGGCTGTTGGGAATCATCATTGCCGTTTTGCTTCTCGGAGTTAGGCTGGCCTCCTGGGTTGTCACTATCGGGTCCTGTTTGTTCCTGCTCGCTATTGGGTTGTGTGTTTCCCTTGTCTTGAGGATTCTGCCCATCGGGGCCGTTTTTCTCCGTGCCGTTCGAATCAGGATTTTCGGAAGGAGATCCTTCGCTCTGTGAATCGGGCTGTCCCTGGTCTTCCGTATTCTTTTCGGAATTTCCACTTTCGCCGGTGTTTTCTTGAGTATCTGAGGGTTCTTCAGAATTAGGTGACTGTCCGTTGGGGGAGCCGTCGGGATTTTTTTCAGGGGTTTCTGGATTCGCTGGTTTTTCTCCAGTCCCCTCTTTGGGTTCTGAGCTGCCTTGGGAGCCTTCGTTCGAAGGGTCGTTGGGTTGTTCGTTGTTGGAGGTTTGATCGGAGCCAGATTCGTTAGCTTTTCTTTGATTGTCGAAGTACTCCTTCAGCTCTTCGAATACCTCGCCTGCTGGAGCGTCTTCGCTAATTGCCCCTTCCTGCAAATTGTTGTCACGTTCCCCACCTCCTTCCGCTTCACTGCGCTGACCGCCGGTGTTGTCTCCAGCATCGCCATTTTTCTCGGTGCCTTCGCCTGGGTTTCCGTTGTTGGATTGCCCTGAGTTATTCAAGCCTTGGTTAGATGCTTCGCTCGTTCCATTTCCCGAGTTGCCTTGACTGTTGGCCTCGTTTTCTTGATCGTTTTGGCTACTGGATCCACCTTGAGGTTCCTGAGAGTTGCCGTCATCTGAATCGGAAGCGTCGGAGTTCTCTTCATTGTTACCGGATTGTTCGTCTTGAGGCTCTTGTGAATTGGGGTCAGAACCTGTCCCCTCATTTCCTTGCTCTTGCGGGTTGTCCGAATCTTGGGGGGAATCACCGCTCCCACCGCCTTGCGAGCCCTCTTCTTCGTCTCCAGATTCGGTTTCGCCTTCTTGAGGATCGGTTTCATCGCCCGGTTTCTGTGAGTCATTGGGCTGATTTTCTCCAGGATCCGTTTGTTCCTGTTCGTCAGAATTTCTACTTTGTTGTTCTTGAGCTTCGGATTTTTCGTCTTGTTGATTTTCCTGTTGCTGCTGCTGTTGAGCCTGTTTGATGTCTTCGTCACGTTTTTGTTTGTCAATTTGCGGATCGGCCTCGGTGATGATGACCGTGTAGTTTTCACTGCGAGTGGTGTTGGGATCGAGTGCTCCATAGGGTGAGTGGCGATTGTCAGCCGCGACGGCGAAAAAAGTCGCCTTGTCACCCGGTTTCAGGCTTAGTTTTTCGGGGACCAGCCAATAGTCTTGCCGGATGCGGTTTTTGTCTCCAGCAGGTAGTGCGAAGTGGTGGTTAAGTATTCGGATTGCCTTGTTTTCCACCTGGAGAGTAACGCTGCTGATTTCGTAGTCGACATCGATCGCTTCGACTTTGATATTCAATGTCCCATTCACGGGAAGGAAAACTTCGTTGTTTCGCGGCTCAAGAATGTGCAGCTCTGGTGCGCGGTCAGGCGTGATTCGGACGGGATACCGGTTCGGCCGAGAGTTTAAATCGCCATTCTGGGAGCGATAGCGAATTTGATAGTGTGTGAAGAAAGGTTTGAGTGCGAGTAGGAAAGTTCCGGTAATGTTCTGGTCCTGAAATTCCAGGTCACCGGTTTTGATGACTCGAAAATTTTCCGAGTCTGAAGGATCTGGCCCTAGGAATTCGAGATAAGCTGACTCGATTGGCATATTGGCGATGGCTTCGATAACAACTCGCGTGCCTTCGATTCCTTCCGCTTCACCTGTCCCGGTAATAACTCGTTCAGGAAGCTTGGTGTATTTCGGCGGAATCAGCTTGAGACGTTGAACCATTACCGCTGGCAAGGGTCTGACGTTGACTTGAAACCAGGGCGATTCACCATCGCGCGCGACGATCTTGTACTTCAGGTCTTGTTGTATCCCTGCTCCAGAGGTGCGGAGTTCTACTTCGTAACGACGTGGTCCGGTCGCGTTCATCGCTAGAGGAACATTGGTATGTTGCCCATCATCGGTTGCATAAACAAGTTGAATATCATGGGGTTCATGATGACCGCGAATTTCTGCGGTGATAGGAAGGACGTCGCCAAAAAAGACATCTGCGTTTCCAGGCTTCACTGAAACCACACGCACGATTGCGGGGCGGGCGATATCAGAAAAAGGATTGGCCACTCGAGCCAATGTTGGGAGGGGGCTTTTCGGTGAAAGTATGCAGTATCCAACGGCCAAGATTGAAAGTCCAACCACAATGAATCCTGAGCGAATCAAATGGGATTGGTCGACGGATTCACTGGCAGTGACCTCACTGATATCGTTTGCCGCTTGTTGAGACAGTTTGCCGGCGACAGATCGGTGGACATCTTCACCGACCGATTTGGTCCAAAGATAATTTAAAATGCTGTTCTTGAACTTGGGACGCGCCTGTTCGATCATTCTTGCCGCATAGTTCGGATTGATTTTTCGCAAGAAAAGTGGGGCGATGTAAAAGACGCTGATGATGCCAATTCCCAGCAATAGAATTGTCAGCGCCATGACGCGCCCGAATGTGCCCAGCGTCCAGATCCAACCGTCGACCACCGAGAAGAACAGCATGACGCCCAGGATCCAGCCGACTAGAGCAAACACACCCGCGCAGAGATCCACCAACTTGATCCGAGCTCGAGTCTTTTCGAGTTGGTCATCAATGTATTTTTCGTACTTGTTGGATGTCGCTGGGGTGGGCGAAGTAACTTGTGAAGCCATGCGTCTATCTGTTTCCCAATCTGGGACCGGTGCAACCAGTCTGATACCACAACATTAATGATCGCGAATGAGTGCCCGTGAATTCCCAGTGCACTCACTGGTGGTTTCGAGGTTAGGGACACCCGCTTTTTATTATAGACGGTAACTTTTACCAGAAAGTTTCGACAAAACGCTGGAAGACCGTTTGCTCGGGTTTTTCACTCAAAAAACAGGCAAATTGAACGCTTTTCTGGTCTTTTTACTCGTCGTTGGACGAGTTTTGGAATCGGTGCATGATATAGCGTTTGCGGACACTTTCCTTCAGTTCCGCGCCAGTGACACCCTCAAGTTCCTTGCGTTCTTCGTCTGTCATTTGGTGGTCATAGAAATCACGCAGCTTTTCCTGGCTGACATAAATTCGAGTATTCATCATCACAATGAATTTTCGTTGTTCTGTTTTGTCAGCTTTTCCGTTGATCAGGCGTTGCGAAAGACCAGACAGGGATGACTTCAGTTCCTCGAGTTTCTCATCAGAGATTAGGTTCATTACGAACTTGTGATCATTTTGGATGAGAATCCAGGCGAGGACATCGAGAGGGTGGTCTGGGGTGATTCGGGAAAGATGTTGAGAGTATCTTTCGCGTTTCTTTAGACGGGCGACGTGGTCACGAATCTTGGTCTCGTTTTCCAAGATCAAACTATTGAACCATTTAAAAACGATGTCTTTGTCGTCTTTGGAAATTCCACTGTTTCCCATCGACTGACGTTCTTCTTCCAAAAGTTGTTTTACCTGCTCGATGGCTTGAGCAGGTTCCAAATCACTTAGCGAGTGCACGGTGTCACGCTTTTGGGGATTGGTGAAGGCGGTTTCGGAAGACCAGATATGAAACTGCTGCATGGCCGTCAGCAATCCGTCTCGGTCAGGTCGACTTAGAAGTTCACGGTGGAATTCTTTCAAGGCTTTTCGTTCCGGGTCCGTTAAGCGTGTTTCAAAACGGACTTTGGCTCGACGCAAGTCAATTCGTTCTTCGTTAGTGAGATTCTCCAGCGCCTCGGCGGTTGGCTTCCAAACAAACTTTTCTGTACTCAAGTTGGGATCGTACATCTCAATGTCGGCGAGCAGCTTTTGTTCGTCGAGCATCGCCGCAAATTCGATCTTGCCTACCGACTCGTACAATTCATACTTTTGAAGAAAGGGAACGTCATCGATCAGTTTCTGGACTGGAGCATATTGCCACCAGCTCATGATTCCGGTCGTGGCGAAGTAGAAAAGGCAGGGGATCAACAGTAGGGCGGCAGTTTTCAGGGCCAGTGCCCAATGGTTGGTCCGTTGTTTACGGATGGCAGCTTTTGCGTCCGCGACAACCAATTCCAGAGTACTTCGAGTAAAAGAATCTGTCGGCTCGACCGCAGGCAACTCATCCAACATATCCCAGGTTTTTTCCAAATGCTGAAGCTGTCGTCGATACGCAGGATCCGCAGCCAGTCGAGTCTCGACTTCGACGGTCGCTGTATCGTCCAATTCTCCGTCGAGATAGGCCACGAGGGTCTCATGATCTTTCTCGTTGTGTTGGTCAGCAAGATTCATTGGAGTTGGTTAATTGATTTGAGAAATGTGTGGAAACGGAGGCTACTTTTCTTCTTGTGGTTTTCGTCCTGACTCGATGTAGGGTTCTAAGATTTCTTTCAGGTTGCCACGCGCTCGTGACAAAAGGGATTTGACGGCTTGAGTGGTTAGTTCCATTGTGTTGGCGATTTCGATGTAGCTCATGCCCTCAAATTTGGACAGCAAAATTGCCATCCTCTGCCGTGGGTTCAAGCTTTGTATTGCCATGCGAACGACCTCTTCGCGTTCTGTCTGGGCCAGAACCCGAGCGGGCATCAAGTGACTGCTTTCGGTTGCCATATTATCAAGCGGGCGAGCAAGCATCTGGCCACTGGGGGATGCCGTCAAATTGTATTCTTTTCGACGCGACAGTTTTCGTAACGCGTTGCTGGCAACATTGTTCGAAATGGTGAACAACCAGGTCGAAAATTTTGCTTGGGGTTTATAGGACAAACGGGCACGGTAAATTCTTAAAAACACTTCTTGGGTAAGGTCTTCCGCCTGAGTACGGTTGACCATTAGCTCGAAAAGTGAAACCAATCGTGTCTGATATTTGTCGACCAAGAGCTGGAAAGCGGCAGCACTGTCTTCGCGTACCTGTAGCATCAGCCGAACATCAGGATCGGTCAGTTCATATTTGTTTTGTTGGGGCGGCCCGGATTCGCCCTCGCTAGGCAGATTTTGGGCCTGAGTGATTTCGCTGTCTGCCAAGTTGTAATCTCGCCGACTTAGTTCGGTGGTCCGGCTGAATTTCAGCGGAATGGTATAAATTTGCTGCGATTGTACACCGCAAGTTCTCACTGCTATTGTAACCATTTGTCGTTCAACCGAATCCTCAACTCGTTTAAAGTTACCTGAATCTAGTTTTTGTTAAGCACTGGTGACTTAAACCAGAACTAGGAACAAAGGTTTCGCGACTCAGGTTACCAACCACACGATTTCAGGATGCTGGCAGCGAATTTCACTTCAGAATTTCCGGGAAAGCGGTTAAAACAGGCATGGCATGTTTCGATTCACTCGCCCCAAGGTGGTGCGATCAAGCTAGAACGAAGCTTGAAATATCCGAGATGTGCGACATGCCCCGTTTCAGATTGACTTAGAAAACAGCGGACGAGAATGATGATTGATTTGAGTCATGGTCGACAGCTTCGTTTCTGGTATGTGGTTATATGGCTGTCAGTATCGGCCATTGTCCCCATTTTGTGGATTCAAGATGACGAAGAGTCGCATCGATTGTGTTTTGAAATTGGTCCCTTTCAGGATCAGATTCAAGCCTGCCTGCAGAACCGTATTCTTCAGTTGGATGCGGAAGTTGAAATCAATGACGAGCAAATCAAAAGACTTCGTGTTGCCGCCAAGGGTGTGTTGAAACGAGAAGCTAGGCGGGTTGAGGGTCACTTCTACTACGGGAACCCGCTGCTATCCAAGTTTTGGAAATCGAATCTGAATCGTGTTCTGGACGAAGATCAATTGGCGCGAATGGTTGATTTCGACAAGGAAACTCATGCAAACCTCCAGCGGGCATTATCGGATTACAATTCGACTCCCCATGATCCCGCGACCAAAGCCAATTTTGTTGCAACGAATTTGCGGGTTCATTTGTATCTTTCCCGAAGGCAAACACAAAAAGTCACTGAGTTGCTGAAGACTCATCTCGACGAATTGGATGCCGAGTCCTGGGATTCCAAGCTGACTTCTTTTTATCAGTCGAACCAGGAAGAGTTAGAATTGGTTCTTGCTGAATCTCAAAGACTTTTCTTCGACGGAAAATCATTGATCAATGGAATTGGTGATCGATCCGTTTGGGATGCTCAGTGGCGAAAAGCAAGTTGCACCGATTGCCACTGGGGGTGAACCGTTGAATGAGTCATGGACGGAATGAGTTGTGGACGTTGACGACATGCCTGATGGAAACCCGACGCGTGAACGAGGACCAGACTGGTTCGTCCTCGCTCACGCGTCGGGTTTCCAAAAGCAACGTCAGTTCATTCGTACGCGATGAAAACGTCACGATCTCGGCGCGTGAGCGCGGATTATGCGGGGAGGGTCTTGCTCGCGTGTCGAGTTACCATTGCTTCCTTAGGATGTCTGTGTCGCAGCGCGACAACTTCCATTGGCCCCAGACTTTCAGTCTGGGGTACACCGGGTTACACCCAACCCCACACCGTGTCGTGGAGCGACAACTTCCACTGACCATGGGTTTCAACGTTTCAACCCGAGGTCAGGACCTCACGTTCAAATCATTGAGCGTGGATTGACGCGGCATGGCCAACGTTCAATTCCTCAACGAGGTTATTTGGTCTATTGGCTTGCCGGAGTCTGAAGCTGGACCGTTGTGCCTTGATCTACGGACATGCGCCTCAACTGGCCACAGGCCGCGTTGATCTCATCTCCTTTTTTCTGACGGAACATAATTACAATTCCCGCCTGTTCCAGTATTTTTCGAAAGCGAGCAATCGATTCATTGCTGGGAGTCTTGTAGGGCAGCCCGTCTACGGTGTTGTACGGAATTACATTGAGAATTGCCGTCTTGCCGGCCAACAATCTAGCGAGTTGCCTGGCATGTTCAGATTGGTCATTGATTCCTGCAAGCATGACGTATTCAAAAGTGAGCTTGCGCCCGGAGGTCTCAAAATAGTCGTTGGCAGCGCTAAGCAGTTTTGCAATTCCGACATTTTTATTGACGGGAACGAGTTGGTTCCTCAGTTCATCGTTTGGAGCGTGCAAGGAAATGGCTAGATGAAATCGACAGCCCAGGCTTGCAATTTTTCGGATCGCTTCGGGAATCCCAACCGTCGAAACGGTGATTCGCCGCGGACTGATCCCCAGCGAGTCGGGAGAGGTCGCCTCATCAAGTGCCTGGAGCACGTTGGTCAGATTGGCAAGCGGTTCTCCCATGCCCATCATCACGACATGGCTTAACCGCTCGTCCTCAGGCAGAAGTCTTTGCAACCGAAACATTTGCTCGATGATTTCTCCACCCGTTAGGTTGCGATCGACACCGTCGAGGCCACTGGCACAGAACACACATCCCATCGCACACCCGACTTGGCTGCTGACGCAAATGGTGCGGCGATCGCCGTCGCGAAGCAATACGCATTCGATTCGACCACCATCGGCAAGCTGGAGCAATAATTTCTCCGTTCCGTCGGGACTGGTTTGATGGCGAACTACCTCTGTTGTCCAGATGCGAAAGTCCGTGGCAAGTTTTTCGCGAAGTCCTTTGGGTAAGTTGGTCATTTGATCGTATTCATTGGCTCGGCTTACTGCGACCCAGCGATGAATTTGTGCAGCGCGGAACTTGGGTTGCCCAATTGTCTGCAACCAAGGTTCCACTTCCGCTATATTGTCCAACAAGTGTTTCATGAATTCGTATCGTGACGCGTCACATTTTGATGGGGCGAGGTTACCAAATCGGCATTAGGCCGTTTTGAATCACTGATCAGCATACTCTCCTTCGTTGGATTGACAACGAGTAAAAACGAACCTGCCACCGGCGAACCCGCAAATGATGAACTCGGATGACGAACTTTGCATGTGCTTCCACGTAACTCGCCGCAAAGTCGAAAATTGGATTCGACTGCAAAAACCCAAGAGGGTAGGGCAGTTGAGTGAGTGCTTTGGTGCGGGCACGGGATGTGGCTGGTGCCGTCCCTTTCTGGAGAGATTGTTTGATCAGGCCCAATCGGATTCGTTTACGGTCGGTGATTTGCCGTCGGCCGAAGAGTATTCGCAGCAAAGAGCCAGTTATCGCGCCAAGAAGAAAAACGACGCTTGATGACGGGATTTCACTTCAGCCCTAAAGTGAATTCAGCCTCGGGATCTTTCAGCCCAAAGATAGGTGCCTGTTTCCGTAGTAGGCTGAAACCTTTGTATTCGAATTCCCGCCTGGTTTCCGGTGGGGATGTCTGGCATGGAGCGATTGTGATTTTTTCAATCGTGTGCAAAGCGATAACGTAGAAGCTGTGCATTTTGGAAACCCGACGCGTGAGCGAGGACGAACCTGACACGTCCTCGCTCACGCGTCGGGTTACCATTTTGCGTCTCAGGCCGCACGTCCTCGCTCACGCGACTAGGTTGTGATTAAATCAACTGGGCTGGAGCAAGTATTTGTTTTGCGCTAAAACTTAGTAATGAACAATAAAAAAAGAGTGTTTGCACGAGTGCAACGGCCAGAACGTCATCAATCAGAATGGAAACCTTTCTGCCTCGACGAACTTCTTTCGACAGACCATCGTGCTCGCGTGGTTTGGGAATATGTAGAGTCACTGGATTTTTCAAAGCTTTACGGAAAGATCCTGGCAGTGGAAGGGCGTGCAGGACGGACGCCGGTCGATCCGAAAATTCTTCTTTCACTTTGGATGTTCGCGACGCTCGAAGGGATCAGCAGCGCCCGTCACGTGGCACGGTTGTGCGAACGCGACCTTGGCTACATGTGGATTTGCGGCGGAGTCAGCGTCAACCACCACCTCTTGAGTGATTTCCGCTCAACCAACCCCGAGTTCTTTGACGAGCTTCTCAGCGAAACGGTCGGCACGCTGATCTCGCAAGGTTTAGTTGAACTCGATGTGATTGCTCAAGATGGGATGCGTGTTCGCGCCAGCGCTGGTGGAGGTTCGTTTCGCCGCCAAGGCACGCTCACAGAAAGCTTGAGCCAGGCCAAGCAACGCGTAGAACAATTGCGAGCAGAAATGGACGATTCTTCTATCGGGCAAACAAGTCGTTCAAAGCAAGAAGCGGCTCAACTTCGCTCCGCCGAAGAACGCCAATCACGGCTCGCTGACGCTCTGGAACAACTTCAAGAACTTCGCGCCCGCAAAGAAAAACGCAAGAAGGGTAGCGGTGCTGAAGCTCGTTGTAGCACAACAGACCCTGACGCCCGCAAGATGAAAGTGGCCAGCGGTGGCTACCGTCCTTGCTACAACGTTCACCTTGCGACGACAGCAGATTCTCGTGTAATCCTCGACGTGGAAGTCAACAACAATGGCAGTGACGGCGGGCAGATGAGCGTCATGCACAAAAAAGTAGTTGCTCGGCATGGCGAGGTTCCAGAGAAAATGCTGGTAGATGGCGGCTTTACGACGCACGCTGATATCACGTTGCTTGAAAGGCAAGGCACTGCGGTTTATGGTCCGATTCCTAAAGAAGCAAAGCTGCTAAAAAACGGCAACGATCCGCATGAACGTCAGCCGAAAGACACCGACGAGGTGTTCAAGTTTCGGCAGCGAATGGCAACGGACTCAGCAAAGGAACTTTATAAAGCGCGGCCTTCGATCGCAGAGTTTCCTAACGCGGAGTTCCGCAACCGAGGGCTCCAGCAGTTTCGAGTTCGAGGTTTGGCTCGAGTGCAATCGGCAACGTTACTCGTAGCGTTGACGTTTAACTTTATGCGTTGGATGGCGTTAAAGGGCGTTAAAGGGCGTCAAAGCGGCGATTTAAAGCAGAAAGGACGCGATTGAATGCTACAAAAAGCAACCAATCGAAACACAAAAACATACCAAGCCTGAAAACGGCAAACAAAAATTCAAAATCAAAAATCCAGCGCCAAAATTTCGCTAAAACTGTCGCTGCAGAATTTAATCACTACCTAGTCGGGTTACCATTTTGCGTCCTCAGGCCGTACTTGCCGCAGAGCGGCAGCTTCCGTTAGCCCCAGACTTTTAGTCTGGGGTACACCCGGTCCGACACCTTGTCGCAGCGCGACAATCTCCGATAGCCTTGGGTTTCAACCCGAGGTCCGAGCCCCATAGTCATCGGAGCGATTCTGAATCGTCGTTGGATAAACATGCCCACGCGTTGCGTGGAGCATGGCACCCAAAAAAACCTGTCGATTGCGATATGTTTCATGCGATCGAAACGCAATGGCTTGTTTGTCACGTGTTTGTTCATCGCAAGCCACCCGAAAAACCGGCTGGGCGTCCGACCCTCCCGAAGTCTCACAATACAACATATGTTTTTGGAGGGTGAAGGGTGCATGTTTTGCTGCTTCTTCAAAAAAATCAAGTTGTTGACCCGGGTCCAAATGCTAACCATGCGGATGCGTAGCAGCTGGCTACCTGAATCCCTTTCCAGAGTGTCTCTGGCCCTGGGACAGATTTGGCGTGGTCAATAAAGCCTCCCAAACGTGAGATGGTACGAATTACTTGGTTTAGTGTCGGGGGTTCTTGGGGAATTTCTTTACCCAGCACGGAATAAACTGACTTCCATTCACAAGGCTCGAAAATCAATTCACAACTGATATTTGGGCATTCCCGTCCCAGCATACACAGATACATTACTCGCCAAGCGACAACCATGTACAGGGCGATGGCATTTTCAATCGGCTCAATTTTACGAAACTGGCGACGTTCGATTCTGCAACCGGACTTCAGGGTGCGAAAGAAAATTTCGATTTGCCATCGGGTGCAATATGCCGCAATGATCTGGTTGATTTGCTGGTTTGTATCAATGGGCAAACTGGTCATTAGCAGCCAACGTATGGGCTCCTCTTCTGCCGGTGGATCGATCTCATCCACCAGAACAATATTATACTGAAGCGGGTGATGCCCCTTGGGTGTCAGCGTAACAGATTTCGCCCTGACCTCGACGACGGCCTGTCGGGCCGGACGATCTTGCTCACGTTTGTGTGAAGTGCATTTGATTTTTGCTTTTCGGGCACTAACGGATATGTCCATTTGAAAACACACCGGAGCGGTCTTGACGCTTTCGTACAAGCCGCCTTCGGATGTCGACCGTGCCTGTCCATTTCGAACGATAATGTGCAGCTCTTTTCCGTTTGAAAGCGTGCGAGGTTGGGCGAAAACCTGGTTGATGTCCGCTTCGCTATCCTGAACGACAATGCATTTCTTGTTCAGACATTGCTCAGCCAATTCTCTTGCCTGGTTGATTCCCTGAAGCCAGCGGAAACTTTCTTTTTCTTCGATCGGTGCCTGCCTGCGCTTCTTGTCCTTTTCTGCTTTAGAACTCTTGTCGATTTTTTTGCGAATGTAGTTGCATTGTCCGACAACCCCCAACGGAACATTGGTTTCAGTAAACGCGACAAGCGGATGGATGAAAAGACCGGATTTGTGTTCCCCACTCAGTTTACCCGCACCGACGACTTGTTTGTCACGACGAGTCAGATCGACTTTGGACGTATCTTGGGCGATAATCGTAAATTCCGATTCGCTGGCTCGAATTCGCTCCAACGTGTTTTGATAATGAGGTGCCAGAATTGCTTCCGGCGTTACCTTCTTGTTATTAAAAAAACGATAAGAACCTTCGAGATCTGCCCGCCCACCCGAAGCTGCCGCGGGCAGACTTCTACTCGGCTGGTCACATACCATCTCCCCGATAATGTTAAGCCGCCTACTTAGACGTTCGTCGTTAAAGAAAGCGCCGGCCAATTCATTCGAAATCGCTACATTCATTCCAAACCTCCGTCAAAGACAATCCAGAGGTAATACTCAACAAAGCATCCAAGGGTTCACGATGGCATGAAAATGCTAGTAAAGATGTGCGTAGTTCTGAGCCCGAGGGAGGGTGGCTTTGATGATGATGCACATCTTAATTCGAACTCAAAAACGATTATTCGAATTCGCCTATGACTTCACGGCCATCGATCGTGCCCAACGCCTGATAAGTCGTCTTGTTAATTGTGTCGGCCAGGCTGTGAACGGAACCGTCTGCAAACACAAAATTGGTGATGGGGCCATGGGTGCTGTTGAAGGCAAAATATCCATGGAAATCATCGGAGTCATTGAATGAATTTCCGTTCAGATTTCCGCGAGTGTTTCCAATCAAACTCCAAGCACCAAAGGCGGATTCGGGAAAGGACCCGAAATACACAGGATGAGCTGCGCCCTCAGGGATGTCTACTCCATCTTGATCGACGTGGGCTGCTGACGCGCGTCCCCGTTCACCGGCGAGAATGCAATTGCTGAGCCCATCAGCCGCTTCAATAAATCCAACTTCGCTGTCTTCCCAGAAGAACCCGCTTTGTACGTCGCTAACTGCGACGAGTGAGGCCTTCGGTCAGGAACCGCCGCTAACCTTGACTTCCAATTCGACTTCCCCGGCTAGTCCGATATAGTGAACGACAGGAACCGAAAAGACCATGAGCTCGTCGGATTCGTTGGCGACCTCTCGTTCCACTAATTGTAGCCCCTCTGCAGAAGGACAGACCGCAACCGGAAGCGGTTGAGTTCGAATCGCGTCATATCGGGGATCCGTGAAATGGACGTTGCGATCGATTTGGTCTGATAAAGTCCCTTGCTCAAGATCGTCCAGAATATGAATCCACCAACTCCATGTGCCGGACCCATCCCAACCAGGCGGTAGGTGCTCGTGCCGAATATGGTAGCTGGTAAGTGCGACTCCAACTTGCCGTAAGTTGTTTTTGCACTTGGTTCGTCTTGCCGCTTCGCGAACGGTTTGAACCGCCGGAATGGTGATTCCAATGAGAATGGCGATAATTGCCATGACCACAAGAAGTTCTACTAACGTCAAACCTCTGTGAAGTTTGCGAGTAATACGCATGCCTCTTCTCCTCGGTAAGAAGTTCTGTTCCCTGCCCGTGTACTATTAGAAAGTCTTTGAGGCGTGAATCAAGAACTTTGATTCGTTTTAGGGAAAAGAATGAGGCCAGTTTGCAATTCAATGTTAGTTTACGCGAACTTACAATTTGAGGATCGGACGAATGTTTTGTTTTCTAAGTGTCTGCACCGGTCGATGAAGTTTTTTCCGGGTAGGCCGCGTCTGCGGCTTCGATCAACCGAACGGTTGCATCGTTACTTTCCGGGTCCGCAATTTCTACATTGCGGCTGACTTCTCTTAAACCGCGCGAAGTCGCTTTGAGGTAAAGCCGATCATAGTAGTCAAGAAGGATCTCGCAGCAGGCAAGTTTGTCCCCAGCTTGAATTGCTTCAATCGCTGCATTCGTATTCTGCCCACCGAGCTTCTTGGTGATTCTTGTGATTGCTGCGGCCATTTCATCTGCATCGAGTTCGCCATAGTCACGGTGCAGGACCTGACTTCGCGATTGGCGAGGAACATCCATAAAGATCGCGGGTCCTCCATTGACTTGGTTGAACAGGTCGTCGGGAATGACGCATCGCCCGACTTTCTTGCTTTCGTCCTCCACCCAGATCCTGCGGGGGGGCTCCAGCGAGCGAAGCTGGGTTGCCATCAGGTTTTCGAATTGTTCTGTCGTGGGTTGGTTGGCTTGGCCAATCCCGCCAAAGGCCGATCCGCGGTGATTTGCCAGTCCCTCAAGATCCAGGATCTGTTGCCCTGCAGATTCCAGAAATTTCAGCTGGCGGGTCTTGCCGGCACCGGTGAGACCGCTGAGAACGACGAACTGCCATGGCCGTTGAAACAGTTGTTGGGTGTATTGGCGAAATGATTTGTAGCCGCCATCGAGCCGGTGGACCTTGATGTCTACCTGGCCAAGCAGCCACTCGACGGATTGGCTGCGCATGCCTCCACGCCAGCAGTGGAGGCGGACCTGTCGCTCTCCTTCCTGGTGGCGGGTCAGTTTTAGAGCCGCTTCGACCATTGGCCGCATTTTTTGGCCCACGAACTCCAAACCGATCAAAATCGCTTTTTGACGTCCGTTTTTCCGATAAGCCGTGCCAACCACCTCCCGCTGGTGATCGTCAAAAAGAGGGAAGCTGGTCGCACCCGGGATATGGCCCTGGCCGAATTCGATGGGGGCACGTACGTCCAGGATGGGAATGTGGCCCGACAAATCGAGGAATGGCTCAATGGGGAGAGGACTGGTGATTGGAGTGCTTTCTCAAAGGGAAATTGCCAAAATCAATACTGGTTGGGCGGGTGACCAAACCGGCGATTTTCGTTATCATAGTGGGCTTAACTGAATTTCTAAATCTAACCAGCAAAAGCGGTTTTGGGTAATGGCCAAGAAAACGACGAAAAAAGCTGTCAAGAAAAAAGCAGCTACCAAAAAGACGGCTACGAAAAAAACAACAAAAAAAGCGACGAAAAAGAAGAAGGTCAAAAAGGCTGACGAAGCTGAAGATGGCGAAGCGCCAAAGAAGAAAAAGAAGCGAAAATCAAGAAAGAAAAAAGCGGCCGTTATCCGCCACAAAGTCTTTTGGGGAGTGTTTAATCACGCCATGAAGCGAGTGGCCCTCTATGATTACAATCAAAAGAAGGCAGCGGAGAAGCGAGTCAAAGATCTTAACGATAGCGGAAAACCTCCTCACTTTGTGCAAAAGGTGAAAGAGGAAGTCGAAGAAGTGCTGGAACCACCAGTCGAATAGTGGGTGCTTGTTTTCACTTGAACATTCATTAAGCGGGCCAGTGCCTGCTTTTTTTTATGCCTTTTCATCGGCCCGAATTTTAGGGCCGCTTGCGAAATCCCCTTGAAATTGCGGGTTATCGAGGCAGCGTAGAGCCTGAGAATGGCAAAGTTGTGCCGTTGGGCAGCGTTGTTCCATTTCCAGGAAGCGTCGTTCCATTGCTTGGCAACGTTGTGCCCCGAGGCAGGGTTGTACCTGAACCGCTAGGAAGTGTGGTCTGTGAATCTTGTCGTGTGGACCAATCTGCCGGTTGATATCGGTTTTGATTGCAGCCGCAGAAACAGACAGACAGAAAACATGCGATGAGAGCAAAGTGAGTCGAAAACTTGATGGCTTTGGGCATGTAACTGATATTCGGCATTCGTGGGAATCGCATTTGGCTTTCCAAACTTAAATCGCATTCGCCTTGACGGCAAGCGATTATATTCCGCAAAACCGTATAAGTTTAACATCGGCCCATTTGTGATTGAGAATTGTGCCCCCTAAGAGTCTTTAAGGGGGGATTGCATTGGCTGTTGCCAGCAAAGTTTACTGGATTGGAACTTCGCGAACATTCGTTCCAAGTCCGTCAGCTGGCGCCAGGCGAAAATCCACTTGGATGTTGCAATTGATTGGTTTTTACCGTCGATACCTTTCTTGACGTGTCAAACGGGTTCCATTTCACCCGACCAGAAACTGACAAGAAACGTTCAAAAAGCCCGAACATTTACTTTGTGACTATGGGATTGGTCACAGGATGTTTGGTGATCATCGGAGAGTTTGTTTACTGCGCAAGCGTCGCGCCCAAACAATTTTGATTTTCAAAGAGAGCAATCTTTTTGAGTAGCAAGATGGTTTGCAACGTGGTTGGTGACGCGGCCGATTTACATCGACTGTGTTGAAACAGGCAACACGCAAAATTAGGCAAACTCACATATAGGAGACGAGTCTCGATGAAGCTCAAACTAGCGATTGCGACAGTAGTAATTAGTGTTGCAATGTGTACAAGCAGTTACGGACAATTACTCGACCGAATGCTCGGTCGTGGTGGTGGTTGTGGCTGCGAACAGGCTACTTCGTGTTGTGATACACCTGCTCGCGGGTGTTGCGGAAGTCTGTTTAACTTGACCATTAACATGCCATTTTCCCACTGCGGTGGTGGATGTGGCGGTGGTGGATTATTTGGAGGAGGCTCAGGCCTCTTCGGTGGTGGCTGCGGCGGCGGATGCGGTGGTAGCCTGTTGAGTAGTGATTGCGGCGGCGGATGCGGTGCTGTTGAAACAGGTTGCGACAGCGGATGCGGCGATTCAGCTTGCGGCGGATGCGGTGGCGGACTTCTTTCCGGCATGAGCGGATTCCGTCTATTCAATCGCGATCGCGGTTGTGGATGTGGTGCAGCAACTGATTGTGGTTGCAACCCAGCACCTGCTCCAGTGGCTGCTCCATCTTGCGGATGCGAATCTGCTTGTGGATGTGGTTTTGGTGGCGGTCGTCTTCGCGGAATGTTCGCTGGATTTGGCAACCGTGGCGGATGTGGCTGCGAAGCTCCAGCTGCTGATTGCGGTTGCAACGCAGCTCCAGTGGCTGCTCCTGCTTGCGGTTGTGACACTGGCTGCGACAACGGTTGCGGTGGTGGAGGTCTTTTGGCCAACTTGCGTGGTCGTCTTGGTAACCGCGGGTGCGGATGTCGTGTACAGCGTGCACCTCGCCAAGTTTGCTTCAACGTTCCTAACTTCGGCTTGCTAGACCGTCTTCGCGGACGTAATGCAGGTTGTGGATGTGGAAACGACGGATGCAACATCTCTGGTTGCGGCGGTTGTGGTGGTTGCGACGGACAGGCAATGCCAATGTCTCAGCCAACTCCAATGCAAGGTGTGGCTCCAACCGAGACCATGACTCCTTCAGTTCAGCCAAGCGTTGAGCCAGTTGAAGGTTCGGGCGTTCGTAACTTCCCACGTACTCCAGTTGTTGATCCTAATGCTTTCATCATTCGTGGTGGCAAGTACACAGCAAGCAACTAAGCCTGCTTAGGTTCACTTCTAATAAAAATTACAGCTCGGCCCATCATTGGGTCGGGCTTTTTTTATGCGCTTTTCTACGCCGCGGCCCTCCGATTCTCCCGGGGTGGCAACCGCATCACTACGTCGTCCTCTCTCCGGCAGGGTCAGCACTGCGGCTGGCAAAGGGGAGCTTGGGTGATTCCGTTGCCCCGATTTAAGTTTCATTTCGTCGTGATTTCGGCAGGAGCCTCAACCTCCCAGAGCCGCCGCCACTCGCGCAAGAACCATCTTCAGGAATTCGATTCATGTTTTTGCGTGTTTTTGCATCCCGCGAAACATCACTCTCCAAACAAATGATCGCAGATTCTTTCAACTGCAAGCAATTTCAATAACCGTCCAGCTACGCCAGGAAAATAATCTGTCTACGGAAGACAATCGTCCCTCTTATGAAATCTACATGCAAACAGTTTTTTGCAATCGCAATTCACCACTCTGTTTCTGAGCTCAATTAGTTCACGTAACTTCTTGTGATGTAGCCATTTGTGGTTTTGTGAATAAACCGTTAATCAATTTCTTTCCCAGACAACTTTTCCTACCAATCTCCTGAAAGTTTTTTTTGTTTTTCTGACACGACGAACTGGTCAGTTGGCAATTAAGAGGTAATACGAAATTGTGTTGGGAAAAAGTTTGCAAAGCTCTTTTGCATTGGTAAAACGAGAAGCAGCTTTTCCAGAGGCGGAAAAAAACAAGGGAGAATAGAGAGATGCAAAAATTTTGGCTTTTTGCCGGCGCTACGGCGATCGGCGCAGGTGTACTTGTCTGGGGTGCCCAGCAAGGTTGGTTTGATGGAGGTCATCAACCCGTTTCAATTGCAGAGAAACCAGTGGAGGCTGTTGCAGAACCGCTTTCAAAAGACGAAGCTTTGGCGGAATTGGCCGGTTTGCTTGACATCAAGAAAGATGAATTCGCTAGGATTGGAGATATCAATCGTCCCAAGCGAGATCTCGCGTTTGACTCGCCAAATTCCGGGTCGAAAAGACCTGCCAAGGGCGTGCTCCCGAATCCAGGACGAGCTCCCTTTCTCAAAGGCAATGAGAATTCGCAAGTCGCAGGTTTGATGGCCGAACTAAAAAAACAGGACAAAGAAAATCAGGAAGATACGCGTGTTGCCAAGTCGACTTTCTTCCTGCCAGAGCCCTTTGAGCAGGAAAGATACGATGCGGATCCTGCTGCCTATCTGAACAAAATCAGGCCGGGGCGTGTATTTCAGTCGGCTCAGCCGGGTCCAGACGTAAACCGCTTGACCCCAATTTCGGACGGATTTACAAGCCTTTTGCAGGGCGAATCGGTGCAATTGAAAGTCAAAGCGGATCCGGGTGCTCCAGTAGCGTTTTATACACCAGAAGTCGGTACCTTCGAGAATCAGCTGAAGTCCATCACCGTTGCCGCTGACAAAGAAGGTGTCGCCACGGCCAAGTTCACTTTGGGGCGTGGTAGCTCAGGATTGGTCAACGTTTTGGCAGCATCCCCTGTGAATTCCGACCA
The DNA here is from genome assembly GCA_965224765.1 of Mariniblastus sp. GTDB lineage: Bacteria > Planctomycetota > Planctomycetia > Pirellulales > Pirellulaceae > CAZDBA01. The sequence goes on from CBDDAC010000016.1 coordinate 82,770, forward strand.
CGCGAAATTTACATTTCGAGTTTCTTTGCCTGCTCGGCAATAGACTCTTTTCGAATGATTCTTTAGCCAGCACCGACTCTAGCCACAGGTTGCCCACGACGGGTAACTCACGCGTAATCAGGACTGCCTCGCAACCGGTAACCCGGCACACAAGCAAGGGGCCCATCACACATGGAAACCCGACGCGTCAGCGAGGACGAACCCTCACTGCATCAGAGACACATTTCGCCGCACAGGCGTTAAAACGATTCATTGGCCGATTGGCGAATACACATAGGAACATTGCGATGACGACACAATCTAAAAACGCTCGCTTTAAATTTTCACGGCTTCAATGCTTGACCGCAGTTTTGTTGTTGGCAGGTTTGGTTTTTCCAGCGACCGCTTCGGCCCAGTTGGTAACGGCTCCGACGATCACTTTCAGCGATTCGGCATCGTACCCAGGGCGATTCGATGACTTTGTTCTGATCTCCGAGTCGAGTTCCATCGTGGGCGGTAATGTTGAATGGACTTGCCAAGTCAGATACGACCATAGTTTCAAGACTGGCTCCGTTAATATCATGAAAACGATCAATGGCACGACTACCGTAGACACAATCGTTGTAGGAGTTCCAAAATCGTTCTCAGGCTCGCGTTCAGTGACTGGATATAGTCATTCGTATATTTATCTCGATGCTGTCCATTCGGTGCATTATGAAGGTGTCTGGAGCTGGAACAGTTCTAATCCCGATCCGGTTATTACTGATCAGGATCCTCCAAATCCTTGTGGTGATGGCAGTTGTGGTGATGATGGCATGCCCGGGGGAGAGCAGCCGGTCATGTATTCACCGGTTTGTCCACCGAATTCGCTGTTGGCTGGCCCGAACTGGAGCACCCTCTATTCAGTGGCTGGGCAGGCAGGAAGTGGCTGCAGTAGTTGTGGTGGCAGCTCTGCCCCTGGTTCCGCAGGTGCAGATAACTTGATTGCAGTCAATCTGGGGTTCATTCCCAGCAATCAACAATCGATTGGTAATCTTTCTCCCGGAACCTATCTGGGCATTGATCATCGAATTGAGTTTCATCTAGTGAATGGTACCAAGGTCGCTGTTCTGTTTGATCCAATCTCAGGGCGTGCTCACTATGCTGAGTTCGATGCGACTTCGTCGACTTACGTGTTCCAAGTCGATGTCAACGGTGTTGCGACAGATACCGCGGTGTATTTCGAATCGATCGCACTGGAAGACGGCTCGGGCAACACCGTGACCGATCCAGACACGATTGCTACGCAAACGGTTTATGCCATCGTGAAAAGTCGATCTGGCTGGACGTGGAAATCCGAACTTGTGGATGTCGACCCGGGAACTGCAGTGGCGCCGAGGTCGCGGTTGACCGAGATCACCAGCCCCACCGGAAAAGTCCAAACGCTGACCTACAAGTACAACGCGGGGGATCCTGCGCTGACGGGCGCTCCCAAGAAGATTCTGATGGTAGATGTCCAAACCGACTGGCAGGGCAATACCGCAACCTACACGTACAACTCCGCCCAACAGGCTGGACGTTGGGTGGTTTCGGATATCGACATGGTAGCTCAGGGATACTCGGGAACCGTCGACCGGTCTCTGCGCTTTACCTACAACGGTAACGGTTATTTGTATCAGGTATTTCGAAAGATCGGCACGCTGGCGGAAGAAACCATTGCCACCTACACCTATGGCACGGACACGCAGTGGCAGGCAGCCACAATCATGATGGACGAGCAGTTCGGAGCGGTTCCGATGGAGCAAACGCTCTACGTCTCACAAGACTACCGGACCTGGGAAAACGAACTGGTCAACCAATTTTCCAACGTTCTGGTCGGTGCTGCAGATGGGGCCGGCATTCGTTACTTGACGGTATTTCGTGACCTGAATAATCCGGGCAATTACCGGATTAAGGAAAACGATGATCTGATCGAATGGGTCGATGGAGTATCAGTAACTGCTTGTAGTTCTTACACCGTTGGAACGGGTCAGGGCTATGACAACTTCACCAACATTCAATACGAGTCAAGCTACCCTGAGTATACGGATGCTACAGGCAACAACCCGCCTACCGCTGCACAGGTTCTACTTGGCCAGCCTGCCACGGTCGATGATGGTTCGATCCGTTCGGCAGTCACCCCAAGTTATGATTCCAATGGAAACACGACGAGAATTGACTACGCCGACACTTCCTATGAATTATGGCAGTACAACGGCGACAACCAGGTAACGTATTATCGTGACCGAGAAGGGGGCGTCACACTCACTGAATACAATACCGATGGCCAAGTCATTCGAATTGTTCGTGGCCTAGTCGACGTCTCTGGGCCAGGTTCCGAAATCGCCGATACCAATACAACTGCTGTTCAAGACATTCGTGGTTACAACAGCAATGGTCAACTGGAATGGGAAGCAACCAACGCCTACGTTGCCGGTACCATCACGGTCCCCGCTGCCAATGTGCGAACTGACTATGTCTACAAAACCAACAAGCAATTGGAAAAAGTACTCAAGCCTCTGGCTCCCAGTCAATCCTCTCGACCTGAAACTCAATACCTCTGGGAAGGCGAACGTCTGGTTTCGATGACGATTGTAAGGTCGAGTGGAACCGAGACGACAAGCTACTCCTATGATTCCCGTAACCGTTTGGTGAAAACCACCTATCCTGATGCAACCACCGAAGAAATCGCTTACACCTCCAATGGCCTGACAACTTACCGAAAAGACCGCAGCAATATCGTTAGCTCGACGACTCTTGATTCGACCGGAAGAGTCGCGAGCCGCAGCCAATCGCTGGCTTATGATACCGATCTTACCAACGTCGATATTAACGGAACTCCAGCAACGATTTTTGAACGCCTCAGTGATCAGGTCAGCACAACGACTTACTTCTATTCCCCCGGTGAATCCCGACCCAATAAAACCATTACCGATGGAAAGACCACGGAATTCGCTTACGACTATAAAGGACGTGTTACAGAAACGCTTCGCTTTACCGGACATCGCGGTGGAACCGAGCAAGCTCAGGCCACCCGCACCGAATACAAGTCCAACATGCGGTTCAGCGAAGAAAGTCTCTTTGGTACCGTCAGTTCAGGAACCTTCACTCCTACCTATACCCGCAAAACCTATTTTGGCTATGCAGCCGATGGAACCACGGTTCGCACTGTACAGGTTGCCAGTACCAGCACGACCTATGCGGACAATGCAGCCGTTTTGAACGCAAGCCGGCCATCAAGTACCGCAGCCAATCCATCGATTCTAATTACCGATGCGATTCGTGATCTCAGCGGAAACATTGTCAGCCTGATCAATGCGCTGAACACAACTCAGTTGACTGCTTACGACACGCTGGGACGCTCCCTGTCTCAGAAACCTGATTCGGTCAACTTCTCCAATCTGATCAGCACAAGTGAATACGATGTTTGGAGCAATGCGACCAAGTCAACCAATCCGGCAGGTGTCGAAAACACCCGGCAGTTCGATGCGTCGGGCCAGTATCTGATCAGTCAGGTCCACGGTGCCAACGCGTCTTCGCTTTCAATGAAGACCGAGTTCACTTACGACCGAAGCGGACGTCGCGTGTCGTTGATTGCCCCCGGAACCAATGGGCTTCCAGATTCCAATCGCACTACAACCACCCACTACGATGCGACCTGTTGTGGTCAAACGATCGGAACGGAGGACCCCTTGGGCCATGGTCAGATTCGAAACAGTGATCCGTCTGGACGCGTGATTCACACTGCTCAAGTCGCTGACTACGACACTCATTCATCACTCTTGAATCCTACGGACGCGAAAACCAACAGTGAATCTACGACTCGCTACTTGGACAACGGTCAGGTCCAATTCCGAACGTTGTGGACTCAGGCTCTCAACGAAAACATCAACCGCAACCTTCCGCAATTGGCGGGACTTGGCAAACCTGCTTCCTGGGGCGTGACGACTCAGTACGTTTATGATTCGTCTGTCGGCGACGGGGTCGGTTTAGAAACCACAACTGGCGTTGACGTATTGCGAATATCGACTTCTCAGAATGTTGCGGTCTCGATTGCCACAGCCATTACCAAGCTGGGAGAAAGTGTCGCCAATGGCGGGGCAGACCTATCGCTGTCGACTCACAACGGCAGTGCAACGCTTGTTATTAGCCCTGACGAAAAGACAATGCAATGCGCCATTACAGATGCTTCCGGGCGAACTGTCATGTCGGCACTATTGTCAGGCCCAGCGGCAACCACTCCCAATCAACTACTGGACTGGAGCTGCACTCAATATGACTTGGTTTACAACCTGAGCGGGGTTGGTGACACCGAACAGATGAAACAAATCGATTCCGATGGCAATGTCGTCAGCCGCCTCAGCGATGGATATGGTTGGGGCATTGGTTCTTTAGACCAGGACAGCAATCTGACTGAATCCGAGTTCAATCCTGGTGGTCAGCCACTGACCGTCACGAACGTACTCTCCAATGACACGACTTACGTTTACGACACGCTGGGACGTCAGACTTCGATGACAACGCCTGCGGCAACCACAACGGCTGTATACAGTGCAACAACGGGACAGCTCACCTCACGAACCGATGGCAAGAGCAAGTCAACCAGCTTCCAATACGATGCGTTAGGGCGTTCGAGTACTACAACCGATCGCATGAGTGAGCAATCCAGCGCCAGCTATTACCGAACCGGTCAACTGGCATCCGCCACAGACGCTGAAAGTAGAACAACTTCGTATGATTACGATGTGATGGGTCGTCGTACGGAACTGACCATGAACGCCATCAACGGTGGTACTCCTCAAGAAACCAACTACGACTACGATTCGGCGGGGCGCATGGAGCGGGTGACTCTCCACTCAGGTGCCAAGCGAGAATTGAGTTATGAGTTTTCAGGAGTCTTGAATAAAGTTGAATACTACAACTCAAGCTCAACACTCACGGGCACGGACGATTTCACCTACGATGCGTTTCTTCGCCGCACGGCTTCCAGCAGTGACGACAGTGTGACTCACGCTTACACTTACACCGATCGTGGGCAACTGGATACCGATACTACAAACTACACGAGTCAAAACTATATTGTGGATTTTGACTACGATAGCCGAGGCCGTTTGAACAAGATCGCCTATCCCTCAGGTCGTGAAGTTGACTATGCGTTTACCAATCGGGGTGAGTTGGACACGGTTGATTGGAACGGAACGGAAATCGAAAACCGTGCCTATGATGCGTTAGGGCGAATGACCAGTGTTGACCGGGCTTATGTGGATGAAACTCGCGTTTACGATAATGCCAACCGAGTCACCTCGATCGCCAACACCAATCTTGGCACGGCAAGCTACACCTACGACGCCAACAGCAACAAACTGGGGGAGACTTGGACCGGGATAATGTCGAGTTGGAGCTTCTCTACCGAAGATTCAGGGGCCAGCGACCAAGATGGCTACGACGATGAAGATCGTTTCGTTCGTTTCGAGCAATTGGGGCAAAGTAAAGACTATGACTTGGTTCGAAGTGATATCGGAAACATCACCAATCGGAAGCTAAACGGTGCGAACCAACTGCGAACCTTTAATGAAGTTCATCAACTAGATGATCTCGCGGGTACTTCTCAGGTTTTTGATGCCAATGGCAGTTTAACGACTTCCCATACCGGGATGACTTTAAAGTTGGCAGCATGGCAATGGTCGTCTTGATCAAACCGTCGTCCCGTCCGGAGCGACCGCCGGTGTCGAAGGCACCAACGACTACGGTTACGATGCTGACAACAAAAGGCTTTGGAAAAAGATCACACGTTTAGGTTCAGTCGCCGAGCACAAGGTTTATATCTACGCTGGCCCGAACTGTATTGCAGAATACGACTCTGGAAATGCTGCAACATCTCCAGAACAAGAATACATCTACGGCCAAGGTATCGATTCATTGCTAATGATTGCGCATGACAACAACTCCGAGCGACTAACTGTCCTGCGAAACCAACAATGGAGTATCTCTAGCCTCGCGAAAGCCAGTGATGGCTTAATCGTCGAACTTTACAGCTACGATGTCTTTGGGAAACGGACGATTCTAGCGGCAAATGGAACCACTGTTCGCACTACCAGTAGTTACAATAACCCTTATGGCTACACGTCTCGGCGACACGACGAAGAATCAGGATTGATGTACTATCGGGCAAGATACTACGACCCAGAAACAAGCGAGTTCGTCAGCCAAGATCCAATGGAATACGTCGATGGTGCAAGCGTCTACAGGGGATACTTTTTGATAAGAGGTATTGACCCATTCGGCTTACTTTCACTGAGTTCCGAAACGGAGGCGACTTGGCCAGAAAATCGCGAAAGAACAACCGTTGGAGTCGGGGAATACATCGTAATAACGGCAGAAGGAACGCTTGGTTGTGAGGTGGTTTCCTGGAGATCATGGGGAGATGCGGTCAATCATCGATTCACACACCCAACAGATAAAGATGAAACCATTCGATGGTTTGCTGGAGAGCGTGAAGGGACCGTTCGGATTACAGTAGCTGATGATTGCGGCTGCGAGGCCACAATTAATTTTACTGTAATTGAACCTAGTGGTGTTAGAATAAGGCGAGTGAATAAGCGAGTTAGACATACGAACGGACTTCCTAGTGCTGGGTTTCTTGGGCAACCTAAAATACTACCCACGACAGTCTCTTTTGGGGGAATCGAAGTTCGTGAGCAAGTTGCTGAAGGGGTTGGGACAGGAATTTTTTCCGTACTCAATGGCGATCAGCATCCACTTGGTAAATGGAACCCTGTAAACGACGATAACGATACAAGCCGACCAGACAGAATTTTTTCGGGAGAAATTTCGGACTTCAATTTTACGGCAGGAACATTTACTTGGGCGATTCCGTGGGAGTTCCGAGTTGGGCGTGGGGGGGCGAAACGCTTTACCACTGTGAATCATGTTGCAACGGTAACCGAAACGGGACAGATGACGATGTCAAAAGGTGGAGCATCAGTAAGTGCAGAGATAAATGATCCGAGTTCTGGGTATTAACAAAAGGGGTGAATTATGAGATTTGGAAAATCAGCAGTTTTAATTTTCATGTTGAATTTGATCGCATTCTTTCCGTCGCAATCGGTGGGGTTTCAGGAGAGTTTGGTGGACACTGATAGTGAGGAATGGACTGAAGCGATTGATGGGCTTAGATTTCGTCTCAATCAAAGCTCAATAGAAAAAATCAATCAGGTACAAGTTGTCAAATTGCAATTAGAGATCCGAAATGATTTTGATCGTTTGGCACCTGTAGTCGTTTCTATTGAACCGGAAGATGTTGTATTCGAATTGAAAGATGCCTTAGGAAATGAAATTAAGCCGACGAATGGACCAAGGTCAGGACCTACATTTGGTTGGGGAGAGCTTAACCTTCCATATAACAGCACAATCTCTTTAGGATTACATTGCGATACAGTTGGAATTTCTACGAAAAAGGGGGTGCTTTTGGCCTTACCAGAGGTTGATTGGTTTTTACGAGATGGTAGTGATACTTTTTACATTCAAGCGAAGGTCCGAGTACGCGCTGTTTGCGATGACGACAACATTGATGAGACTATTGAGCTTCCAGTTGTCTCTATCAATATTGGAAGGCGAGAAGATAAGTGAATGTCGGGAAGAAAACGGGGACAATGAGTTGATTGCTGACGATAGATCGCTCGTAGTGACCTCGAACTTTCGAGCCTGTAAGAAGATTTGTAACTGGTTTCATTGGATTCTACTTGAATCCGAAGGAGCCACGACAATGGTACGCAAGAAGCAAGAAGTCAGTCATCGCGAGTCACTTTTGAGTGAATTGGCGTCTGAATGTGAAAGCCCATCGCTGTTTCCCGACGACCTCCCGCAGGATTCGATTTTCCAGCTGCAGATACTCAATTGCCTCTTGCTGGTTTCGGTTAATCCAGCCAGCAATCGCGAGAAACATCCACTGCCAGTGAAAGTTTATTGGGTGCATTAATTCGCCAGTTCAAATTGCCCTAGTTCAGATTTGGTTTCCACGATCCTCAACTTTCAGGCTGGCAACAACGGGCTCTTGATCTTGTGAGTTCAGTTTTTTGGTCGCCCGGTCAGCTTCGGCAACGAAGGTAACCCGGTTGCCCAAGATGTACTGGTAAAGCGAGAGTAGTTGACCGCCTTGAATCTTCACAACCTTGTGCGAAAACTCAACGACGATGCCTTGTGCCGGGTCGTAACGAGCATCGCTATAAAGGGACCATGAGATACCAGTCTGGTTTCCATCGCGAGTAATGCAATTAAGTGAAATCGCGTGTCGTGAAATCCCAAAAGCCTTATAGTCGCCCTCGGATTGATAAAGGGTTTCATCTGGCTCGCTATTGCTGAAGCGTTCGAGAATACTCGTTGATTCATTAGGGTTCATATTTCTCTGGCCTGTTGGTTGGGCTGGTGTTGTAGCCAGCCTTGCACTGATTGCAACTGTTTCTTAATGGCCTGTTTTGCTCGCAGCCGCAATTCAACGGTTCGTCTGACCAGTGAGCGGCTGGATTCTGACTTGGCTTTTAAGGCGGTTGCAGACATTTCGGGCCGCTTTCTCTCAATGGCTTGGCGAAGTCCCTCCGCATCGTCCGTGTAAACATCAATCTGCTGACGGCCTCGGCTGGCTGTCACGTAAATCTGCTCAGGACTGGACGCGGGAAACGATACACTGCTCTGTGCCACCAGAACCCGGTCATAGGTTTTTCCTTGGCTGGCATGAGAGGTGATGGTTGCCGCGTAATCAATATGCCCCCACTCGGGTGAAATGGTTTTTCCGTTGCTTAAAACCAGTCTTCCTTGTCCATCAAATCCATCCAGTGAAACGATGGTGCCGTTATAAAGCTTATTGGCTTTATCTCGCTTGGTAATCCGAATCTGATCCCCTGCCGCAAACTCCGCCTCCTGCCAACGATACACGTCAAACGATCGCGGCGAATCGAGCGGCACTTCCACAAACCCCTTACCGCTGCGGGCAATCACTCGCTTCCCTTCAACCTCCACGACCCTTAGCCGCTCACCGGTTTTGAATCCGCCCTTGCCACGAGTCACAAACTCAATCACATCATCCACTTGAAAACAGTGCGTATCGGTTCTTTCGGCTTCGGTGAGCCGTTTGGATTTAAGCATGCCGATATTTCGCTGGTCATGGTGAATGTGCCCCCGCTTTTTCAGTTCATCACGAATGGCCTCATTGACGATGGCTCGTTCGGCATGGGTGGGTGCGATTACCAGTGTTGATTTGCCGCATTCGATGGAATTGGCATAATCTTTTGCCAGCTGGTGATACCGCTGATCATCGGCGATCTGGTGCACAAACCCCAGTGAATCGAGTTGCTCAAACCCGGCTGCCACCTCACCCCGGCTAAGAAGCTCCACCGCTTCACGGTAATCAGCTCGTTCTTGCCGCCTGATTATGGAAACAATTTGCGGTTTGATTCCCGCTTCTGATTCTAGCAGGGCCAGCGGTTTTCCCCGTGAAACCGCTTTGTGCTGGCGGCCATCACCGCTAAGAATGATTCGTGCATCCAGCTGATCCGCAATACGGGCCAGCTTGGTGATGTCTTGCATACCAGCCAGCCCCGCTTCATCCACCCAGATCACGCCGCCAGCAGCTTGCTGCTGCACACGCTTGTTGACCAGAAATGCGGCCAGCGTTTCTGCATCAAACCCTTCTTTGGCCAGAACGTCGTGAGCGGCTTCGGCAGTGGGTGCCAGCACCGTAACCTGATTTCCGTTTTTCTCAATGGCCGAGATGGCTTCTGCCATGAGTGTGGTTTTGCCAACTCCGGCACGGCCAGCGAGAATTTGCACACGGTCCCTTGAATCCAGCAAACCTGTAACAGCATGCTTTTGTTCATCACTCAACCAGTCACGCTCAATAACGTGGTCCAAGGCAAGTGGCCGAACGCTGCCTCGTCCGTTTCGGGCAAACGCCATGAGCTGCTGTTCTTCTTTGAGAATCTCTGGCGTTGAAATAAGCCTGTCCGCCCCTTCACCGTCACCAATCCATGCTTGCTTTTCGGCAGCTTTGATTATTTCATCGCTGGTGACTTCGCCAGTTCCATACTGTAGTGCATCTTTTATTAACTGCCGCTGGCGAATGACTGAGGCACGTTCAAAATGGTGGTTCTTGGAATACTCAATCGCTTGCTCAGCGGTTACCTGCTTCTTGGCTGGCTTCACTTCACCTCCAAGTATTTTTTCAATTTGCTGGGACTCTTGTTCACTGAGCCGCTGCCGCCAAATTTCAGGCAACTCCTCGATTGAATACTGGCTTGTTTTTTCTTTGCGAGACATGGCCCCAAGCCTGTCTTTGGCCTCTGGCATTGAGATTTTTTCGCGAGCTGCGATTTTCTCAGCCGTGCCATCGGCAACTAGCCGGTTAATCTTCTGACTACGCCGGGAAAATTTCTCAATGGTTTCCCTTGCGATTCCGGCAATCTCAAAATTGTACTCACTCCGCTGTACCGCGTAACCGAGCTGCTTGATTTTGGTTGCCAGACGATTCATGAATAATGCTTCGTAATAGCCTGAGTCACGCACTGCCTTGGACAGATCAACCGCTGTCCAGCGATTTTTTGTCCAGTCGTAGGTTGCATTGAGAACCGCACCATGCACATGAAGCTGCATGTCAGGGTGAGTTCCAATCTTTTCGTCAAGTTCCGGCCTCCCGGTTAGGTGTAGCCAGAGACCGCCAACAATGTTTTTGGTCGGACGATAAGTGAGTTCGCCTCGCCGATGGTTAACACGGGTTTGGGCATCCAGCTCAAGATCGTCAAATGTTTCGCTGGCAGCTTCTTGGACGGCACCCGCAATCGCATAATCCCCCGTAACGCCAAACAGAATCGAAACGGACTTGGGAGCCGAAAACGTAATGTCAGTTAGAACACGGCGATTGGCATGGTTTCGCGGGGTGAGTTTCTTGTTCTCAAATGGATGAAGGTTATCCACAATGCGATCAAAATGGGATTTTTCAATTTCGCCGTGCAGACCGAGCAGTTCTGCACCCGTACCCACCCACTGGCCTTTCAGTTGCTCGGGACCATTTTCGTAATAGTCACTGGCCGCGTAGTATTCTTTTCCTCGCTCGGCACTCTTTTGGTGAAAAACTCTCATAACTCATCTATAGCACAAACGTGTTAACGGATGATGACGTTCCAAAATGAAACAACACCACTCAATGAGTCTACCGAACGTGATTTGAAAAAACGGCGTGGTACGCAGCATCGAAATAACGGTCGCCAGTGGCCGAGAGTTGACCGCTGAGGTATGACGTTTCCTTTTTGGGCAGATCGCTACCAAAAAATCGCACGCGGCTCTGTAAGGCTATCGAGAATCGTTTTTTGAGAATGGCGACTGAAAAGCCTAATCGATCTCGGGAAATTTCTTTTCCAGATAATCGCGGAGAATTTGCGTAATACTCACGTTCTCTTTGACGCAGCCGATTTTAACTCGTGTGTGAAGTGACTGGGGAAGATCAACACAAATTCGTTTGGTCGGCTCCTGCTTGGTGAGCAATCCATCGTAGGCCTCGGTAACTCGCGGCGAATAATCATGTGGCGGTTTAGCGGGGAATGATTCGTCGTTACCCATTGCAAATTCTCTTGATTTCTTTGACCAGTGCGTTGATTTCTTGGGTGGCACTTGATTTGGGTGCGGATTGCAATACCGATTTCCCTGCACCAACAGAGCGTTTAAACGACATCGTGTTGGTGATTTCTGTCTTGGCTATTGGGCGTGGATATTTCTTGAGTGCGTCGTGAACATCCCGCCCCAAGACTGAGTTTTTAACTTTCATATTGATGACAAACATTGACTTGAGATTTGGTTTTGATTCTTTGGCAAGCTCGATCATGTCGTTGATTTCTTCTGTGGCCCAAATGTCGTAGGCTGATGGCTGAATGGGCACGACAACCATATCACTGGCCATGATGGTGGCGGCCACAACTTTGTTGATCCGTGGCGGTCCATCGATAACGACACAATCAAAATCATTGCCGAGAAGCTTGATTTCTTTTTGGATGGCATCGGTCGTTAAAGAAACAACGGGAAACAATAGTTTGCTGTGTTTTTGGTTGCGGATTGCGGCCCATGTGATTGCACTACTTTGCGGGTCAGCATCAATCAGTAAGACACGTTTGTTGTGATGACGGGCCAGTGCATCGGCCACATTGACCGCCAGTGTAGTTTTTCCAACGCCACCTTTTTGATTCAAAAAACTGATTCGCATGACAAGCCGTGGTTCGTGTTTGCGGGAACGTGCAATCCAGCGATTACGCGTAAGCGAAACTCCGAGTATCAGTCTTTGCGGCAATGGTCAAATACTTATTTGCACAAACCCGCATTTGCGGGAATGTGTGTTTGCTGGAATCCGCTACGGTTGAAGCTGCGGACAAGCCCATCGCTTCACGTTGGCCGTGATTTTTTGTGGCCAATTAGTAGAAGCTTTTTCGTTTCCGCGTTTGCGGTTTTTAGCGTTTCCGCAATTGCGTGATTGATCGGTTACCCGTTTGCGGTAATACACAAACACGCGAAAGCGGATTTGCGGTTTTTCTCTTTGAAGGGTCTTCAAGGAAAGGTCTGTAGATTTCAGCTATCATATTTGGCGGCCTGACTTTCCCGGGGAAATCTTCCTTGGGAAAGTCGCCTATGGTTTTTGGGCGTTACATTCTGGTGCAAAACGTAGCTTGTGTCCGCTACGAATGAAGAATTGGTGTGTCGCCAGCGAGTGCAAATACGACTTCTCGCACTTTGCTCCGGGCATCTTCTGGAAGGATGCTGTATGCTGCTGCAAACCGCCGATCGTCAAACCAAAACAAAGCACCGTCGTCAATAAAATGATACAGCGGCGTATTCAAGATGATGGCGATTCGATTTAGATCGGCAACTGAGATACTTGAGAAACCGATCTCCATTTTGGCGATGTCTTGGACTCTGCATGAAGGACTCAACTGTTGTGCCAGTTCGTCTTGCGAGAATTTGCGATACTCGCGAGCGATGCGAATACGGTCGCCTAGGCTTTGTAGAAATTCTTTGTCCAAATCGATGCTGTTCATGGTTCTCCCCTTTTGTAAATGATCGACGGGGAACTCGGCACCGAATGGTGCCGGGAGGATGATAAAGCCAAAAACTAGCCCGCAGTGTATTTCCGCGTGGGTATTGTATTTCACCGCCCTCCCGACATGAGTCGGAAGGGACATTTGGCGAACACGCTGCCCTTAAAATAGGCGTATGTTTTTGAGGTTATCATGCCCCATCGCATGTTGCCAGCCATAGGCCAGATTGCTCGTGCTGTAAATGAATTTTTGAAACAAGTGCCGCCAGCAGCGTGTCATTCAGGGAATATCCAAAGCGTTCATTGAATGAAAATCAACCATAGATGACCATGCCTCAACCATTTTGGTTGACTTTTTTCTCAAAGCGTGGCAATCTCAAAAGACAACAGAAACGTGAAGGTCGCCATGCATATTTCTAATATCAACGATGCAAAAACCAACCTGTCGAAACTCATCCAGCGAGTTTTGGCTGGTGATGAAATTGTCATTGCCCGACATAACGAACCGCTCGTTAAATTGATTCCTTTTGAAAAGGACACCCGCCCACGCATAGGCGGCTTTTGGAAAGGCAAGGTGACCTATTGCGGTACGATGGAGGAGGCGGACAAAGAGATTGAAGGTTTGTTTGAAGCGTCTGAAATATTCCCTAGTGAGAATGCGTGAGCGGGTTACTGCTGGATACGCATGTGCTACTGTGGTGGGCCGATTCGCCACAGGCGATAAAGCCACAGGCTCGTCTGGCTATCGGCTCTGGCCACAATTCGCTACTTGTGAGCCACGCATCACTATGGGAGATGAATATTAAACGTGGAGTGGATCGGCTCGATACACCAGAAAACAATGGGCAGCTAGTTCAGCGTGCCCGGTGTGACCTTCTTCCCATTTCACTAGAGCATATCGAGGAGGTAACGCAGTTGCCACATCATCATGGCGATCCGTTTGACCGAATGCTGATTGCTCAGGCTCGCGTAGAAAAGCTAACGCTTATCACTCGTGACAAAGAAATTCAGAAATATGATGTAGTGATACTCGCCGCGTAAAATCATTTTCAACCTGTGAGTGTTATCTGCTTGCCTGACTCGCTTGTTTGTGGCATGGATGCTACGGCAAAGGAGGAAGCGTGCGACCAATACCGGCAAACTGCATCAATAGGCAGCTAGAGAAACTGTTGGAAACCATTGGTGAGGGTGGCTTTTCTATTGGCCCAACAGAAAACCCTGCTGCCGTGCCAATTTCCTTTGAGGAGTACCGGCACCTGCTGAATATCGAAGCCAAATACCTTGCGGATGTGGCGGAAGTCTTGGATTCTGGGAATCAGTGGGTTAATCGGGGAGATACCATCACCAGATTGATGACTGGACACGAGGAGCGAAAAAAGCAGTAATGAGGACTATTTTTTCGCACCCTGCGGTGTTTAAAGAATTAGACAAAATCTGTGACGCAAAATCCTACCATCGTTGCGTGTGTGCGATTTTGGATTTGATGAAATATCCTGAGCACAATTCCCGTAGGTTAGAGGTAAGCGCGCAACAGGGCCGTATGTTTTTGCGGTTGTCTGCGGTCGATCGCCAGTTGCTTTTTAGCGGGAATTTTTCTTGCGGCGTTGGTTGCGTTTGACTTTCTTTCGATCGGTGCGTTCGCGACGTTCGCGGACCCGATATTGGCGAATCGCTTCGGGGTGGTCGGTAGCCCAGTTCCAGGGCAGCAACGGCTCGTAGTCGGTGACGCCGCTGAGGAGTTGGTCGAGGACGTCTTTTGTGTAAACCCACACATCAAGATCGTTGCGTAATGCGCTGCTGACCAAGGTCATGAATCCGGCGCTCCGCTCACCGGCGGCAAGGCTTCCGGCGAACATCCAATTTTTTCTGCCAATGGCGACCTGCTTCATCAACTGCTCGGTCTCGTTGTTGTCGGTCGGCAACGAGGCATTGGACAGGTACAGATTCAACTCAGCGAAGTGATTGCGGACGTACTGAATCGCCTTGCCGTAATCGCTCTTGGGCAAGATCACATTGGTCGTGCGGTCTTTGACTTGATCAAGCCACTGGCCAATCGTATCCCAAATCGGTTGGGCTTCGGCTTGGCGCAGCGACAAACGCTCATCATCCGACATCGGCTTGCCGCGATCTTCGATATCGTAAAGCTGCTGGTACCATGCCAACCATTGACGGCGATCGGCCGGATACGCGGTCGACTCATGAATCTTGCGGCGCGCATGAGCATTGCAAGCCGCGCGGACGATTTGACCATCGGAACCGGTGGCAATCGACTTGAACCCGTGCCAACAATCACCCAACAATGTTCCCTTATAATTAGCGAAGAACAGTTCTGGGCCGTCGCGATGGCGGCTGACCGTAAAGTCGAACACGTTCAGTTTGATATTCGTGCCCCGATAAGCCCACATCTTGGCGCGGATGCTCGGTTTGTTTTCGTTGAGCGCCGCGGTGAAGACTTCGTGGATGCGGCGTTGTTTGGAATCGGCAAGATCGAATTCAGGAAGTGTTTTCGGATAAAGCAGTGTCACGCTTGTGTCGTCGCAACCGATGATGGAATCGGACTGTACTACTGTTTTGAAGTAGGCCAACAACGGTTCGATTACAAAATGAGTTTGCGATTGAATGTTCAGCATTGTGCTGCGGCCCGGAGTCCAGCCGCTGCCAGCGAAGTAATCTTCCAGGCGGTAGATCGGCAGGTGATAGCCCCATTTGCCGGTGATGATCTCGGCCGCGATGCTGGAGTCGTACTTGTTGCCTTCGACGATTCCGGTCGGACGCTCGGGAGAGGCGATGCCGCACTGCGGGTTGTTCTGACAAGCGTACTTCGGGTAAACGGTCACGCGGACTTTTAGCTGAGGGCGTTCGAATTCCAGAGTTTCAGTGCGATCCCACATCGACTCGGGAAGCAGCGTTTTCTCGCCGTGATCCGGGCAGGTCTTTTCTGCTTCGGGAAGTTCAGCGGTGACTTCGTAACGAGGCAGCTTGGCGGGAAGGCTCTCGTCACGTTTCTTTTTCGGCTTGCGACGCTGGTGAGCCGGAATCCGATCGGCTTCTTCCAGAGCATCGCCCAGTCCTGCTGCCGCGTCGGCCGCGTCATCGGTATCGCCAAAGTCCAGACGAAGTTGATCGGGGGCGGCAATGTATCGTTCACTACGAGCCAGAAATCTCTCTCGCCACAGTTTGTGGTAGGCCGCTTCCCACCCGGCCGACTTCTGCTCAAGCTGACCGATGATGTCGTTTTTCTTCAGCAGCTGAGTCTCTTGCGATTGTAGCCTCGCAATCAATTGCTCTCTCGAAAGTGTTGTCGGATCAACCATGCAATCAAGCATAAGAATTCCTGGGCGGCTAGCCAGACCACTTCGGTGACTTTACAAAAAAAAAGCAAACATTCTTTTCGCGTCGCTGCGTGTGAATGTTTGCTCCCCAGTGGCACGCCAATACAAACTGACTCAAGCCGTAACCATCAGGCCACTGCATCCGGGTATCGTTTGCGACGGCGCTGATAAGCCTTCAGCGAAACGCCCGAGAGCAACAACGAAAGCTGCGTGGCATTCATGCTCAGTTTGCACGAATCGGTTTTCGTGGCCAGCGTTTCAAAAGTACCCGCTTCGAGCACCCGATAATACATCCAAAATCCACCCGCCTCGAAATACAACAACTTCATTCGGTCACGGCGACGATTGATAAAGACAAACAAACTTCCATCAGTCGGATCCGATTGAAACTCGTCCCGAACAATACCGGACAGGCCGTTGATGCCTTTTCGCATGTCTGCGACAGACACGTACACATAGATCTTGATTCCGCTGGCCAGGTTCAACATGTCTGCGCCCCGCTTACTTGCAACGCCGATTCGATCAGTTGCTCGACCACCGCCTGGATCACATTCGGGTCGTCCCCAAGTTCCAGTTCGATGCCACCGGGAAGTCGCACCTTCAAGCCCGGCTGATGTGCGCGGGGCGGTGCCAATGAAACCGGTTCAAACCTCATGGGGCTAACCGGTTTGACAAACTCCGCCGATGCGTCCGTGGCGGACTCCAGAGCCTTTAGCTTTTTCCGCCAAAGATAAAACGAGGGCTGGGAAACGCCTTCGGAGCGACAAAACTCCACCACCGTCTGGCTGGACTTGGAATATCGCAACAGCCGCTGGCACCACTCTTCTACTTTTCTCGATCTCGATTGATCTGGCATCTTCAGTCTCCTGTTTCAGAATTCTTCAAATCCCTCAACATAAATCAGCCGTCAACAACCGTTCTGATGCGCGCTTACGGTTAGAGAGCAGCCCTTACTATCGCGTGCTGGCGGGTGGGCATTGCATTGTCTACCGCTTCGACAGTAGGACCGTTCATGTGACGGCGTTTATTCTCTGTCCGGCAACCTTGCCACCGCTGTAATTGGGAGTTTGGAAAATCTGCCTTCGTCGGAGCCATCAATCGGTTGCTCACCCAGAGCTGGCAACCGATTGATGGTGACAGAGATGCAGATTTCATCCCTGCCTTTGTTGGTGAATTTGGAGGCTGCTTAAAAAACGCCAGAAAATACCCTTGCAGCACCTTTACAAAAAAACATGTGGGTCTCCCTCCCAACTAACCGACTTGGCTCTCTCAGCATGCTAAGAATTCGAATTTGGGGCACTGCATTACTACACACCGCAGCCACCCTTTGCCGAGCCACTTGGTCCGCGCGAGCGGACCTCAAAACAATCATTTTGTTGAGCCGATAGGCGAAACGCATTTTCTCTTGGCCATGCGAAGCATGGGGAGAGCGAAGCGAGGGTAGGTTTTAATCAAATGTTTATGGACGTTAGTCCATGCAATTTTATCCACAAGCGAAGCTTGGGTTCTTTTAATTAAGCAGTAGCCGGAATCGACTTACCCACCCCATTCGTTTCGCGTCGGCGTGTTGGGTCGCACGCGACACGAAGACGTGGATAAGTCCTCGAACGATTCCCAGTCCCTTTTTAAGTACTAAGAAAGGAACACCCTTGTAACCCGCAGAAACCTAGGGAAGTGACCGACAATTTGTGTCGGCCATGCGACAGAATGTGTCGGAGAAGCGACAAAAAATGCTTTACATTTTGTCGTAAAACAGTCAGTGTCATGTCGGACAAGTGACAAAACAGGAGGTGGATTATGTCGCAGGAAAGACAAAACAGTGCGAAGATTATCGGAGAAAAAAAGGGAGTTCCCATTTACAGAACGAACCCATCTGTACCTGACCCAAATTCGATTAGCAAGCGTAAAAAAGTGCATTACGGAGACGAGCAAAAAGGCTTTGTCGTCAACCCTGGCTCTGGCGAAATACTGAACGTTGGAGGGGCCGGATTTTACGAATTTGAGGAGGTAGACGATACCCGATTTGTGAAACTCTTTTTGGGTGGCCTCAAACAAGCAGTAGGACTTAGCAAGTCAGGACTCGCCTTGTTTGAAATCGTTTATCGTCAATTGCAAGAAAAACATGGTGAAGACAAGGTCATGCTTAATTACTACATGGTATCGGAACGCTTCCCGGACATGACCGAGCGAACCTATCAGCGAGGTTTGCGTGAGCTGCTTGGAAAGGAGTTTCTTTATCGCAGTCCTTCTGATGGTGTTTTTTTTGTCAACGTCCAGTTCATGTTTAATGGGGATAGGCTTGCATTTGTGAAGGGCTACCGCCGCCAATCGGCATCCGGTCAGGCCTCGCTGCCTTTCGATTCAGAGAATTGAAGAATGGCACGAATATTCGGAACGGTTATCAGAATAGAATTATCGGATCACACGGAGCCTGTTTGTGGCAAGTGTGTGGAATTTCGGGTTTTTCTCAATGCCGATAAACCGCCGCTTTGATTCGATGGCTGCAACGCCAGTAGTGCCACTACCACAAAACGGATCGAGTACCAAATCTCCGGGATTGCTGGCACAAGAAACAATAGGCCGCACGAGATCAAGCGGGAGCTGTGTTGGCACATCTGGGATTCGCTCGCGGCTGTTTTCAACCAGTCGCGGGATACACCACACGTTATCCCATAGTTTGTCACTCGTAATTGCTTTTTGGTTTTGCTGCCGTTTTGAGCGGGTGATCGCCTCCGGGTTGAACACGAAATTCTGCGAATCTTTGACGTGATAGAAGATGTGGCGAGAGCAGCGGTTAAAATTCCGCTGGCAATTTACGCCAAAGGTTTCGTACCATTTGATCCATGCTCGGCGTGGCATGCCGGTTTCACGAAGCATCACCCCTAAACTATCGGCATGCTCATCGTTAATCATCACCCACAGGCTGCCGTTGTTGGCGAGCAGTCGAACACATGCCTGAATCCACTTTTGGCACCAAGCGAGGTATTGATCGCGTGGCAACGAGTCCGCTGCCGCACCATCGCCGTAATCAATGCCAATATTATAAGGCGGGTCAGCAAAGATTAGCCGCACTGAACCGGGTTCAATTTTGCGTAACTCATCAAGGCAATCACCGAGACGTATTTCCCATTGGTTGCTGTTAGTGATTTGCGATGCTTGGCGAGCTTGCTCGCGTAGTTCTTTACGCCGGACTTGTCGCTGGGCTTCGCGTTTGGCTTCTGCCAAGCGTGTTGCACCTGACTTGGCCTGTTCAAAAAGAGCTGGTGAGATTTCCTGCAAGCGTTTGGCTGCTCTAATGCGACGCTGCGAAATGCCATAACGGTTGGCCACAATGGTGCGGGCATCGCCTGAGCGGTCCCTGCACTTGGCGGACGATGTGGCCGCCGAGTCGGACAGGTCGGCGATCTGCTGGTTGCCTCGTCCCGCTTTGGCGGCTCGCTTTTGGCGTGAAATGGCTGTTAGAATTTTCATTTCTTCGAGGGCTAAGCAGGCCAGTTGGTCTTCGGTTAAATGCCTACGTTTGGATGCTGACCGCAACATATATAAAACGGGCGGCTCGCCACTGGTGGGTGCATCGACCACCGGCACTTGGTAGAGTCCCAATTTTTGGGCGGCCAGATAACGGCTTCGCCCGTCAATAACAACGTTACCATCAATGATCTCAATCGGTACGCGAATGCCGCGAGCTGCAATATCAGATTCAAACTCTGCTGCTTGTGCAGGCGACATTTTCGGCACCAACTCGGCCTGTGGATGCAAAACCAGACTGTTTAGCGGAACCATTTTCATGGTTTTCCGATAACAGGTGACCAGACGTTGCGCAACCGTCTTTTGTGCGGCAAACGACTGGCTCATTTGGGAAATTATTTTGCGGCTCCGAAAAATGCCCGGCAAAAGCATACCTACCATTCAGGAAATTAGCTGGTAAATCTAAATTGCAACTTCTCAGTATGCCTCCTAGCCGTAAAATAACATCCAATGTTGACTGGAAATAAGACGCTTCAAATAACAGGAAATTCAAAATGACAGTTGAAGACAAGTGGGACACTATCCTCAAAGATATTCAAGATGTTGCATCCATTGGCGTTAACGCGCTTGAGGCGTGGGAGGTAGCCGAACATCCTGACCATGGCGACAAAAAGCTAAAAACTATGTGCAAGTGCGGCGTGACGATAGCTTTCAAAATCGGCTCTATTGCTCGCCGTCATTACAAAGAAGGTACTGTTCCATCATTGTCGCACACATGCAGCAACTGCAAAAAAACCCAAGATGAAACAACACTGAAATACAAGAGCATTGGCAGCTAGGTGATTATTTTGATCCATCACATTGAGAAACAATGTGAATCACACATGAAACGGGATTCCTTAAAGCTGAGAGTCCCGTTTTTTAATGAAATTGTCATAAATGTTTTGGCAAAACCAATGTATTATTAAAGCCGGGAAGAATCATGGGGTTTGTCAATGGAAAAATGGTCTACTTTAAGCATGGCAACTGCTCCGATCATTGGGGTGGTAGCGGCAACGCACCACGATGCACCAAAGTGGAGGCGAACCGTCTTCAGGTTAGCAGAATGGGGAGATATTGCCGGAATCGCAATGTACCTCTCTCCGGGTGCCAGTCGAGCAAATAAAGAGCTTGCAACAACCTTGCTGGCAAGTACCAGTTTGGGGTTGTTGGCCTTTGAGGCCACGCAAAGATTTGGGAAACAAGAAGAATGTTGTTCCCAATCGAGCGGCCATCAGTGGGTTAAATCTGTCAACAACAGCTCGTCTTTCTGGACTCGATAAATCCTCAAGATAGTTTTAAGGACACTTAGATTGACATCAGGACGCTCATGGAAACGTGCCAGAATAAACAGCTTCCTTCCCGCACAGATCACACGGCAGCTCTGCTGCCGACCATCACATAAACATGTTTTGGCTATGCAGGAAGTTTTTTTTCTTCACGTAAGGCAGTATAGAAAGTCGGTTTTGAGATTTTGTGCATGCTGCAAATTTCATCGACCGTATGCGTCTTGGCATGGTAGAGTGTGACCATGCGTTTTCGCTGCTGGGCGGTTAGTTTTTTTCGTCGCCCACCAACGCGGCCCCTTGCTCTGGCTGCATCCAGTCCCGCTTTGGTACGTTCGACAATCAGGTTTCTTTCAAACTCTGCGAGGGCGGCAAAAATGTGAAACACCAGTTTGCCGCCGGGTGAGGTGGTGTCGATGGATTCGGTGAGGCTTTTAAAGCCAATACCTGCTTGCTCAAGCTCCGCAACCAATTCGATAAGGTGCTTGAGTGAGCGACCCAGCCGATCGAGCCGCCAGACGACGAGCGTATCTCCCGGCCTGAGTATTTCTGTTAGGTTTTCCAGTCCCTTGCGGTCAGTCTTTTTACCGCTTGCCGTATCGGCGATGATTTTTTCACAGCCTGCCGCGTTCAACGCATCTTGTTGAAGTGCGAGGTTTTGAACCTGACGTGAAACTCTGGCGTAACCGATTTGCATGACATTGGGTTAACACAGCTTCACCCAAAAGTAAAGAAACTCGTGAAATGGTCACGAAACTTTACCTTGATTTCTTTACCGAGTTTCTTTACTGCTGGAAGTAGGGAAAACACATTGTTGGTGGCATGGTTTTTCAGGTAAAGAAAACGAGCGTTTGCTTTACTCGCCAAATGTAAACGACGAGAAGTAAGTTCATGCAGGAAATTTGCATCGCTCTTGAAGCTCGTGCCCCGGCCAGAAATACTTCTCGCTCCTACGTGATTGAAGCGGGGAAAGATTTATTCGGTGAGTGGGTCATTGATATTTATTATGGCCGGATTGGCAGTAAAGGCCAGCACCGGCAATATTCAGCCGCCAGTGAAGCGGCTACACGGCGGCTGATTGCCCAGAAGCTAAAGCGACGGCGAAGTGCCAAGAGAAGAATTGGCGTGAGCTATTGCATCTGTTCTTTTGAGTGAGGCGTCAGACGCACGGAATCGAAAAATGAGCTGCTACGATTCTAATACTCACTGTAGGTAGCACCAAGTTTTGGAAAAATTTCTTCCTGCGACTTGACAGCGACCGAGTATTGCGGCGTCATGGTAAATAAGCCCTTGATATTACATCGAATCTCCTCCCCTCGAAAACGTAGCAAGCTGAACAGGCCTTCTGTTTCGGAACCGGACCAATGAACTGCGTTACCGGTACGCGCCGACTCGCGCCGACTCACGCCGCTCTCGTAAAGGTGAATCATGAATGAACAATCACAACCAGCTGACCAATCACTTTCTGACAATAACGATTTCATCGTGGAAGATCAGCAAATCATTTTCCACTGTGATGATCGCCATTACCGAGTACGTGGTCTTGAGAAAAACCACAGTTCTCAGCAACTCAAAGTCAATATTCTGGTGTCCCGCGATGAGCTGGTTTATCTGGATACGCTAGACCTTTACAAAGCAAGACCACGAAATTCATTTATCAAGGCTGCTGCCACTGAGCTGTATGTTGATGATGCCGTTATCAAGAGCGATGTTGGCAAGCTGCTGCTGAACCTAGAGCAGCTATTGCTCGATCAAATTGAGCAAGCGACGGAGGACAACAAGCCCGTTGAAATTAGTGAAATCGAGAAACAGGCCGCGATCAAGTTTCTCAAAGACCCGAAATTGATCGATCGGATATTGGATGACTTCGATACTTGCGGTTTGGTGGGCGAAGAAACCAACAAACTCGTCAGCTATTTGGCCTGTATTTCTCGCAGACTCAACAGCCCATTGGCTCTCTTGGTTCAAAGTGGCAGTGCCGCTGGCAAAACCACTCTGATGGATGCCGTATTGTCCTTTATGCCAGACGAAGAGCAGATTCGCTACTCTGCCATGACAGGACAGTCGCTTTATTACATGGGTTCGCAAGCGATGAAGCACAAGATTCTGGCGATTGCCGAAGAAGAGGGTGTAGCTCAGGCATCCTATGCTCTGAAACTGCTGCAAAGCGATGGGAAATTAACCATTGCCGCAACAGGAAAAAATAGCGGAACGGGACGGCAACGAACAGAATCCTACAGTGTGGAAGGACCGGTGATGATGTTCCTGACAACCACATCGCAGCACCCCGATCCGGAACTTCAAAACCGCTGCCTCACGCTGCGAGTTAATGAATCGTCAGACCAAACAGCGGCTATTCACAATCAGCAGCGAACCAGCTATTTGGTTTCAGGACACGATAGTCATCGAAAAAAAATCAAAACGCTGCATAAAAACGCACAGCGACTAATAGAACCGCTACTGGTAGTCATGCCATGGGCCGATCAACTGACCTTTCGGCACGATCAAACGCGAATGCGTCGTGACAATGCCAAGTACCTAACGCTGATTGCTTCCATCACATTGCTCCACCAGCACCAACGCAAAAAAATCGATCTTGGAGCGGACGAGTTTGCGGTCGAGTCCAGCATTGCTGACGTAGAGCTGGCTAATCGGCTTCTCAGCGAGGTGATGGGGTCATCACTTGATGACCTGCTCCCCCAAACCAGACAGCTGCTGGGACTCATCGACAATTTTGCATGCGAGCAATCCAAAGAGCAATCACTACAGCGAGACCAGATTCGGTTCACACAGCGGGAGCTGCGTGAATCATTTGGCTGGGGTGACAGCCTGCTGCGAAAGCATCTCAAACGATTGATTGAGCTTGAGTATGTATTGCCTCACCGGACCGGACACGGAAATAGCAAGCAATACGAGCTTCTTTACGATGGTCAGGGCCGCAAGGGTGAGACCTTTCTGCTCGGCCTGATGGATTCAGCAAAACTAAAATGGGCAGAAATCCAACTCGAACCGCACAGCAAATAGAGTGAACCGCACACCACCCGTACGGCTACCGCATCCCATTCGCACGTTACGCCAAAATGCGGTAACCCAGTGCAACATAAGAGCTTCTGACTCAAGACCGAGCAAACCGCACACTTGAGGCGTTTGCGAACAAGCCCCTGCAAAAAAACACGTTCTGTAGGCCTCGATTTACGGGGCTTTCTTTTTACCCCCTGTTCCGTCTGCGGCACCGGTATGCACCGACGACAGGCAGACACCATTTTAAGGAATTAGACATGAATGTCCCTGAACCCAAAATCCTCGCTCACCAATTTTTGCAAACCATGCGGATGCGTAATTGCAGTGAGCGGACGGTGGTCAGTTGGAAGTACACGATTGATCGATTTGTCAGTTGGTGTAGTGAGCGAAATCTCAATTGCATGGCGGAGGTAACAACACAGCATTTAGCGGCATACCGCAGAAGCTTGTTTCACTATCGCAATCCCAAAACGGGCTTGCCTCTAAAGTTCGGCACTCAAGCTCATTATCTCATGCCGATTCGTCGCTGGTTTGACTGGATGAAAGCACAAACTTTTATCGCACATGATCCAGCTGTCGATATAGAACTTCCCAAAAGTGAAAACCGTCTGCCAACATCGGTTTTAACGGCTAATGAAGTAGAATCCCTACTGAACGTTCCTGACGTGGAAACACCCATTGGTATTCGGGACCGAGCAATTATGGAGACATTTTATAGCAGTGGCATCCGCTGTGGTGAGCTGGTGGCACTGGCCGTTTACGATGTTAATGTAGATCGAGAAGTGCTGACGGTTCGTCAAGGCAAAGGAGGTAAGGACCGAGTGGTTCCCATTGGCACCCGTGCGTTGACGTGGGTGAATAAATGGACGTGCGACATTCGCCCTAATCTCGTGACTGATTCTTCCGATCAAAGCCTGTTTGTTTCAAAAAATGGTCGGCAGCTTGGACCAAACTATGTTTCCAATCTGGTGAAACGTTACATGAAAAAAATTGGTATCAGCTATCGCGGGGCCTGCCATCTTCTGCGTCACACCGCAGCAACGTTAATGATGGAAAATGGAGCAGACCTGCGTTCGCTGCAACAATTCCTTGGTCACGCTCGCTTGAATACGACTCAAATTTACACCCATGTCAGTATCAAGCATTTGCAGGAAGTTCACCGAAAAACTCATCCTGCCAAACCTGACGAGAAACCTAATCCTGATTCGTCATGTGACGAAGCTGCTTAGGGCCTACACGAACAAGTGAGGGCCGGTGATAAGCCAGACCTCACTTTTATCTTTCTCCAAAGTGGCCTATCCAGCCTTGCGTGAAAATTTCCCAAAAGGTGTTCCTTGGAATTTTTTTTGCGGCCCTTCTCTGAAACTCCAACAAGCATTTCATGCGGCAAAAGCCGAGTAAAAAACTTCGCCCTTTGAAACTGCTTGCTGGTGTATAATCGGGCAAGATACTACGATCCGGAAACAAGCGAGTTTACTTCACAAGACCCAATGGAAATGGTTGATGGTGCAAGTTTGTATAGAGGGTATTTTAGTTTGACGGGAGTTGACCCGCTTGGGACAGATTGCAAAGTTTGCGGGAATAAGGTGTCTGGCATTGATGGATCTGATCTTTTGGCGGTATTGGACAAGGAAGTCCAAGGGCGACCTTTTTCAAGTATTGCAATCGGTCTAATGCAAAAGGAATTGCGCGACAAGTATACTGGTAATGGTGTGATGGATGACAGTGACTTCCCACAAATCCAAAAGACTGGACCTCACAGGTTTTTCAATGCTGAAAAGGACATACAAGGAATAAAAATACCTGCAAAATTCTACGAAGTAGATGCGAGGCTTCATTTTGTTATATTTTACGTATGTGAAGACGGGCCCGGTGATTGCCTAGTTGAACTCCTGGAAAAATGGAATCATGAGGAGTACAATGAAGGTGCTTGGAGGAGAATTCCCCACGCGGAAGACGACTATTGGGGAGACGATTGGATGGGGATGATTGGCCCGCGTGTTCCAGATGTCTTTGTTCCTGGTACCGATACCTCCAATATGGTGATTGTTGAATTGGCGCAGCCCAAAGGTGAGTGCAATCATGCAATCATTCTCGGGGACTTATCCAGTATTCGGTCAACGCTTGGCGGTCGAGTTGGTGATGATGTTATTGGAAAGGACTTCTTAAACCTTGAAATAAAACAATGGAATAGGTTGTTGAGATGGGACATGAGTGAAGTTGACAGCGTGAAATTGGAATGGAGCGTGGGGAGGAAAGGACGAGAAGATCAATGACAATAAAAAGGCAAAAGAACTCTAGTCCAAGGTTACAGCTTTCGTTAAGGTTCTTTTTCGGCTTAATCTCAGCATCATCGTTGTTGATTGTCCTGTGTATTTGGGTTCACTCACTAATTCCGCCTCACGCCCCTGAGGAACTAATTCGTTCGTTGAAAAAACGTGTTCCTCCCAGTTCATCGGGGTATGTCGAATTCACTGTGCAAGAACTTGAGAACGATAATCTGCCAGGGAAAGACAGCAAACGTCTGAGGAAAAGGGGTCTGGAGCCGCTGAGGAAAAGGGGTCTGGAGCCGAAAACTAATTTGACACGGTTAAAACCAATGTGAGGAGAGAATGGGGACAGCCATTTTTTGAAGACTCTTCGTCGGTGATGGAGGCTCCTTTTTAATTTGAGTGGTTGATTCTCTTCGAGGATTCAGCTGGTTAAGCCGAGAGAACGGGGACAGCGAAAGCGCCGGGTTAAACCGGTTTGGAGTTGGGAATGCAAGAGTCCTACGAAGAAGAGTTAGCCGTTCACTTCGGCCTCAATCCGTACGCTGAAGTCGGTGACGACTTGGGTGTAGCCTCGGTGCGAGGAACAGGCAGGCCATGGTATTGAGCTCCGAAATCCTCCTTTTCGTGTGCCGACTTTGTGGTGTCATGAGGAAGGCAATACGCTGCAGTGCGTTTTATGGCGAGTGCTGTAGCGACACGGCGGAGTCGCAGAACATGAGCATGCTTGAAAACTCCAAACGCGAGAACCGGGAGATCTTGTTGGTTTCCAAGGTGATTGATCGATGTTAAATCAACTTGGAACGGTCAGAAAACACCTCGGGTGGTACCGCTGATATGAACGCTAACAAGAAGTCAAAACCAGAACGGGGCCATCGGCTGTCTTATGAATTAACTTTAGCGAGCTCTGTCTCGCGAGGATTGCGCCAGCATTCGTTGTTCTTTATCATCGTATTTAGCGTAACGAGTAACTTGCGCATGACAGCGACGAGTGCGACTTTTTTAGGCTTTCCTTTAGCCAGTAGCCTTTGATAAAAATGCTGAAGTGTTGGGTTGAACCTTGTGGCAACGAGTGCGGCCATGTAAAGGACTTTGCGGACCATCGAGCGACCAGCATATGTAGCTCGTTTGCCAATTTTTTGACCGCTGTCTTTGGCGATCGGCGCGACACCAACGAGCTTGGCGATTTGGCCCCGATTGATTCGTCCTAACTCGGGTAGTTCCGATAATAGCATTCCAATCGTTGCTGCCCCTACCCCAGGACAAGAGTCCAAGATTTTGGCTTTCTGGGTTAGAGTTTTGCAAGCAGCAAGAACTTGGCTGATTCGTTTATCGACTTCCTTGATTTGATCTTTGTAAAACTTGATCGCTTGCTCGATCATCGCTTTTGTTTCAAGATCGAAGGTTTGCTGCTTGCGGTTGTTTTCAGCGTAAAGCTGGGAAAGAATCTGGTCACGTCGATGGACGAGTGCTTTGAGTTTCCTTTCGCTTTCGGACGGTTTTTCCTTGGTTTTTGGCTGGACGACTTGTCCGAACCGAGCGATCATGCGAGCGTCAATCTTGTCGTTTTTCTCGATCATTCCACAGCCTTTGGCAAAGTTTCGCACCTGCAGTGGATTGCTTACCGAACAAGCGATCTTGTTAGCTTGAAGGGCACCGGCAAGCAGACTCTCGTAGCCGCCAGTGGCTTCCATCGCCACCAAGGTTTTGACCTTTGAGAGTTTGATTTGTTGAACGAATGTTTCGATTTCCTCCGGTGTATTAAGAATGATAGAATGCGTTCTGGTTTTGGAGTCAAAGATGTCCAGTTTTTTGCTGGCGACATCGACTCCTACATAGTTTTGGTAACTGTCGTTGTTCATCGTTTTTCCCTGGATGGTAAGTTCGAGCTCATTGAAGTATTCAGCGGCTCATCCGGCTGTTCGGGTTAGGAACGAAAAGGACTGGCGATCTTGATGGCCCACGGCATCTCATTGCGAGTGCCGACCCATGACGATCTACCAAGTCCGTGTCCTGGTGAGATTGGTTTTCATCAGGACTTTTTTATGTTGTAGCAAAGAAAGCTGTTCAAGTTCTGCAGCTAAAAAAGAAAGCTCCGATGCCTTGCTACATAAGACACCACCCAATGTTTGAGGAGCCTTCGTCGTTGATTGGGGCTCCTTCTAAATTGAGTGGTCGATTCTCTTCTTAGGTTTCCGGTGGTTTGATTGACCAGCTTGTGAGTTATCAACGTCGGCGCGTACGCTGAGACGGCTTTGTTTATCGATTGACGAGTTTTGAGAGTTGGCTTGTCAGTCGAAGTAAGAAGTGCCGGAAGCTTGCAGCTAGCTTCGGCTTCCTGTGAAACGGACTCGAAGTTCCTGTTACTCGTTTGAAGAGCCGGCCAAATCGACTGATCA
Source organism: Mariniblastus sp. (assembly GCA_965224765.1). GTDB lineage: Bacteria > Planctomycetota > Planctomycetia > Pirellulales > Pirellulaceae > CAZDBA01. The sequence goes on from CBDDAC010000016.1 coordinate 111,651, forward strand.
ATTCTCACCAACCTTTGGTTTAAATGCCCAAGCGAGTAAGTATGGGAGCTAGATGGCTGGGGAAGTGCTACGAAAAATGTTTGACAGGATTCACAAGATCGACAGGATCTGTTGCTGTTCTTATCTTGAAAATCATGTTAATCCTGTCTGCTCGCTGCCCCGCTTTCAGTGAAGACTTGGTTAGTGAGGCCAGAGGACGGGGCAGCCATTGATTCAAGGACCTTCGTCGATGATTGAGGCTCCTTGGTAATTTGGTTGGTCGATTCTCTTCGAGGTTTTTGCTGGTTTGATTGACCGAGACTCACTTACGTTTGGTGGAAACGTGCAAAGATTGGAGGGCCCCGTTTTGCCCGACGGTCTGGCGAAAATTTATTAAGGTTTTGTGTTGTGCCGAATCCATATGTATCTCCTAAAACACCCGCCTCCAATGTAAGGGAATCATTGTTTGGGAACCCATGGGCGGTGATCTTAACGTTTTTTGCGATTTCTCTACCATCGTTGATGTGTTTTTTAGCGTCCTATTCGGTTTCACCTGATTTGGTCGGTTTGGGAACAGCGAAACATTTTGCGACGGCCTTTGTTTTCGCCGCTGTTGTCTTTTTGACGCCATTGCTGTTTTGGGAAGTGCTACGGAAATACTTTACGGTTTACTCGGTCGCTTTCATGGTCGTAACGTCCACCATCATGTTCTTTTCTTACCGGCGTTTGCTCATTGCGCTCATCGGTGTTTAGGGAAGCCGAAAACGGGGGGGCGGGGAACTAGAACGGGGCGGGAAGAACGGGCCACCCATTGTTTGAAGAGCCGTCGTCGTTGACTGAGGCTCCTTTTAAAATACTTTTCTAGGTTTCAGCTGGTTTGATTGACCAGCTTGTGAGTGTAGCAACATCGGCGCGTACACCGGGGCAATTTTGTTTTATCGATTGACGAGTTGTGAGATTTGGCTTGTCAGCCAAAGTAAGAAGTGCTGGGACTTGTAGCCAACTTTGGCTTCGGCGTGCGGCTTCTTGTGAAACGGAACTTGAAGTTCCCGTCACTTGCTTGAAGAGCCGGCCAAATCGACTGAACAATTCGCACCAGCCTTTGGTTGCGATGCCCAAGCGAGCAAGTATGGGAGCTAAGTGATTGGGAATTGCTCCCCGTTTCTTTTTTCGACAAAACTATGGACAGCCGATGTTCCCAAAATTGGGCTTCTACAGAGCCAGGAGAGAAGTGCTCCGAAAGTTGTTGACAGGATTTACAAGATGGACAGGATTTGTTGCTGATTTTATCTTGAAAATCATGTTAATCCTGTCTACTCGCCGCCCCGCTTTCAGTGAAGACTTGATTTGTGGGGCCGGAGAACGGGGATAGACATTGAATGAAGGGCCTTCATCGTTACTGGATGCTCTTGGCTGTGGTAATCTAATTTGAACCACGGAGCGACTGTGTCGCATGTCAAGTTTCCAGAGCTTGATTTGCCACCGAATTTTTTGATTGGTTGTTTCATTCAAAGTTTCAGCTGGTTTCATCGTCAAAACTCACTTAACTTTCTACTGACAACATTCAAAGATTGCGTGTCCCCATTTTGCCATGCAGACAACGACCCAAAAATTCACTTTTCAATTTCAGAAGACGAATGATTCGTGATGAAAACATACTTATATTTGACTTGGGCCTGTGTATTTACGGCATGTATTTCAATTATTGCGACGTTGGTTTCAATCTTTGCTGTTAAGTTCGGCTTGATGTTGGCCAGTCCAATGCACGCGAACTACGTGAGTTGGGTTAAGTTTTCTGGGGTGTGTACTCTAGTATCGTTCTCCGCTTCACTGGCTCTTTTTTGGTTTAATGAAAAACACCTGGTTGGAGTTGGTCGATTCTTGGTGCTTGTAAGTTTGTCCGTTGTTTTTGCATTAGGAGTAGTAGCGTTCGTGTGGTGGAGCAATATCTGGAATACCGTTTTTGCGTCTTAAGCGACAAGGACGAAATGAATAAGAAAGAACGTGGGGCACCTAATCTATGAATGACTCCATTGATTGAAAATGGCGGAACCAGAACGGGGACAGCCAATGCCTGAAGGGTCTTCGACGTTGATTGAGGTTCCTTTTTAATTTGAGTGGATGATTCTCTTCGAGGATTCCGCTGGTTTGATTGACCAAAACCCCACTACCTTTCAAGTGGCAACGCGCAAGGATTGTTGTCCCCGTTGTCGGTATTCTTAGCATTAGTCAATTGAATTGAACCACAGAGGACGCGGAGGAACACAGAGGAGAAGGATCGATTGGAAGTAAACGCAAATTCAATAGCATGTTGACACTTCAAGGTTTTGGAGCGGGTGCGAAGCATTTTTTGGTTTGGCTCAGTGGCGGACTTGGTTGGGTGAATTTGAGGAGAGCGGGCTGAGGGTGTCCCCGTTTTCGCTCCTGGTTGCGACCATTTCGAAAATAAACAAATCAAACGCAATATCCGTCGAGCAAAGAATGCCCGCCAAAAGAACCTCGAGTCTCACAGAAGATAATCGACAACCCAGCGTCAAGAGGGTTCAGGACAATTGCCCGGCTGGGTGATTGCTCTAATGTAAACCTCCAAAGAAAACATTCAGCCGCCTGCGCCGCTTGCCATTGAAAATATGTTTACTTTGTGCATCAGGACGCAAGTTCTTTCGCGACCAGGCTTTCGCGTATTCTAACGCTTCGCGCAATTCAAGTTTCGCAAATTCAATACCAGCCAGTTCATCAAGTGAGAGAGAATAGACATCATTTCCAAATTCTCCAGCACGGACAGGAATTAGCTTGTATTGAAAAACATGACAATCAAATCCCGATCGCATGTCCCATGAGAAAATAATTCCTACATCATCCCTCACAAGAATGTAGACATCACGGGTGTAGACATCAGATGTAATCCTCTCGAACCCGAAAGAGGAAGTAAAACCACCAGCAGAATTGGTCCAGCTGTTTGCGAATTTCTCTTTGACTAAGATTTGTCACTCTTACTCGTTTGCTTTACAAGTCCCAGAATCTTATAGCACAGCTTTACCGAAATGTGCAGTTGTGAATCGTCCAATGCCTCAACTCGGATGGCGCGACGGGGCCTCTAGCCAGTATGGGCCACCGTTGTTTGAAAAACCTTCGTCGTTGACTGAGGTTGATTCTCTTCGGTTTTTTCAGCTGGTTTGATTGACCAAAAAAACCTACTTACCTTTCAAGTGGCCACATGCGAAAATTAGGTGTCCCAATTTGCCCCCCCCAAAAAAAATGTCCCCATTTCTTTTAGAGGGTGTCTTCAGACAACGGCTTTTTCGTATTGAAGCGTTGGTCATTTGGTTCACCTGTGGGTTGCTGCGATGGTAATTCAACAAAAGTAGTTTTACTTCGTGGCACATCTTATCGTCGCTGATCGTCAGTACATGTTTGCAACATGAAATTAGCATTCTTCGAATCTGACCTTCTGAAGGCCAATTTGTTTGCAACGCTAGTCCACTAAGCCCGCCAACTTTGGCTGGAGCCCGACACCGATGGCAAATACCAATTTCTGGAATGTCGATGTCGAAGCGATTCATTTTGATTCCTTGATTATTTCCATTTGTAAGAAAATCGCAGTCTGTGAAATCACCTACGTCAAAGTACCGCCAATTGACAATGGCTGACAAATAACCGCAGAATGAGGATAGCCATTGCTTGAAGAGCCTTTGTTGATGATCGGGGTTCCAGTGTGCAAAGATTGGGTAGTGTCTTCTACGAGGTTGTTTCGTATTGGCGTTTGCTGTCGTTAAAATGTAAAGGCGGCCAAGGTTAACCTTGGCCGCGCGGACTCGGCAGATCGTAATGGGTAGACATTTTAATGTCGTGGGACATCAAGATCGCCGGTCCTTTTTCGTGATTAACCCGAACAGCCGAATGAGCCACTTGTTGAGCTCGAACTTACTATCCAGGGAAAAACGATAATGAATACGATGTACGAATACGAAAATGTGATCGGAGTGGATGTCGCAAGTCGCAAACTCGACGTCTACGACTCGTCTTCCGGGAGCCACTCCATTGTAGCAAACGAATTCAGTGAAATTACAAGCTGGGTCAAGAAAGTCGGCGGCTCCAAGAAGAACGTGCTTGTTGTTATGGAAGCCACTGGAGGCTACGAAACTTCGTTGGTGGAAGCCTTGCATGCCGAAGGCATCGCTTGCGCGGTCAGCAACCCACTGCAGATCCGAAACTTCGCCCGAGGATGCGGGTTGATCGAAAAGAATGACAAATTGGACGCTTGTATTATTGCTCGGTTTGGGGAAGTCGTTAAACCCACGCTCAAGGAAAAGCAGTCAGAAAGCGAGCGAAAACTCAAATCTTTGGTACGCCGCCGAGACCAGATACTTTCTCAAGTATCGGCCGAAAGCAATCGTAAAAAACAAACTCGTGATGAAGAAACGAACGCCATGATCGATTCAGCAGTTATGTTTTACAAGTAGCAGATCAAAGAAGTTGATCAACATATCAAACAAATCCTCGACGAGTGTGAAACGCTAAGGAACAAAACTCAAATCTTGCAATCTTGCCCTGGAGTGGGATTGGCCACCGTCGGAATAATGCTGTCTGAACTGCCTGAACTGGGCAGGCTCAATCGTGGGCAAGTTGCAAAACTGGTTGGTGTCGCCCCTATCGCCAACGACAGCGGAAATAAGGCGGGGAAGCGAAGTACCTTCGCCGGCAGAGCCATGATTCGGAAAGTCCTTTACATGGCCGCGATGGTCTCCACCAGATACAATCCGACTATGCAGCAGTTTTACAAAAGACTTGTTGCCAAAGGTAAACCAAAGAAAGTCGCACTCGTCGCAGTCATGAGAAAATTACTCGTAACTCTTAACGCAATGATCAAAAACAACTCTCTCTGGCGCGAGAATACTCTCGCCACTTGACAAAATTAAAGACAGCCGATGTCCTTGTGCCTTGGAGCGTGTGGGTGAGGGTGTTTTCCGCGGCAATTTTTAAAAGGTGCATTACATGGGACATGTTCTAATCGAATGTAACAATTGTTATGTACAGCGAATTGAGAATGCCCTTTTGGGGTTGGCCGAATCCTATACTGTCCAACGTACGGTATTTGAAAGCAAGCGAAATCGAGACGACGCGATTGGATTCGAGATTGCAAATGGACGTGCTGTTTGCGATGTAACATTGTATCTCGGGAGAGAAAACCAGGAGGGGCTGCGTGACAGAGATTGCTGGGTGATAGTTGATCACCCAATGTCGTTTTTTTCTTGGCATCGAAAACTTTCAAAGTACATCATTGGGCAAATTGAAAGAGTTGTTAACACCAAGGAAACACATGCAACGGAAACATTGCCGATCGGAAATTGAATAGTCAATCCAGAACCTTCGTCGTTGATGGCGGCTGCCAACTCTCTGCGGTTCGTGATGATCTGATTTGAACCACAGAGAACACGGAGGAACACAGAGGAGAGAACGATTGGAGTTGGGGGCGTTGCAGGAGAGCCTTCGTTGTTTGCAGGATTCCATTGAATTTGTGTGGTGGTTTCTTTTTCTGAGATTGGTATCGCTTGCGTGACTGGAATTCTGTGAATGCGGATCTTGAGCCACGCAATTGATGTATGACAATCAAGTGATAAATGTCTGGCGGTTGCGATGGCTTCAAAACTTTGCAACTTGGTGACTCGGCGTTCTTTCGAGTTCACGACAACGCCATACTACTACATCTTGAGGAGTTCTACGGAATGCAAATGCCGTTCGATGCGTCGTTGCTGCGCAAAGTGTTGATCCGACATTGGTCGGGGAGTGATGCCGCATCGGCCCGGGGGTAGTAGCCGGTTTTCGAAGCGTGTCGAGCGGCTTTTGTGTGGGCGGCAAAATTGCTTGCTGCCAGAAGGGTTTCCCATGAAGGAAACAACGGCTTATCTATTTTCTTTTCGAAGAGTTGGGTTCAACGAGGAAGGAGGTTCACGATGAAACGAATCGTGCCTAATGTTGGACCAGCCGGCGTCGATTTATGCCTGGATCCCATTGCAATTAAAGTCCCTGTTGTCTTGATTGATAATGGCCTGGATTGCTTTTGGTATCCGCATCCGTTGGATGAAACGAGGGCCAAGCAAGTTGCTTTTTTGCTGAGCAACCAGTGCCAAAACGAAGTTGTGCCCTTGAGTGTCGATTTGATCTTGCCATCTGCAAATGCGGTTTGTTCAACCACGCGACGATTTGAATTGCTTCGTTGTCAGCCTGTTCGAGCCACAATCGAAGCGGGAGGTGAACGCGAATAGAGAATGCAATTACTGGTTGTCTGAATCGGCCAGTCGAATCTTGGCTCCGCCAGGGACGCGGAGTTTTTCTGAGAATCTTGTGGGATGCGCGAAAGAACAACGCGCCTGATATCGAGTCTAGCGCCAACGGAAATCGATTCTGTCCATCCGAACTGTCATCCTAGTGGCAAGCGTCTTTTCTCAATCCATTTTCGACAATACCCCACGAAGGCTGCATCTGGAGAAAGTCAACTTCATCGTGTGGGATAGGCTTCCAGCCTGTCGATTTTACGCCGCCCTTGAATGACTGGCTTGAAGCCTATCCCACGATCTACACGCCGACGATCTCGCCACGACACAAACCATGGCAACTCAACACATCAGCGAGGAAGTACTCTTGCTGTTCCTCGCTCACGCGTCGGGTTTCCAAAAAACATTGTTTCTAAGTTATCGCTTCATGCGCGAATGAAAAAGTCACTGCTTCAACACATCAGCGAGGAACAGACTGAACCGATCTGTGCTCGCCCCGAGGCAAAACGAGAATCCAATATGATTGGATTTCACTTCTCCAGTCGCTGATGGCTCCAAACTCTCTGTGTTCCTCCGAGACCTCTGTGGTAAAAATGGACCACCGAGGGCAATAGCCTGCTGGATAGGCCTGGATACCAAATTGAGAGTGCCCATTGGACTACTCCGAGATTGTTGGGTTCGAAAAACTGCAACAACATGGCCGCATCGTTTCTGAGAAAACCCGGAGAAATACAGAGGAGAAGAACGATGGGAACTAGTGACGCTTGCTTGCTTCAAAAGGAAATCTGTTTGGTGCGAAATCCAATCGGTGGCTGCTCCCGGTTTGGTCGCTGGTGAAACGAATTTACTTTTGTTGCAACAGTAGGCTTACTGTGAATCCGAGTAAGTCTTTCTGTTCCTGATAGTGTTTTTCCAGCATCGCATAGTGTTCGGGACGGTCCGCGATTTGATGCACGGGCGCAGCGATGCCCGTCAGTTCCTGCCGTTTTGCTAAGCGTTCCAATGAGACGGTGATTGCTTTTTCTTGCAATCCAAGTCGATGCAGGAAATCCACATAGACTTCGTCGCAGACGGGATTGTGTTCATCGCCTGCGCTGGAGCGAGATTTTTGATCAAAGAACTGAATCGCGTGTGTGACTTCAGGGCTTTCCAAGTCGTTTGCACATAGTGCTCGGTAAAAAGTCAAATGATCTCGAAAGGTGTTTTCAAAAGGCGGATCGCTCGGGAAATGGAATGGCTCCGCCAGTTGGCTGCCGTATTCGGCCATTTCGGCAAGTTTGGCAAGTGAGGCTTTATCGTCCAGGTTGCGTCCGATTCGCATGACCGAAGAAAGGTGCGTCGCGTCGATCATCGGTCCAGTTTCTCGGAACTGTTTTTTGTTTTCTTGGAAGTGCTCCAGAAATGTTGAGTTTGGATCGGTGTCGATTTGATTTTCGTTGAGGTAGTTGGTCAGATTGTTGGATAGCTCGTGGTAGATATGTTCCGTTAAGAGTTTTGCCAGGTCTTTCTTGCTCTTTGCGGGTAACGAATGCACACACGAGTCGAAACTGGTGATTGCGTTGCAGGTACCGTAGTGCTTAAGGATCAACGAGTAGCCGATTGCGGGAGCAGCGAGTTGCATCAATGAAACGTCGATTATCTCGTCGGCGTTGTCGTCGTCAATTGGATAAGACTTCAACAAGTCTTGGTTGAGTTCCTGATCACCCACAGGTTGCAAATAGATCCAGCCTTCCCGGAGTTTCCCCGACTTCACCAGTAGGGTGCCGACCTCTCGGCAGGCATCCAGTAAACCATTTTCCAGTTGGTTTTGTTGTGATGCGTCCAGCTCGTCGGGGCGCTGCTCGTAGAGAATCGGCAGGCCCAACTGATGGCGAGTTTGCATTTTCAGAGCTTCAAAGAGCTGGTGAAAATCCTGGCTGCTGCGTAGTGTTTCGATAAGTCGGTCAAGTGGCGGGGCAATTTCATTGGAGCTGGCCAGCTGTTTGATTTCGTCGAATCGTTCTGGAGGGATGTTATTCATGGGAGCCACTATGCCTTTTTCGCCTTAGATCGTCAAATGTTGCTTCTGAGGGCTCGAAAGCGTTCGCTTGCCCAGAAATGGAGTGATTGATGCTGGCATTTTTCAATTGAGCCCGGTCCTTGGTAATTAGGTGCGTGATTCGGGTGGACTTAGAGTCCCAAAATTGGAAACAATGGGGCCTGAAGATCAAAAAGGAGTTTGATATGACATTCAGTCGAAGATGTTGCGCCCTGGTTATTTGCGGATGGGTCGCTTTCAGTTCCGTAGTTTGCGTTGCTCAGCTTGCTCAGGATCAACCGCAAGTCAGTAATCCGGTTTTGCGCGATGCGCTGCTGAAGCGGATGGAGTGGGACCAGAAATCTCGCAAGGCGGTGATGGAGTCGGCCGCCAATTCAATCGATCATCAGCCTAATTCTCAGTTGCTTCAAGACATGCACGATCTGGATGCCGCCAATCGGCAGTGGCTTGAAGACTTCCTTGCTAAGTACTCTTGGCCAACTCAAACTGAAGTTGGCAAAGACGGTGCCCATGCTGCTTGGATGATCGTTCAGCACGCCGACGCGGCCCCGTTGTTTCAGCGGAAGTGCCTGATCATGATTCGAGAGCTCTTTGACGCTCGGCCAAGAGAAGTCGATCCAGTCGACCTGGCATACCTGACCGATAGAGTGCGAGTTGCCAACGGACTTAAGCAGCAATATGGGACACAGGTGCAGATGCGAAATGGCATTTTTCGGGCGATAGAAATCGAAAAGCCCGATGAAGTTGAGCGACTGCGAGCGAATTTGGGACTACAATCGATGGAGAACTATCTTTACTCTCTCGAACAGCACTATGCCCGTACCCGTGGAAGCAGACAAATCCGATAATAAAACGAGTTCGCTGCGGCAGGCGCGTCGTCGTCGTTGCCGCATGGCACTTCAGAAACTCCAAACGGTCATGTTAGATGATCGGAATTCGGCTGGGCATTGGGTCGGTGAACTAAGTGGGTCTGCGCTTGCCACAGCGACGGCACTCAGCACACTTTCTTTTTATGAGCAAGCGAATCCCCTGAATCGTCACGGTGAGCGAATCAGGTCACAAATTGAATCAGGATTCAATTGGCTTGCCGGGCAGCAAAACAGCGATGGTGGATTTGGTGATACCAATCTGAGCCATTCGAATATCTCAACGACGATGCTGGTGGTCGCTGCCGTCCATGCATCTGGGAAACGAGACGAGTTTGCGCAACTCGTTTCAGACGCTGAGAAATATATTGAGGCGCAGGGAGGAATTCCAGCGCTGCGCAAGCGTTACGGCAAAGACAAGACGTTTGCCGTGCCAATATTGGCCAACTGTGCGATGGCCGGGATTGTTGATTGGAAAGAGGTTGCAGCGCTGCCTTTCGAAGCGGCTTGTGTTCCGCAGCGCTTTTACAACCTGATGCAGATGCCGGTTGTGAGTTACGCGGTGCCTGCGCTGGTTGCTATTGGTCAGATCAAGTTTCTGAAAGATCCGCCTTGGAACCCTGCAATGCGATTAATTCGCAAAATGGCTGTGGGGCGAAGTCTTTCCGTATTGAAACGGATGCAGCCTGGGAGCGGTGGTTTTCTTGAAGCGGTTCCTTTGACCAGTTTTGTTTCCATGGCGTTAATCAAATCGGATCGCGCCAACCATCCGGTGGTGAAAAAGGGCATTCAGTTCATTCTCAAATCGTTTCGTGACGAAGGGAGTTGGCCTATCGATACGAATCTGGCAACCTGGAACACGACGCTTTCGATCAATGCACTTTCCGTGAAATGGCCAGAGAATGGAGAAGATTGGAATTCGACATTGGACTGGGTCTTGAAATGTCAGAACCAAGAAATCCATCCGTTTACTGGTGCAGCTCCGGGAGGCTGGGGCTGGACCGATTTGAGCGGATCGGTTCCAGACGCCGATGATACCCCGGGTGCCCTGTTGGCATTGGCGAATTTGCAGACCCACAATGGTTTCGACGAACCGACACGGGAGAAAATACAGGAGGCGGCTCGTGGAGGTGTGAAATGGTTGCTTGATTTGCAAAATCGGGACAAGGGCTGGCCGACGTTTTGTCGAGGATGGGGTCGATTCCCATTTGATCGCAGTGGTGCCGATATTACCGCTCATGTTTTGAGGGCGTTGCATCTGTGGCGTGGCAAGTTCCCAAGTGACCGAATTGAGAAGGCGATTGAGTCGGGATTCGCGTTTTTGGAAAAAAATCAAGATACTGAAGGCCGCTGGGCCCCTCTTTGGTTTGGTAATCAGGACTACAAAGAAGAATTGAATCCGTTTTATGGAACGGCAAAAGTTCTATTGGCTTACCGAGATGCAGGACGTTTCGATACCCAAGCCGCTAAAAAGGGTTTAAACTGGATTGCGGCGAACCAAAACAGTGACGGTGGCTGGGGCGGCGGTCCTTCGCTGAAACGGCCACAAGTTGGATTGGGCAACAGTAGCGTTGAAGAAACTGCACTTTGTCTTGAGACTTTGGCAAGTTCGCCAAACCCTGACCATTCGAGTTGCGTACTAAACGGAATCGAGTGGCTGGCAACCGCCGTAGAGAACGATTTGGTTTTACAGAGTTGGCCAATCGGATTTTATTTTGCAAAGCTCTGGTACTACGAAAAACAATATCCTTTGATATTCGCGACGGCAGCATTGGGTTCAGCTTTGAAGTCCCGGTTCGTTTGAAATCGAAGGAAATGGCCGATTAGCGGCAGACATAAAAAGGCATAGCTTGTGATTGCAGATACCAAATCGGATCGAGACGACGGAACGGCTGATGGATTGCCGAAGAGGCGTTCAAGGCGGCGCAAGACCAGCCATCTGAAAATGGTGCCTGACAGCAAAAGTGTCCGAGAGCAGGTTCGCGCACGTTGTAACGAGTTGGCCGGCGGGATTGACCGTAGTCGTCCAATGACCAAGGACGAACTAGAAGCCGCATCGCGAACTTTGCTTACTGAGATGGATTTGGAAGAAGGCTATCTTGGCTGGGTCATGGTGATCTTGTCCTCCGCGTTTTGGGAAAGCCAGATCCAGACGGTTCCCTACAACCGTCGTTTGTTTCTATTGCCGCATTGTTTGAAGCACGCTGAGGGATGTCCCGCAGACTACGATGAATTTGGCTTGGCTTGCAAAACTTGTGGTGCCTGTAGTATCGCCGATTTTCGACAAACTGCAGAAGACCTTGGGTACAAGGTGCTTGTTGCCGAAGGAAGTCCGGTCGTCCTCAAAATTATCGTCAGCGGGCATGTCGATGCGGTTTGTGGCGTTGCCTGCCTCAATGTACTTGAGAAAGCCATCGACAAAATTTTGCTGGCTGGGATTCCCTGCATGGCGGTCCCGCTGCTTTCGAGCGATTGTCGGAACACGAGCGTCGACGAAGACTGGGTTGACCAGATGGTTCGTGTGCCTCATCAAGAGGCGGAGCAGGAAACACGTACCTATGTCCACTTGTTGCGCGGAGCGAACAAACTGTTTGAAGCCGAGAATTTGGAAACACTCGTTCCGCGACTACGTGGTACCGTTCGGGTTGCAGAATTAAATGGGCAAGGGATTGGTGGAATCAATCCGATCGAAGCGACCGAAGCGCTGGCGTATGACTTTTTGTCCAAGGGCGGGAAGAACTCACGCCCGTTTATTACCATGGCCGTCTATGACGCCATCAATGGCAGCGAGGCGACGCTCGCAAACGGCGAATCCGTTGTCGCATCGATTCCTGATTGGGTCAAAAGAACGGCCATGTCCATCGAGGCGTTCCATAAAGCGTCGTTGGTGCATGATGATATCCAGGACGATGATGAGTTTCGCTATGGCGAGAAGACTCTACACCATCGATTGGGAATCTCGACAGCCATCAACGTCGGTGATTACCTGATAGGAATGGGTTATCGACTGGTGAGTCGAGATGCATCGAATCTGGGGCCGGAAGTGGCTGCCGATATTCTTGACTTCCTTGCCGATTCACATCAGCGACTTTGTGAAGGGCAGGGGGCTGAGTTGCTTTGGCGCGATGCCCACGAAAAATGGCTCAAGCCGATTGATGCACTGAAAATCTACGCCTTGAAGACGTCGCCAGCCTTTGAAGCCGCCTATTACTGTGGCATGCGATTGACTGGAAAAGTCGACGACGAGACTCGAAAACAGATCAAATCGTTCTCGCGAAACCTTGGCGTGGCATTCCAGATTCTCAATGACTTGAAAGACTGGAAGTTCGATTCGGACAACAAAAAGTCGTTAGGGGCTGATTTGCTCTCAGGGCGTCCTACGATTCTTTGGGCGCTCGCGTTAGAGGGCCTGAAAGACGAATACCGCGATGAGTTGTTTGCCTTGATTGACGATCAAGAGATGCACGAACGCAAGAAGATCGAGAGAGCTCATCAGCTTTACATCGAAGCGGGCGTGTTCGAAAAAGCGTATCGCCTGGTCGACAAATATCAATCCAAAGCCGAAGAGATTGCCGACGAAGTCGAGCCGGAAGAGTTACGCCGTCTTTTGTATTTCCTTGTGGACTCTGTGCTGGATCGGACTGAAGAAGTTCGCCCCACAATTGAGTTTACTGAACTCACTTACGAGGAAGTCGTGCCCATTCTGAATGCTTCGGCTAATCGGTTGCCCGTGATTAAGTCTACTTAGACGCTTGCCGGGCACTCGCGTTTTTTGTTCATCCAGTCATTTTGTGAGATCTTGTTCTGTGGATACTGCCGACTCAGCGAAAGTCGAACTTGAAACTCTGATTGGTTTGTTTTTTGCAGATGGAACTCAGTTGGGGCGATTCCGCGAAGTAACGGCGGAGGCGATTCCTGAGCCCCAGCGATCTTTGCTGGCCCACGATTTCCACATGACCGTGACAGTGGAAAAGTTTCACAGCAGTTCTGTGGATGTCAAAGTTCTGGCGTCTCGAAAAGATCAGCAGCGATATTCTCGGAAAATTCTACTCACACGTCAGTCAGATGAACGCGTCGTCCAATATGGAATCGTTCGATTGAACTTTGATGTTCTAGATCCACAGGTTGTTGCGGAAATCGAATCTGAATCGACGCCATTGGGGCGGATTCTCATCAATCACAATATCCTGCGTCGCGTTAAGCTGCTTTCGCTGTATGAAATTGTCTGCGGTAGCGAGCTCGCTGAGTCGCTTGGCGTTGATGCCGATTCAAAAGTCTATGGGCGTACGGCGCTTATTTATCTGAATGAGCATCCAGCCATCGAGTTGCTGGAAATTGTGTCTGTCTGACTTTTGTTGCTGGAAGAACTGATGAAGAATTCTCTGTTCTACGCGCTGTCGATGTTGCTGACAGCCAGTTTCGTTTTTGCTCAAGAGCCAGATAACCCGGAACCCAGCGAACAAATTCCTCTTTGGGATGGTCAGGTTGCGGGTTTTCCAGCGGACTACGAACACAAAGCCATGCTGCAATTGGATGCTGAGCATGTTTCCGAAGTGACCAATGGGACGATCAGTGTTTTCCCCGCTGCGAATCCAAACGAAAATCGGGCATCCGTGGTTATCTTCCCGGGGGGAGCCTATCGAGTTTTGGCGGATCTAAAAGAAGGTGATCGAGTCGCAGCCTATTTGGCTGAGCAAGGATTTACCTGTTTTGTCGTGCGCTATCGGGTCAGTAAGGAAAACGCCAAGCCGTTTATGTTTCCAGGGCCTCTATACGATGCCCGGCAGGCGATTCGGTTTTTGAAGTCCAATGCGGAGAAATACGATATCGATCCGGACAAGCTCGGGGTGATGGGATTCTCCGCGGGCGGGCATCTCGCTTCCATGGCAATGACTCGATACGACGATGAACTGGAAGGTGAAATCATTGACGGCCTGTTGGATGACGTGAGCCTTCGGCCTGCCTTTGGTGCTTTGATTTACCCTGTTGCAACAATGATGGGTCCAGCAGCCCATGGAACGTCAAGGAAAGTACTGTTTGGTGATTCACCCTCTGAGGAGGAGCTTGCTGCGGCGTCACCCGCAATGCGGCTGCATGAAGGCTCGCCTTCGATGTTTTTGGTCCATACAGAATTTGATCCGGTGAACTCGCTACCGACTTTGGAGTTGGCCGTGGCCGCCAAAAAAGCGAAAGTTGGTTGCGAACTTCACATATATCCGACTGGCGATCATGGTTATGGGATGGGGCGTGCTGGAGAAACGGAAATGACGAACCCGGTAAATGCTTGGCCCGATTTATTGGTAAAGTTCCTAAAGCGGCAGTGAACGGGCTATATCCGTTTTAGACAGAAAAATTGCGTTTGCGGGAAACTACGTTCGTTGGGTAACTGGTCGTGCGGATCAGTCTCGCTAAACTATTGGTTTGAGAAAAACGTTTACGGTCGAAAGAAACCGAGATGAAAAATCTGATTTGGCTTATGGTACTCATCCTGATCATTGTGCATCAGGACTTTTGGTATTGGGATGACGCAACTCTCGTATTCGACTTCATGCCGATCGGGTTGTTTTATCACGCTTGCATTTCAATTGCCGCCGGAGTGGTTTGGACTCTTGCGTGTCAATTCGCCTGGCCTGAGGGAATTGATGACTTTGAAGATGAAGTACAAGGAGGTGCCAAATGAATTGGTTAACTTTGCTTGCCGAAGGCGAGCCCATGTTGAATCCTGGTCAAACTCGTTTTGCTGTGATTCTTGTTTATTTAGCGTCGCTCTTGTGTCTTGGCTTTTTTGCGAGCCGTTTGTTCAAGGGGACCAAAAAAGACTACTTGCTGGCCAGCCATTCGATCGGGCCTTTTCTTTTGCTGATGAGTATCTTCGGAACGACGATGACCGCGTTTGCGTTGGTCGGTTCGTCTGGAGAGGCGTTCAAGGAAGGGATCGGCGTCTATGGAATGTTGGCGTCCAGTAGCGGGATTATTCATTCGCTATGCTTCTTTGTGATCGGTGTGAAGATCTATCGCTATGGTCGGCAATACGGGTATTCGACTCAGATTCAGTTTTTCCGTGATCGGCTTGATAACGACTTTATCGGGTTGTTGCTGTTTCCCATTTTGGTGGGCTTGATCATTCCCTATCTGTTGATTGGTGTGATGGCGGGCGGGACCGTGATTCAAGTGATGACCAGTGGAGCCTTTGACTGGGAGTGGTTTCAGGTCTTCAAGATGGTTAATGGAGAATTTCTGCTTGACGCTGCCGGTAATAAACAGCTTGATCCGGCGAAGACGGGTGGATTGCCCCCATCACTTGGTTCCTTGTTGATTTGCTTTGTGGTGCTGGTCTATGTGTTCTTTGGTGGTATGCGTGGAACGGCCTGGGCCAATGCGTTCCAGACAATCGTGTTTATGGTGCTTGGCGTGGTGACGTTTACCGTGCTTGCTAATAAGTTGGGCGGTGGTGAGACGCTGATGGAAAGTCTCAAGAATGTGACGGCCAAGGTTGATGTAACCAAGTTGACTCGTTCGGAGATGAGCCAAACCAAGTTCTTCTCCTACCTGCTGATCCCGTTGTCCGTGGGGATGTTCCCTCACTTGTTCCAGCATTGGCTGACGGCAAAAAGTTCTAAGAGTTTCAAAGTGCCGGTGATTTGCCACCCGATCTTTATCATGTTGGTTTGGGTGCCATGCGTGTTGATTGGTATCTGGGCGACGACTCAAACGATTGGCCCGAATGAAATCCCTCTTTCGATCGCATTGAACGGCAAGGAAAATTCGGTGCTGTCTGTTTTGGTCAAGACAAATATTGAGCCGCTGTTGGGTGGGCTTTTGGCTGCGGGGATTTTGGCTGCGATTATGTCTTCGCTTGATAGCCAATTTCTTTGTATCGGTTCGATCTTCACCAATGACGTAGTGACTCACTATGCCGGCGAGGATAAGTACAGTGATACGCAGCAGGTTTGGATTGCTAGAGCCTTTATTATCTTGATTGTTGCGATTACTTATGTGCTGAGTCTGCAGGGGTATCGGTCAGTGTTTACGATGGCGGTTTGGTGCTTTACCGGATTCGCCGCGCTGTTCCCGATCATTTTTGCGGCGCTGTATTGGAAGCGACTTACTGCGGCCGGTGCGATTTTTGGTGTCCTTGCGATGCTGGGAAGTTGGGTGTACTTTTTCTGGCAATCAGATTGTGGCGGCAATACAAAGTATGCATTGACGCTATTTGGTGAAGAAAATCCAATCATGCCTGTGGTCGCGATTTTCTTAAGCTCAACCATTGCGATGATCGCGGTCTCGTTGGTGACCAAGCCCCCAAGTGAGAAAGTCCTGGCGAGGTTCTTTAAAGACTAGAACGTATCCCAAATGGGGTTGGACGAAATTGAGTCGGTCCGGTTTACGCCGGCCGGCCTTTGAATTGCCGGTAGGATCAAGCGGGTACGGATGAGATCTTACGCAAAAAACGGCCTCGCAATTTCGTCGCGCCGCCGTTTTTGGCTGTGGATGTAACCCCATTCTGAAAATCTGGGGCCAGTGGGAAATTCCGCCCGTTCACACACTTTCGTGGGGTTTCAGGTTCTTGAGGAGTCAATGGAAACCCGATGCGTGAGCGAGGACGAATGCAGGCCGGTCCTTGCTGACGCATCGGGTTTCCATGGATCTGGCGTCTACGCCAATCTATTCTTACGCGAAATACGGCCTCGCAATTTCGTCGCGCCGCCATTATTGGCTGTGGATATAACCCCCATTCTGAAAATCTGGGGCCAGTGGGAAATTCCGCCTGTTCACGCACTTTCGTGGGGTTTCAGGTTCTTGAGGAGCCAATGGAAACCCGACGCGTGAGCGAGGACGAATGCAGGCCGGTCCTCGCTCACGCATCGGGTTTCCATGGATCTGGCGTCTACGCTAATCTATTCTTACGCGAAATACGGCCTCGCAATTTCGTCGCGTCGCCGTTTTTGGCTGTGGATATAACCCCCATTCTGAAAATCTGAGGCCAGTGGGAAATTCCGCCTGTTCACGCACTTTCGTGGGGTTTCAGGTTCTTGAGGAGGTAAATGGAAACCCGACGCGTGAGCGAGGACGAATGCAGGCCGGTCCTCGCTGACGCATCGGGTTTCCATGAATCTGGCGTCTACGCTAATGGTCAATTCGTCGTTTTCAGGGCAAAAATGACTGGCACCTCTCAAAATCCTTGAAAAAAACGCCTTGCGAGCATTTGGCGGATATGGATAATGAGGGGCTTGAAAATAATCAAAATTAGATAGAAGTGAATTCCATTGGGTAAGTTCAAATCACGAGGCGGCGGACGTCGCAAAAAGACCACAAAAACCCGTGCTGCCCGCAAAGATCCTTTGTACGTTGACGGCCAGCGTCCACGTCCTATGTATGTTGATTACAAGGATCTGGAGTTGCTAAAGAAGCTCGTTAATCGTCACGGCAAGATTGTCGGTCGTCGAAAAACGGGCTGCTCGGCTGTCAGCCAGCACGCGGTAACCGAAGCGATCAAGCGAGCTCGTTTTATGGCTCTATTGCCATACAAAGGCGACTAGTCCTACTTGGGCACAACCGATCATATTGAAAGCTTGTCAGAACACTGACAGGCTTTTTTTGTTTAGCCAACTCCGGATTTTGTCGTATGTCGCAAACGTTCACCTATCGCCGTCGTGTTGAGTTTCGCGATACTGACATGGCAGGGATCGTTCATTTCTCGGTGTTTCATGCCTACATGGAAGAAGCTGAGCACGCGTTTCTGCGCAGTTTGGGGCTGGGTGTGATTAGCGAATTCGAAGGTCAGCAAATCAGCTTTCCCCGGGTGAACGCGAATTGCAATTATCGACGGGCAATCAAGTTTGAACAGGAAATTGATATTCAGGTTTCCATTGAACGTGTTGGATCTAAGAGCATTACCTATTCGCACTACTTTTGCCACGAAGGTGAAACGGTCGCCGAAGGATCAATCACAGCCGTTTGCTGTTTTATAGAACATGGCTCGGCTCCTCTATCTTGCGAGATTCCGAGTGAGTTTCGAGAAAAGCTTCAACCCTTCATCAAGATCGAGTCGCAATGACGACCTACCTTCAGGAACTGACCGTACAGTTGGCGACAGGGCTTGGTCGGCTCGATGAAGCGACGCGAGTTCGGCATACGGAATACCTTTTATCGGCTCAACGTGGTGATGGTGGATTTGGCGGCCGGCAAGGCGACAGCGACTTGTACTACACGTCCTTTGCTCTTCGAGGGCTATCCATTCTTGGCGAGCTATATGGGCCCGTCGCTGAAAAGGCTGGTCGATTTCTTCAGCAGCAAATGGAATCTCGTCAAACGATTGTCGATTTCTTTTCCCTGTTTTATGCTGGGCAACTGCTTAGGGCATCGGCGGGGATTGATCTTTTCGCAGGTTCTAAACGCGGCTGGCAGGACAGTATTGCCGAATTTCTGGAGTCCCTTCGTCGTGAAGATGGTGGGTTTGCCAAGGCTCCCGAGGGACATGCGGGGAGTACGTACAATACTTTTCTGGTCTTATTGGTTTACGAATTGATTGAGAAAAAGATTCCCAACCCAGAGGAGATTCTGGGGTTCCTGAATTCTCGAATGGCCGAAGGCGGGGGCTGGCACGAGATTCGAGCCAGTAAGCGAGCTGGGACCAATCCAAGCGCTGCTGCCGCTGCCACAATTCGGATCCTGGACAAATTGGATGATGATACCAGAGAGCTAACTCTCGACTTTTTGTGTGAGATGCAAACGGACGAAGGCGGTTTGCGAGCCAATACCAGGATTCCCATCGCTGATCTGCTCAGTTCATTCACCGGGTCGTTGACCTTGGTTAACTTGAATTCGCTTCACGAAATCGACGTCGAAGCACTTCGTAAGTTTGTCTACTCACTACAACTTCCTGCCGGCGGCTTTCAGGCAGCCGCTTGGGACGAGTTGCACGATGTGGAATACACCTTCTATGGTCTTGGCTGTCTGGCGCTGCTCGCCAATCACGATGCCGAGTAGCGAATTGTTTCAGCGCGTCTTGCCAACTTGAGCGTTGTGAATTTGAATTGTTGTTTTTGGGAGGTTGAGGCTCCCGCCGAAACCTTCCGTCGTTTCTGTTTCGGCAGGAGCCTCAACCTCCCGTTTGCAGTGCCGGTTTACTTGTTTGTATTCGGGCTGAGCAACTCGAGATAGGCTTTGACTTCATCGTCCGTAAAACGGCCTTCGATCACACCGCGGTTTCGAATCGATCCTGCAATTCGCGGGGCCGTCTGAAGTTTTCCATCGAGCACGATTCCCAGCAAGCAATGATGATCAGCATCTGGAGCATTGAGCGAAGTAAGTGAAAACATGCGATTCCCTCCCTCTGGGTTCAAGGTGAAACCGATGCTATTGCTGCCACGATTGTCTGTTCCCCTGCGAACGGAGTCCAAATGGCTGCCGTTAACATCCTGCAACTCTTGCGGCGGTTGGATGACAAGGATTTGCACGTCGCTTATTTCTTGTTCTTGGCACCATTCACTGAACTTTGCAGGGCGGTCTGAGTTATTGCTGACGTTCTCCAACGAATCATTGATATCAATTAACTCGCCGGTTTCACCGTTGCGAATGGCATGCGAATCCGTTGGGAGGAACTTAAACGGAACGGCTTCTCCTGAATCTGGATCGTCCGAATGTTTTCTCGCCAAGCCAACCCACTTCGCCAGTAATCTACGTTCCTCGGTTCCATCGTTTTCCGAGAGAACTTGATCTGAGTGATCACCAGATGCAATTTGTTTGCGAGCCAGTTCGCAAATATCGTTGTGAGTCGTTCTGTCCGCCACAATCCTGAACTGTAAACGGTCGGCCAAATCCTGGTCGCTTTCTGGTATGGGCTCGTTTGGATCCTGGTCCGGTAGCAGCTCGCCGGTTGCCAAAAGGACGTAGCGATAAGTTAGCTTATCAGGGCCTTTGTGCGCGAACAGTTCGACCGCCAGAGTTTTTTCGCCTTGCAGTTTTAGCTCAACGATGGATATGGTTTGCCAGCGTGGTTCCGTTTTGGACCAGGGTTGGCTCCAAAGAAACTCGTTGTTCGCGTCCACGGCGACGATCTCTTGCAGAAGTGTCTGGTAAACGGTCACGTCATTGTGTTCGACTCCGACGTCGATTGCCTGGCGAGCTCCGTCGACGTTGATCCATCCGGTTGATTTACGTGTCGGAGAATCGTAGGTATGTGTTTCTAGGACGTTAATGTCCGGGCGAGCAACGCGGGGATCTACAGTTTCACGCCCCGACGACCTGACCGTCATACTCCCCGAGTCAGGTGAAGTTTCCTGTTGGGTGGATTTGTCTTCGATCGCTTCGTCGTTGTTGGGTGCGGGGTCAATTTCTTGTTTCGGAGTAGGTGGTTTCTTTAAGCGAAACGAGTTGTCAGCGGCATGCCACCATAGAATTTCGCCTTGGCTTCCACGCACTTGTTGAGCCCAGTCACGGCCAAGAACTCCAAAATCAGAGTTTTGGTCGTCGAGAACCAAAACATTGATTGGCCCAAATTTGAGTCCGATTCCCAGATCCACTTTGTCAATTCGCACGATTTTGAAAATTCGTTGATCAATCTTGTTCATCCCGTAGCCTCCCAGATGACCGGGCGCCCAGGTCGGATCGTTGTCATAGGGTACGACTTTGAACTTCGAATTGGCCTCGACTAACTCGTTGACCGTGATTTGTTCTAGCGCTTCGCCGGTGCTCTGATCAGGATTGGACAATTGCAGAAATAGCTCGTCCATTTCTGGTGTTTTGTTAAATTCAATTTCGCCAAGTTCGACTGCACCCAATTTCTCCGCAATATGGCTGGGAATAA
This sequence comes from Mariniblastus sp., assembly GCA_965224765.1. Lineage (GTDB taxonomy): Bacteria > Planctomycetota > Planctomycetia > Pirellulales > Pirellulaceae > CAZDBA01. Next base: position 132,618 of record CBDDAC010000016.1, read on the forward strand.
AGCTGTACATCAACACGTTCGAATAGATCATTTCTACAGCTACCTGTTCGTCGCCCGCTGACAGTTTGATATCTGAGACGACGTACTTTTCGATTCCCGTTTTGGAATCTGTTTTTAATACCTCTCCTTTGTGCGTGTTGTATTTTTCATCATCATCTTCGTTTTCAAGGGAGCTTGATGCGACAGGAATGTTCTGAACTGGCTCTGAGGGTTCCGCCAAAACTTGAGTGCCCCATAAACCGGCGGCCAGCAGTATCAGGACGAATAGCCCAGCTAATCCGCCATAGGGAGAACGCTTCGTTTTGCCGTGAACGATCCTCTGAATTCTTTGCACGAGTGATCCTCCAGTTGCCGCCATCACAAGTTGATCTTGCTGACAGCGTATTTCTTCCAGTCGTTTTAATGCTTTGACAAAGACAACACGGTCGCCCGAGACCGAAATCGCGACATCGTCACAACAGTGCTCGCGCTGGATTCGAATTTGACGGGACAGCCACCAGATGGCTGGATGAAAGAACAGGATGGTTTCTACAATGGTTTGCAATAAGTTCACAAGGTAATCATGGCGGCGAATGTGCGCCAGCTCATGTGCCAAAATCGATTCCAGTTCGGCAGTAGGTAACCCGCTGATCATACTTGCAGGCAACAGGATTGCGGGCTTTATCCATCCGATGACCGCCGGGACCATTGCACGTGCCGATTTCAGCAGGCGAACTTCACGTCGGATGTTCATGCGCCGAAGCAATTGATCAATGACGCCAACCAATTCCTTTTCATCGATCTCAACTGAATCACGACGCCAGTGTCGTACTCGGTTCATACCACACAGCAACCGCAGCGCGAGAAGGGTGACTCCGCAGACCCAAACGACAACCAAAAATGGGAGTGAATGTTGCAAGGTACTTAAGATTGATCGGAAAGAATCGGGCCAACGGCCTGACACGCCAACGGAAGCAGTATCCGGTTCACCCGAAAAATCATGGGATTCTGCCGATACCAACTGTCCTGGATCAACGGGGAGGTTTGCCTGCATTTCGCCTACTGCGATTGGAGTCTGTGCAAGTTCTCCATCGGTTGCGACGGCTCTGTCAATGCTATCGCTCACTCCACTCCAGCTCGGCGCGTCCGGGTTCGTAATTAGAAAGGCAAAGGTGCCGACTGCCATCGCCACCATGGCAAGCAGGCCGCAGCAAGAGATTGCGTATTGCCATTGCGAGGAAAATCGCTTGGTCAACTCCAGGGCAATCGCCACGATGACAGCAACTAGAATGGCTTGCCAAGTGAAATACGCTAAAGTCCATCCCAGCGCGTTTACGATTGGATGCGAAGATAGTTCTACAAAAATAGATGCAATCATGATGATTTCCTTTCCAGTTCATCCAGTAGTTTCCGAATCTCCGCCAATTCGGTCGGAGTCGATTTCTTGGTCGACAGGGCCTGCATGACCAACTGTTGGGCCGAGCCATCAAATGCTTGGTCCAGCAGCTGTTTGACCATTTGACGCTGCGTCCGCTGGCGAGTTACTGCCGCGGTGTAGATATGGGCGTGTCCCGATTCGTCTCGTCGCAAAAGCGCCTTTTCGTGCATGATCTGCATCAGCTTGAGCGTGGTGGTATAGCCTGTGCCTCGTTGGTCCTGCAATCGTTCCAGAATTTGCCGTACCGTACTTGCCCCTCGGTCCCAGAGGACATGCAGGATTGCCATCTCTGCTTCGGTAGGTTGGGGTTTCTTCGATTTGGCCATGCTGCTTCCTCAATTGGCTAACCATTTCAATGTCTCGACTCATGTTACGAAGTGCTTCGTAGAAAGTCAACGAAGATCTTCGTAGAGATTGAGGTTTTTTATCGACAGCGGAAATGGCTCCAGTTGTTCGCTAGAGCTGATTTGACCAGTTGTTGTGGGTGCCATGCTTCACGCTTGCGTGAGCATGCCTGCGCAACCGTTGTTCAGGTTGGTTGAACTAATCGTTGGCGTTTATACAGTTTTTTTTCATTGTTTTTGAGGTGTTTGCGATTCTGGTGCATGCTCGGGAGAAGTTTCTTCGTCGCAATTTGGAGGACGGCGTTTTGAAAAAGGCCAGCCTTCGAGTCGTTCCTGAGGTGCAATTGCTGTGCGGCGGAGTCGTGATCTTGTCGAGTGTTTGAACGGCAGTTGGGATTCCTAACGTCAAAAAACTAGCTGTGAAAATTTGTAGTCAGTGAGCCAGTGAACGAAACTTGGAAAGATGGTTGGACGTTTGCTGGTAGGTAGGGGCAACCATCAGGGTTCGCAAAGTCGAAATTGTGCAGCGCTTCGCAAAATTCTTTATTCGCTACAATAGGTAACTGAAGATCTTCAACTTCAGGAATGCCAATGCCAGATTTTATTGCACGCGAAATCGTAAAAGAGTTTGAGACTCTGACGGGATCACTTCGGATCCTTGATGGGGTGAATGTGGAACTGGATCGTGGCCAGAATTTGGCCGTTGTCGGACCGAGCGGTAGTGGCAAAAGTACCTTTCTGCATATTGCCGGTTCACTTGATACGCCGACACGCGGTTCAGTGATGTTACAAAATCAGAATCCGGCAAATCTCAAGCCGAAAGAATTGGCGCATTTCCGAAATCGACTTGTTGGATTTGTTTTTCAACGCCATCATTTGTTGCCTCAGCTTTCGGCTCTGGAAAATGTCTTGATTCCTGCGCTTGCCGAGGGAGCTGTGGACGAGGCAACCACCGAACTTGCCAGAGAGTTGCTTGAGCAGGTTGGATTGGGTGAACGAGCCGATCACCGTCCGGGCCAGCTATCTGGCGGTGAATGTCAGCGTGTAGCGGTGGCGAGATCGTTGGTGCGCAAGCCCCTCCTGATGTTGGCAGATGAACCGACGGGAAGTCTCGATCAGAAAAATGCCCACGTGATTGGTGAGCTTCTTTTGAAGATGCAAGAGCAGCACAACACGATATTGCTTTGTGTGACTCATTCGGATGCGCTGGCAGAGATGTTTCAAGCGAAAGTCACGTTGTCTGACGGAAAATTTGAGTAACGTTCTACCTCTGGAGTAAGTGATGAACAATTGGAATGTTGCACTTAGAAGTTTCATTTATTATTTGCGATCAAACCTCACGATCGCATTGGGGGTCGCTGCTGCAACCGCTGTACTGACCGGTGCGCTAATCGTTGGCGAAAGTATGCGGGGAAGCTTACGTGACCTGACATTGGATCGACTTGGGCAAATCGATGAAATCGTTGTAAGCGACGGGTTTTTTCGTGAAGCGTTGGCAAGCGAGCTCAGCGATTCCCGGGAATTCCAGGCCAATTACGAAAATGCCGTTCCGGGAATTTTGTTTCCCAATGGGACCGTCGAGGTCCAAACCAAAGATGGCAAGCAGCGAGCCTCTAATGTCAATGTGTTTGGAGTGAATGACGATTTTTGGAAGTTGGGGGATGGGCTGGGCGATCTGGAAATTTCCGGTCGCGAGATTGTGATCAATCAGGCACTTGCCAGCCAGTTCTCTCAGTCAGAAGGTCTTGACTTCACACTCAGAATTCCCAAGCCGACGCAACTCCCCGCCGATAGTGCATTGGGGAAAACTCGGGATTTGGTGGAAAGTCTCACGCAACTCAAAGTTAAGAAAGTCATCGCCAATCAAAGTCTGGGGCGCTTTAGTTTGCAACCGAGTCAGGCAGAACCCGCGAACATCTTTGTGCCGCTTCAGCTATTACAAGAATCGCTGAATCAAACGGCGCTGAAGTTTAAGTCGGATCCGAAACAAGTCAACGTTATCTTTCTCGATGGGGCCGGGAAATCGCCGCCCGCCGAATCGGTGACCAATGAGTTAAAGTCGATCATGGATCCTCGGTTTGACGATTTGGGATTTTCGACCAAAAAGGTTGTAGGGAGTTTTGATGATGATGGGACTTCGCAAACGGCATTTGAGTATTTGAGTATTGCTTCGGATCGACTGATTGTCGCCGACCATGCCGTTGAGTCAATTCGCAAGGCGCTACCCGATGCGGTTCCCGTGTTTACCTATCTCGCGAATGATATTCGGAAATTGAACGCAGAGTCGGGGATTCCTTACTCGATGGTCGCTGCAATTGACTTCTCGGAACGTTTTTCGATCGTGTCGGCCGTTTCTGGAAAGCCGATTCCTGCGCTTGAGGAAAACGAAATCGTCTTGAATGAATGGGCCGTTGATAATTTGGGCGTTGAAGTTGGCGACAAGATTGAAGTTGTCTTCTTCGAGCCCGAAACGACGCATGGGGTCCAAGTCGAAAATACAATCGAATTTACTTTGATTGATGTTGCCGAGTTGACCAAGCCGGTGACGCCGTTCCTTGTCCGTCGCCGCGGGAATATTCGCCCGGCGATCTTTGATCAAAAACCTACGATGGCGAACGATCCAGATCTCACTCCTGAGGTGCCAGGTGTGACTGATGCGGAGTCGATTGAGAAATGGGACTTGCCCTTCGATACAAAGAATCGATTGCGACCTGAAGATGATGACTATTGGAACGATTTCCGCACTACGCCCAAAGGGTTTATTGCGTTGGCGGCGGGGCAGGGTGTGTGGAAAAGTCGTTTTGGCCAAGTGACTTCATTTCGTGTCGACGTTTCTGATGAAACGGAGGACCAGATCAAGTCCAAGATTTTGCAGCAGTTCAAGTTGGACAAGACCGACATCGGATTTCACTTGATTCCCCTCAAGCGACAAGGACTGGCTGCCTCTGCTGGATCGACACCCTTTGACGTCCTGTTTCTTTCGCTAAGCATGTTTGTGATTGGGGCGGCATTGATTTTGGTGTCTTTGTTGTTCAGTCTTGCGCTTCAAGAACGTGTTGACCAAATTGGCCTGTTTTCAGCTTCCGGATTTACTTCGGGCAGGATCATAAAAATCTGGTTGATGGAAGCGAGCCTGTTGAGTTTTGTCGGAGCGGTGATTGGAATAATTTTGGGAGTGGGTTACGCGGCGTTGATGATCTGGGGGTTGAAAACTTGGTGGGTCGGTGCGATCTCACGGCCATTTCTTGAACTGCATGTTGGCTGGATCAGCCTGGTCGGTGGTTTGTTGAGCGGGTTATTGGTTTCTTTGTTCACCATTGTTTGGGCGGTTTGGCGAACGCAAAAGATCCCGACTCGCCAGCTGTTGGCTGGCAATCTGGAAACGACTGGCAAGAGTAAATCCAAACGTAGATGGCCTGGAATCGCTGCCATGGGGATGGTGTTGCTGGCGATAGTACTCGCGGTGGTTGCGACTCAATTGGGTGGCGAAGCGCAAGCGGGCAGCTTTGTGGGTTCAGGATTCTTGATTTTGTCGGCGTTGTTGATTTTCGTTTGGCGTTGGTTGCGGCGTACTGTAGCGACATCGAATCAGCTTTCGATCAATCGGATGGCCGTGTTTAGTGCTCGGCGCAACCCGCTTCGAAGTACTCTTACGATCGGTCTGGTTGCGGTTGCAACTTTTTTAATCGCTTCGATTAGTTCATTTCATCTTTCGCCTGTGGAAGAGGGGACGGGAGGGTTTGATTGGGTGGCCGAAAGTAGTCAGCCTGTATTTGAAGATCTCAATACGGTGGAGGGGCAAACCAAATCGCTAGGCGCGGAGAATTTGTTGCCTGCGGATACTCGTGTACTTTCCTTGCGTGTTAAGCCAGGGCAGGATGCAAGTTGTAATAATCTGTATCAATCGACTCAGCCACGTGTGCTTGGGGTGACCAAGCAAATGATCGAGTATTTTGATGATTCGGATCGAACGCCATTTGCCTTTGCAGGATCTGATGCTGAGTCGGATAGGGAGAAGGAGAATCCTTGGCGGGTGCTCTTGAAGACCGATGAAAAGTCGGATGCGATCCCGGTTCTGATTGACAAGAATACGGCTTGGTACAGCTTGAAAGTCTTTTTGATAGGTCAAGAATTTACGGTCAATTACGACTCGGGAGAGACGGTGACGTTTCGAGTTGCGGGGTTCTTGAGCAATACGATTTTGCAGGGCAGTTTGCTGGTTTCTGAAGACAACTTTGAAAAGGCATTTCCTGACATCAGTGGCTATCGCTACTTTCTGATTGACGATGCCGATGGAGAAACGGCAAAGACGGTAGGGGTATTGGAGGATCGGTTAGGTGATAGGGGGTTTGACGCACGGGACGCCAAGGCGATGTTGATTAGTTTTCTCGCAGTTCAGAATACCTATCTGAGTACGTTTCAGACGCTTGGTGCGCTGGGGCTGTTGCTGGGAACTTTCGGGTTGGGTGCGGTCCAAGTCCGAAACGTGCTGGAGCGACAGAGTGAGTTTGGGTTGATGCGAGCGGTTGGCTGGGGACTGAATCGGCTTTCGAAGCTTGTTATGTTGGAGACGATTTTCTTGTTGCTTTTGGGGTTAGGGATCGGAGTGTTGTCGGCGCTGTTTGCGACTTTGCCTCATTACTTGATTGGTGCGGCAAGTGTCCCCGTCGTTCAATTGTTGATAATGTTGGGGATCATTCTTGTCGTTGGATTGGTGACTGCGGTGATTACCTCTCGAGTGATTTTCCGAGTTCCCTTGCTTGAGTCACTGAGAGGTTAGGCATAATTTCCCTTTGCCCAGACTTTCAAGACTTCCAATCTGGGTAATATCCCAAACCCCATCGCTTAGTACTGGGTGCCATGGCCTCGCTCGCGTGGCCATGTTCTTTTGAGATTGGTCTAAGGTTCGAAATCAACTCAATCGATTCTCGTTAAGGCGTAGCCCACGCGTTGCGAGGAGCATGGCACCCAAGAATTCATCCAGCGAGACTTTCCCTTGAGGCTTTAGTTCTGCGCCAACTTCCGCTTTGAATTTGGTCGCCGTGAAGCGGCTGTAATTCTTCATTCATGCATGAATAGAATGGCGTAACCTGCATGCATTATGGAAACCCGATGCGTTAGCGAGGACGAACCCGACACGTCCTCGCTTACGCGTCGGGTTTCCATTGAAACGATTCCTGACAATGTATTTGCCTCAGCGCGGCTATTTCTTTTAGCCCCAGACTTCAGTCTGTGGTAAACATCTCCAGTAATCCCAAGTCGCGGCGCGACGACATCTGCAGCGGAATGCACTCGCCGCGGCCCTTCGATATCTCTCACTGCTTGCTTATTCAGGAAACACCTCGCAAGCCAATGGGTACGGAGCGTCGCTGCGTTTTGCCCAGCCCATTCTCTGGTGGGAGGCGAGGTTCATTTACTCTGGTGTTGGTCCGAATTTGTAGTTGAGGAGGCTTCATTTTTCTGTTGAGGCGAACATTTGTTGGATTTGGTTGGCCGAGTCTAAGAGAAAAGCCGAAATCTATTGAGAAATCGAGGCTTGCCGATGTGTATGGCAATAAAGTAAAATCCTCGATCTGCTGACACACACAAGCCGGTGTGGCGGAACTGGCAGACGCGCTTGATTCAAAATCAAGTTCCCTATGGGAGTGGAGGTTCGAGTCCTCTCACCGGTACTGAATTCGAAAGACTCACTGCAAAATTTGCCGTGAGTCTTTTTATTGGATCCAGGTTTAGGGGTGGTTGCAGTCCATTCGTCAACGGGCAATTACCCAGCGGGCTTTTGCAAGGTTCAGGAAGACCTCCCGATGCAACGTCGCTCACCAGTTCGTCAATGGCTTGAGTGAAACACGTCCAGTAATTGGATGTTTTACGGTTTCGCTTGCTGCGATTTTTGTCCTTCGAGGGAAGGATCTCTACATCGACATCGTTCGCGAGAGGCTCTCCTTCTGTTGACCGACCATTCGCGACCTGTGTTTTTAGTAGTTCCATCAACTCTTCGGCCTTCTCAGGGTGTTCCTCAAAAAGATTGTTCTGTTCTCCTAGATCCTGATTTAAGTTGTACAACTGCCATTTTGGACTCCTATCGCTGGTCGCCGCCCGGTCCTTGGGAGCACTCCAGCCTCCTGAACCAGAACACAATGCAAGTTTCCAATCACCAGCCCGAATGGCGAATCGCCCGCTGACCGAGTGATGTATCACATTTTTCCTACCGTCAAGAGCTTCTTGCCCTTTGAGAAGTGGCAAGAAGGTAATGCTGTCTTCGCCGCAATTGTTCGCCAATTCAAATCCAGACAACTGGGCAGCCGTAGCAAAAACATCAGTCAGGCAGACAATCTGCTCGCATCGAGATCCAGGCTCAATGATCTTGGGCCAATGAACGATAAAGGGGACACGATGCCCCCCGTCCCAAATGTCGGCTTTGGAACCACGCAAGTATCCACTTGGGAAATGCCCCAGATCTTTTAGTTGTTCAATTTTTGATGTTGGCCCCGAAGTCCCATTGTCAGCGCTGCAAATCACGATGGTGTTTTCCAAAAAACCATTAGCCTCCAATGCAGCCATGACTTGGCCAAAACTGTCATCGGTTTGCATGACGAAGTCTGCGTGGCGATTGAGCCCACTTTTGCCCTCCCACTCTTTAGTCGGCACAACGGGCGAATGCGGTGCATTCCAAGGAACGTACATGAAAAATGGTTGTTCCTTTCCTTTGCGACCTTCGATGTAATTGACTGCTTCGTCGGTTAGACGCGGAAGCATGTCGATCGCATCCATTCTCTCGATGACCTCATCGTTCTTGATAAGAATGTCCATCTGCTGAGCATGATGAAAACCGTAGAACAGATCAAACCCGCCTCGATCGATCGGTCCATCGGTTATCCTGCTGCCAACGGGCACGCCTTTTTGTCCATTTTTCTTTCCATCATATAGCATGCCCAAATGCCACTTGCCGATCATCGCTGTGTGATATCCTTGCTTCTTCAACATTCCGGCAAGAGTCAAACGGTCTTTGGCAATTAGCGATTCGCCACCGGTCAAGACGCCCTTTTGAAGTCTCGTTCTCCAGGCATATCTACCGGTCATCAATCCATAACGAGTTGGTGTGCATACTGACGAACCGCTATGTCCGTCAGTAAAGACCATGCCGTTTCGTGCTATCGCGTCCAGGCAGGGCGTGGCAATTTTTCCACGATCCGGATTGAGATATTGCACTTCGCCAAAGCCCATGTCATCCGCAAGTATTACAACGATGTTGGGCAATCCGTCTCCAAGGCCAAATTGAGGCCAAAGCGACAACCCAGCAAAAAGCACCACACACGGAACTCGAACCAGCAGCCTTGAAAAGGCTTGGTTTCGCTCACCCATTTTGGGCAAGATAAGCCAACTTCGAAAGTCATCACCAAACATCGAAATTCTCCATAATCGTCAAACATTCAGGATATCCTGAAATAGAACCGAGTGTAACGAGGTAAAAGCAAATGGGGTCACCCATTGATCCGAATGGCGAAACGCCCGCTGACCGAGTGATGAATCACGTTCTTTCTAACGCCAAGAGCTTCTTGCTCCTTGAGAAGCGGCAAGAAGCTAATACTGTCTTCACCGCAATTGTTCGCCATTATCGATCAGGAAACGGTGTATTGGATTCAGCACGTGGTGGGCGCGACCTTTTACGGGCATCAGCCTCTTGTTGAAGTTTTGCAGAAACGCGAGCTGCCAAGTAGATGCCAATGATCAGAAAGAAAAAAGCTAACCAGCCAATCAATGGCGGATCGGTCAGCATTCCAATTGTCTTCTTGCTAAATGCCTTTACCCGACTCAACTGAGCTATGAGACGTTGTATTCTACGGGAGCGTGGAGAGAAGTCAAATATTGCTGGGAAAGGATAATGCTCTCAGCAAAGCTGAAGTTAAACCTGTTGGGGCTTGGCCTTTTTTGTTTCCGCGTATACAGTTCTTCGAAATCGCCTCAGACAAGCTGCGTGAATCGGCACGTGAGTAATTTCAAAGAACGACTTTCTCGCCGATGCGTTCAAAGTGCAAAAATGGTTCGAAAGAAAAATGATCTTCTGCCAACCCAAAACGTTGCGGATTTTGGTCGAACCGGTCAATTGCGGTATAGATAAAACCGATCTGTTGCTTCGCAATTTCCCATGACTGGGATCGTTCCGCAATGTTTCTTGCGTAGGCGTTTATGAGTTGTCTTGAAGACGATTGCGACGAATCGACGGTTTTTCGTTCTCACTCAAAAGAATTGCCGTAATTGAACCCAAAAGCGCCAATGCGTTTTCGTGGGAAAGGACCTTCCATCGCGGACTCTGGTATTTATTCAAAGAATCAAGGGTAAATTTAGACATCAGAAAAAGTCGATGTTTTCAGTATTAACGTTACGTGGAATTGGTCCGTCAAACAATACTTCCTCTACCCGTTCAGTGTCACTATTTGCATCCACATCAGTTCGATTACCACAGAGGTCACGGAGGTGCACAGAGAGTTATGACGAACCAGCGGAGGTACATTCAAGTTGTCGAATATCAACTTGTTGCCAAAAGGCAATGCTGGGCCATATAACTTTTCGGCCGATTCGATTGAGTCGAAAAAAAGATTGGATGCCCAGATTGGTTCTCAAAAACCCGCGGGACTCGCCTCTCTTTTTCACGTCCTCGCGTTCTACGCACACAACGTTTAAGCAAAGCAAGAGATCCAACCGTTCGACCAAGCCAGTAAGATCTATCTTGCCGTATGTAGAATCGAAATCTTTACAGAAAATGATTTTTCAAGTGCTGCCGGGCATTCAATCGCGAAAAAACGAGGAATCCAAGTAGGTGACATCTCTGCGAAGCTCCGCCGAGAACTCTAACGCCCTTAGGTTGCAGGCGGTTTTCAAATAGAATCGATGCTCGTGCTTACGGCCGACCCTATGAGTTGTTGATTTGAACAAATTTTTTTACCTAATCGCGATGTACTCTGGGCTCCGTGCTGTGTTCAATCTGGTTCGAAGTTTCTTTTTTCGAAGACCGAGTGCCTCGATAATTGCAGCCGAGACACTGAGTTCCGGCTGTTTCGGACGTGCAAAGATTTGTGTTCACGCAAGAGCACCTTCCAAATCACTCGGGCCGGAATGCATTGCGGGGATGATGTCGATCTATTTGGTCACGCCAGGAATGCCGCGTTTTTTCTATGCAGTATTGCGACTCACGAGCCATTTCGGATGCGGACATATCGAGATCGCATTTTACGAAGAGAAAAGCGAGGTGACTTTCTTTGCTATTCGGAACATCATTCGCTCGAATGTTGATCGTTTAGGGTGCAGGTGGCCATTTCGAAATCTCAAACTTGCGGACGATAATGACGAAGTCGTCGTGCTTCGAATGATCATTCAACTGCTTCATGCCAAGGGTTTCAGTACTTCATTTGCGTCACCGGAGGATTGCGTTTCACTTGCGGTAAATGAATCGCTTCTGAATCCAAGAACACGTGATCGAACCATCGAGGCGATCAAACGAAGATATAGGCGTGTAGCGAAAATGGCTGTGTCCGCATAACACGTTGTGACGATCCATTCTGATGCGTGCGAAGTGTTTCGCCCTTCAAAAACTGCGATGTGGACAGCCTTAGGGCTTGGTTTGGTTCTTGTAGCGTTGTTCATTTTCGCGGTGTTCGCGTGCCGGAGACTTCATCGAATGTGGGCGGTCATCGCTTGCTTGCTGTCGTGGTTCGTGTGTTTGCAAGTGACAATATGGATCTTTTGATAGGATGACAGTGCCTGATTTGTTGGTTGAATTCATCCCGCAGTCTTTAACCGCCTTTTTTGCCTCTTCGGTGTTTTTTTTTTAGACGTACGAATGCTCGATCCAGTTTCAATCCGACGTTCTTCTAGGCTGATAATCGTATCACCGAATAATCGGCTGCTACTATTTCACTACGTAGATGAGCATTCGGGTGCATTTTGGGGAACCGTCGGGGGGGAACTGCAACGTGCCGAAAACTATGTCGACGCCGCGAAGCGTGAACTGTATGAAGAGACTGGGTTCGTTGCACCAATCGGGCGCATGATTCGAGAGCGAGATGCGGTGTACGCCGTGGCTCAATCCGATCCAGCTCGATGGCTTGAACGGTATTTTGTCATTCACGTTTTGACAGAATCACTTCCTCGCACCGAAAATTGGACAGACGAAGAAAGGGCGACGATTACTGCACATCGGTGGTGGACTTTGGACGAGCTCAACGAAACGGAATCGACGTTAAAGCCCGAATGGATTCCCGACGTCTTCAGTGACGCCAGCAAAGCGGAAATTTGATTTGGCAAGTTGGAACGTTGTAAATCGAGGTGTCTAAGGATGATTTGATGGTTTCTTTGGCATTACGTATTTGCTTTGAGATTCATCCCATCACAATTGGTGGCGAACACGATTCGATGATTGCGATGTATTTCGAGGATCATTGACTCTCAGAAACTAAAAGTCGTCAGCGGCTCGGTAAGCGTCGATTACCGCCTGATCGCCTTCGGCTCCACCTTGAGAATTGCCATGCTCCATCCCCATTACGCCCTCAAAGCCCTTTGCATGAATGTGGCGAAAGACATTGCGATAATTGATTTCGCCAGTGCCAGGTTCTTTTCTCCCCGGATTGTCACCACACTGAAAATACGCAATTTCATCCCAGCACTGATCGATATTCGGAATTAGGTTGCCTTCAGAAATTTGTTGGTGATAGATGTCAAACAAGATCTTGCAGGAAGGGTGATTGACCGCTTTGCATATTTCATACGCTTGTGGAGAACCCTGTAAGAAAACTCCACCGTGGTTGGCATACCAGTTGAGGGGTTCCAAAACCATTACCAAACCATGCGGTTCGAAGATGTCGCAACATCGACGCAACAACTCAATCGCGTTGGCGGTCTGATATCCCATTGCTTGTCGACGTCCGGCACGCTCGTCCAAGTCACCTGGAACAACCGTCATCCATTTCGCGTTGACCCGTTTGGCGACATCGATTGAGCTTTGCATGTCTTTCAATACTGAATCCCAAACGTCATTGTCTTTCACGGTGAACGTGGGTTTTCCGAATGAAGCGTGGGCAACGAAAACGCCCATCTTCATGTTTCGGTCTTCCATTGTCTTTGCGATTTTCTCCTGCAGCTCAGGGCTCTTGCCCTTCATGCCGTTGTCTTCCCAAGCCGTAAACCCTTGATCCGCCGCGAATTTGAGTTGATCAATCGGGTCGTTCCCAGCTTTGTTTTGGAACATGCCAAAGTGGGGTGCGTATTGTAAATTGAATATTGGATCTGAAGCCGTAGGGGTTGGGCTTTCGAGTTGCGCTAGGGAAGCGCCAGCTGCCGCAGCGACAGCGCACGATAACAATTCTCGACGTTGCATATCTAGGTTCCTTATTGTTACAAACAAGCCATGCAGTTTTTATTGCATGCGCATCAATGATCGCACACAGCTATCTTAGCGAGCGGCCACGCTGGAGGACAGCATGTCGCTTGAGTGCACGTTTATTGCCAAATGTCCCGGGAATGGAAGCATGGAACGCGATCTGTGCTGGAAGCCGTAGGGAAAGCGGCGCGGGATGCGGTGCCGACAGCCGCTTAAGCTCGAATCTCAGCGAATGCAGGGGGGCTTGAAAACATAAAGCTTCAGGTCGACACAGATTAAAGTCGTTGTTGAGTACATGACTGTTTCGGCAGGAGTTCAAACCTCCCATACTTATGGACCAATCCGATTGTAAGGCGTTGTCGTTTGGCCAGTCAGCGACTTGCGCATAAATTGCCACTGCTCAGTCAACAGATGCCGTCGCGCCGCGACTCTGTTTTGGTTGGGAGGTTACCCCAGACTGAAAGTCTGGGGCTAAGAGAAATAGCCGCTCTGCGGCAAGTGTATTTTGAGAAATCATGTTTGTAGAGGAGCCAATGGTAACCCGACTAGGTTGTGATTAAATTCTGCAGCGACAGTTTTAGCGAAATTTTGGCGCTGGATTTTTGATTTTGAATTTTTGTTTGCCGTTTTTCAGGCTTGGTATGTTTTTGTGTTTCGATTGGTTGCTTTTTGTAGCATTCAATCGCGCCCTTTCTGCTTTAAATCGCCGCTTTGACGCCCTTTAACGCCCTTTAACGCCATCCAACGCATAAAGTTAAACGTCAACGCTACGAGTAACGTTGCCGATTGCACTCGAGCCAAACCTCGAACTCGAAACTGCTGGAGCCCTCGGTTGCGGAACTCCGCGTTAGGAAACTCTGCGATCGAAGGCCGCGCTTTATAAAGTTCCTTTGCTGAGTCCGTTGCCATTCGCTGCCGAAACTTGAACACCTCGTCGGTGTCTTTCGGCTGACGTTCATGCGGATCGTTGCCGTTTTTTAGCAGCTTTGCTTCTTTAGGAATCGGACCATAAACCGCAGTGCCTTGCCTTTCAAGCAACGTGATATCAGCGTGCGTCGTAAAGCCGCCATCTACCAGCATTTTCTCTGGAACCTCGCCATGCCGAGCAACTACTTTTTTGTGCATGACGCTCATCTGCCCGCCGTCACTGCCATTGTTGTTGACTTCCACGTCGAGGATTACACGAGAATCTGCTGTCGTCGCAAGGTGAACGTTGTAGCAAGGACGGTAGCCACCGCTGGCCACTTTCATCTTGCGGGCGTCAGGGTCTGTTGTGCTACAACGAGCTTCAGCACCGCTACCCTTCTTGCGTTTTTCTTTGCGGGCGCGAAGTTCTTGAAGTTGTTCCAGAGCGTCAGCGAGCCGTGATTGGCGTTCTTCGGCGGAGCGAAGTTGAGCCGCTTCTTGCTTTGAACGACTTGTTTGCCCGATAGAAGAATCGTCCATTTCTGCTCGCAATTGTTCTACGCGTTGCTTGGCCTGGCTCAAGCTTTCTGTGAGCGTGCCTTGGCGGCGAAACGAACCTCCACCAGCGCTGGCGCGAACACGCATGCCATCTTGAGCAATCACATCGAGTTCAACTAAACCTTGCGAGATCAGCGTGCCGACCGTTTCGCTGAGAAGCTCGTCAAAGAACTCGGGGTTGGTTGAGCGGAAATCACTCAAGAGGTGGTGGTTGACGCTGACTCCGCCGCAAATCCACATGTAGCCAAGGTCGCGTTCGCACAACCGTGCCACGTGACGGGCGCTGCTGATCCCTTCGAGCGTCGCGAACATCCAAAGTGAAAGAAGAATTTTCGGATCGACCGGCGTCCGTCCTGCACGCCCTTCCACTGCCAGGATCTTTCCGTAAAGCTTTGAAAAATCCAGTGACTCTACATATTCCCAAACCACGCGAGCACGATGGTCTGTCGAAAGAAGTTCGTCGAGGCAGAAAGGTTTCCATTCTGATTGATGACGTTCTGGCCGTTGCACTCGTGCAAACACTCTTTTTTTATTGTTCATTACTAAGTTTTAGCGCAAAACAAATACTTGCTCCAGCCCAGTTGATTTAATCACAACCTAGACGCGTCAGCGAGGACGATCCTGCGCGATCCTCGCTGACGCGTCGGGTTTCCATAAAACCTATCGCAAACGCAGAACCATTCGAACGCGAATGAAAAACTCACAACCTCTCCTCGCTTCAGTTTTCGGTTGGGACGTTACCCAGACTGAAAGTCTGGGGCTAATGGAGATTGCCGCTCCGCGGCAGGTGCATGATGAAGAGTCAGAATCCCGCAAGTTTTGTCGCTTCTCGGCTGCCATAGATGCCGTCGCGCTGCGACAAAATGCGATTCAAGCAAATTCTGATGGGCGGTCCGCTTCGGCCTGAGCCGATCGTATCAGTGCCAGTGGAGCTCTAATCCTTCCAATGGGTTCGCTAATTCGGCTTCCTCGACCGGCAGGTCTTTTGACTCGTTCCACCATGTTTTATAGGCGTCGAGGACTGGCTCGTGGTTGTTTTCGGATTTGGAAGTCCAATCTTTGCCGATCTGCCCTTTCTTAAAACAAAGTGCGTTAAGTGACGGGAACTTCCTGCCATTTCGAATTCCTTCGATCAGCCAGAGAGCGATCATGCCTTCACTGCATGTTGCCTCAAATTGGGAGGAAATTGGACTGCGAGGAAAGCTCTTGAGGGCTTGTTCACTTTCTCCTAATTCCAGGAGCGCTGGAATGTCTTCAAAACTCAAGTCGGGAAAGTTAAATCCGCGGTAAGTTGCATTCCGAAAGGAATCGAACAATGCCTCTACCTTTTCATTGCGTGTGTTTTCCATCGGCGTTGTCTTTGTCACTTCCCCGATACGCTTGGCGTTGTCTTCCTGAGAGCAGACAACTGAAACGGTAAACGCGAAAACCAATACGATATTGCAGCAAGCAAGACATCGAGTAATCATGGGAACCCTGCGGTAAAGGTAAGTACAATCATTTCCAGTCCCAAATCTTAGCGGATCTAATCGCGTGCTCTGTAACGTACTTGTAACTCAATGTCACAAGACGAAGTCGCGTTCATCAAAAGGGCGACGTTGGAGGGCAATGCGTTCGGCAATTTCGCGAATTTCAAATTGTTGTCGAAGGTCGGTCGTTGTGGCTTTCCACGGCCGCTGAAATTGCTTCGACCAATTCCTGGGTTTTGAAAGGCTTGGCCAGCACTGCAGAGACCTCTTTGGTCTTGCGATATGGATCGAGTTGTTCGCTACTGTTGCCGCTCATTAGAACAACGCAAACATTTTTTTTCTTGAGTCTTAATTGTTCCAGTACTTCCTTGGCACCCATGTTTGGCATGACAACGTCCAGCAAAACACAGTCAATGTTGAAGGTCGCCTGTTCCATGACTTGTAGTGCCTGGGCACCGCTTCGCGCCAGGTGAACTTCCCAGCCGATAGATTCAAGCAGGGCCTTGGCCGTATTCCTGACAGCGGGTTCATCATCAACAACGAGAACGGTCATGCGCTCAACTAAGGGGGTCGCAAAGTGTTCTTCTGGCTTTTCTTCGAAATTGAACGTGGGCACGGAGGTGGAGGCGGGCAGGAGAATTCGGAAGCAGGTTCCCTCTCCACAGGTGGTTTTTGCCCGAATCAGGCCGTCATGGCTTTTAACGAATCCAAAGACGACTGCCAGTCCAAGTCCACGACCGTTTTTGCGGCTGGTAAAAAATGGATCGAAGATGTGTTTGATATGTTCGTCAGAGATACCAACCCCAGAATCCTGAACTTCAAAAAAGACAAATTGTCCACCGGTATCGCGGGCGCCATAAAGTAGTTCATCGGTTTGTAGGGACTCGATGTATTCCGTCCCAGTTCGGATAATGATTTCGCCGTCATCGCCACTTGCCTGGCTGGCGTTGGAAACGAGATTTAGCAGAATTTGTTCGATTTGAGTTGGGTCGACGTTGGCAACGATTTGATCGGGAGACAAGTCGAGTTCCAGATTGACGTTTCGACCTGCTGTCGAAACCAAGACACCCTGAAGTCGACTGATGATGCTATTGAGCTCCGCAGCGACTTTGACGATCTGAGTTTTGCCTGCATAGGCCAGCATTTGCCGACTCAGATCTGCGGCTTTTTCTGCGGATTGAATAATTTGATCAATCCGTTCCTTTTCGAATTCAGAATTTGTTTCCGAGTTGCAAAATTCGTGTTCGAGAAGTTCGGCATTGCAGAGAACACCGACTAGCAAGTTGTTAAAGTCATGCGCAACTCCACTAGCGAGCATACCGAGGCTTTCCGTTCGCTGCATGTGAGTAATTCGTTGCTGCAGGACATCGGTTTGCTCGCTTTTAATTCGCAAGGCTTCCTTGACTTTTTGGAGTCGAGAGCGGTGCCACATGGTGTAAACGGCTAATCCCATTCCCATGGTGAGGAACAGTCCAAGGATGCATAGATTTTTAAACCAAGCCAATTGGTTGTTGGTTTGCTTTAGCTTGGAATCAATTTGGGCAATGATTTCGTTGCGGTCTTGGTAGGCGTTTTGAACAGTCCGGAAACTGGCTACTTCTTTGCGTTCCATTTGTCGAGCGCGTGAGTAAGGCGAACTGCTTGGACTGGTGGAGGCCGGTTCCATTTTGCGCGCGCGAATTCGTCCGGAATCTCCATTGACTGTTGGGCACAACAAGAGAAGCAACGCAAGTAAGATCAGGATGTTGGGTTTGAATTCCATTTCGCATGCCGTTACGACTTAAGGGCTGCTTTAAAAACGAGGTTAGTATCTTCAGAAATGTCTGATGTGTTTGCAATAGCCCCAAGCAAATAGTTGGACTCGGAGTCCCATTCTAATTGCGCTGGATGCCATATTCTTCAATTTTTCGATAAAGTGTGGCGCGGCTGATTCCTAGCAATTTCGCGGCTTTAGGGACGCTGTTTGCGGTTCGTTTTAATGCTTCCAGAATAAGCTTGCGTTCCCAATGATCTATTTGAAGTGTTTCCAGCGATTCTTCGGAGGTGTCTCGAATTCCCAGGTCATCCAGCGAGATTTCGTTCGATTCAGTCATCACTACGGCACTGTCGATCACATTGCGAAGTTGGCGGACATTGCCTGGCCATTGATAGGAAATCAGCCTTTCGATCGCGGAATTGCTGATTTTCAAGTCAAATTTGCCATGTTGATTTCTATAGTGTTCCAGAAAATGGTTGATGAGAATTCCAATGTCTTCTCCGCGGTCTCTCAGAGGGGGAACGTAAAGTTCATAGACACCTAGTCGATAAAAGAGGTCTTCGCGGAATTTTTTTTCCCTAACAAACTCTTTGAGATCGCGGTTGGTTGCACAGATTACCCGAACATCGACGACGATTTCTTCGGTTCCGCCCACCGGGAGAAATGGGTGTCCTTCAAGAATTCGAAGTAGCTTGGCTTGTCCTTCGAGGGGAAGCTCACCAATTTCATCCAGAAAAAGTGTGCCCAGGTCCGCTTGTTGAAACCATCCGATGTGGTCGCGATCGGCACTCGTGAAGGCACCTTGTTTGTGTCCAAAGAGTTGACTTTCGATTAGGTCGCGGGGGATTGCCGCGCAATTGACGCAAAGCATTGGGCGGTCGGCCCGCGGACCGTTTCGATGAACGGCTTGAGCGACAAGTTCTTTTCCGGCTCCACTTTCGCCTCGGATCAGTACACAGCCAGAAGCCTTGGCGACACGTCCAATTTTGGATTTGAGCTCCTGCATTTCCGAACTGTCGCCAATCATATCGTCATAGGCTGCCGATTTTTGGACCAGACTGGAATGTTTTGCTTCCAGTGAGGCTTTGCGATTGGCACGTTTCAAAGAAAGCATCATGATGTTGGCCATGGCGCAAGCCAGCTCAAAATGCGAATCGTGAAACGTTGCCTGCTGTCGATAAAGATGAATGGCACCCAGGACTTGGCCATCCGAGATCAGTGGAACGCAAATCGCATCGACCAGCTGAGCGTCGTCTTTGGCATTGGATTCATGTTCGACGCGAATCGCGTGCATTTGTGCGACGACTCGTTTCGTCAGGTCATCTCGCAATTGAAGAGTTTCCCAAGCTCCCTCGGGAACGAAAACTTTGGGGACAAGTTTTCCCGAATCATTGAGCCAAAGAAATCCCGCTGCTGAGGCACCGGTTCGGTCAAACAGTCGCTGCATGCAAATTCGGGTGACTTCCTCGGGATCGTCGACCCCAAGCAACCTAACACTTAGTTGGAACAGGAAGAAGAAATCCTGACCGAGGTTGTGTCCACGCAAGAAGTTAAGCGTGTATTGGCCCGTTTCCTTGGGGTCCAGCGATTGATCAAAAATGATCGTGGCACTGGGGGCGCCTTCCTTATCGTGTTCGTCAGGTTCAGCAGCCTGGGGGTCCGAAGTGACAAAACTTAATTTGCAGGAGCCAATTTTGACCTCGGTGCCTTCCATCAATCGGGCAGAATTGATTGTCTGTCCGTTAACGTAGGTGCCGTTACTGCTTCCGCGGTCTTTGATCCACCAACCGTCTTCATCGTGGTAGACTTCGGCGTGAACTCGTGAACATTGGGGGTCGTTTAAAACGATTCGGCAACTCCAGTCACGTCCGAGCCAGTTATCTTCTTTGGCAAACAGCTCGAAACGTGCACCGATGTTGTTGCCAGCATTCATGATCAAATACGCGGGCAATGTGTTTACCTTTTAATTAAGTGACGTAACTGTGAGCAAAGGTAGGAAAGCCAAAGAGAATTGGCGTATGTTTTTATACTTTTGGATCGGCCATTATAGGTCGGAGAGGGCTTCTCGTCGATGAATGGTCTGTTTAAGGGGCGTTAGTTTGTTATTGCTAGGGAAATTCTGAAACAAACACGATAGTTAACGGTTAAACCTAATGGGAAGTGGGGCGCGACTTGGGTGGAGTTACGTTTTTTTGGCAATTCTACCCTCACCGTTCCAGTTCGAATCAACCTTGTCGCTGCGAAATTGAATGTCTACGATTCGAACAGAAGATCTTTGTTAAGATACGAGATCTGTGGTGGATGACCAGATCACAACCTGAATTGCGTGCCCACTAATTCGCAACAAACAACAGGAACAAAAATGACTCAACTAAATTTTGAAGCCCTAAAAAAAGCTGGGGTGCCGATTTTGGTGGCCATTTTCGCTTTGAGCTTAAATAGTCAAGTAAATGCCCAGCCGGAAACCGCAATCGCTCAAGCTCGCGCGTTTGGAGATACTCGCCCGGCAGATCGTCAGGTTTCCCGTCGAATTGCCAAGATCATGGAAGATGACCATCTTTCGGCTCGGCGCTTGGACGACACGATTTCGCAAAGGGCGTTCAATCAATACATCAAGAATCTTGATCCGATGAAGCTGTATTTTCTGAAAACGGATGTCGCTGACTTTGGGCAATGGAAAGACGATTTTGACGACCAACTCAAAGACGGCGAGTTCAAAGTTGCATTCAAAATCTATTCACGTTATTTGCAGCGAATCGATGAGCGGATTACGACGGCGATAGAATGGATCGACGCCGAACACGATTTCATGATCGATGAGGACATGATTACCGACCGTGAGGAAATGGAATTCGCTGCGGATGAAGCAGAAGCCAAAGAACGCTGGCGAAAGCGAATTAAGTACAACTTGCTCGTCGAACGCACCAATAAGGAGTCGTCTGAGGATCCCAAAGAAAAACTTCGCAAGCGATATGCCGCGATTGGTCGACGCATGCAACAGGCAGACAACGATGATGTCGTTGAATTGTATGTGACTTCGATCACAACTTCCTTCGATCCACACACCTCCTATATGTCCAATGAAACGTTTGAGAACTTCATGATCCAAATGCGATTGGAGCTTGAGGGTATCGGAGCGACTTTGCAATCTACAGACGATGGATACACCGTAATCAAGCGAGTCGTACCCAACGGAGCTGCCGACAAACATGGTGGGCTCAAAGTTGAAGACAAGATTGTCGCTGTTGGTCAGGGTGAAGATGGCGAGCCCGTGGACGTGACGGGTTGGAAATTGGACGAAGTCGTTAAGCTGATTCGTGGCAAAGCGGGAACCACCGTTCGACTTTCCGTGTTTTCTGAAAAGGCTGCGGAGATTCGAACCATACAGATCGTTCGAGAAAAGATCGAACTTGAAGACGAAGCGGCTCGCGGCGCTATCTTTGAAGACGGTGGCTACAAGGTCGGCGTCATCGATTTGCCCAGCTTTTATGCAGACATGTCAGGTGGTTCGGGGGCGAGCACGACCGCGGACGTGAAACGAATCCTGGCCGATTTTAACCGACAGGACGTTGATGCTCTGATTCTGGATTTGCGACGAAATGGTGGTGGTTCGCTTCGTGAAGCGATCGATTGCACTGGTCTGTTTATTGACCGTGGTGCCGTTGTTCAGGTGAAAGATGCTTACGGTCAAATCCAGGTTCATGATGATGAAGAACCGGGGATGAGTTGGTCCAAACCTCTGGTTGTCATGACCAGTAAGTTCAGTGCCAGTGCAAGTGAGATTCTCGCGGGTGCGGTGCAGGATTATGGTCGTGGAATCATCGTTGGTGACAAGACAACTCACGGTAAAGGAACAGTTCAAAATCTGGTTGACTTAGATCGATTGTTTTTCCGCACTCAGCAGACGAAGAATACGTTCGGCGCGTTGAAAATTACCATGCAGCAGTTTTATCGTCCAAATGGCGATAGTACCCAAAAACGTGGTGTTTTGGCAGACATTATTTTGCCGTCCATCAGTCAGCATATGGATGTTGGCGAATCGGATCTGGATTTTCCGGTCGCGTTCGATCAGGTGCCCCGAGCGAATTATAAACAGTTGTTTGAGGTCGATGCCAGAATCCTGAATTCGCTTCGAGCCAGCTCAATGCAACGAATTGCGACTTCGGAAAGATTCCAAAGGGAAAGCAAGCGAATCGACAAGTACATCGAGTTTAAGGATCGTACGACAGTGACGCTTAACGAAGAAAAATTCGCTGCACGTCGAAAAGAGTTCAATGCCGAAGAAGAGGACAAGAATGCGATCGAAGAGCAAGTGAATGCGGACGCGGAGATCAAACGCGACTTCTATATGGAAGAGGTTCTCGACATCACAGTTGACTTCCTTGACATCTCCAAGAAGGGTTAAGCCTTTTTGGGTCACAGGCATTTAGAATCAAAAACCGCAGTCTGTTTTGGCTGCGGTTTTTTTGGTTAAATCGCATCAAGAAATCTTAGGCCGTCACCATCAATCGCGAACAGAAACTTGTGATGCGAGCCTTTAGGGGTTATGAGAGCGTTAGATCGAGAGTCAGGCCGTCGTAGCCAACATTGATTCCGTCGGGGGTTTCAGCGTTCACTTGGTCGTAGTCGACTTTACACGCACAGTGAGTGAAGTAGGTTTGCGTCGCGCCAACTTTGTTTGCGACGACAATTGCTTGTTCAATGGACAGGTGGGTGGGGTGGGGTTCAGGCCGAAGCGCATCGATGATGAGCGTGTCGACTCCTGCCAGCAGTGGCCAACTTGATTCTGGTATCTCGCTTGTGTCGGTGCAGTAGGCGATATTGCCAATTCGAAATCCAAGGACGTTGAACTTGGGGCCGTGTTTTAATGGGATTGGAACGACGGTGGCACCAAGGACTTGGAATGGCTCTTCGGAGATCCGGTTCAGGTTGACGGCTGGAGTAGCACCGACGTGAGTGACTTCTGCATCCGAAAAGGCATAGTGAAATGCGTTTCTTAGCCTTTGTTCAACAATTTCCGTGCAGAAGATGGGTACGGGGTGTCCAAGATAGAACTGGAACAGTCGCAAATCATCGAATCCCATCACATGGTCTGAATGTTCGTGTGTGTAAGCGACCGCATGAACGATCCCGATTTTTTCACGGAGTAGCTGCGTTCGCATGTCGGGAGAGGTATCGATCAGAAGGTTTCCCTCGGGCAAGCCAATTATTGCGCTGCAGCGAGTGCGATTGTTCTTGGGGTTATCGCTGGTGCAGACGTCGCAGTCGCAGCCAAGGGCAGGGACTCCCACCGAAGTTCCCGTGCCCAACAGGATGAACTTGCCTGAGATGTCGGTTGTCAGTGGGGCTTTTGGGGGAGGCTGGGTTTTCAAGTGATTCTCGAGTTGGGGAGCCAAGGTAAGGAAATGCTTCAATTAGCAAGATTTCTGAAGAATTCCGTGGAATGAGTTTGGGGGCCAAGTTGGGGAGGAAATTCGCATTAATTTTATGTAAAAGCCCAGTTGAGTCGAAATAAGTACGCATTATGGGGAAAACATGGCATGACAATTGCGAACAATGTTAATTTCTCGGGTTCTGACTGACAATTTGCCGCCTGGATTCCTGTTTGCCAGGCATCAGTGACGTGCGATCTCCGTTGACCCTAGATTCGCGTAGTTATAACCTTTTAGCGGGGCGGACTTGCGCGCAGCAGTTGTCTGTAATTTGATTGAAGTGCCAGTTTGGCACGGTTTAACGATTTTTGGTGCTTTGGATGGAATTACTCGAAAGAATCTGGGATTTTATTACCCACTTTTTTGGCAGCTTGGTAGGCGGTTTTGAGAAATCGATTACTAATCTGTTTGGTTCGTCCAATGCGCGAACCGTTAAAAAAATGCAGTCACGAGTCGATGCGATTAACTCCCTGGAGCCAAAGTACGAAAAGCTAACCGATGGTCAGCTTCGTGAGGAGACAACGAAATTTAGGGATCGTCTGAATGCTGGTGAAGCTCTTGATGACCTTGTGATCGAGGCGTTTGCGGTCTGTCGCGAAGGCGGGAAACGTTTTCTCAACATGCGGCACTACGATGTTCAATTGATCGGTGGCATGGTCCTGCACGGCGGAAACGTTGCCGAAATGGTGACCGGCGAAGGTAAGACCCTGGTTGCGACTTTGCCCGCCTATCTGAACGCCCTTTCGGGGCGAGGCGTTCACGTGATTACGGTGAACGATTATCTTGCCCGCCGTGATATGGAATGGATGGCTCCGCTCTATATGGGGCTTGGTTTGACCGTTAACGCGATCCAGTCGGATATGCAGGGTGCGGAAGGTACGCGCCGTCGGCAAGCCGCTTATGCCTGTGATATCACCTACGGAACCAACAATGAATTTGGCTTCGATTATCTGCGTGACAACATGCGGCCCGCTGCTCGAGGTGATGAACGATTTGAAAAACGACTTCAACAATCACAGGGCACATTAGCCTACGCGATTATTGACGAAGTCGACAATATTCTGATCGACGAAGCGCGTACTCCATTGATCATTTCGGGACCGGCCCACCAGGATCCCGCGAAATATGCTGAGGCGAACCGAATTGCCACAGCGCTCATAAAAGATGAGCACTTTACCGTCAATGAAAAAGATCATACTGCTACGCTTACGGACGAAGGGGTTCGATTTGCTGAGCAGATGGCGGGCGTAGAGAGCTTTTATACTGCGGGCAACATGGATTGGCCGCATATGATCGACAATGCGCTGAAGGCTCACAATCTTTACAAGACGGATGTCAATTATGTGGTCAAAGATGGCGCGATCGTCATCGTCGATGAATTCACTGGACGTCTAATGGAAGGCCGTCAGTGGAGTGATGGTTTGCACCAAGCGGTCGAAGCCAAAGAAAACGTTAAAATCAAGGAAGAAACCCAGACGCTTGCCACCATTACCTTGCAGAACTACTTCAAGCTTTATAACAAGCTTTCGGGGATGACTGGTACTGCGATGACCGAGGCGAACGAGTTCTGGAAAATTTACGAACTCGACGTCATCGCCATTCCGACCAACAAAACCATGGCGAGGATCGCGCACCCAGATATAATTTTCGCCACAGAAAAATTCAAGTGGAAAGCGGTTGCCGACGAAGTCGAAGCTTTTAGCAAATGGGATTTGGTGGAATTGAAAAACGGCGAAAAAGTCGTTGGAACCATCAAGTCGGATGATGATTCGAGTGTTGTGATTGCGGTCCGAGAAGACGGCTCCAGCGAAACCTACAAGCGAAGTCAAATTGAAAAAGTTAACTATCGTGGACGACCCATTTTGGTGGGTACGACGACGATTGAAAAGAGTGAATTGCTTTCTCAGCTTCTTGATCGTCGCGGCGTAAAACACGAGGTGTTGAACGCCAAGAATCACAAGCGTGAAGCGGAGATTGTTGCTCAGGCAGGGCGTCAAGGGGCCGTCACGATTGCGACGAATATGGCC
Organism: Mariniblastus sp.; assembly: GCA_965224765.1. Taxonomy (GTDB): domain Bacteria; phylum Planctomycetota; class Planctomycetia; order Pirellulales; family Pirellulaceae; genus CAZDBA01. The sequence goes on from CBDDAC010000016.1 coordinate 157,901, forward strand.
GGACGTGGTACTGATATTGTGCTGGGCGGTAATCCAGAGAATATGGCTTGGGCTCAGCTTCAAGAACGGTATACGACTCGATTGGATGTGCCGCCTGAAGAGTGGGACGATCTTATCGAATCCATTGACAAAGAGTACGGAATGTCGGAGCAAGGGGAGGTGGTCAAGACGCTTGGCGGGCTCCACGTGATTGGTACCGAACGACATGATGCTCGACGAATCGATCTTCAGTTGCGTGGTCGGTGCGGTCGTCAAGGAGATCCGGGAAGTAGCCGGTTTTTCTTGAGTCTCGACGACGATTTGATGCGTATTTTCGCGGGTCCATTTGTGAAGCGGATCCTGGAGATGGGCGGCTTCAAAGATGATATGCCACTCGAATCACGCATGGTGTCTCGTCGGATTGACAGTGCCCAAAAGAAACGCGAAGAGTTCAACTTCGAAATTCGAAAGAACCTTCTTGAGTACGACGAGGTGATGGACGAGCAGCGGAAGCGAATTTATCGATTCCGACAGCAGATCCTTAACGGTATCAGCGGCCGGGAAACCGTCATTGATATGGTGCGCGAAAAAGTTGAACGCAACCTCGCGACTTATTTGGCAGCGGATTTTGGAACTGAGCAGTTTGCCGGTTTCGCCGGTAGTCATCTGGCATGTTCGTTTGAACCCAAGAGTTTCAAAAATGTAGGAATTGACGAAGCGATCCGCATTGCTAAGGACGAAGCGGAGCGAGCTGCCGAGTCAGACATCATTGGGGCGATTGATGAAAATTTGCCTGCGGGCGAAGAAGAAACGGAATGGAACTGGAGTGCATTGGCCCGATTTGCCAACACTCGATATCAGCTTTCACTTCGTGATTCTGATCTAAAAAAGGTTGGCCGCGATCGCGTAGATGAGTTGATCGCCGACAAATCACGTGAGTCAATTCAAAAAGTTGATTTGTCGATGGCAGCTCCCATGCTGGAACCTGAATATGGAATTCGTGTTGGGATGGCATGGGTGAAAGATAAGATCGGGTTGGAGATTGATTCTGAATCGATCGACAAGAATGCGACCCCCGAAGAGATCCGCGATATGGTTGTCGGAAAAGCCGAAGTGCTTTACAACGACAAGGAGGCGGAATATCCAGTGATGGCGGGTATGTATCGTTTCTTGGTGAATCATGGTGGGCAGACAAGGCTTGATCGTGAGGGGTTGATTGCCTGGGCTCAGGATCGCTTTACCTCCAGCCTGAGTATGGATAACCTCCGCAATAAACAACGTGATGAAGTTCGCGAATTGCTGCTGGGGGAGAGTCGCAAGAATCAAGAGCAAGCGATAACTCGCAAAAATGAGCTCACGGAGAAGGTCGAGCAGCAAATTGCTGAGGGCAATGTCCCGTTGCGAAATTCCGAGGGTGCCAAAAAAGTGCTGGAGCAATGGTTCCAGAATAACTTGAAAGTGGAGATGCCAACCGAGCAGGTTGAAAAGCTGGCTCAGGATGATTTGAGTCTCAAACTTGAGTCGGTTGTCGATCATCATTTTCACCCTGAGATGAGAAGGATGGAGCGAATCGTTCTGCTGGAAATCGTTGATTCGGCCTGGAAAGATCATTTGCTTGCGATGGACTATCTTCGTAGTGCAGTTGGTCAACGTGGAATGGCTCAGTTGGATCCAAAGGTTGAATACAAACGCGAAGGAATGCGGATGTTTGAAACGCTTTGGGATTCGATTGGCGAACGCGTGACTGATCTGATCTTCAAGATGGAACACCTGCCCGAGGATTTTGTCAGTGAGACGTTTAAGGTCACCAACGCGTCTCATGCTGAAGCCCCGACTCCTCCCCCCACCAGTCAGATTTCGCAAGAGCAACAGGCGGCGATCGACAACTCTGGGGACAAACGACCTGTCGTTGAGACGATTCGAAATCGCGGGCAAAAGGTCGGACGTAACGACCCATGTACCTGCGGAAGCGGAAAGAAGTACAAAGCCTGTTGTATGCGTAGGCAGGTTGGGTAGCAAAGGTTTCTGGAATCGCAAGCAGAGTGCGAACGATAACCTTTGACCTAAGAGTCGTTGTTTCATTTAGCAACGAGTGACGACCGAACAACAAACAACCAGGAACGGAATCCTGTGAAATCCTTGATCCTCAATTTGCTTTACGCTGGAACGCTGCTGCTGGCGACGCCTTGGCTGATTTGGCGTGCAATAAGGTACGGGAAAAATCGTCGAGGCTGGATGCAAAAACTCTTTGGCTTGATCCCAGCTCGAAGTGACTTCAAAGAGAATGATCGATGTGTCTGGCTTCATGCCGTAAGTGTTGGCGAAGTCAACTTGTTGTCGACTTTGATTGACAGACTAAAAGTCGAATTGCCAGGTTGGAGTTTCGCAATCTCGACCTCCACTGAAACTGGCTACGGCTTGGCCTGCAAGAAGTACTCTCAGCACCAAGTCTTCTTTTGCCCGCTGGATTTCACATGGGCAATTCATCGTGTGTTGAATCGATTGAACCCATCGCTGGTCGTGTTGGCGGAGTTGGAGGTTTGGCCCAATTTGACTCGAGTCGTGAAGCGTCAAGGTATTCCATTGTCGATCGTCAATGGTCGCCTAAGCCAACAGAGTTTTTCGGGTTATCGCCGTGTAAGTTGGTTGATGCAAAGATTGTTGGCCAAGTTTGATTTGATCGCGGCTCAAACAGAAACCTACTCCGAGAGATTTAGGGAATTGGGAGCCCGTGACCAAGCGTTGGTCACGACGGGCAACGTCAAGTTCGACGGCGCTCAAACAGACAGAAACAACCCAATGACCCAATCGCTGTGTCATTTAGCTGGGATTGATACGAATGACGATGTGTTTGTGGCCGGAAGCACTCAGCCGGAAGAGGATCGGATTGCCATCGATGTGTGGTTGAAGCTGGTGGTGCGGTTTCCTAGCTTGCGTCTGATTTTGGTACCAAGGCATCCACAAAATGTCGGCCATGCTGTGGCGTATCTCAAGCAAAATTCGGTTCCCTTCGTTCTTCGTTCGCAACTGGCAACAGCGCCCTCGGAGCTCGTGTTGATCGTCGATTCAGTAGGGGAGCTTGGTGGATGGTGGGGCCGAGCGGACGTGGCCTATGTTGGTGGAAGTATGGGGAACCGTGGCGGGCAGAACATGATCGAGCCAGCCGCCTTCGGAATTCCCGTTTGTTTTGGCCCCAACACAAAAAACTTCCGAGATGTGACCGAGTTGCTGCTGACGGCGGATGCGGCGCAGATTGTTAGGGACGGGGAGCAATTGCATGCTTTTGTCGAGCGCTCACTCAGCCAGCGACGTTGGGCAGCTGAAATTGGAATGCGGGCTCAGACTGTGGTTGCCGCTCAGCAGGGCGCTGCTGACCGTACGGTTGGGTTGCTGCTTGGCCTGCTCGAGGTCGATATTGCCAAGTCCTGGCATTCTGATGCAGCATGATTGCTCAAGGTGCCCCTGATTCCGTTTACTGGCTGTCTTTCGCACAATGGAGTTTTAGGAACTCTCAGAGGTCCGTAAAAGGAAGGGATTTGGTTGGGGTGTTGAAGATTACTTTTTCTACCTTTGTTTTTTCAACCTCGATGCGATTCTTGCTTGAACAGACTGCCTGTTAGAAAGTACAATATCGTGTTACCTACAACGGCAGTGTGCCGACCCTTACCGGTTAAGAAAATGACACGCGATAACGCATAAACTCGCGTAATGAGGAGAATTTAAGTGGCTAGTGGCAATTACTTTTTTACCAGTGAATCGGTCAGCATGGGGCATCCGGACAAACTGGCTGATCAAATTTCAGACGCTATTCTTGACGCGATGTTAGCGCAGGATCCCAACAGTCGCGTCGCCTGTGAGACGATGGTAACTACGAATCTTGCTGTGATTGCTGGCGAGATAACGACCAAGGCCGACGTCGATATCGAACAAGTGGTTCGAGGGGTGATGCGAGATGTAGGTTACACAGATTCAGATACTGGCATTGGTGCTGACGATTGCGAAGTGATCGTTCGTATTGATCCACAGAGTCCTCATATCGCTCAAGGCGTGGATTCCGATTCTGCATCTGGCAAGGAGGTCGGCGCCGGAGACCAAGGGTTAATGTTTGGTTTCGCGTGTGACGATACCGATGAGTTGATGCCGTTGCCGATTGCCCTTTCACATCAAATTCTAGAAGCACTTAACAAAGCGCGCTTTGAAAAGAAAGTTGATTGGCTGCGTCCCGATAGTAAGAGTCAGGTGACTGTCGAGTATGATGGTTTCACGCCAGTTCGAATTGACACGGTGGTCGTGTCGACTCAGCACACACCGGACGTCGATCATGCGACCATCGAAGCGTTCGTGCGAGATGAAATCATTTTGCCTTGCTTGCCTGCTGAGTTGAACAACGGGGACATTACGTTCCATATCAACCCAACGGGAATTTTTGAAATCGGTGGACCTCATGGTGACTGCGGTTTGACGGGTCGCAAGATTATTGTTGATACCTACGGTGGTTGGGGGCGTCACGGCGGTGGTGCCTTTAGTGGTAAGGACTCAACAAAGGTGGATCGAAGTGCGGCCTACATGGCGCGCTACGTTGCCAAGAACATTGTGGCGTCTGGCTTGGCAACACGTTGCGAAGTTCAGCTGGCCTATGCGATTGGTGTCAGTGAGCCGGTCAGCGTTCATATCGATACTCAGGGCACTGGAACCGTTGAGGATGCTCGCATTTGTGAAGTCGTACGAGAGGTGTTCCCGCTTTCACCCGCTGGAATTATTGCCCACTTGCAACTTGCGCGACCGATTTTTCGGAAGACCGCTGCAGGTGGGCATTTTGGCCGAAATGACCCGGATTTCACTTGGGAAGCGACTGACAAGGCTGCGGAAATTGCCGAGAAAGCCAAGGCCGCTGCAGCAGTCTAGTATTCTGTCGCGATTTAAATCTCGGGTAATGGGTGCCATGGCCACACTTGCCCTGGCCATGTATTGCCAAAGAAATACCGGTGTTTCCTGTTAAACACGCCCACGCTACGTGTGATGCAGGACGCCTGGAAATTGAACGATGACGTAGTACTATCGCAAGGCGAACAGCGCAGAACTGGCATTTAGCCAGATTCGTATTTGAATTATCCTACCGGGCAACGAAACGTAGCCCGGTTTTTTTATGCCTTCAAACGATTCCACAAACAGCTCACCACTTTCCGATCCGTCGATTCAATTGGAGTCCGCGATGGGAGATTTATCCCCCTGCGACGAACTTGAGGTTGAGCCTGCGATTTATTCGGATCCTGCCATTCGCCAGCAGATGATTCGAAGTGTTGACGGAGATGAAGACTGTGTAAGCGTGACGACCAGAGTCACGATTGCTGCAGGCGCAGATCGAGAAGTTTTGCATATTCCGATCTACCCTCCCTTTGAGACGATTCCAGAAGTGGAGGCATTCGTCGTATCGGGAAATGAACTACGAATTCGAGTGACGCAAAAGCAAAGATTTGGTCTTCGGTTGGAGGCTGTCCTTACACGACCAACGGGTGGGGCGGTCGAATCCGTAATCGAAATCATCTTGAGAGCAAAGCAAAAGGAAATGGTATGCCAGCCTCGTCGGGAAGCAGCGTAGTAGACAAGTCTGCACTCATTGAACTTTTGGCGCCTGTCGAACAAACGCATCTTTTGCAGTTCTGGGATGAACTCTCTGGCGAGCAACAATCCTCACTTGCGGCGCAAATTGAGGCGATTGATTGGGGGCAACTACAAAAGTTGTTTCGGGATGAAAGCAAAATAGCTGGGTGGGCTGCGCTGGCAGAGCGAGCGGACATTCCACCCGCGATAACCGCCGCTGATTTTCGAGATCCTGATTCCTACGAAAAAGTCTATGAACTGGGAGCTCAATCGCTTCGAGACGGCAAAGTTGGCTTCATCCTGGTTGCAGGAGGGCAGGGGAGTCGCCTGGGTTTCGATCACCCGAAAGGGATGTATCCAATTGGTCCAGTCAGCGATCGAACTCTCTATCAAATGATGATTGAGCAGGTTCATGCAAGGGCGAAGCAGTTTGAGACTACGATTCCCGTCTATGTGATGTCCAGTCCTCCCACTCATGCCGCTTCGGAAGCGTTTCTCACGGAGAACAACTGGTTTGGATATCCAGTGGATGATATTCGCCTTTTTTGCCAAGGCGTAATGGCTGCAGTTGATTATCAGTCGGGGCGAGCTCTTTTGGCAAACAAAGGAGGGATTTTCGTTAGCCCAGATGGACATGGAGGGACTTTGGGTGCGCTGGCAAAAAGTGGATGCCTCGCGGATATGGAGTCACGCGGCGTTGAGCATGTTTTCTACGGCCAAATTGATAATCCACTTTTGCAAATCTGTAATCCCGCTCTGATCGGGTATCACATCCTGCACCAATCTGAAATGACGTCGCAGGTTGTTAGAAAGCGGAATGCGCTTCAAAAAGTTGGCAATGTCGTTTCGGTTGACGGTGTTGTTCAAATTATCGAGTACAGTGATTTGCCGGAAGAGTTTGCCAAGCAAACCAATGGGGATGGTTCATTGAAACTTTGGGCGGGGAGTATTGCCGTTCATGTTTTTGATCGAAAATTTTTGAAGGTGGTTTGCGATTCGGCCGATGGCTTGCCGTTTCACAGGGCTCACAAAAAAGTGGCCTTTGTAAATGAATCTGGGGTGAAAGTTCATCCTGAGAGTAACAACGCCATCAAGTTCGAGCGGTTTATTTTTGACCTATTGCCTAAGGCAAAAAATGCGATCGTCTGCGAAGTTGAGGCCGAAGAGGGTTTTGCGGCAGTCAAGAATGCGCCCCCCTGCGGAGACTGAGACTCCAGAGTGGGTCAAGCAGGCGATTAGTAATTTGCATCGTCGCTGGATTGAGCAGGCGGGAGGATGCGTGGCTGATGACGCTACCGTCGAGGTGAGTCCGTTTTTTGCGACTGAACCGAAGCTTTTGCGTGGCAAGGTCGAGACAAGTAAAGAACTGACGGGTCGAGTTTTCCTTCAATAGCAATGGGCAACAGAAGCTGAATACCACTTACTGAATGAGTGCAGAATGATACATGGCGTCATTATGGCGGGGCGGAGCAGGGACACGTTTTTGGCCTGCAAGTCGCAAAAACAATCCCAAGCAGCTTTTGAAACTGTTGGGTGATCGATCAATGCTGCAAGCGACGGTCGATCGGTTGGCTGCGTTGGGAGGACCTGAACGGGTAATGATCGTGACGAATAAGATTCTGGTCGATGCGATTCGTCAGCAACTTCCCGATGTGCCAGTTGACTCGATTGTTGGTGAACCGGCAAAGCGAGATACTGCGCCTTGTGTTGGACTGGCGGCGGCACTGGTGGCAGCCAAAGACCCAGAGGGAATCATGGTCGTGATGCCCGCCGATCATGTGATTGAGCCCGCCGAAAAGTTTGCGGCTGCAATCGAGCACGCGGTATCGCTCGTCGAAAACGATGAAGATCGCATCGTGACCTTTGGGATTCAGCCCAACTATCCGGCTGAAGTTTTTGGATACATTTGAACGCTCCGAAGAACCGTTGGAGGGGGCGTTACCTACATTCAATGTTGCACGTTTTCGTGAAAAGCCCGACGCGCAAACGGCAAAAGAGTTTCTTGCCTCAGGACGGTTTTATTGGAATTCAGGAATCTTTGTCTGGAAAGCGAAACCGATTCTTGCCGCCTTGGAAAGATTCGAGCCGGAAATGTATTCGCATATCGCTCGGATCGGCGCAGCGGTTGGTCAGGATAATTTTGATCAAGTCTTGAATGACGAGTTTATCGCGATTCAAGGAACCTCCATCGACTACGCCGTTATGGAACGCTATGAAAAAGTACTTGTCGTGGAGGCACCTTACGACTGGGACGATTTGGGGAACTGGACCGCGCTCCCTAAACTTCGAGGCGTTGATACCGATGGCAATACGATTGTTGCGATGCATCTGGGTATCGAAACGAAGGGGACTGTAGTGCGCTCTGACGACGAGCATTTGATCGTTACGGTTGGTTTAGACAACTGTATTGTGGTGAGAACGGCGGACGCGACCTTGATTGCTCATAAAGATCATGAAGCTTCGATTAAGGAAGTCGTAAAAAAGCTTGAGCAGAGTGGTTGGCACGAATATCTTTAGGTTGGCTATGAATGTGCCAGTACATTGAATTCAACTTTGAGTTTCGCATGATTTCACGAAAACAGCTTCTTGGTCTGGGT
>CBDDAC010000017.1:0-103486 GCA_965224765.1 Mariniblastus sp.
GCAATTTTTTTGGTTGACCCGCGATCAAGCCACCACTGGTTCGAATCTGAAACCTAGCGGAAGCACGCGATTCCTCCCGATTCAATTCGATTAGTTCGCTCGAATAATTTGGCCGGTTGCCATTGAAGGCCATGCCAAAAAGTTGAGTTAGGTATTCGTCTAAATGCTCCCATTCGGAGATTGCGACCGTTATGGGGACATAGGAATCACCGTCATCCTCGAAATCGGAATCTTTGATATAGGTTTCGAGTTTCAGGCTCCACTCCTTCATGTGTTCAGAAAAAGCTTCTTGCTGTTCTTGGGGGGCCATCCCAACTCGAACCATGAAAGCAACGACAAGAATCCCTTTTGTTTTTGGAGACAATAACAATAATTGATCAGAGGTATTACCAGCATTGAAAGCCCGTGAAAATGACTTAAAAGTGTCTTCAGGCGATTCAACGGACAACGTCCTGCCGTTGTTGTTGACCTCGGTCGGAATTTCCGATGGAAACGCAAACGGAATCAACGCAATTGCGAAAAGCGTAGTAATCGAACGCATTTTGAGCATCTCCGAAAAGTGGGATAACGTAAACATCGACGAGCCGGACCGAGTGATCGACTATTTCATAAGCACGCTCAAATCGTTTCGCGTGCACCACAGCGTTTTCGGCGATGTGATTTCACACAATCAGCCGTTGGTCAAAACGAATCGCCGGAATTCATTTTCGAGGATGGTAGAGTAACGAGTCAAGTCGGGCTTGTTGGCCGCGAGGAATTCCCTTGCCTGCCAAACGGGCATTAGCTCGCTCGTTTGGCAGGGGACATTTTGACGCCTCGAATCCGTGACCTTTTCCGCCACACATGTTGGAACAAGATTAATTAAGCACTTGAGTAAATTGTGGTCGCGACTGGCCAACAACAGAGTCTCTTCCGCTTGGGTTCATCGCAAAGTCACCCGTTTTGGCCGTGCCCCTGCAGCTGCCGGAAATTAAATCTCAATCAATTTATATCTCAATGATTCGCAATTTCAAACGAATTGTGCCAATACGCTATGTAGGACCGCTGCTGAATTGACTGCCCCGACCGGTCCCTGAACTAAATACTGTTTGAACCATGTCGTCCACTCAGTGATCACTAGGGCCGGCTTGTTCGGCGCGTCGATTCATCAACATGGGGGTCGAATGGATACTGGAGAAAAAAAATGACAAGCATCGATTCAACCAAATTCGATTTTATTCTCTACCCAGTTTTCTGTTTATTCTCCGTACTCGTATCGCAACATTTCGCGATGGCTCAGGATTTACCGGTTCTAAAGGCCAATTCGAGAACCGTGGACATACAAGACGGTGACCGCCTATTTAAGGGCGGATGGACCATCACTCCCTCGGTCGAATTGGACGTCCACAACGCACTTCGGACGACGGAAGAGAAGACAATAACTTTTTCGTCGGACATTGATTCGCTTTCATTTAAAGTCAGACCCGGTTGTACCTATGACTTCATCATCCTGCTCGACGGCGAGGACAAATGCCACACCCGTATCACGACAATGTTACAGGGCTTCAAACACATAGAGCCAGGCACCGCAGCCGGGCCAACGACCATTCCGATCACGATCCAAGGAGGAAAACTGCACTTGCAAGGGAAGGTCAACGACTCAATGCCCCTCGATTTCATCTTCGATACAGGGGCGGACGCAAGTGCGCTTTTTCCATCGGCGATGAACAAGAAGGTCGACCTCCACTTCGACGGGACTACCAGTAATATCGGGACCGGTGGCGTGACTCAGCGACAGACCAGTAGTGACAACCGTCTCGAAGTCTCTGGGCTACGATGGGACAACGAATTGATCCTGTACGTGGAAAAGCAGGCCGATGACGCGGACGGGATCATCGGTTACCCAGTGTTTCAAGGTAAGGTGGTGGAGATCGACTACGACCGTATGGTCATGATCGTTCACGATGCGCTGCCCGCGCACGCCTCCAAGTATGTGAAGTCTCCGATGACATTCGTCGGTTCGCTGACTGCCGTCGAGGTAAACATGGTGCACGGAGAAACAGAATCGAGCGGTCGTTTTCGCCTGGATACCGGGGGGGCGGGAACCATGAACGTCAATCAGGCGTATGACCAAGCCAACTCGCTGCGTTCGAAAACACGTCACCTCGGTACAAGCACAAGTCATGGTGTTGGAAGCGGGACTATTCGCAACGACATTGTCATAATTCCGGAATTGAGGCTCGCGGGTTTCGCGCTGCCGAATGTACCAATTCATGTTGAGTTGCCCTCCGATGGCGAGTCGGCCCCGCCAGGCGGCACGCTCAATATGGAAGTGCTTAAACGCTTCAACACATTCCTTGAATATCAACGCAATGAGGCGTATTTTAAGCCCAACACTCTCTTCGATGCTCCCTTTCCCAACAAGGGAAAATTCTCCGGCCCACCCTGGTTTCTCTTTTTTGGAACCGCGGCGATCTCCATAGTGGTCCTCGCTGGGATCGGATTACTTCTGGTGAAACGATTCAGAAGGCCAATCGGCAGCCCCTCTGGGTAACGGCGCGGTATTTGGATACGTTGATGGTTCGAAACCGTTTGTGAATACTTGTTTCGAGCAAGCGACATTTACTTAATTTATCCCCTTTCCAATAGTGACTGGGAAAGTTGATTCTCCGGAAACGGCCAGGCATGTTGAACAAGCTGGAGAGGAACTAACCAGAACGGGGGCAGCCACTGCAGTGATGAGCTGTTCATCGTTTGAAGCGGCTCTGAATCCTCTGTGTTCCTCAGTGCTCTCTGTGGTGATTTGATTTGAACCAAGGAGGACACGGAACGATTGAATCTGGGAATTGCAATCTGAACGAAACGGGAACTAGCGCCGCTGACCTAGAACGGTGACACCCATTGAAAGTGAATTCAGATTTGCCAGCACCAGTTTGCACACGCTGTCGCCGGCGCTTTGAGCAAAGTGGTTGGCAGTACATTTTTGACCGTTGAGTGAGTTGTTTTGGGCAACTCGGCTGGTTGAGGACGGATCTTTGCAGATTGTTGCTTGACTTTCTTTCGAACCGTCACAAAATATCGCTGCGAAGTGCGGTTGGCGAGAATCAAGTTGGTGGGCTGTAACACTCCCACTGCTTCGGGGTTACCCCGAGGACTCGGCTTAGACTTTGCATTGCTGTGGCGAGGTGATGGCGCGCCTGCCGGCGCACTTGAACCTCACCGTTGGCTAGATCAGTTGAAATTGCCAGCCGCACTTTACTTTTTGGATAGACTGTGAATGTGGACTGCTCAAACGATTGCAGAAGCGTTTGCTGATTGCCCGCATGACGCGAATGACATGGCCGAAGACGCGGCCATCGATCTTGGAGATGGCGGACCTTGGTTGCGGGCGTTGGCCCGGCGAATTAAAAATCAGCTTGATGGTGACCTCGTCGGCGATCCAGCAAGCATTCTTACCGCGATCCTTGCCGACAAGGCTTTTCAAAAACGTTTCAAAACGACGGGCCAGGATATTCTGGTACCCGGTTTTATTGAAAAGCCCTTCACGCCCAAGCCCGTAAAGCGACGTTGGCCTGAGCTTCCTGAGGTCGAGACATTTGTGCAGCTGGCAGAACTACTGAAAATCGAACCGGGCAAATTGGAATGGCTCAGTCGGTGTAAAAACAATTATCGTCGCAAGTGGATCCGGAAACGAAGTAGCGGTTTTCGCCTGGTCGAAGCACCTAAGCCGTTGCTCAAGTCTATCCAACGCAAGATTCTACATTTAGTTCTTGATTACGTATCACCACATCATTGTTCGCATGGATTTCTCGCGGGTAAGAGCGTAATTAGCTTTGCGAGTCCTCATGTAGCGCAAGCGTGCGTTTTGAAGTTTGATTTGCGAGGTTTTTTCCCAACGATTCGTTTTGCTCGAGTAGTTGGTTTGTTCAAGGCGATAGGGTATGGAAGTGATGTTGCGAAAACACTCGCATTGCTTTGCACGACCCATTGTCCATCGGGAAAAATTGATGACCATAGACCAGCGTGCAGCCCGGTCCAGTTTCAATCATTGAAGCATTTGTATTTGCCAGCTCATCTACCTCAAGGTGCGCCAAGTTCTCCGATGATCGCGAATTATTGTGCGTTTCGTCTTGATTGTCGCATGGCGGGATTTGCTGCTGCTCATGATGCGAGCTATACACGGTATGCCGACGATTGTGCGCCAGGCAATGTGCACTTGAGATGAGGGTTTGTTGGTCCCTCGGAGCCGGCTTGCGGAAGCAGGCTTCAAACCACCATGAGCGGCTTGGGTTAAGAGCCCTGGTCGTGAGCGTTATGGAAAAGGCGAGACTTGATCTTGTCAGGTATGAAACGGAAAGACGAATGCAAATGAACCACTGATGCCCCGTCGAAAGCGTAGGAATGACGTCAAAACCGGGAGGTAGTCGTTAGCCCGGGATGAGTGCTGAAGGTGATCCGCTTACTGTCAGCATGGCGTCCGGCGTAAAGGTGGCGTGAGTCCGTTTCAGGCTCGAGTGTGTAACCTGGGAACCTGTCGCCTCGATGTTAAGGGAGAAGTTCAAGTGGTAGCCCCACAAGGACCTGAGTACCGATGCGAGGCACAGGGGCGGACTGGTCTGTAGTAGTGATGAAGCGACTGTAATGGACGTGGAGCGAAGGGACCAGATTGTTCAGCTAATGAATTGAACCAACTTTTGAAAGGAGGAGTTCATGACAAAGGCAAAGCCGTATGCGATCCCGAAACAAATCGTTTGGGACGCGTACAAGAAAGTGAAAGCGAATCGCGGCGCGGCCGGGGTGGATGGTCAATCGCTGGCGGCGTTCGATAAGGACTTGAAGAATAATCTCTACAAGCTCTGGAATCGAATGTCTTCCGGCAGTTACTTCCCACCTCCGGTTCGTCTTGTCGAGATTCCAAAAGGCACCTCGGGTCAGACTCGACCGCTGGGCATTCCGACTGTTTCAGATCGGATAGCGCAGATGGTCGTGAAGCTGATGTTCGAGCCGCAAGTCGAACCACACTTCCATGAAGATTCGTACGGTTATCGACCGGGCAAGTCGGCATTGGATGCTGTGGGGGTGACTCGCCAGCGTTGCTGGCGTCGCAACTGGGTGATCGATCTGGATATCAAAGGCTTCTTTGATAATCTGCGTTGGGACTTGGTCATGCGAGCGTTAGAGCATCACACCGACGTCCCGTGGATTCTACTTTATGTGGAACGCTGGTTGAGAGCTCCGGTTCAACACGAAGACGGACGGCTCGAAGAACGAACGAAAGGCTCGCCACAGGGTTCTGTGATCAGTCCCTTGTTGTCGAATCTGTTCATGCATTATGCCTTTGACGAATGGCTTCGTCGGACCTATCCGTCGATCCAATTCGCGAGGTACGCGGACGACGCTGTCGTGCATGCTCGTAGTCAGCAAGAAGCGGACACGCTTCTTGCGGCATTACGCGGGCGTCTCGCAGAGTGCGGCTTGGAGCTTCATCCTGAGAAGACCAAGATCGTCTACTGCAAAGACGACGACCGACGCGGCACGCATGAACATACCTCGTTCGATTTCTTGGGGTATACGTTTCGTCCTCGTCGGGCCAAGAATCGGAAAGGCAAGCTGTTCATCAGCTTCCTTCCCGGTGTGAGCAACAAGGCGGCGAAGTCCATCCGTGCGGCGATTCGTTCGTGGCGGCTGGGCGCGACGCGTAACAACCAGAGCCTGGAGGAGATCGCGAAGTTCGTCAACCCTTTCGTACGCGGTTGGGTGAACTACTACGGCCGATTCTATAAATCGGCTTTAACACCCGTCTTGCGAGGACTCGAACGCAGCCTTGTGTATTGGGTCCGTCGCAAGTTCAAACGTTTCGCTCGCCATAGTCGACTTGCGGTTCATTGGTTGGGCGTCGTTGCCCGCCGCGAACCGAACTTGTTCGTCCTATGGCAAATCGGAATTCGTCCTGCGACTGGACAATAAGAGCCGGATGAGCCGAGAGGTTCACGTCCGGTTCTGTGAGGGCCTGGGGGTGCGATTCCCCCGGGCTACTCGACTGTTGTTTTCCGGCAGTCGAAAGCTGGCAGGGAACTACGAGTGGTTTGCCTCCATCGTTGGCGCTATCGCATTGGAAGAAGGTTTTGAGTTGAATCATCGCAAGTCTCGTTTGATGCGATCATCAACGCGACAGTATTCCGCTGGCGTCGTCCTTAATCAAAACACCAATATTCGACGTGACGAATATGATCAACTCAAAGCGATTCTTTACAACGGTGTTCGGTACGGGCTGGCGTCGCAGAATCGTGAAAAGCATCCGAATTTCCGGTCCTGTCTTTGGGGAAAAGTAGGATGGGTCAGTCAGCTAAACCCCGCACGCGGCGCCAAGTTGAAAGAGTTATTCGATCAAATTGAGTAGAGAAAAAACACAGATTGAACCTGGCGATAACCGACAAGACCGAATGGGAGACCAAAGGGGGGCAACCCACGCTTGGAGGACTTTTGTCGTTGATGAGATTCCTTTCGATTTGAGCCATCAGTTCTTTTTCGAAATTACGCTGAATTGAATGCCCAAAATCCAACCGCCTTTCAAGTGGCAACATTCGGTGGTCAAACCGTATAGGCCACCACCATTCCGTTAATAAAAGTTTCATCGTTGGTGGAGGCAGTCAAGTCTCTGTGTTCCTCCGTGACCTCTGTGGTAAATCCGATTAAAAACCACGGTGCGCAATGTGAACCAATCGAGTAGAGAAAGAGCGATTGGAACTGAAACTTGCTCGCTTCAAAAGGAAAGCGTTAGAGTGCAATTTGGTATTGAATCGAACTCCCAACAAGCGACGATTCTCATATCGAAAGTGATCTTTGGCAATATTCCCCTTTGCTTAGCGAATACTGTTTTGCAACCCAAATGAATGCGAGTTGCCTGCCGCTTCCCATTCCACAAAGGACTTAATGTTCTTCATTCTATTTCCTTCGGGAACTGATGTACCTCTTTACCAACCGCCCTACGGAACCGTCGGGCTCATTGCGTTCAACATTATCGTTTACGCACTTCAAGTTTTCTTCCCTGGCGGTGCTGATTGGTTCCTACTCCATCATGGTTCGTTCAACCCAATCACTTGGCTAACTTCCTGCTGCATGCATGGAGGAGTCTGGCATCTCCTCGGAAATATGATGGGATTGGCCGTATTTGGCTGGATCATTGAAGGAAGAATCGGCTGGTGGCGAATGCTTTTATTGTTCTTTGCGATCGGCGCCATCCAATGTGCATTTGAACAATCAATATTTCTAGTTTTTGGCTCGGCCGGGGGATACACTCTGGGCGCAAGTTCAGCAATCTTCGGCCTGACTGCCGTCGCGATGCTCTGGGCGCCAGAAAACAACCTCTCCATCACCTATGCCGGTTTGATTTTCTTCTGGCCCATTTTTGGAACGTTCGAAGTTTCCGTGGCAGCCTTTTGTTTTGTCGTAATAGCGATTGAATTTCTGATAGCCTGGTTTACGTTTTTCGCTTTGTCATCAGCGGTCCTTCATCTGATGGGTGTCGTACCTGGATTCGCACTCGGATTTCTTTTGATCAAGTATCGGCGAGTCGATTGCGAAGGCTATGACCTGATTTCCATTTGGCAAGGCAAAAAAGGAGAAAGGGTCAAAACGATTGCTGCAGAACAAAAGGAAAAAGAACAAGCACTGCATGCAAGGAGAGTTCGCCAGAGCGAAGTCCAAGTTGGATTGCGAAAAGTTGAGGACTACATCAACTCCGGCCACTTCGATATGGCTTTGTCTCGGTTTCAAATGCTCAGAAACAAAGACCGCACTTTGGTAATGACAGAACGACAACTGCTAACCGTCATCAAGGCATTTGACCGTAACGATGCAACCAAAGAGAAAATTATTCCGATCATCCAGACTTATCTAACCCAATACACGACTCATCGAGTCTCATTGACATTGATGCAGGCAAAAGCCCATCTGCTACTTCAAGAGCGTCCCAGGCAAACCCTGAAAACGCTCAAAAACATCCAACATGACGATCTTACTTTAAAACAGGGAAAGCTTTTTGAGCAACTCGTCATTCGCGCTAAAGACATGATTGACCGCGGTGTACTAGAGGTCGACGAGTAAACCGCCCCAACTCCCAGTTCGTCGCCCAACCGCCCAACACCAAAACTCTTGAGATTGGCTCACTGCTAACCTAGTACCCGGACCGTTTTGAATTGACGGGAAACAAGGCTAAGAAAACTGGAGTATCTGATGTTCTCGGCCCGCCAATCGAAGACGGGCATAGGTACTAGGCCGTTGGCAGAACAACACATGCCCACGCAAGCGAGGAGCATGGCACCCATCGTCGAGGTTCTTGTCTTTTACGGGAGGTTGAGGCTCCTGCCGAAACAATTCTTGTTCCTCTCGAACGCGGAACTTCGGGCTAGTACCCGGACCGTTTTGAACTGACGGGTAACCAGGCTAAGAAAACCGGAGTATCTGATGTTCTCGGCCCGCCAATCGAAGACGGGCCTAGGTACTAGGCAGTTGGCAGAACAACACATGCTCACGCAAGCGAGGAGCATGGCACCCATCGTCGAGGTTCTTGTCTTTTACGGGAGGTTGAAGCTGGGGTGATGAATCCAGGCACGATTGGGAAATTTGGGGAAGATTGGTATTTTAAAAGTGTTGCGTTTCCGCGAAATAGTCTCTTCGGTAAAAAATCCCATAACGAAGAAACGCAACGATGACATTATCTACTTTTACGGTCCCTCATTTCAAGTCACGTGCCCGAGAAATTGTACGTAGTCTTTTTCGCTCACGCGAAAAGCAACGTGACGCAAACCAACGTCTTAAGCAACAGCTGGCAGATTCAGACCATCATCGACAACGACTGGTCAATGAGAAGCGTGCTGTTGAACTTCAGGTTACCCGTCAAGCCAATGAACTCGCTCAACTCAAGCGGGAGCTCCAACAACGGCGTGATCACCAATGCCTGCCCGCTGCTCCGATCATTGCCAATCACAGCTTCGGCCCCAGAATGATTTCGATGTGCTTGGAACTGGTCAAAGTGATTGGGTTTCGTCCTATCGAAGCGGTCCTTTCAGTCGTCCAGCAATGGTTGGGAGTCGAATTCAAGATTCCGCACTGGACGACGGTTCGCACCTGGTTATGCCGCTGCGGCGTTGGCTTGCTGCAGGCATCGGGCACTCGGGCCGACGACTGGATATGGATGGTCGACCACAGTGTTCAACTGGCCAAGCAAAACGTTTTACTCATCCTTGGGATTCGGCAATCGGACTTGCCCAAGGGTCGTTCGTTGCGGCGTGACGACATGTCGGTGTTGGCAATCGTGCCTGGTGATTTGCGTGACAAGCAATCGGTCGCGTTGGCGCTGGATGAGCTCTCAAGCAAGATTGGAGTTCCGATGAGCATCGTCGTTGACGGAGCCCGTGAACTGCACGAGGGCATTAAAGGCTTTGAAAAACAGGGGAAAACCGTGCTAGTGATGGACGACATCAAGCATAAAGCAGCCAACATTCTCAAACACACCCTTGGCAAAGATGATGTCTTTCAGGAATTCGAATCGCAACTCGAGACCACCGCTGCGCAGATTCAACAAACCGAGTTGGCTCATTTTCTGCCGCCCAAGAAAAAATCCAAGTGCCGCTTTATGACTCTTTCGCCGTTACTCAAATGGCAACGGATGATCCAGCATCACCTCGAAAATCCTGAAACCGCTGAAAGCCAGGGCGTGACAACGGATCGGTTGAAGGAAAAACTTGGTTGGGTCCAGGCATTTGCTGAATCCGCTCGGCAATGGCGGCAGTGCCAGGCGATCGTCTCAAGTGTGCTACGATTTAGTAACCAGCAAGGTGTGTATGCTGGGGCGACGAATCAATTGAAACGGCAATTGGCCAAACTTAATTTGCAGGGAGACATCGTTCAGAAAGTTTATTTGATGTTGGTTCAAGTCTATGAGCAATGCGAACATCGCTTGCTCGATTCGCCGTACTCCAAGTTTCGTCTGGTGGTGAGCACCGAGGTGCTGGAGTCAACGTTGGGCGGATACAAAAGGCTTCAGCGGCAACACACGCGGGGCGGATTCACGTCGCTGCTGGCAGCATTACCGACATTGATGTCAAAGCAAACGCCTTCCGAAATCAAGAGACTGTTAAAAGAAGTCAGCAACAAGAAATGGAAGCTCTGGGTTACAGAATCAAACCTTGCCAATTCCACGCATGCCAAAAAAATTGAAGCCTACAAAGCACATACCGGCAAAACAACAGAGTAACTTAACTGATTTCTCAGATTCATCACCCCAGGTTGAGGCTCCCGCCGAAACATACGACCAATCACATTTATCGTCGATCCGAGAATCGTTTGGGCGGACGTTACCCCAGACTGAAGTCTGGGCTAATGGACATAGCCGCTTTGCGGCAAGTGCGCATCGATCGGTTTTCCGGGGGGGACGCGCCTCAACCTCCCGATGCAGCGATGCTGCAATTTTTCAGGCGATCGGTTTTTCGTAGAGATGATAAGTTTTATATATTTTGGAAGGTACCGCGCGAGTGATCGCTCCCATCGATAATAGGTTGCCCTCGTCGATCCAGGAAAATTCCCATTCTTGGTATGTGGGCATTATTTTGGTCATCTCTTGGGTCACCAGCATGCCAATACCCGTTCGACGATGTTCCTTGGCGGCGCCAAGAGCGATGCATCGAGCCCTGGGGATTCGCTTTAACCAAAAGACAAATTGCAAGAATCGCAGCCACTGAGGGCCCCAGGTTTTGCTGACTGCCCAGTTGATGTCGGGGATGGAGACATGATATCCAGCCAGTTTGTCATCCAAGTAGGCCAGGATGATCGTCCGCGGATTGATGATTCGTTTGACCTGAGACACCATGAAGTCCAATTCGGCATCGGTTAACGGTACGAAACCCCAACCTTCACTTCGGACTACGTTGCCAAGTTCGTTGACTTGTCGCAAACTTGTATCGACAGTTTCCTTGCTGCCAAACTCAAGACGTATGTTGGGGAAACGCTTGAATACTTTGTCAGAAAACTTTTCCAACCGATCCAGTCTCTTATTCGTCGCCTCTCGAGTCTCAGCGGTATTCTTCAGGTAGAAGGCCATGAATCGTCTGGCGATTTCGAAACCAGCATTTTCAAGCAGCGAAGCGTAGTAGGCCTTAGTGTGCGCCATCATGATAAAGGGAGGATAGTCATTGCCTTCAACCAGCACTCCAAACTCACTTTTCATGGAAGGGTTAACTGGGCCTCGCATGCGATCCAACCCACGTTCCAGCAACCAATCTTTCGCGGTTTCAATCAGCGCGTTGGCAATCGTTTGATCATTGCCACATTCGAAGAAACCAAAGAAACCAACTTTGTCGTCGTAGTGCTCATTGTGCATGTCGTCTTTGATGGCGACGATTCGGGCGATAGGTTTTCCCGAGCGGTAGGCAACGAATGCTTGTCGCTGAGCGTGGAGATAGAAGGGATGCTTTTTGTCGTCCAGCAATGCATATTCCATCGATCTCAACGGAATGATGGCCGCCGGGTCATCGCGATAAATGTTGCATTTGACTTGATAGAAGTCTTTCCAGCCTCGACGAGAATTGATCGGTCGTATTTCCAGGTCCGATGGCATCGCGCTCTCGTTGGTTTCTTGGCCAGATTTTACAGGAGACGTGGCCCGAAATTCATTAGACGGGAGGTCGAGGCTCCCGTCGAGGGATGTTTTCCGAGGGATGTTTCGGCAGGAGCCTCAACCTCCCATAAAAGTCCAGAGTCAGGAGTGCGTCCTTAGGCCTTTTGGGCTGCGGCGAGTTTCTCAGCTGCAGCGTGATTGCCTTCGAAGAGTGGAATGTCGCTGGCAACATCCACCAAGGCGTCGACCAATCGCTGCATTTGCTCAGGCGAGTGAAGCGCACTTGCCGTCATCCGAACAATGCTGGTTCCGTAAGGAACCGCAGGATACATGACTGGGTTGACCAAAATGTTATGTTTGTCCTGCAGGATCTTGACTGCATGAAGGGCTGCAACGCCGCGAGTAAAGATGGATGTCACAGCGCCTTGAGGGTTACCGATATTGAATCCGGCATTTCGAAGTCCTTCGCGCAAGACCGTGATATTCTCCCAAAGTCGCGTGCGACGCTCAGGCATACTTTGCATTAGTTCCAGTGATTTGATCGTCCCAGAACAAATGGCTGCTGGCAGCGCTTTGGTCAACATGAATCCAGGCGACACATGTTTGACAAAATTCAAAACGCGCTCCGGCCCACAAAGATAGCCACCAAACGTTCCAAAGGCTTTGGCAAATGTGCCGCCAAGGAAATCGACTTCGTCTTCTACGCCAAACAGTTCGCAGGTACCTCGACCATTGTCGCCCAATACGCCCGTTCCGTGTGCGTCATCGACAAACAACTGCGCATTGTACTTTTTCTTGAGCTCTACGATTTGTGGTAATGGTGCTAGGTCACCCGTCATTCCATAAACACCATCCACGCAGATCAACTTGGGAGTGTCGATGGGAGTCGCCTTGAGTTGCTCCTCAAGGTCCTTCATGTCATTGTGTCCAAACCAAGTCGCATCGCCCTTGCAAAGCTTTGCACCATCGTGAAGACATCCGTGTGCGTAGGCGTCTACGAAAACGCGCTCCTTGCGGCCAACCATACAAGCGACCGTTCCGGACATCGCACTCAAACCCAAGTTGAATACCAGCGTGGATTCGTGCCCCAGGAACCCTCTCAGATTGGCTTCCAAGGTCGTGTGTAGGTGCGAGTTTCCTGTTAATGGTCTGGCGCCCAAGGGCGTTCCAGTACCATGGATTGCGCAAGTTTCTGTGGCGGCTCGGACGACTTCTGGGTGAGTCGCCAATCCGAGATAATCATTGGTGGCGACCTGGAGATACTCAGTGCCATCAATCTCTACGTTGGGCAGGCAGTTGGTTACTGGGTATTGTCGAAAGAAAGTTTTTCGGAGGTCGTCCATATTGGGACCAACGACTTTTCCCATGCGGGTCCAGAATTCATCACACTTGTCAAATATATTGGCCATGCTGCGGTTACCCGAAGGGTGAACGATAGAGTTGAGAGTGGAAGTTAAATACCGAATCACTGTAAAGGATTGCGAATAGCGGACGAAGATCGGTCCTGAGGTTTTCGCACAATACGATGATTGGATGACTAGTCTATTCGGATTATCAACGGACGCAACTACACCGATAGTAGGGCTTGCCCCACTCAATTAACTTTTGAGTGCACGATCCAACAACGAATTCGTTTTATTCGTTAGTTTGAGTCAAGTTCGGTCAGCTATCACGGACTTTGGGGCTGGGAAGCCGCCTTTTTGGACTCGAGAAGAGCGGGCAGGCGCCGGAAACAAGGTCATTCGTGGCGGTCAAAATTGTCCCCGTTAATGGCCGTTAAGAGCCAAGCCAATTCTTGAGTTTTGAAATTGCCAAGTCCTGGAGAGAGGTTTCTTCATTGCTGGAAAAGGCGCTCTCAGAATGGACGTTTGCACTTTCGTTTTCATGCGAACTCGATGGCTAAGAACGTTTTCCGATATCAATTTTGGGACATTAACCCATTTACACAAGGAACTTCCAACCTTTGTTTTGAGAGTATTGCCCGAATTCGATCATCAGCAAATTGTGAAGTGCAACCCAAACCGGACTGGCAGTGTGTGGTTTCCCGCCACATTGCCTACAAGTCGGGATTGAGCGCCGGTCCGGTCTTTACTTCCATGACCGAACTTTGGATTTTGGTCTTTTTCTTCTGAAATAGACGGCCCAATGGACTGGCAAGAATCGCAGGCAACAGAAGCAGGTCACCGACAAGTGCGACAGATAACAATATGAGCAAGAGACGAGCAAATCTGACGGTCGGCATGAAGACGCTGAACATAAAGCAAGCGACACCTAACCCACAAATCAATGTGGTATCCACCATCGCTTTGGCACAGTGGTCAAATGCATATCGAATGGAGCCTTCACGGTCCAGGCCGTTGGACATACCACGTCGATGCCAAGTCAGGAAATGGATCGTATCGTCAACGGCGATCCCCAAAGCAACGCTGGCCGTCATTACCGAACCAATTTCGATCGACCATCCCAACCATCCCATTGCACCGAAAACCACGATGGGTGGAAACACGTTTGGAAGCATCGCTACCAGCCCCGCTGGAATACTGCGAAGAACAAAGATCAGGACCAACGAGATCAAGATGAAAGCCATTAGGAAACTTTGCATCAGATCTCGAAGCACTTGGTGTTGTGCTTTGTACATCATTGGGATACTGCCCGTCAGCAATGCAGAGACGCCCTGTTGATTTTTCAAATCAGCGATCTGCTCCCGAACCCTTTGTTTGACAATGCTAACGAAATCTCCGTAGTCCAGGTCGTTCATGGCGGCCATACGAATACTGATTCGCCAAAGCTGTTCGCCATCGGTGTTTGCGATGAGCTTCGCTTCTTCGAGTTTTGGCAGGTTGGTTGTCCAAGATTTTTCGACCGTTATGTTGTGGGCTCGAGCACGTACGCTCTCGCCTTTTATTTTAATGGGGCGAAACAAGGTCGCAGACATGGCGGCGTTGATCGTATTGTGTTTGGTTAGCCCCTTTTCGACATGCTGCACCAACTGCAATCTTTCCCAGTTCGTGAACTGGTTCGTTTCGTCAAATCGCACTATGACTTCCATCGGAACCATTGGTCCCAGGTTCTCTTCCAGCCAGATGTAATCTTGGATGATCTTGGTACTGGAGGCGAAGCGATCCTGGATTTTTACACTTGCCTGGAGGCGGTTGGCTCCAAAGGCCAATGCCACGAGACCAATGGCACAGGGAACTGTGATAAACCAATGAGAGCGACAGATCCAGCCAATTAGCGAGTTGGATCCAGGTTCTGTTTTTTCAGATTTCGTTTTGGATCGGCTGACCAAGCCAAGTTTTGGGCCCAGGTAATGAAGTGTCGCCGGAAGAACGACAAGTACGATAGGAAGACTGGCGATCAATCCTGCCGCAGAGTAGATTCCAAAAAGTTTAATCGGCCAAATTTTGCTTGAGGCGAGGGAGATCATTCCGACGGCCGTGGTGATGGCCGAAAGGGCAACGGGATATCCTCCTCCACGGATCGCTTCAATCGCCGCCGTCTTGATGGAGTTCTTTTTGGCGGCATCGTGAAAATAGTTGGCCAGATGCACGCAAGCGGAAACCGTCAAGATAAAGATCAGTGTGGGCAACATGATCATCGTCAGATTCATTTTGCCACCGGTCCAATAAAGGATTGCCAGCGCGAGCATTGCCGAGTAACCAGAAAAAGTTAACACGACAAGAGATAATTTGAGGTTCTTCATCCTGATCCAGCAAAGGATAAAGACGGTAAGGATCGTCAATCCGATAAACTGGCGTAATGATTTCTTGCTTTCTGTATCGATGGCTGCGCCGTCAACGGTTGGGCCTCCCAGTTTCAAATCCGCTTCCGAAATTGAAACGTATTCACTGGCGCAACGATAAAAGTTGCTCACGATTGAGGAACGGTCTTTGCTGCATTTTTCCGAGGGAAATGCGAGCAGGCAAGTTTGTTGATCGTCCGGTCCAATGAATAGACCCGAAAGTCGTTTTCGCGCACTGCTTTCTTTGACGCCAAGATATTCGATCTGACGCAACATCTCGCGACCCGTCAGAACGCGATTATAGATGACGGTGCCATCGGACATCTTTTGAGTCCGAAGCTTTTCTGCAAACGTATTCAGTCTCGGGTCGTCGATCGTGCAACCTGGCCAGGAAGCGACGATCATTTCGTCCACGCCAAAGTGCTCGGTGAACCAATCGTGATCTTCCGCTTCTTCGAATCCTTTGGGGAGCCATTGCTTGATGTCGTTTTCGCTAACCTTAACGACGGTGAGTGCTGCAACGACTACGAACGGTAGAAGGACAATTGCAACCAGCAATGAAATAGGCCAAAGCCGTTGGATCGTGGTTCGAACTGCAGTTTCAGGTTTCACGTCATGTCAGAGGTTAAGCAGAACGGCCGGGTTCATGAAAGGTCCATTGTTAGAAACCGATGATCTATTGTCCATCGTTAAACGAAGGGTTCGATAACTCAATAAAAAAAGCCGCCCAAAAGAGCGGCATATCTTTACTATTTTGAAATCTCTGACTTCCCCAGTCAACTCAACCGTTAATAGTGAGTGTTGTTCGGACCGAAGTCCGGGTTTCCAGCCATGTGGAAGTGGTTGTGGTCGATGTAGATAACTTCGGCAGCGTCTTCGTCGACAAGCGTATGTGGGAAAGGCCATCCAACGATCTTTCGTTCGGTGAAGTACACCGTGCACTTATAGTGAACGTGGTGCAATTGAGCTGGACCGATAAGTGGAATCACGCGTGGTGGGTCAATGTAGTCAGCGATTCGTACCTTGACCATCGTAACGTTGTTACGCTGAGTCTCATGCAGGAACGGAATGCCGCCTTGAACCGGACGTGCACGCTCGAGAGCCCACCAGACCTCGTCGTCACTTGGCGGGTCCATATCCGTCATGGGACCACCGGCGGTCAAGGGACCCATAATTGGAACTCGGCCGTAACGTTCGTGAACGTGGTGGTCATCCTCAAACTTTTTTTGCCAGTAAGGAGACACAGGAATCGGAATACTAAAGATTCCCAGTGCTGGTCCCGTTGCCTGGAAGCATCCAGTATTGAGTAGTAAAAATGCGCCCAGTAGAGCAGCAAAAGTAATTGTTAGACGTTTGCTAACCATCTCAAATCCTTTTGTGATATTCATCTACACACATGTATCGTGATAAAGTGTGACGAACTTGCGGATTTTTCTGATGAAAACGAATTTCAGATTTGTAGTGATAGCAATCGCGTGCCAATTGACGTTTCGCCAAGCCAATTCAGTCAGGAGGGGGGCTTTTCGATGGTTTGCGAAGGGATTTTGTGCAGAACTTGGCGGCTGAGTAGCAATGCAAGCCAATCTCGAAGCATCGATGATTGCGATTTTTCAATGCAAGCGGGTGGTTGAGGCGGTTGAGCCTTCTGCCGAAACCAATCGTTGTTCTTCATTCTCGGCGTGAGCCCCAATCTCGCAGCCAAATAGTTCCCGCACCCGTGTTCCGTTATCGTTCAATTTTCGGGCGCATGTTTCACTCGCTGCGTCTTCATGGCAAGCTTGGCGATGGAACCAAATATGCGAAATTCACGTCGTGACAAAAGTTGGTTGTAAACGTGCACGAGACCTCAGCTAATCCAGGCCCGTCCGTTCGAGCGAGTTTCAGTCCAGCGAAACATCCATTGGCGATTTAGGCAACAGAAAAACCTCTGCGAGAGTTCTCACAGAGGTTTCCGAATTTCTGATTGCAGTCTGCGTCTGTTAACGATCGTGGAAATCAAGGAACCACCAACCGTCATCCCATTCCAAGCTAACTTTACGCCATCCAAGTGGAACTTGTGGGTAAGGGTAGAATGGACCAATGTAAGGCCATGCTGATGGCGAATACTGTTTTGGATAGGTTAATGCTGCGTAGTTTGGGGATGCAGCGTAGCCAGGCCAAGCGTATCCAGGCAGATTTGGGTTCGCATTCATTGCACCACCGCCCATTCCCATTGGAGTTGGTCCACCGGGTCCAGCCATGCCAGGTCCCATTGGTCCGCCCATGCCGGGTCGGCCACCCATCGGAGGCGCCATACGAGGGCCCATTGGGCCACCCATCGGTGCTCCCATTGGAGGCGCCATACGAGGACCCATTGGGCCACTCATTTGAGCTGCAGGAACTCGACCAGCGGGTGCTGCTTGAGCGAAAGGAAGTGGAGCTCCATTGCTGTAAACGTTGTTTGTTGCAACAGGTAGCTGTGTTTGTTGAGGAGGCAAGTAGTTGCTTGGCTCCTGATAAGATGCCGCCTGATTGTAGTAGCTTTGATTAGCTTCAAAATCGGTCGCGGCGGTTGGAGTCAACTGAACAGGTGCAGTTTGGTCCATGTTGGCTGGTCGTACATCGATGTCGTCAACAACTTCAACGACTCCGAGATGACCGGCTTTTTGGGCCGTCGTAAGGATCAAACGCTCTTGTTCAGCGTCTGAAACGTGGCCCTTGAACCACACCGTACCTTGGTCTACTCGCATATCAACGTTGAAACCACGTAGGTTTCCGCGTTGCTGCTCGACCTGCAGTTGGCTTTTGATAAATTCGGCGATCTTATGATCGTCCGCCTGGCTTACGGTCGGTAGCAGTACCGAAGTAGCCGCGATCGCCATTCCTAGCAATAAACGTCGCATATGTCCCTCCTGAGTCACAACGCATTGACCGCAATCAGTGAACCGAGATCCGCACAAGGCGGCTGGGTCTTCCGGTTTCGTCGTCAGTCGACGAAATTGATCACGTTCGAAATTCAATTTTGGAACCTGCACGGTTGCAAGATCCTAGTGGGCTAGACGTACGAACAAATTCGCAGTCGATTTTTGCGCGTTACATTCGCAATATTTAACCTGCTAGTTGTTTCGGCGACGGCGAGCGGAACAATGGTGGGTTTCTTCTGATTTTGTCGATGTTCTCGAAAAATCACGGTGGGAGGCCCGTAAGTGGCTAGCGAATCGACCAAGCTTTAACGGATACAAAAGGCCTGTCGATTAATTCGAGGCCAAGTACGAACCACTGCTTCCAATGGGCGACGGGAAAATCAAGTTCTCTGGCTCAAGAATTTGGGAGAAGTTAGGTTGCCGCAGCGGCTTGGAATGATTCTGGACCTGGCCTGCGTTTTCAGTGATTGTCAGGTACGCAGATTGCTCGATTAAATTGGGTCCATTCGGGCAAAAATCAGGGACTTGGAAAACGTAAGGGGAATATCAACCAATCAGGGCTTGTTCGGCAACTTTTTTTTGTTACCCTTTTGAAATTCGAATTTGGGACTTTAAGTCACTTAATCGAAGTTGGGAACGTAGCTCAGTTGGTAGAGCAACGGACTTTTAATCCGTAGGTCCTGGGTTCGAGCCCCAGCGTTCTCACTGTTTTTCGCACTTTTTTCGCCTATGGTGAAGAGAAGTGTCGAGAAAACTCTTTTACAGCGTTTCCTCGCTGTTTTTGCCCTTCAAATTTTGATGTGGGCGGAATTCCTTTTGAATCCTCTCTTTTTTCACCCCTCATCAAAATAAACATGGACCTCAGTTTTTCGCAGTTTCTCCTTATTGAGGTGAGTTAACGCTTGGTGTTGTGTGATTTCAAACTGATGAACGGCGTTGCAGATTAATTTCTCGCAACCGAGACCCTTTCATTCATGGACTCCCGCAAAACTGGCTCAGGTGAATGAATTGGAATTATCCAAACTCGTTCAATTTCTTTTTGAGGAATAGCGGCGTTAAAAACAGCAAGGTGGTTTCAAATCCAACGATGACAAATACGTAAACTAATTCGGTTGGGGATCGAGAACGACTCGTCACGCTCTTATCGTTTAGTGAGAGTTTTCGATTTAGTCCGATTTTGGTGAGGAAGTCTTTGTTAGGCGCCAAGAATGTTTGATTCGCCTGGTAGAAAATTCATTGCACGGAAAACGAATCCGACAATCGCAACCGAAGAAAGCTTGTCGTGATTTTTGGGCAAAATGGATTTCCACTTTGAGTGGCGAGCTAAAACTGGCTGCGGTACTCCAAAGATTGAAGCGAATTGAGGTTTCACCTGAGTCCACTTCCGAAACCTTGCCATACGTTTCGTTTCCCTTGGAGATGTTAGAGTTGAAGACCCCGTCGGATCGTTCAAGAAAAACTTTGGGACCAACCATGACGCCTGTCCCCTTGGCGTCATGGTTGGTGCCAGATGAAACTTGTTCGGTAGGTTGTTAATCGATCGACATTTATTGTTTTTCGTTCTGGCGACTTTTGGAAATGTCCGAGGTTTGGTGCATGAGGCAATTTGAATCGCCGCTGGCGCAGTCTGTTTTTTGTGGAAGATTTGCTGTACGGCACATGGGGGAAATGACTATTTTGAATGACCGTTTGAATTGGTTCACCTAAACTGCGTGGAGCAAAGTCAATGCGGTTAGTTGTAAGATAAAGTCCGTTTAAACGGACAGCCAATGACGATAGGTGCCGATGAAATTGTCATGCACCGATGACTGTTGGGTTGGAGTTAAGCTAAAAAATTTCCTTTCACAGGAGTGAATATGACTCATTCGAGTTAACGATCATTCGTCAGAATTCTCATCATTTTAGGACATATTCATGCCCGGAACGAATCCAGAAGAACCCGAAAATACTTTCCAAGCACCTTCGGCAGCGTTGCGTCAAACGCTTTCTGAGCGCATGGGCGATCTTTCAATGCTGCCAGAGATCGCCGTTGAAGCCATCCAGCTGACCAACTCCAGAGATTGCACCGTGGACGAGTTCGGCAACGTGATTCGTCGTGACATGATGCTTGCTACGGAAATTCTGTCACATGCCAACAAGGCGATCTATTCCCACGGTCAATCGATTGATTCTTTGGAACAGGCGATTATCCGTCTTGGATTTCGGCAGTGTAGAAATTTGATTATCTCAAGTAGTGCAGCCTGCTTGATGAAAAAGCTGCACCTGAAAGACGACTGGGTCAAGAAAGTTCTTTGGCGCCATAGTTTCATGACTGCCACGGCATGCACGCTGCTCAACCGCTCCTTGAGTCTGGGCTTTCAGGGGGAAGAGTACAGTTGCGGGTTGCTTCACGACTTTGGTCGGTTGTTGATGGCGATCGTTGCGGATCAGCTTTCCGAAGTCGATACCTTCGAATTCCGCGAAGGCCCAAAGATACTTGAAAAGGAACGTGCCGCACTCGGAATCGATCACTGCCAATTTGGAGCATGGTTTGCCAAAGACGCGGGGTTACCTGCGAGTATCATTGATGCGATTCGTTGGCATCATGCTCCAGAAACTTCATCGCCCTACTGCAAGTTGATTGCTCTGACCAACGCGGCTGATGATATCGCGAACCACATTCAACGCGAAGAAGATCCAAAGGACTATGATCCACTAGAAAACACAGGGATTTATGTGTTGTCGCAGATCATGGGAGCCAATATCCTCAAACCCTTTGCTTCGATTGCCGAAACGATGCTTGAGGAAATTCAGCAGCACGCTCAAGCTGAGTCTCTCGCTTAGCTCGGACTCGCTTCGCTACGTGTGCATGCAATGATTGAAGAATTGTAGGCGGGGCCCGTCAAGGTTATCGAGAATTTTCCTTAAAGGGTATTTTGGCTATTACGGTATCACCTTTTCCGTTTTCGTCTGCGATGCTTTGGATCGTCCATAGATCGAGTTGGTTGTCTCCATCAACCACGCTTCCGCTGTAGTCACCCCAGGCACCTCCTTCGGTCGCTGCTTTTCCTTCACCGATACTGATCGGATCGCGAAGTGTCCCGGGTTCGTCAGTTGATAGGCGAAATGCAAACCGAGGGCTGACGAACATGTCGGGTCCTGTTTCTTGATACCCAACGAGTAGCCAATTCCCCCACCATCTCTTCCGTTGGGAGCGGGGACGGGGTAGGTATTCCATGCTCCTGTTGGGTCGTTGGTTTCCGAGACGGAAATGTTAACGGGTTTGAGTTTGGCTTCATCCCAGGGATTCCAGAGATCGAAACCGAAAACCCCATTGTGCGCGTCAAAGAAAAGTTTGGGATCAATTCCTCCATTGAAGCAATTCTGGGAAACTCCTTGGATAAATTCGCCCTGTTTGTCGTATATCACTAAACCGCTGTTGGTTGCGTGCAGCACATGGTCCCCGCCGACCGCAATTTGTGGGTCAACTTGACGATTGCCATCCTGAGATCCATCAAATACATGGTAGCCGTTTAACTGTCGTGGATTTCCGCTTTGTCGCCGCTCGCGGCAAGCTCCCTCTTTGTTGAAACTCGTGTTGCGAATTGGTTGAATAACCTCGGTCCGAGCAACTTGCTGGGAAAGCAAAGTTCCTGGCGCGATTAGCAAAAAGATAATTGTCAGTCGTAAGAGCATCACTTGTTCCGATATCAGGTTTTTACTTGACCGCTACGATGTAGCAGATCCAACTTGGGTTGCTGGGCACAACCGTTTCACGATTCCAGATTCCCGTGTCTTCGCCGTCTTCGTCCTCTTCTTCCCAGTAGAGGTGGCTTTCAGAAAATCCTGCTTCGCTGAGCATTTCACGGATTTCAGGGATGGTCCAGAATCTCCAATGGTATTCGAAGGCACGTTTCAACTTGCTACCGTCCTTGAATCTGAAACTAATGTAGAAACTCGCATCTGCATTGACGGGATTAAAGCTGGCTTGTTCCCAGTGGTACTTGAACCCTTTCTTGCCTTTGACGATCGTACGTTTGTCAACATGCTCCTCGGTGTAGCATTCCCCGCCGCCCATCATGTCCATCACCATGACTCCCTTTTCAGCAAGATTTGCTCTGGCGACACGAAAGTATTTGACGACTTCTTGTCGTGTTTTGAAAATCCAGAATGAGAAATTTTGTGCGGCAAGAACATCAACGGGTTCGTTCTTTTTGCGAACATCCTGTTCGAAAAGTTGAACGCGGTTTTGTTGCGATTCGGTCAATTGGGCAAGGTTGTGGTCTCGTCCCCACTGTAAAGTTTCGGGACAAAGATCGACGCCGATCGCGGTTCGTCGGCGGTTGGATTTTGCCCATTCGCAGCAGACAGAAAAAGTACCGCAGAAGTCTTCGCGGAGGGTATACGGTTTGCGTTTGTAGGCGTCCTTAAACGCTTGCTCAAAGAATTCGATCTCATGTTCAGGTGACTGAACCGATTTTTGGTAGCAATCGAACTTGTCAGCCTGCTCAGCCATCGTCAGCGATTTGCTGCGTTTGTCGTTGGTTTTTCGCTTCTTCTTTGCCTGCGTCTTGTCTTTTTTGCGACCCATCTTGGTGTCCAATTCCGGTGCTAATCAATGGTGTTTTCGTGGCTCAATTCTAGATCAAATTACTCACTTCGCCATTCCCCTTAGTTTTATGGTCCGGCGTGGCGGATTGAGATGGACGCTACGGGGAACTAGGCAGATTCTGACCTGGGAAACCTGCGGAACACGGAAACGGCAAAAAACAATCCGATGACGAACAGTATTGCTCCCGCGAGAAATGGAGCTCCGGGGATGTAAGCGAAAGCACTTTTTGACGTGAAGTAACTAAATAGACCCGTTGTGAAAACTGCAGGAGCAATAATGTTGGTGAATCCGACGAGTGATGTGAGGGCACCTTGGATCTTCCCCTGTTCGGATGAGTCAACTTCAGCAGCGACCAGACTTTGGATGGCTGGTCCCGCAATTCCACCAAGCGAACCAAATACGATAATCACCGGAATCATCCAACCTTCGGTGGCTAGGCCGTATCCGAGGAAGGCGATTGCCGAGATGGACGTTCCCAGCAGGATGGCGTTTCGTTCTCCAATTCTGCCGATGATGGGCCGAACCAGGCCGCCTTGTACAATCGCCGCAGTGATGCCGACCAAGCCCAGCACCAAGCCGTTTGTCATTTCTCCCCAACCAAAGCGGTGCCCGGTATAAAGAACCCAGACATTTTCCAACCCGCGCTGAGCAAGGGAAAAGCATAAAAAGGAGACCGTCAGGCCAGCGATGATTGGGTAGGCCCGCAATCGCCCCACGGTTCCGAAGGGATTTGCCTTGGCCAAAGTAAAGCTACTGCGTTTTTCAGGTGGCAAAGATTCAGGCAGGATGAAATAGCCGTATAGCCAATTGCTCAGCGCAAGTACCGCTGAAAGGAAAAATGGCAATCGAATGTGGATGCCTCCGCAAAGACCCCCAAGTGCCGGTCCAAAGATAAATCCAAGCCCAAAAATCATGCCAACGAAACCGAAATTCCGTGCACGGTTTTCAGGTGTTGAAATGTCTGCAATGTAGGCGTTGGCAGCCGAGAAACTGCCCCCCATTATTCCTGCCAGAACTCGTCCAAAAAATAACCAAGTGATACTGGGCGCAAAACCCTGGATGGCAAAATCGATCCCCAGACCAAATAGCGAACCAAGAATGATCGGGCGACGTCCAAACCGATCGGAAAGTGCACCCAGGATTGGTGCGAACAGAAACTGCATCAATGCGTAGGACGCACCAATCATACCGACATACCAACCGGCGAGTGAGTCGATTTCATCCGCCGATGGCGGCGTAACGCCCTCGGGAACATTGGTCATGAAATCTTTGACCAACTCGGGTAGAACGGGAATGATAATTCCGATTCCCAGGATGTCGATAAACAGCGTCAGCAGAATGAATGACATTGCCGCCCGACGGGGCTGTTTTTCCGGACTCAAAGAGTCCGATTCGAGAAAGTCATCGGCCGAGTTGTTCATTCCTGCCCCATCTGATACTGGCCCGGAGATGGGATCAAAAGCCCAAGTGTGATCGAAACCGGGATTCTGCTCAACCGCCTGGGAGTTCTTTTCCGCCTGATTCGATGGTTAGCGGGAAATTGGATTGGGATGGAACAAATTGCAAAGTTCGATAGGATTGTAGCCTGGATTTGCAAAAAATTGTTGCCATCGGATGGTAAGAATCTTGGCAATGTCCTGCCTTCGATTCCTTTACGAAGAGACGAAACTTCATGAGAGTACTATCTGGAATTCAACCCACGGGTCGCCCACACTGGGGCAACTACTTCGGCGCCATTCAGCAGTACATTGACTTGCAATCAGAAGAGCATGCATTCTATTTTATCGCGAATTTGCATGCTTTGACGACAGTTCGAGATGCTGAGTTGCTGCGGCAACATACGCTCGATACTGCGATGGACTTGCTCGCGCTTGGGTTGGATCCGGAGCAAGCGGTATTGTTCGTGCAATCTGATGTTCCAGAAATCAGCGAGTTGTGTTGGTTGTTGCTTAGCGGAACTCCCATGGGATTGTTGGAACGATGTGTTTCCTACAAGGATAAAGTTGAACATGGGCTGGATACGGTCGCTGGTTTGTTTACTTATCCAGTTCTGCAAGCGGCTGATATTTTGGCTTACGATTCCAATATCGTTCCCGTGGGAGCCGATCAAGTTCAGCATATTGAGGTAACTCGAGATATTGCCAGGAGCTTCAATCATCAGTTTGGTGAAGTCTTCGTTTTGCCTGAGGCAAAGATCCTCGATTCCAGCGCCAAGGTACCAGGAGTTGATGGGAGAAAAATGGGCAAGAGTTTCGGAAATCATATTGGGATTTTCGAAGAGCTAAAACCGCAACACAAGAAAATCATGCGGATCGAAACCGACTCACGTCCCATGGAAGATGCCAAGGATCCAGAGCCCGATCATTTGTTTCAATTGTTCAGTCTGTTTGCAGAACCGTCTGCAATTGAAGCGATGGCGGCAAAATATCGTGAGGGAGGATTCGGTTACGGCGAAGTCAAAAAAGCACTTTCGCAAGTTGCGGAAGGTTTTTTCGCTGAGGCTCGCGAGCGGCGAGTGGAGTGCGAAGCCAATTTGGATCGAGTGCACGAGATTCTTGCTGAGGGCGCCAAACTGGCGAGAGCCAAAGCGGGCGAAGTTTTGCGTCGAGCTCAGGACGCTTGTGGAGCAAGGATCTCCTAATCGCAATTTACCTTGTCAAGGCAAATCGCGAGTTCGTTTTCGGATGTCCAATGTGGCGTTCACCAATTGTGTTAAACTGTGAGCGTTGAAAGCGTTTGGGGTTGAGTGTTTCGCGATCAATTCTTTTGATGATTTGCGATCATAAGGCCGACAGTTTCCCGGGAGAGCTGATGAATAATGTCATTGGAATCGGAACTGATATTGTCGAATGTCAGCGCATCGCCGAAATGATTGAGAAACACGAAGACCGCTTTATTCGCAAGGTCTACACCGAATGGGAAATTGAGTACTGCGGTACGCGAAAAGCGGCGGCTCAGCATTATGCGGGGCGCTGGGCAGCCAAAGAGGCCATTTTGAAATCGATGGGAACCGGTTGGGCCAAGGGGATTCAGTGGACGGATTTGGAAATTCGCAATGCGATGGGAGGCGCGCCTTCGGTTACCCTGGCAGGTGCTGCCGCTGAGATCAGTAAATCATTGGGAATCTCGGAGATCAAAATCAGCATTTCACATTGCCAAACATTTGCGACGGCATTTGCTGTGGCAGTCGGAGAAGGCGTCTAGTTCGTCTGGATGGGCGCATCGGTTGTCGGGCTTCTGTATTTCGCGGAGCGCCTGTTGATGCGCAATTGCACTGTTGTCTCTCACATTGTTTGAGTTTGGCTTTGAATCAACCGTTTCTGGGCTTTTCAACGAGGCGTTTTGCGAATAGTTTTGAGTTCTGGAAACTTTTCGCTGCTTGCTTTGGTAGTACGTTGAGTATTCCCCATTGCGTGGGCGTTGGTTCCCGTTGTAGGAATCTTGCGCTCAACTTCAACCGATTTTCTTGGAAACGATATGAAGACTCGAATTGCCATCTTGCTTGGGATGATTTTGTTGTGCAATGTGCGGACCTGTATTGCCAGGCAGGATATCCCTTTGGAGGGCGGCGTTGAGGAAGAGGAACTCAATTTTCCAGCGGCTGGCGGAGGCGCAATGGAGGGCGAGTATCGGCGTCAGCAGGCTGCAGCGGTTGACGCCGAGTTGCGTGTTTTGAAAAGCGAATTGAGTCTCGATGATGAGTGGATCGAATCGCTCAAGAAATCGTTAACGGATGACCTCGACGAGGCGGCAAAAAGGATCTCTGATGCAGCCGATGAGTCCGAGGTTTTTGGTTTTGACGAAAGTTTGGACGGACAGCTTCGGGAGTTGGTTTGGAAGAAAATTGAGGCGGAACTGCCCGACGAGAAATCTGCGGAATTCGATGCATTCAAGGACATGGTCAATCGAATGCAAAAACTCAAGGACGAAACGGCATTGAACGGCGTTCTGGTCTATCTGGATAATCAGCTTTGCTTGTCTAAAAAACAAATCGATCATCTCAGGAACCTCTACGCGAACGATTGGGATTCGATGTTCAATGAAGAAGCGAGCATGATGTCAATGAATGGGATGATCATGGGAAGAGGTACTATCGACCTAGTCAGCAACGAAGAGTTCAAGAAAACTCTCTCGAGCGAACAGTATGACTTGTTCAAGAATTTGGACGAAAGCTCTAGTTTCATGTTGATGGTTCAGATGGCAGCGATGGGACAGCAGGATGATTCCGTTGATATCGAAGCAATCAAGGTGAAGTGTGAAACGGCGCTTGATTTAAAGATTGCTGAGTACGATGCGCTGGTTGGGATTTCAGAAAATGGAATGAAGTTTCTTTCGGTTGCACGCAAAGGAGCAATCGCCCAAGTCGCCGGTCGTTTTGAAAAGGTACTGCGACTTATTGACGACGACCCAAATGCATTGAATGGGATGAACGTCGAAGTGATGGGCACGCTTATGGATCCTGTTTTGTCACAGTGCACAGGCACCAGTGTTTGGCAAAAAACGCTTCCCAAGGTTTTTGATGAAGCAAAGATGCAAAAGATTTCTGAACGTGAGGAAGTTCGAACAGCCGTAGCGAAGGGGCAAGTTCTAAACTATATCGTTTTTTCGTTCTCGAATATGGGAGCCGATCTCGCACTCACCGTTGAGCAACATGAAAGGATTGTCGCTGTAATTAGGGATCGCATGGATGACGCGCCTGTTAACCTGATGGCTCTCGTTGCCGCAGTTTTCACGGTTCCAGATGAAGACTTTCAAGAGATCCTCAGCGAGGAACAGTGGGGCAGTCTCAAACCCGTATTGGATCAGCAACGTGCTGAAATGCAGGCGATGGAAGAGGCCGAGGGCGATACCGATGAAGACGAAGATGACCAACAGCGTTGAACTTCACTTTCTCGTGCTGGCACAGTCGGCGGCTCGATCATTTCTGGGTGAATCGCAAAATTCAATTTGACAATTGAAATGCTCGACCTAGATTTTCGATGTCAACCAACTTTGCCATCGGTCAGATCAGATGCCAAAACTAGCCGTTCTCGTTTCCGCAGCATTTGCGTTTGCGGTTCCCATTGCCGTCGTGTTTGCGATGAATTCTTCGGGTGGATCTTCGGATAATTTGCCCAAAAAAAGGTCTCAAGGAACCTTGCTGTACTTTTACTCGAATTCATGATCCGGCTGCAAACCGGAATTGAAATCAGCGGTCGCTGGTTTACGCTCAGATGGAATTCGGGTCGAGATGATCAATTGTGGAAGGACCAGCAGAAAGGCCCAAAAGTACCGGATTAGGCATGTTCCAACTTTCGTTTATACGATCGATGGAAAAGAGATCCGCCGGAAATCGGGTGTGATATCCAAAGCGGCCATGCGATCGCTATGTCGAGATGGTTGGTTTTGAGGGTTTGACACGAAAGTTCAAGGACTTCTTTAGGTATGCGGAGTGCCGCATTACAGCGGCAAATATGCCAAGAATCTTGCTCCTGTCGTTTTGCGGTATCGCAATCACCGCTGATCGGAATAACCCGCAAAAGTCCACATTTTTCGAGGCAAAACGCTGGTAGCCGCTGGCCTTCCAGGCACATGGGGTTCCAGAGCAAACTAGATTTTCTCAACAACCGTTGGTTTGAACCGGCGGAGCCGAAAGGCCTCTTCATGGACTGGCGATTCACCGGTACCCATGTCAAGGCTGTGAAAATTGCGATCATCTAATGCTTGAGAAAAACCATGTCATTTTATTCCGATCTACCGCTGGAAGAACTTGCTGAGATCATCGCGCGAAATCCGAACGAAATCGAGCTCCGTCTGGCGCTGATCGAACGCTATGTCCGGGACGGTGATTTGGATGATGCGTTGGTCCAAGCTTGTTTAGCAGAAAAAATAGAAAAGGATCACGCTGAAGTTCAAGCTTGGAAATCGCTGTGCATGATCTTTCGAGGCGATTTGGAAAAAGGGCATCGATTGCTGATGAAGGTCACTCGGAGAAATCCGTTGTGCAGTTTTCAAGATAAACTGCTTCAGGAAATCTTTCCAGCGTTCACCAGTGAAACGGATATTGATCCGGAAGAATTTGCCCACCCGTGGAGTCTATTCTCTCGGACCGAGTTCGATGTGGATGGGCGGTATGGCGAGATGATTCAATCCATGACGGAAGTCGGGCGCCTGATGAATGAAGAGCCCGAAGAGGCGATCACTCAGCTGATGGATCACATTCAGGTTTTTCCTGAAGACCTCAACGCCAAACTTTACTTGGCAAGTGTTCATTTGATGCAAGAGGAGCCAGCGCAGGCAGCCGGACTTTATCGCGATGTGATTGAGTTGGATCCAAAATGTTCAACGGCTTTTTTTGATCTTGCCGTCGTGGTTGACGATCCGAGTGAATCGGTTGATTTACTGAGAGAGGGATTGAGGCTTTTCCCAAATCAGGATGTTGCCCGTTACAATTTGGGTACGTTTCTACTGAATTTGGAAGACTTTGCCGCGGCACGAAACGAGCTGAGTCGAGTTCCTGGCGACAGCACACACTATGCCGATGCATTGGTCGCAATCGGTGTTTGCTTTGAGAATGAGGGCAGCATCGAAAAAGCGGCCAGCTATTTTGAAAAAGCCACGATCTTGAATCCTGACCGAGGCGATGTTGTTGCAAAATATGGCCAGTTGTTGCTTGATCTGGAAAATTTTCCTGAAGCGCTTTCGGCATTCAATATCGCCACAGAACTTCAGCCAAAATCATTCTGTGCCTGGCACAACAAAGGCATTATCTACGTTCAGATGAATGAAGACGATTTGGCCATCAACGCGTTTCACAATGCGCTGGAAATCTGTCCTGATTCTGTCTGGTCAGCCATCAACATGGCAGGTTTGCTTCGCGACCAAAACAAGGAGTCGCATGCGATCGATGTTTTACTTGAGGTTTACCGATACAAGCCGGATGATGTCACGGTTCTTCAGAACCTGGGAGCCTACTACAGTTACACCAATGATTTCGAAAAAGCGATCAAGTACACGTTGCTGGCGATTGAAGTTGATGGCCAGCGACCCCTCCTTTTTTGGAACATGGCAGACTCCTACGCCAAGCTCGCTGATCGTGAGAATTGTTTAAAGTACCTTTCCGTTGCGATTGAAAAAGACTCGGAGCTTGCCGATCGATTCATGAGCGACCAGGATTTCGAGTCCTACTGGTGGGATTCTGACTTTAAACGGTTGGTCGAATCGGCCAGATCAAAGCTTGGTTAGAACCTCGGAAATCGATCCTCGCAATTCCGGATTTTGCGTGGATCTAGGTAGTCTTGGCAACCACGGCACACTCCTTAGGCCGGCATTGTTCGGAGGGAGCGATTTCATCTTCGGGTTCTAGTATCCGGACCGTTTTGTATTGACGGATAACAAGGCTAAGAAAACCGGGGTATCCGATGTTCTCGGCCCGCTAATCGAAGACGGGCCTTGGTTCTAGGCTGTTGGCAGAACACGACATGCCCACGCAAGGGAGGAGCATGGCACCCGTCGTCGAGGTTTTGCCTTTTACGGGAGGTTGAGGCTCCTGGCGAAACAATTCTTGTTCCTCACTAACGTGGAACTTGGGGATAGTACCTGGGACCGTTTTGAACTGACGGATAACAAGGCTAAGAAAACTGGTGTATCTGATGTTCTTGGCCCGCGAATCGAAGACGGGCCTTGGTTCTAGGCTGTTGGCACAACACCACATGCCCACGCAAGGGAGGAGCATGGCACCCGTCGTCGGAGTTATTGCCTTTTACGGGAGGTTGAGGCTCCTGCCGAAACAATTCTTGTTCCTCACCAACGTGGAACTTGGGGATAGTACCTGGGACCGTTTTGAATTGAGGGATAACAAGGCTAAGAAAACCGGGGTATCCGATGTTCTCGGCCCGCCAATCGAAGACGGGGAGGCACTATGCTGTTGGCAGAACACGACATGCCCACGCAAGCGAGGAGCATGGCACCCGTCGTCGAGGAGCATGGCACCCGTCGTTGAGGTTTTTGCCTTTTACGGGAGGTTGAGGCTCCTGCCGAAACAATTCTTGTTCCTCACCAACGTGGAACTTGGGGATAGTACCTGGGACCGTTTTGAATTGACGGATAACAAGGCTAAGAAAACTGGTGTATCTGATGTTCTCGGCCTGCCAATCGAAGACGGGCGAGGAACTAGCTCTCTCCGAGCAGTTTTGACTGGTAAGTGCCAGCGGTAGTTTCGTCAAACTTTCGCAACGGTACCTACATTCGTCAAACTCAACCCAATTGCAGGTTCGTAAAGCAAAAACAGGTAAATTGGCAACATGCATTGACGTGGACTTTGCCTGGATATCCCGGTAGATTAGGCAAGGCGTCGTTCTGTCTCGGGTCGCTATCATTATTCCGGGTCCGGGTGCGCTTTCCCGAAAAAACACACATGGATCGAAATCGGCAACAGCCAATGCCTCCCAAGTTTTTCTCAAAGCGAATACCTGTCTTTGCCACCGTCGGAATGTTGATTCTTTGTACGGTGTATTTCCTGTTGCCATTTGCACTTCGCGGTGCGAGGTTGGCCGTTACCGGAATCAAAAATAATGTTGCAGACTGGTTGCCTTCCGATTACCCGGAGACCAAGGACCTGGAAGAGTTCCGGAAGAACTTCATTGGTGACACCTTTGTTGTCGTTAGTGGGCCCTGGTGCAAAGCCGATGAACCTGCATTCACTAATCTAGAACGAAAGATTTTTGAAGAGTCGTTGGATTACGAAAAGGTTCTTCTTGAGAACAACAAAAAAGAAGAAGTCCGCGCACACAAAATTGGTGACAAATTAGGGTTGATGTTCACCGGTACCTACCACGAAGACTGGGGACTGGAGCGTGAACGCTGGCTCCTTGGTCGTGAAGGCCAATGGTATTTCATCAACCGCCGCGGCGAGCTGTTTGAATGGAAAGGCCAGAACAATATCGTTGAGGGATTCAATCGCTTTTTCGAAAAATCGGTCAACGGAAAAAATAATGCGATCGGTAAGAACGTTGGCAAATTTGGTAATCCGCCGAATGATGCCGATGGCACCGAGAATGAATTCTACGCGGATCCACAGAAGCTATGCGCTCGCCCGTTCAAAAGTGTCACAACGGGGCCAAGTGCCTTGTTGCAAATGGCAGGGGAAAACGGCACGATCAAAATTGGCGCTCTGGGAAAAGATTCCAAGT
Organism: Mariniblastus sp.; assembly: GCA_965224765.1. Classification (GTDB taxonomy): domain Bacteria; phylum Planctomycetota; class Planctomycetia; order Pirellulales; family Pirellulaceae; genus CAZDBA01. The sequence continues at coordinate 32,003 of CBDDAC010000017.1, forward strand.
CTGCTTTGGATGCTCGTATTGAGGCCCATCGCCGATTGACTGGCGCGCTGTTCGGGATGACGCCGGCTTCGACCTTTGGATGGACCTACACCTCGCTGCTCCAGCATATTGATGACAAGAACGTCCTCAAAATGCTCCAGAACAGCGAAGAAATGAAAAACCGTTTTGAAAAGTTCATTGAATATACGGTAGATGAAGACTTCGACGGCGACCTAGCCAAGCTTCAAGATGCTGGCCCGGATCAGAAAATCGAAGTCTGGTATCGGATGTGGGATGCACTTGAAGTGGAACCTCCTGCACGCCAGACCTGCTTGGTTGTGACTCTGAACGAACCGGTGATTGAAGAGTTGAATCGTGCGGTCGGTCGACCTTTGTTTGGTAAAGCCCGCGGGCGTATTTTGGAATTGGCGACCGGGGAATGCGGGATTTCGCCAGAAAATTTACATTTGGGTGGTCCTCCCTGTGATAATGTTGCCATTGATGAAGAAGGCACAAACACCTTGCTTCGTTTGGTGTCGCTTTCGGCGCTTATTGGAATCTCCCTCGCCTATTTCAGCTTTCGAAGTATCCGCGTTACATGCATGTTGTTTTTCGTCGCAGGTGTCGCGGCGATTTCCAGTTTGTCTTACGTCTGGTTTGCCGGAAGTTCATTAGACGCAATTTTGCTATCTATGCCGTCGCTGGTGTATGTCCTGGCGCTGTCATCGGCGGTGCATCTGGTGAATTATTATCGGGACGCTTGCCATGAAACGGGTCCGGAGACGGCTGTCGAAAAGGCGTTTGGTCATGCGTTTTTCCCTTGCTCGCTTGCCGCCTTTACCACTGCGCTTGGATTGATTTCTCTTTACACCAGTAATTTGATTCCGATCCAAAAGTTTGGATTGTTCTCTGCCATCGCAGTCTTAGCGACCGTCGTTCTACTGTTTACCTATCTGCCATCGGCGCTAAGTGTATGGTCCCCTGGATACAAAAAACTCAGTCGTAAAGAACGAGAAAAGAATAGTACCGCGTCGGAATTTATCGGGCGGGTTTGGTCGCGAATTGGCGAGTGGGTGATTCGTAATCACGCAGCCGTAACGATCACTTCAGTGTTATTGATGGCTGTTGCCGCCTATGGGATTACACGCGTTGAAACTTCCGTTCATCTCCTGAAGCTCTTTGACAAGAGTGCAAAAATCCTTGGCGACTACCGGTGGATGGAAGGTAATTTGGGCAAACTCGTGCCGATGGAGTTGATGGTTCGTTTTGATGAAGACCGTCAACAGACGTTTGCCGCTTCAGTGGATAAAAAAATTGAGGTCGCTCCTAATATTCAACCCATTACCAAGAACGTCTCCCACATGCAGGGGGGGGATGATGCAGCCACAAATGCGGACGCAATTGAACTGACTGAAGAAGAAAAAGAACTAGCGAGGCAAAAGTCGATTGAGACGAAGCTCGTCGAAAACCTGAAGTATTCGATGCTTGAGCGAGTTGAGCTTTCGCAAAAAATTCGAAATGAACTTGAGCGTGTTTTTGGCCCCGAATCATTGGATATCGTTGGTCGCGGAATGTCGATGGACGTATTTTTGCCCATGCAGCAAATTACGACTCAACTTCAAACGCTAGACCCTTTTGATCAACGACGAAACTTCAGCAATAGCTTGAGCACAAAACGAAGCAAGATTGTTGATCAGGACTATCTGGCTTTGGACACCGATGGCAGTGAATTGTGGCGAATTAGTATTCGATTGGCGGCACTCAATGATGTTGACTATGGCGAGTTCATTAACGATATCAAAACTGTAGTCGAGCCTATCATGGTCGCCTACGACAAGCGGACGGAGTTGTTGGAATCCTTGCAGGCACAGTTGGGCGAGGCTTCGCTCAAGAATGGCAAGATTCTGGTGTTGGGAAGAGGGCCTCGAACTGACGAACCTTTTGAGGCGTTAGATGTTGTTGGCGAAGACGCAATTTCAGTAACGGTCGATCAAAGTTACCTGTTTGCCAAGACGCTGAACGAGCTTTTACAGAACCGTGGTTACGAATCGATTGATCGTCCATCCAAGAAGAACAAGAATAAAAAGAAGATTCAACTTTGGTTGGACCCAGCCAAATTTGTCGAGAATCCGAACAAGGAAAATGCAGAAATGCCGATTCCTAAGGCGGATAAATTGGCGATCACGCTTCAGAGTTTTGACTGCGTGGTTTTGATGGACGATGCCAAGGTATTTTTCGGTGAAGAATTCGTGAAAGAGAATTCAAAGGTATTTATTGATGCCCGTAATTATCAATACTTGCTTGATAAGAATGCAGGGTCGATCACAGCCAGAGAAAGAAAACAAAACGGCGAAGACGTTGGTGTCACTACAGTCTACACCGGGATTATCCCGATCGTTTACAAGGCACAACGAGCTTTGTTGCATAGCTTGATTGAAAGTATCTGCCTGGCATTTGTCATGATAGCGATCGTGATGATGCTCCTGCTGCGAAATTGGAATCGTCCGTTTTCTCCGAAAAATTCCTTGAATGTTGCGGGTGGAATGATCTCCATGATCCCCAACGTATTCCCTGTTGTTTTGATCTTTGGCGCGATGGGGCTAATGATGATCAAGGTCGACATCGGATCGATGATGACGGCGAGTGTTGCGATGGGAGTTGCCGTTGACGATACGATTCACTATTTGAATTGGTATCGGCAGGGATTGAATATGGGGCTGACCCGGAAATCGGCGATTCGGATGGCCTATAATCGCGTAGCCACCGCGATGACGCAAACAACACTGATCGGAGGGTTTGGCCTGTCTGCATTCGCGTTCAGTACGTTCACGCCGACTCAGCGCTTCGGGGTGTTAATGCTGATTTTGCTTGTTGCGGCTCTGATTGGTGACTTGATCTTGCTTCCTGCCATCTTGGCGGGTCCTCTCGGTCGCTTCTTTGGCAAGGAACGAGAAAACGCCCGGGACGAATTGCCGCAAAACGATCTCGAGGAGAACGAATCACCCGACCTGCGGGTTGTTGAGGCAGATGAAAGCGACTCTGAAGAGCGTTTCAATCGTCAAGCGTCATCTGACGAAAAGAACGTCGCTGATGGTTGACGAAGTCCATGACGCGCCCGATGCGGAATCGGAGCCCACGATGACCATTCGATTGGATCACTTCTTGCAGATGTGTGGGGTCGGAACGGGTGGGCAGGCGAAACAATTGATTCAAGGCGGCCACGTTACTCTTAACGGCGAGTCGGAAACGCGTCGCAGAAAGAAGCTGACGCCAGGCGATATTGTGGCAATTGATGGTGAAGAATTCGAAGTTTCAATGGAATAGGGAGCTCATCAACCCGGAACCGAATTGTGATGAAAGTCGGATTGTTTGTGCTTCCTACCCGATAACGTGGAGCTTTTCCGGTTGAGGTCTAAATACTCAAGCCGATGGAGACCAGCAATTCCATTCTGGCCGAAACCTCTCGCATAATAATTTCAACGACGCCCATTCGTCGCTTGGTTGGTTTGATCGACTTGAGAAACTTCAGCGATTCGGACAGATGCATTTTACCGACTTCGTAGAGATTCTTTTGTTGAACACCAGCTCGACTATTGATCTTGAGATGGATTGGGAACAGGGTTTGGATTGGATGATTCTTGATAGGCTTCCAGATCCTCAGGAGCGAGCGTGATTCCCTGAAGTTTCAATTGTCCGTCGAGAATCTCAATGGATTCGATGATTCGTTTCTGATCCTTCTGATCGCTCAGCTTGTGGGGCAAACTGAACAGAGCAATCATGTCCCCGTCATCTTCGGTCCAGCTGACGGGAAACTCATTTCGCTGCAGAATTTTGGAGATCTTTTCGGTCCAAGGTTTTATCGGCAATGATAGGAGACCAGATTTGATGTAGTTGATTCGAATTGCAACTTCGTTCAAATTCTCGGTGCAATACGCGTCACCACTCACTTCAACAATCCCTGTAAATCGCTGTGACTCAAAGTGAAACATCAGCTTGAGTTCGTCCATGGCTAGCGCAACTCTAGGTTGTGTGACACTAGCGGGAATGGACCCTGGAAATTTTTTGGGAAGGTCAGAAGCGAGCCATCCATTAATCTGATCTTGAGAAAAACTTGCATGCCAATCGCCAGTCTCAATGGCACTATTCTGCAGTTCAAGTACTTCGATCTCAAACTCATCACCGGCTGCGGCAAGTTTCTCGATGGGTTGTTCAAGCAGAACTTGGTAATAGTCTGGCACGACCTGCGCTGCTTGATAGGCATACCAGGCGAATGCGAGAATCGCGGCAAAGATCAGTCCGAAAACCACCGAAAGTCGAATGAACCAGCGAAATACGGGGCGAGGTTTCGCCTCAGAATGGTTGGTTTCGTCGAGTCGGGTTGCTTCGTCAGTCTCCACCGACGGTGCGGAGCAACGAGATTTCTGAGATGGTTTCATAAAAGATTATCTGCTGCTGACGTTGGTCGTGTCATTGAGAATCTCAACTGCTTTTTGATAGAGATTTTTTGCAGGAGTTTTCATGCCGGCATCTGCAGAAACCTGAAATCGCAGTTGCCAAATATAGCTTTGCTCATTGGGCAATCGAAGGTGTTCCATTTCCAAGGGCTCCGAAAGCGGCGAGACGCAAAGAGCAAACGGCAAGTCTTCGACAGCGCCAAAACCGCCAGCAAGTTCGACGGTTCGGGTTGCCAATCCCGAACTCGTGACTTTGTTTCCTACGAAAGTGACGTTCGGGTGGTTCTTAAGATTTGCAAGCAATAGAAATACCGCTCCGTTGACTTGGGAAGGTGTCAACACGACGATGTGAGTTTCATCTGGAATGAGGCTGCCTGGGCGGGTCGTTGGCTCTGATTTGCCTTCGGAGCGGCTGGAAATGGTACCGAGGTTTTGGCTGTCCAACAAACTATCTGCCAACATAATCGTGGGATGGACATCCGCCAGGCTGATCTCACTGAAATCCAAAATGATTTTCTTGAAGTTTTCACGAGCGATTTGTCTCATGAGTTGGCTTAACTCGTTTGCGGTACTGCCTTGGATTGATTTGAATTTCAGCGTGGCGATTTCAGGTTCAGCGTCAAGGTGCAGTTTCCATTTCCCGTCTTTTAAACGGGAAACTCCTTCGATGGTGGGAATGGGAATTACGGTACGGGTCATACTGTATTTCCGAGCGCTGCCTCCATCCAAGTTCTTGAGTGTGACATCGAGAGTTGTATTCTGGGGACCTCGTAGGTCGTCGATGATTGAATCCAAATTGCGGCCCTGAGTCGTTTCGCCATCGATCTCGACGATCAGGTCATTGGATTTGGCGCCTGCAAGATGGGCGGCACCACCGTAAAAAGCTTTGTGGATAATGGGCAAGTTGTCTTTCATGCCAATTTGGATTCCGATCCCAACATATTGATTTTCTTTTAGGCTGTTGGTGACTTTGAATTCTTTGGCTGACAGAAATCGGCTCCCAGTGCCCCCTGCACTTTGGAGCATTGCGGTGGCAGCCGCTGTCATTGTGCGTTCTTTCAGAAAATTCCCTTTTTCTTCGGCGGCGGTCCAGGCGGCAAGGAAAAGCTCGCCAAATTCAGATTGTTCCGTAATTTCAGAAAATTGACTGGGAAGTTCAGATTGTATCGAAAAGCGATTGGAGCGATAAACAGCCTGGGTGGCAGCCAGGTACATCTGCTGTCGAGTTGGAGGTGACAGGTGGTGTTCGTAGACGGCTGCCTCGATCGCAACAAGCGTTTTCCAAACTTGGTTCGCGTCCGAAGAAATCGTTTCAGGCGGCGAACTCTTTGTGCTCTGCGCATCACTGTTTGTGGTTAGAATGATTGCCATCAACAGTAGGATCGAGCAAACTGCAATCTTGGGAGTGTAGTTCATCGGCTTGCCCATTCGTTTGTATTTAAAATCGTGTTACGGTTTCAATCAGCATATGAGCTTTACATTTAGCGAGCAACAACGAAAAACGTTGGAGTTGATTTGCGACGCGATCAATCCTGAGCTTGTGCCTGAAGATGGGGACAGCGAGGAAGTTTTCCAAAACAATGCAAATTTGTACCCGATTGCTGAAAAGCTTGAGCAGCAGTTGGCGAAAACTACACCGGATAAGCCGGGCCGCGTTGTTGGCTTTCTTCGTGCTATCAATATCCCAATCCTTTGCTGGTATTGGACTCAGTCAATCATACCGTTTCGATTTCTGAGTTTGGCAAAAAGGGCCAGAGCCCTGGCATATTGGAGAGATCATCGAGATGGTCGCCTGCGAACTTTTTTTCAAATGGTGAAACGGTTAACGCTATTTGCCTCTTATGCGATTCCGGAAAGTACTGATTCCGAAGGCCATCCCGTGAATCGAACTTGGTCAGCAGTCAATTACACGGGCCGCACACCGTTGATGGCTCAACCTGAAGACGCGATTTCCCTTTTTGGTATTAAGCCAAGTTCTTACACGGAAGAAGTCGAGTGTGACTATCTAGTGATCGGGTCTGGGGCTGGGGGCAGTGTGATGGCCGCTGAACTAGCCGAGCGTGGTTACAAGATTTTGATCGCAGAAAAAGGTGAGCTGGTAACACCTGAGCAATTGGGACGGTCCGAGATGGAGGGGATCTCGAAATACTATGATGGAGGCGGGGCGCTATCGACGGAGGATCTTGGAATCACAATCCTCTCGGGGGGAACGGTCGGCGGCGGAACGACAGTTAACTGGATGACCTGCTTGGATCCACCGCCGGAAGTGTTGCGACTTTGGGCGGAGCGTTTTGGATTCTATGGAGTGGTTGAGGATCGGTTCCAAGGAAGTCTTTATGCGGTGCGCCAGCGTTTGAATGTTACCGATAAACACAGTCAGAGAAATGAACAAAACCAAAAGCTTCTGGACGGCTGCAAGCATTTTGGATTTCGTACCGCGCAAATACAACGCAATGCAAAAGATTGTGGCGATTGCGGTTTTTGCGGATTTGGATGTCGCGCTGGCGCCAAGCAGGATGCCAGGCAAACGTATTTGACCGATGCGACTCGACTGGGAGTCAAGCTGTTGCATGGGTGCCAGGTCGATCGCATTGTTCGCGACGGAGCAACGGCAACTCATGCGCTCGCGAAATTTCGAAATGTCGATGGTGAGATTCAGGATTTGAAAATCAAATTTCGTGCTGCGGTTGTGGCTTGTGGTGCAATTCAAACTCCCACATTGTTGCTTAGGAGTGGTTTCAAGAACCCGCATATTGGCCAAAACCTGAAGCTCCACCCGACGACTGCCGTTGCGGCATTTTATGATCAACCGATTTTGCCTTGGCAGGGAGCCCCTCAGACCGTTGTCTGCGATGAGTTTGCCAATTTGGATGGGCAGCATCACGGAGTTCGCTTGGAGGTCGCGCCATGTCATCCCGGATTTGGGGCCATGGCAATGGCTTGGAAAGATCCTCAGCATCACAAGCGACTCTCTCAGAATCTACACCGTATGGCGAATACGATTGTGATCGCTAGGGATTCCGGGACCGGGAAAATTACCTTGGATAAAAATGGTCAACCCAAGGTTAATTATCGACTCAACCAGCTTGATGGCAAGCATTTGTTGTATGGGGCGGAGCGTGCGGTGGAGATTCATCGAGCCGCGGGGGCGAGACGAATTCTTGGTCCCCATCAACAGTGCACTGAATTTGATGCGCAAATGAACGATGAGGATTTCAATGCCTCACTTTTTCGAATGAAGCAATTGGGAAGCGATCCGAATCGGCTTAGCTTGTTTAGCGCGCATCAGATGTCGACGGTGCGAATGGCCGAGAGTCCATTGCGCGGGGCGGTTGATCGGAAGGGACGTTGCTTTGACGCGCAAAATGTTTTCGTTTGTGATGCCTCGGTTTTTCCTACTTCAATAGGTGTTAATCCTATGATTACGGTCATGACGGTCTCACACATGCTTGCCCAGACGATTCGAGATGACGGTTTTTCCGTCTATGATTTTTAGAAACCGTATCTACGTAAATCGCTTGATGTTAGTATGGGGTATCGAATTTCAGGTGGTAGGCAAAGCATGAGAAACGCAATTTCATTCTTCAGTATGGTAATTCTAGTAGTCGGATTGGCGATTGTGACCGGGTGTGACATGGGGACATACGAGTCCAGAGCAAGCCAACCGATTCCCGAAGGAGCCATGATTGCGGGCGAGGTTCCTGCATCGGTCGGATCCGACACTAAAAAGACTGACGAATCACCGTAGGCCGAATAGTGGAGCGACCGCCGAGTTTTGACGGTTTTGATTTTGATTGGGCCCCTCCTACAGGAACTTTTGTACTGTGTTGGGCGTCAATCAACGCTAAGGCTCACAGCCCGCTACGTTTGGGTGGTATTATGTAGGCTTCACGCTTACAATTGGTCAAGGCTTCCCAAGCGTCATTTAGGAAACTAAGGGGCATGACGCATCCTTTTTAAGAGAGGTTAGCATGAAATTATTCGTCTATTCGACGTGTTTGGTTTTGGCAGTATTTTTAGTGCCAGGATGTGGCGGAAAAAAGGACACAAAAACGGCTGAATCTTCAGCTCGTGAACCCGCGCCGCGGACCAACGTAGACGAAGTGGCCGAGGAAACAGACTCGATGCCCGGACTCGGCGGTTCGGGTGGCTTGATGAACGGATTGTTTCCTCAGGCTGGCAGTGGATCGTTTCCGGTGGTTTACAACAACACTGGTATCGGTGGCGGGTTGTTCCCCCAACGCGGTTCCGACGCAAAATCGAATGAGACTACCGCCCGAAATGAAACGGGTGGCTCAAGTTCCTCTGCATTTGGTTCCATGTTGAATGCCGTCGCCGATGTAATGCAAACCGGAGCCCCATCCGGCCAAGGTCGCTCCCGTCCCAAGAAAAAGTCTTCCAAGTTTGGAGTGCATTACGATAAGGCTTCGGAGCATTTCGAAAGCGGAGACGGAGAAAAAGCACTAGATCATCTTTTCGCATATATGTTGACTGACGACAATGCGTTGACCGAGTTTCCCATGATGTGGCACGGCACCGTAAGGAAACCACGAGTAGCCCTGCGATGGGGAGTCGGAGTGGTTCGTGGTGGTGGAGTCGAAGAACGAGTCCCTGTCATTGGTGAAGAAGTCGAAGAATCGGATACCTCGAGCCGCGACAGCTCAGGGGCACGTGGTGGTGGAAATACTCGCGGTGGTGGAAATACTCGCGGTGGTGGAAATACTCGCGGTGGCGGAAATACTCGCGGTGGTGGAGATGCTCGCGGCGGAGGCGGTGCTCGCGGTGGAGGTGATGCTCGCGGCGGAGGCGGTGCGCGTGGTGGCGGTACTGCGGTAGCGGCACCAAGTTCAAATGGAGTCTCAGGTAACTTGGCCTATCAGCAAGTCGACACCTCAACGCCAACCGGTTTGCTACTTTATTACACGGGAGATTTTGGCGAGCAACTAATTGCAGAATTTGATAGCCGTCGTAAGCAAGGTGATCTTTTTGGGCGCGTATTGAAGGACATGCCTGAAGTTAAGTCACCCAGAGAACTAGAGAATCTTGTTGCAGGTAATGATCCAGGTAGGGTTGGAATTCCTTCCAATTCAGGCGACGCTCGTGGTGGCGCCGCAAATCCTGCCGCTGGTCGTGGTGGACGTGGTGGCGATGCTCGTGGTGGCGCCGCAAATCCTGCCGCTGGTCGTGGTGGACGTGGTGGCGATGCTCGTGGTGGCGCCGCAAATCCTGCCGCTGGTCGTGGTGGCGATGCACGTGGAGGCGCCGCAAATCCTGCCGCCGGTCGTGGTGGACGTGGTGGCGATGCTCGTGGTGGCGCCGCAAATCCTGCCGCTGGTCGTGGTGGACGTGGTGGTGCCGCAAGTCCTGCCGCTGGTCGCGGTGGCGCACCTGGTGGTGACCTGATAAGTTTCAAGGGAGACGTTGCTCCGATTATTGTCGCTCAGTGCGGCCGTTGCCATGTTCAGGAAAATCGAGGCCGCTTTAGCGCAACGACGTTTATGGCGCTTTTGGATAGTGGCCATGTGGATCCCGGAAAGCCTGACGAGAGTCGATTGATTGAAGTGATCGAAGACGGTGATATGCCGCCAGGAGGGTCGCTCACGGATCAGGAATTGCAGACGCTGAAGCAGTGGATCGCGCAAGGGGCCAAAAATGATGTGGATAGCAGCCAAAACTTGGCTGAGGTTTCACAAGTCGGTGGGGGACGCGGAGCCGGCAATAATTTCGCTCCAGTAGATAACAGAAGTTTGGCGGCCCGTTGGGCCGGCACAACTTCGAATTCGCCGAAGGGCGAGGTCATTGGCGAATTGAACCCAGGATTGCTTGGGTTGGGTGTTGGAACTCGGGATGAGATTTCTCAACGAGCACGAGAAAACAACGTTGATTGTTTACTTATTTTGCAAGTCAACGCATCCAAGCGAAATGGGGTTATGTCTTCTATGACTCGATTGAGATGGGTGGATATTGAGAGCGGAAAAAAATTGGCGGAAACGTCCAGCCTGAATAATGTTGCTGTGATGAAGGCGCGTGCGAACGGTAAAAGGGACCAAGTGGAATTCCAGCTCTCACGTTTCTTCGAAGACGACGCGATTGTTGGAGTTCAAGCGGCCCAAATGCCGTCCATGAAGGAAGATGTCGTTTTGAGACGAGTCAAAGCCATTGCCAAGGCTGCAGAATCTCCGTTTAGGGACGCCGTAGAAGTTCTATGGTATTACCGCCAGGGGTTGTTGCCTGAACACCGAGCAATCGAGTTTATCGATACACTGCTTGATGGAAATGGAGAAGTCATCGTGACTGGAACCGAAAAGAAACGAAAAGAAGCAGTTCGTGGACTATTGAAATAGTTTAATCATCCAAACTGACAACGATTGGGTCCGGTTCTTACCGGGCCTTTTTTTTTGCTTGGTCGTGGCCCAAGATCAGGAATGTCCAGGCTCCGGTGCACTGCGGTAGCCAGAACAGATGCATCCGTGCTCGATAATTGTACTGAGTCCGGTTTAACGATTGTTTTCGAACTGGTAATCGGTAGGAGAAAGATTGTAGCTGTCGTCTACCGGATTTGCTTGGGTCGTATTTCGCTGGCCTGAGTTCGCTCGATTTATTCTCAAGAAGGGTTGGTCACCATGATTTTCTTTGGTGACTTGGATTTCATTAGCCAATAACAACGTGCCGGTGGCGCGGCGTAGTCCAACCTCTGAAATTTTGAGCTCTTTGATTGCTTGCGAATAAGTGAACTCTGCGTCTGCAAGTCGTTGCTGTGAGTCGAGTAGTTGGTCCAGAATTAGCGTTGGTGTTTGGCCTTCTGCGATATCGCCCTCGATTAACGCAAAGTTCCGCCAACGTTGATGATTTTGGTTCAAATCTACTTTCGCAGCGGACACGGCAAGCGTCGCAGCATTCAGGGTTTCGGATGCTGAGATGACCCGCCGGTAAGCAATTTGGGCTTCAGCGATGACGTTTTGCGATGTTTGTTGGATTTCGTGATGAATCTTGGACAATTGGATTTTGCTTCGAGTGTGGCGGCTTCGCGCCGCCCGGTTTTTATACGGCAGCTCAAATTCCAATCCAATTGATACTCCTGGGTCTGCAGAGAACTGCTGTTGCCAAGCGCGTTCGATTCCGGTGTTTCCTTCAAGTGCGCTGACGTAAGAGCTGAAAAGAAATGTGAGCTCAGGCAGGAGCTCATTGGTCAAAATGTTGGTTTGCAGAGTAGCCAATTTTGCTTTTTGAACGGCAGCTCTAATTTCAGGACGATTTTGAATCGCTTCATAAACGACTGTTTTCAGTGAAAGCGGAGCGATCGTAGTCAGGGGAGATTCTGATGGAATCATCTCTACGGCTTGTTTACCCAACCAGTTTGGGTCGGATACAAGGCGGCGAATTTCAGTTTCTGAATTGCGTACGTCGCGGAATGCGTTGGCCAACTCGGTGCGACGTGACTGAACTTCACTCCTGGCACGTGCAATTTGACTCGGCAGCGAATCCAGCCCGGCACGTCCTTCAATTTTCTGCAGAACTGCTTCGCCACGCTGTACGTTTCGTTGTTTTTGAAGGAAAACGGCTCGGCGAAAATAGAGTTCCCAATAGGCTTCCACAACGCTCAACAATTCGTCTTGCAAATTGCTGGAAAATGTATCCCATGCCAAATCTGTCGTTTGCTGTGCAAGCAGAATTTGGCTTCGGTTGAACTGTCGCCCCGCACCACGAAGCAGCGGTTGGTTAAAATTCATGCTGAGAGTCGCGGTTCCCTGGTCCTGGGGGACAAAGAACCTGGAGTTGCTGTTTTGAAAACCTAACGATTGTTCCAGCTCAAGTTGTCCGCCTGTTCCCAGCTTTTTGCGAAATCCCGCTTCCGCTGACCAGATGTTGTCCTTGAGAAAGGGCGCTCCCCCAGTGGTCAGGGAGTTTCCAACAGGGTCAACTCGGTCGTCGTAGATTGTTCGTGCAAAGGTGACGGGATCGAATTCGGCTTCTGCTTCGACGATTTCCAGCTCGCGAATCAACGGATCTTTGCTGATGAACTGGATTTGTTGAGAGTTTTGAAGTGCTGCATAAAGCAACATGTTCACGTCAACAAACTCCGTGGAATTTTGCGGCTCAAGGGCCGAAGTAACGCTTTGCTTCCACCAGATTTCGCCGATTTGAGTTTGCAGCGCCTGAATGTCTAGCTCATCCGTTTCGAAAGCATGGAAGTCTAAATTGCTTTGTTGGTGGAGCGAAGCAGTTCGTGCTTTGGGTTCGTTTGTTAAAGGCGAAAGGTCAAGTAGCCTAGGGTCTATCTGATTGCTTGGAAAATTTGGCGCCCTGAAATCCTGCTCACGTGGAGCTTGAAACTTCGGGTTTTGGGCGGTGATGTTGATGGGTTCTTGTTGAACTTCACTTGGTTGATCCCAATCACGGTCGTATGCTTCGGCAAATTGTTCAGAGAGGGTTGTGGCCGCGGATGGCGGCAGATTGGATCCTTGTTGATTTCCCTGAATTGCGTCCTGTGCGCAAACACCTGATGCCAACAGCATGGCAAAAACCAAACTTGGCAGCAATTCTGAATTTTTGAATAGATTAATGGATCGCATGGCAGTGGAGGTGGGGATCTATCTTGTCCAACATGTCCATCGTCTGATTGGTCTCATAACGATCATAACGATTTTATGTGAAGTAGTTGTTTTTTCGTTTCGCGCACCTACAAACCGCAAAATCGTTAAAGTTTCACAATGTGGAATTTGAAAGCAGGATTCTCTGTTGGGAATTTAGTCTGACTTGCTAGGGAAATTTCAAAAAACAGCAACTCGTTCACAATGGAAATCGTTGCGTATTTGTCGTTCGGGATATGTCGAAAAATGGTGTTTTGAGGCGCACTGAAAAGATGCGGTTTTCCGCATAATCTTGCCGAAAACCAAGGGAACTATGGGGTTGTTGAGGTAGGTTTGACTTGGAATTCCAAATCTTTCCCCACGCAGAAAATGCGCACTGATTTCCTATCCAAGAGCTGCAAATCAATCGCGCTATTCTTGCGCGATTGCAGAGATAGGGTGTCTGATTTGGATACGCCAGAATTGCATGAACTGGAACAGCGGGTTTTCTATGATGCCTCACCTTTGGGCGTAATTCTTGATGATATCGGTGGAGATTCCGACTTTGTTGAAAATGTGGATTTGATGGTCGCGGACCAATTTGAGGCTGCAACCCACGAAGATTTCAGCTACGTACCAGATCTTGAGCAGCTTGATTCGCCTGTCAACGAAATTGTTTTCATTGATCGTAATGTTCAAGATTACAGCGTGCTGATTCATGACTTGGCAGGTCAAAGCGATGTTGCTGTTTTTGTGTTGGATCCAAGCGTTGACGGCGTGCAGCAAATCAGTGAGACCCTGGGGAAGTACTCACAGATTTCGGCGGTTCACATTGTATCTCATGGTGATCAGGGCTTTTTTCAACTCGGTGCCAGCACGGTTTCCCTGGACAACTTGCATTTGTTCAGCGACCAGTTTGCTCAATGGGGCAATTCCCTATCAGCAGACGCTGACCTATTGATCTATGGTTGTAATGTTGCCGGGTCAGAAAACGGTCAGGAATTGATCGAGTCGCTCGAAGCGTTGACCGGTGCAGATGTTGCAGCCAGTGAGGATCTGACAGGCAATAGTGAACTCGGTGGGAACTGGGTTTTTGAATATACCGCAGGAGCGGTTGAATCGAATTCTGTTTTCTCCGAGTTGGTTGCTGTCAATTGGATGAGCACCCTGGATGTTACTGGCTACCCGATTTCCTTTGGTGCGGACAATAGTCTTGAGCACATTTCCAATGTGACCTATGCGGGGATCAATCACTCCTCGGGTGCAGAAATTGGAGGTTATTCAGACAACTCCTCGCAAGTCGCGACCGTTTTGATCGGCCAGTCAAACTCCATTTCGGTAACAATCGTCAGTCCCGACCCGAGCGACTATGTAACAGCTTGGATTGATTGGAATCAAGACAAGGACTTCGATGACGTGGGAGAAGAATACGTCGTCGCGACCAACGTAGGGCCTGGCGGGTCATACAACATAAACATCGTGACACCCAATGGAGCACTAATTGGCACGACAATCATGCGGGTTAGCGTGTCATTTAATGTTGCTCCAGTCTCTTCTGGAGTGATTCTCGAAGGTGAAGTGGAAGATTACTCGGTGACTGTGACGACACTTAATGACGACCCGACCAACGCGGGTAGCTTGCCAAGCGATGTTGGCGTCACAGAAGACGTGCTAAGTAACATTGATTTGTCGTTGATCGATTTTAGTGATGTTGACGCAGGCGGCAGCAGTCTGACGGCTACCCTGTCAACAGCAACCGGTGGTGAGCTGACGGTGGCTGCGGGTACCGGGATAACGCTGGGTGGAACCGCGACCGCTCGAACGTTTACCGGTACGTTGACCGACCTGAATAATTACTTCAATACAGCCAGCAACGTCCAGTACTTGCATGCAACGCCGCATACCAATGGCGATAATGCAGACAGCATCACGGTCTTGATCAATGACAATGGCAACACAGGATTTGGCGGCGGAGCGAATCAGAATCTGGGTGCGGTGAATGTCGATATTTCGGCAGTCAATGACACACCTGTCGTAAGTGGTCCGGGATCAGCGTACTTGGTCAACGAGCAAGCAGGCCTTTCGATTGAAGGCACCGGGTTTACGCTTGTCGATGTGGACGCGGGCAGTGGCACCATGACTGGGACGTTTTCCGTCGGCGAAGGTGGAATCACCGTGAGTGTCGGGAATTCGGGTGTGGCAATCGGCAGCGGTAACGGAACGGGAACGGTTGTGGTTACCGGAACGGCCAGCCAAATTAACAATCTATTGACGGGTGCCGGAACGGGCAGCATCACTTACCTCAACGGAAGCGATACTCCATCGAGTTCCACCGTCATTGACGGTAACCGTCAATGACGGTGGAAATACGGGAGCGGATCCGGGTAGCACCGCGGATGGATCCAGTGAAGAGGACTCGGCATCGCAAACGATCACGGTAACGTCACTCAATGACGACCCGACCAACGCGGGTAGCTTGCCAAGCGATGTTGGCGTCACTGAAGACGTGCTAAGTAACATTGATTTATCGTTGATCGATTTTAGTGACGTTGACGCAGGCGGCAGCAGTCTGACGGCAACCTTGTCAACAGCGACCGGTGGTGAGCTGACGGTGGCTGCGGGAACTGGGATAACGCTGGGTGGAACCGCGACCGCTCGAACGTTTACCGGTACGTTGACCAACCTGAACAATTACTTCAATACCGCCAGCAACGTCCAATACCTACACGCAACGCCGCATACCAATGGCGACAATGCAGACAGCATCACGGTCTTGATCAATGACAATGGCAACACAGGCCAGGGCGGCGGAACGAATCAGAATCTGGGTGCGGTGAATGTCGATATCTCGGCAGTCAATGACACACCTGTCGTAAGTGGTCCCGGATCAGCTTACTTGGTCAACGAACAGACGGGCCTTTCGATTGAAGGCACCGGGTTTACGCTCGTCGATGTGGACGCGGGCAGTGGCACCATGACTGGGACGTTTTCTGTCGGCGAAGGTGGAATCACCGTGAGTGTCGGCGATTCGGGTGTGGCAATCGGCAGCGGTAACGGAACAGGAACGGTTGTGGTTACCGGAACGGCCAGCCAAATTAACAATCTATTGACGGGTGCCGGAACGGGCAGCATCACTTACCTCAACGGAAGCGATACTCCATCGAGTTCTACGAGTTTGACGGTGACAGTCAATGACGGTGGAAATACGGGAGCGGATCCGGGTAGCACCGCGGATGGATCCAGTGAAGAGGACTCGGCATCGCAAACGATCACGGTAACGTCACTCAATGACGACCCGACCAACGCGGGTAGCTTGCCAAGCGATGTTGGCGTCACTGAAGACGTGCTAAGTAACATTGATTTATCGTTGATCGATTTTAGTGACGTTGACGCAGGCGGCAGCAGTTTGACGGTAACCTTGTCGACGGCGACCGGTGGTGAGTTGACAGTAGCTGCAGGTACCGGGATAACGCTGGGTGGATCAGCGACCGCTCGAACGTTTACCGGTACGTTGACCAACCTGAACAATTACTTCAATACCGCCAGCAACGTCCAGTACTTGCATGCAACGCCGCATACCAATGGCGATAATGCAGACAGCATCACGGTGCTGGTCAATGATAATGGCAACACAGGCCAGGGCGGCGGAGCGAATCAGAATCTGGGTGCGGTGAATGTCGATATTTCGGCAGTCAATGACACACCTGTCGTAAGTGGTCCGGGATCAGCGTACTTGGTCAACGAGCAAGCAGGCCTTTCGATAGAAGGCACCGGGTTTACGCTCGTCGATGTGGATGCGGGCAGTGGCACAATGACCGGGACGTTTTCTGTCGGCGAAGGTGGAATCACCGTGAGTGTCGGCGATTCGGGTGTGGCAATCGGCAGCGGTAACGGAACGGGAACAGTTGTGGTTACCGGAACGGCCAGCCAAATTAACAATCTATTGACGGGTGCCGGAACGGGTAGCATCACTTACCTCAACGGAAGCGATACTCCATCGAGTTCCACGAGTTTGACGGTAACCGTCAATGACGGTGGAAATACGGGAGCGGATCCAGGTAGCACCGCGGATGGATCCAGTGAAGAGGACTCGGCATCGCAAACGATCACGGTAACGTCACTCAATGACGACCCGACCAACGCGGGTAGCTTGCCGAGCGATGTTAGCGTCACTGAAGACGTGCTAAGCAACATCGATTTATCGTTGATTGATTTTAGTGACGTTGACGCAGGCGGCAGCAGCCTGACGGCAACCTTGTCAACGGCAACCGGTGGTGAGTTGACGGTGGCTGCGGGAACCGGGATAACGCTGGGTGGAACCGCGACCGCTCGAACGTTTACCGGTACGTTGACCGACCTGAACAATTACTTCAATACCGCCAGCAACGTCCAATACCTACACGCAACGCCGCATACCAATGGCGATAATGCAGACAGCATCACGGTGCTGGTCAATGATAATGGCAACACAGGCCAGGGCGGCGGAACGAATCAGAATCTGGGTGCGGTGAATGTCGATATCTCGGCAGTCAACGACACACCAGTCGTAACGGCGCCTGCAAGTTTTGCTGCGACAGAGCAAACGACATTGATCCTCTCTGATGGTTCCTTGACGGTAGGTGACGTGGATAGCACAAGCTCAACCGTATCTGCGACACTCACGGTTGCCGAGGGGATTGTTTCGGCGGTTCAAGGTGATTCCGCTGTCACGGTGGTCAATAGCGGAACGGGAACGATGACTTTGACGGGTTCGATCACTCAGATCAACAACCTGCTTGCCGGATCCACCACAGGCAACGTGACCTACTTCAATGGCTTAAATGATCCTAGCTCATCTGTTTTGCTAACGTTAACTGTAAACGATGGTGGGAATACAGGGAGTGACCCTGGATTGTCGGGGGATGGAAGTAGCGAAGAGGGAATCGGAACAAGTAATATTTTGATCAACGCTGTCAATGACGCTCCATCGACTGGAACGTCAAATGCTCTCTCGGCCGAAGATGCGACGTCTGTTCTGCTAAGCCTTGGTGGATTTGATTCCGACGGAACGATCGAGCATTTCATGCTAAGCAGTTTGCCAGCAAATGGGACGCTTTACACGGACGCTGGATTGACGGTGGCCGCGAGCACGGGTGTCGATATTGCCGCCACGGGTGGAGTTTTGCAGCTCTATTTTGTGCCTGATGCGAACTGGAATGGATCGACCAATTTTCAGTACGCAGCAAAAGATGATGGTGGTTTGATTGATCTGACTCCAGCGACCGCGACAATCACAATATCAGCCGTAAATGATGAGCAGGTGCTGGCGACCAATTTGGGAAATTCGGTTGACGAAGGATCGACTGGGAACACGATTACGACTGCAATGTTGTCGACGACAGACGTTGACAATACTGATGTGCAATTGGTTTATACGTTGGATTCGGTGCCAAGCAATGGAACGTTGCGAAACAATGGTAGCGCATTGGCTCTAGGAGCGACATTTACTCAGGCCGATTTGGTTGGAGGGCTCGTTACCTATGACCACAACGGTGGTGAAACGACAGTTGATTCGTTTGACTTTTCCGTCGATGATGGAACGGGGACGGCGTCGCTTGGCACCTTCAACTGGACAATTAACCCAGTCAACGACTTGCCCGTGATTACCAGTGGGCCTGGCGGTGGTACCTACAATGAGAATGCTCCAGGTACATTTTTTAACAATAGTTTGACGATTGCTGACTCGGATAATTTGGATTTCGATGGCGGAGTGTTGACCGTATCCGTTACGGCCAGTGGAGAATCAAGTGACCGGTTGACGGTTCTTGACGGTGCCAATGTAACACTTGTTGGGAATTCCGTTCGTTACGACTTTGGCGGGGGCGCAATCGAAGTTGGGTTGTTGTCCGGCGGTGTCGGAGATAGCGATTCCTTGTTGATTACGTTCAATACAAGTGCTGATGCGACGGCTGTCGAAGCGGTCGCTCAACGGGTTGTTTTCAACAGCGTCAGTGACGACCCATCGACTGCACAGCGAACATTGACCATGTCGGTCACTGATGGCGACGGTGGCCCAAGCAATGTGGTTACGCGGGTTATGAATGTAATCGCTTACAATGATAACCCCTTCAATTCGGGGGGCACTTTTGCGGGTTCGACTAGTACCGTATTCGAAGACGTGCAGACTGATCTGGACCTTTCGTTCCTCAATGTCGTTGATTGGGACGATCGTGGGCTGGGAATGACGCTGACTTTATCCACGTCGGGCGTGGGTAACTTGTATGCGACAAGTGGTGCGAGTGTGACCGTTTCCGGTAGTGGTACCGATACTCTCGTGCTGACAGGTTCGACCGCGGATATTGATGCGTTTCTCAATGTCACGACCAACATTGAATACTTGCATGGAACCGCAAATGCCAATGGCGTTGCAGCGGACACGTTGACTGCAGTGCTCAATGACGGTGGCAACTTTGGCATTGGTGGCGGCGGAGATGTCAGTCTGGGAACAGCCAATATTGATATCGTTGCCATCAATGATTCGCCAACCCTTGATCTGGACGTAGACGACAATAGCGGTGGTGCGGGGCCCAATTACATCACTTCGTTTACGGAGGGGCTTGGTCCTGTTTTGATTGCAGATAGCGACGCGAGTCTTGGGGATATCGATAGCGCCAATCTGGTTTTAATGACGGTGACCCTTCAGAATCAACTCGATGGGGCCGCTGAAATTCTCTCGGCCGATACGACGGGAACCAACATTTCTGCCACATATGACAGTGGGACCGGTGTGTTGACGCTTATCGGAAGTGATACACGCGACAACTACGAACAGGTTCTTAAAACAATTACCTACAATAATTTATCTGAGAACCCTGATACGACCATCCGCACGATTCGGACCGTAGCTAATGATGGTGGGGCGAATAGTAACCCAGCGATCAGCTTGTTCCTGATCAATGCAGTCAACGATGAAGAGGTACTGGGTGCAAATACGGGCGATACGGTTGCTGAGGGATCAATTGCCAACACGGTTACCACAGCGATGTTGGAAACCACAGACGTAGACAACGCAAATGCGAATTTGATCTATACCGTCGATTCGACACCAAACTATGGAACCTTGTTCAGAAATGGTTCGCCGCTTAGCATCGCAAGCACGTTTTCTCAGGCGGACATTGACACGGGACTGATTACCTACAGTCATGATGGCAGTCAAACATCGAACGATTCAATTGGGTTTACTGTTGATGACGGTTCCGGGACGACGACAGCTTCAGTCTTCAACTGGGTGATCACCAATGTGAACGATGAACAATCGTTGGATATTAACACGGGTTTGACGCTCAACGAGGGTGCAACGTCTGCGATTACCAGTTCGCAGCTCTTAACTAGCGATGTAGACAATACGACGGGGCAGTTGGTTTATACGGTCGATTCAGTGACGGTCAACGGAACGATATATCGTGGAGCTTCGGTTCTTGGGCTGAACGATACGTTCACGCAGGCTGATGTTGATGGCGGGTTGGTGACCTACTCGCATGACGCAGGTGAGACAGCCAGCGACAGTTTTGACTTTACCGTTGACGACGGGGCGGGAACGACGACCAGTGATACGTTTGCGTTGACGATCTTACCCGTCAACGATGCTCCAAACACCAATGATGTTGTTGTCGGTGGTTTCGAAGATGCATCCTCGATTGCCATCAATTTAAGCGGCGGCGACGTGGACGGGACAATCCAGTCATTTTCGCTTGATGGACTGCCAGCAAACGGCGTGCTTTACCTCGATGCTGGTTTGTCAATTCCGGTGGTGTCGGGATCCGATTTAGCGGCAACAGCCAACTCGCTAACACTCTATTTTGTACCCTCAGTAGATTGGAACGGTTCGACTAATTTTCAGTATGCGGCCAAAGACGATCTGGGGCTGATTGATTCGACCTCTGCCAACGCTACCATCAATGTTACGGCGGTTAATGACGCTCCGGTTGAGTCGTTGATTGAGGGCGGAAACATCTTGTACACAGAAAACGTTGGCCCCGTTCTGATTACGAACACACTTGCGCTATCTGATGTGGATGATACGGATCTTGAATCTGCTATGGTGCAAATTTCTGGAAACTATTTCAATGGACAGGATGTCCTTGATTTTGCCAATACGGCGACAATTACTGGAGTTTGGAACGCGACGACGGGAACGTTAAGCTTGACCGGCAGCGATACCTTGGCCAATTATGAGGCCGCACTGCGAAGTGTTACCTATGAAAACACGAGCGACGACCCGTCTGGTTCGTTGCGTACGATTTTGATTACAGTCAACGACGGAGTTGTTGACTCGAATGTTTTGACGAGAGATGTTGATGTCGTTCCGGTTAACGACGCTCCGGTTGCTGGGGCTGACAGCTACACGCTCAATGAAGGAGAATCTATTGCTCCTGCATTAGGTCTTCTCTTCAACGACACCGACGTTGACAGTAGCCTGTTGACTGCTTCGGTACTGAGTGGACCGCTTCATGGATCGATTTCATTGAATTCTGACGGAAATTTTGTTTACGTACATGATGGATCCGAAACGGTCTTTGATTCGTTTACCTACCAAGTTGCTGACGGAAGCGGAGGCTTAAGTTCGGCCCAAGTCAATTTGACGATTAACCCGGTGAATGATGTACCTGTCGCGATTGATGATGCCTACGTTGTGAATGAGGGGCAATCGCTTGTGACAAATGTTGCAACGGGAATTTTGGCCAATGATTTAGATGGCGATGGCGATGTATTGTCCGCGAGCCTGCTAAGCGGCCCTACCTCCGGTTTTGTGACATTGAATCCGAATGGTTCTTTCACCTACGCGAACGACGGAAGCGAAACGCTGAATGACCAGTTTGTCTATCAAGTTGACGACGGCAATGGCGGTGTTCAGACCGCGGTAGTCATGTTGACAATACAACCAGTCAACGACGTTCCTGTGGCCAATCCAGATAGTTATTTGATGGACGAGGATACGGTTTTGGTGGGAGATGTTTCCCTCAATGATTCTGATTCCGACGGTGACATCCTGAGTTATTTGATTGTCAGTGGTCCACAGAATGCCAGTTCCTTCAGTTTGAATCCGAATGGCACATTCAGTTACGAACCAGAAAGCGATTACTTTGGCAACGATAGTTTTGTCTACCAGGTTTCTGATGGCAACGGTGGACTTGATACCGTCAACGTGAATATTTCGATCAGCAATGTAAATGACGCACCCACATCTCTCGTGGACAATTATGCCGTCTTGAACGGTGGGGTTCTGGAAGCCGTGGTTGGTGTGCTCGACAATGATTTTGACGTCGACAACGATGTGTTGGCTGCCACGCTGGTTGTCGCTCCAGTCAACGGAACGATCACTTTCGGCACCGACGGGACGTTTCAGTATGTTCCAGACCAACTGTTCATCGGGACTGATCGCTTCATCTACTTTGCCGATGACGGGACGACTTCAGGCATCGCCGTTGAGGTCCAGATCCTGGTTGAGACAGGACTTCTCGATACGGGAGGTGATGGCGACGGAGATGGCGACATTATCATGGAAGACACAAACGAGAATAATGATTCCCTCGTCATCATCGATCTGGCTCAAAACGACGAAAATCAAGATGATGATTCCAGCAAGTCGTCCAGTTTGACAGTCCAAGGTAACGTCAATACAGAGTTTGTCGCAAATGAGGTGGCGCGATTCCAGATCGTCGAGCTGGAAGAAATTTCTGAGGTGAATGCTTCATCGCGAACTTCCTTGCAACTGGTGGGTTATTCGTCAAACCCTCGGACGCTTGAATATCAGGTGGAAATGTCTGAGTACAGCTATGACGGTTTTACAATTGGCTACGACGCGCTGTTGTTGTGGGAGCAAATGGATGAGGTTACCGAGGACGTTTACAAAACGAACAGTCCGTTTGATTTTGATTTTACTATGAGTTCCATTGCCGGGATGGCAACGCTCGGAGGTGTGCTTTGGATTCTTCGGGGTGGTGTTCTGATGGCCACAACTCTTAGTCAGCTTCCTGCCTGGCGAATGATCGATCCGCTCACGGTATTAGAATCATTCACCTCGAAACCGCAAATCGGCGAAGACGAGTTAGGAAACTTCTTCAAGAAGTAATGTCGTTTCTCGACGCAAGAAATTTTGCGTCTGATTTTGACGGATATGCCGATTTTTCGTTGGCAATTTTTTCCATTTCTTTTAGATAGGAGCCGAAGGAATTGTTCGGCAACCTAATCTTAAGCTGAAATTCTATAGGCGTTTCTAGACTCTCAATGAAGAACTGGTTCAAAATTCGATCTGCCACCCGGTTGGCGTTGTCGTTAGCAGCGATAACGGCAGTGCTGGTTTTCTCTGCGCAGTACTTGAGAATCATTCCGAATTCTTCGGAAGAGAGTTTGGCCAATCGGATCAAGTTATGTGAAACTTTTGCCCTCCAGGCGAATGCAAACATCAAATCGAATCGAACCCGAGAATTCGGTGAACTCGCATCGGCGGTCGTAGATAGAAATCCTGAGCTACTCTCAATGGCTTTGAAACGATCCAATGGAAACTATGCGTTTCAAACCGAATCACATTCGGAATACTGGGTAAGTGATACGGGAAATGACCAGGATCAAGTTTTTGTTTACGTTGATGTAAATGGTCGCGGTTGGGGAGCTTTGGAAATCTGTTTCAAATCCATTGAATCGGAAGCCTTTGCCGAGTTGATTTCGCTGATCCTGTTTATGTCGGCTGGCGCAGGAGTCATGAGTTGGGTGGTACTCTCCCGAACTCTTCGATACTTGAATCCAAATAAAGTCGTTCCGCAACGGGT
Source organism: Mariniblastus sp. (assembly GCA_965224765.1). Classification (GTDB taxonomy): domain Bacteria; phylum Planctomycetota; class Planctomycetia; order Pirellulales; family Pirellulaceae; genus CAZDBA01. The sequence continues at coordinate 55,814 of CBDDAC010000017.1, forward strand.
TCGTTCGGCCTTTGAGACATTGGCTGGCGGATTGATGCTGTTGGACAAAGGCGGAACGATCGTTCATGCCAACGGTAAACTGGCCAGCATGGTTGACATTTCTGTTGATGTATTGATAGGGATGAATGTTTCCGAACTGGTTTGGAGTACAGACAATGAGGACGGTGATTTTTCCTGGCACAGATGTTTGGAAAGTGAAACTCAAGTATGTGGAGAAGTGATCCAACTTGAACGCCAGGGTATGGTGTTCACGTATTCAACGAATTCAGCGCCGATTTTCGGTAGTAATGGCAACTGTCGCGGTTCGATGGTGAGTTTCGACGATGTAACCGCCCTGGAAAACAAAAAGGCTGACCTGGTCCGAATGGTCGATGTGTTGAAAACGTCTCGAGACCAGGTGACCAAGCAAAATGAGAAGCTTCAATTTCTTGCTTCCCGCGATCCACTTACGAAATGCTTCAATCGGCGATCGTTCTGGAAAATTTTTAATCGAGCATGGAAAGACGCTGACGCAAATTATTTGAGTATTTTGATGGTTGACATCGACCATTTTAAGTTGATCAACGATACGCACGGACATAGCGCGGGCGACGACGTACTTCGCGATTTGGGGCAATTGCTTCTGCAGTCGTTCAATGATGAGTGTTTGGTTTGCCGTTTTGGAGGTGAAGAGTTCGCCGTTCTGCTAATGAACGCCAATATTGATGAGGCGTTTGCGATGGCCGGACAGCTGCGAAATCGGCTGAGAGGACAGGAGATCGGCGGGTTGAAAGTCACCGCAAGTATCGGTGTATCCAATCGAAAATTCGGAGCGATGGATCCCCAACATTTGTTGGATCAAGCCGATGAGTGTCTCTATGCGGCGAAACGTGGCGGACGCGATCGGGTAGTTCGCTTTGATCTGGTATCCGCTGAAATAGAAAAACCTCACGATAGTCCAGTCGCTGTTCTTCAAACAAAAGAGCAGGGGATCGAGTATGCGACCGTCACCGGTTTGCTGACCGCGATGGCATTTCGATCCAAACACGTCGTTGAGCATTCAATGCGAGTTGCGAATTTAAGTGTTGCATTGGGAAGGCAGTTTCTGAAGTCTGGCCAGCTCTACGAGTTGGAAATCGGAGCATTGTTGCACGATGTTGGAATTGTTGGGCTTGAAGTTTTGCCTGGCGGAACACGCGGCAATCGCAGAGCGGACGATGATTCATTGCGTCGAGATGTTGTCGGTGCCAAGATTGTGAAGCTCTCTTTGGGGTGTGAATCGGTTGCGGAAATTGTTCGTTGCCAGCACCATTGGTATTCGGATTTTAATGTTGCGGCGGGGCAAGAGTCGATCAAGCAAGCAATTCCTGTCGGTGCTCGAATCGTTGCCGTCTGCAACGCGTTTGACAATTTGGTCAATCAAAACGAAAGGTCGGTAGCAGAAGCTTTTCAAATTCTTGAGGAGCGACACGCTGAATATGATCCCGATCTTGTGCAAATGCTTGCACATGCCGTTGAACGCCAGCCACATTTGATCGAGAACACATCCGTGTTCATTGGCTCTGCGCAATCAGCATTGAAGGTTGGCAAGTATGTTGAACTACTCTACGAATCGCTCGATTCGATGGACATTGACCAACTCAGGGATTGTGTACAGTCGTTGCAGGCTCATGCGTCAGCAGTGGAAGAAATGCCTATCGGTGACGCAGTGAGTGAGCTGGAACAACTTCTCGAATCAGAGGGCATGGTTTCAGACAAGGTTCTTGAAGTTTCTCAACAAGTCATCGATTTGTGCCGGACAGCACGAGATTCTTTCCTGGTCTCCGAAGACTTGCTGAAACTCTCTTGAAAATCACAATGAGATTTTGGACCTCTATCAGTTTTGTATGGCGATGCAGCCATTGAGACTAGTGCCCAGACCGTTTTGAATTGGCAGGTAACGAGGCGTATAGGTGTTCTTGTTTGGTTTTCAGCCTTCTTTATGGGCGATCGAAGCGTGCGCTGCTCGATGAGCCAATTTGTCGCGGGATTATTCCGTCCCGATATTCGGTCTTACCCTTGCTAACGGAACAATCTGGTTCTCGAACCCATTCAGTCGTTACGGTCAGTGGAATATGCCAAACTCTTTCCCCACGAGAGCTATTTTTTAAGGGTGCGGTCCAAAATTCCTGGACCGAAGGACCCGATCAACAACTTGCAAAGCATTCAGAATGTCCCTGTTTAGCGAGTTCCTGGCCCGGCTAGGACTCACACAACACGATAGGAAAAACGAGAATCCGGATCTGGTGATCCTGGAGGAGCGTGTGTTGTATAGCGCCGGGCCAATGGCTTTAGACACTGTCGATCAGGCAGGGACAGAAGTCGAATTATTGGAAGCGCCAGAAGTTGAAGACCTTTCTTTCGATCAAATCGATCTCAAGTTCAATCAGTTTAGCACCGCTTTGGATTCGCTCTTTATTGAACCCAATGACTCGCGGAAATTATTGACACCAATCAGCAATGAATTGGTCGTCATTGATACTTCCGTTGAGAACTATGAACAACTCGTTGATGACTTGCTTCAATCGGCAGATGCGTCACGACGATTTGAGCTGGTTTTGCTCGATTCAAATTCTCATGGCGTGGATCAGCTGACCAATCTTTTGAGTTCGCGAAAAGGCATCGACGCGCTGCATATCGTTTCTCACGGTAGTGATGGCAGTCTGCAACTCGGTGCGGGTAGTTTGAATGCGGGCAACTTAGAAAATTTCGAGGATGATATTTCCGAGTGGAAATACTCTCTGAGCCGAAACGCCGATATCTATTTTTACGGTTGTGAGGTCGCGGAAACGGAAATCGGTGAATCGTTTCTGGAACAAATTTCTGTTTTGACGGAGTCGGATATCGCGGCCAGTCGAGATGTGACCGGTCATTCGACTCAAGGTGGTGATTGGGATTTTGAGTTTCAGGTCGGACGGTTGGAAAATTTCGGCGCATTCTCGTTGGAGGCACAGTCCAATTGGACAGGGCAGTTACTTCAATATGAAGGACTCTCTGAAAGTGGCGTGGCAAAATCGTTGGCGGTGGACGGGGCAGGTAACCAGTTCATTGCGATAACGGTCAACAGCAGCCAAACGAATGGCGATGACATCGTCGTATCGGGATTGACCTCAGGCGGGAGCGAGATATTCACGCCATTTATTGCCAACACGACCACGGTGGGCGATCAGAAATGGGCGAGCGTTGCGGTTTCGAGCGCAGCGGATCGATTGGTGGTTGTCTGGACTACTGATGACCTGGGAGGAAACCTCGGTGTTTTCGCCTCTCTCTTTGACACCTCAGGCAATTTGGTCAAAAGCGAATTTCAGATTGATTCGCCAGGCACCGACGGGAACGATGCATCGGTGGCTATGTCCGATGATGGTTCGTTCATTGTGACTTGGGAAGGTTCAGGAGTTGCGGATGCAGATGGCATCTACGCACGTCGTTATGACGTCAGCGGCAATTCACTCGACACGAATCCGTTTTCGGTTAACGATGGAATTGAAACGGTTGGTTTGCAAAGCAATGCTGATGTCGCGGTCAACACGGGTGGTGACTTTGTTATCGTCTGGGACAACTATCAGGACGCCGACACGGCGAACGAAATCTTTTATCGATATTACAACAGTTCTGGTGTCGCCCAGTTTGACGGCGCAACTGGAGTCGATTCGACCCAAGTTTACCTTGATCCATCGGTTGATATGGCGAACAACGGATCGTTTGTGCTTGCGTATACTTCGGATTCGACAACAACCCAAAAGGCGATTTTGGCTGGCGGCGTTGGGGCTGCGGCAACGGCTTTGGATACCGGTGTTGTTGCCAAAAGTTACGACCAGTTTGGAAGTCTTGAAATTACGTACTCGGCAAGCGATACGACACTGGGATCACAGTCCGATGTCACGGCAGTGACGTTCGATAACCATGATGTTGTGTTTTCCTGGCATGGCGAAGGCGTAGCCGGAACTGGAACGTATTATAGCTCCTTTGACCGGTTCGGCACTCAGCTGTCTTCCGAAGCCTTGCTAATACCCAATATTGTTTACAACTCATCAACGGATGTTTCTTCGCCCGAACGTGGTGCGCCGATACTTGATCCAAATGACCCAGGGTATACGGTCTGGAATCAACTTGCTTCCGGCGTTATCGCTGAATCGGGAAGCAATAGTGTTATCGGGGGAATTGCGGGGGCGGGCTACGTCAATGGTCAACTGGTCGAAGGATATCATCTTTCAAACGGACTCAGCCTCGGTGATCAGGCGCCTACCATTGATCCTGCACCTGTTGACGTAGACTTGGATCGCGCCTCAGCGAATGGGACGATTGTTTTCGATGTAGATGCAACCGATGCCGATGGGACGACTTTAGTTTACTCGATCGTTGGGGGCGACCCTGGTAGTGTGTTCGCCGTCGATTCGGATGGAGTCATTGCCGTTGCCGACGATGCCAGCCTCAGTTCAACGACGACTTACCAACTGGTTGTTGCGGTCACCGACGACAATGGCGCAGGATTGTCAGTGGCCAAGACCGTCAATGTGACCTTGACTGGGTTGGAGGCCGAAGATGTTAATGCGGGTCTGACGGAAGATCAGGTTTATCGATTTACCAGTTCCGACTTCGCCGACAGTTCGGGAGACACGGTAACTCGAGTTCAAATTGCCTCGTTGCCCACAAATGGGACACTACTCTTAAATGGACTTGAGGTTACCCTCGGTCAGGTGGTGCTGATGACGGATGTCAATTTGTCGGGGCTGGCGTTTGTTCCTTTCAATCATTTCTCAGGCGCAGCTTCCTTTGATTTTCTCATTGGAGACAACGCCGGGTTCGCAGCGGAAAACGCTTCGGTAAACTTTACCATCGCGCCGGATGCCGATTCCAATTTACTAGCGTTGGGTGATCGACTTGAATCGCTTGACGGTGCTCAGTTAGTCAATGAGACTTCCAATGGCACGCAGGGAGACTCTCATGTGGCTGCGTTGGCGGGTGGTGGCTATGTTGTTGTTTGGCAAAGCAAGGACAATGACTTTACTGACGGCAATCAGGGCACGCTGGTTTATCAACAGATTTATGCCGCCGATGGCAGTAAGATCGGTTTTGAAACGCGGGTCGATACTGACCTGACGGGCGATCAACTAACTCCTAACGTCATTGGACTCAAGGACGGAGGGTACCTGGTTACTTGGGTTCGTGAAATATCTGGTCAGTACGATATCTATGCCCAACGATACGATCAAAATGGCAATGAAGTTGGAATTGACGGTACAGGAGGAGGAGCGAACTCAGAGTTTGAGGTTACGCAGGACAACGTTTCCAGTCAATCCGGTCCGAAGGCTGCTGCGCTATCTGACGGTGGGTTTGTCATCGTCAATTGGGGTAGTCCGGCAGCCGATAGTGATACGGGCGTTTTCGCCAGGATCTTTGATGCCAAGGGAAATGCCGAAGACGAGTTTCTGGTCAACGATACGACGCTAGGCGCTCAGCGTGATGTCTCCGTTTCGGCCTTGGCAAATAATCGGTTTGTCATCGGATGGGTAGATCAGGCGGCCAATGGCTTTGATGTTGTCGGGAAAGTATTTGACGCAGGGGACCCTGGGTCCGGTTCCGAATTTACGATCAATACGCAAACGCCAAACCGACAAAATGAACTGGAATTGGCGGCACTTCCTAACGGGCAATTTGTTGCAATTTGGCAAGCGGATGCCTCTCAGGACGGGGGCGGGCGAGGCGTGTTTGGCCAACTTTTTGATTCAACTGGCGGTAAGGTTGGAGGGGAATTTCTCATCAATCAAATCACGGCAAATCACCAATGGAATGGAGATGTCGTTGGGTTGCCTGATGGTGGATTCTTGGCAGTCTATCAATCAACCGGAGTCGATGGTGACGGTGATGGCGTTTTTGGAAGACGCTTCGATTCCGCCGGATTGGCTGTTGGGGACGAGTTTCAGCTGAATGGATATCAATTTGGCAACCAGACTGAGCCAGACGTAACGCTCCTTGTCGACGGGACAGTGGTCGTTACTTGGTTAAGTGCCGACGGCGATGACTTGGGGGCTGATTTTTCAACAGGCGTTTTTGTTGATCGCTTCGAGTTCGCTACCTCAGGGGATGAAGATCAGCCGATTTCTCTGGGGCTTGCGAGTCTACTAGCGGACAACGATGGCGGGGAAGAGTTTCAGCGTATAACCATCAAGGGGATTCCCGCTGGAGCAACGATTTCGGATGGAGGCGGGAATGTATCGACGCTAGGTAATGCATCGGTAGATGTTCAGACTTGGGATCTCGCGGGAATCACGATTTCAAGCGGAGCAAATCAGCATGACGATTTTACATTGCAAGTGGAAGTCGTCACTCATGAAACGGCCAATAGTGACACACAAACGACGATTCAGAACCTGCAGGTGCTGGTCAATCCTGTCATCGATCCGATCGTCAAGAATGATTGGTCCGCCAACACCGACGAAGATTCAACGCTTGAGATCTCAGTAAACGATTTGACCGACGGGGTCGTGGTGACGGATACACCAACGGTCAATGTCGCACCGGGCACATCGTTTGATCAGACAACCCTACCTCCAAGAACGGTTGGTCCCAATTTGGTTTGGGACAATGTTGGATCGACGGGCACAATCACATTCGACTCGGGGGTAGGCTTTACTTCAAATACTGGCTCGGCAATTGCTGGACTTCAAAACGCATTGGTCCTGGACGGTTCAGCGGGTGGGCAGATTCAGAATTCACACCTTGCAGGCTTATTTCAAAACTCGGGCGGGATTGAGCTATGGATTCAACCTGATGCCGTTTCCGGTCAGCATGTTTTATTCGAGTGGGGTGATTCCTCGGGCGGCATTGCACTTTACCAGGATGGTGATGAAATCCTTTTGAAGATTCATTCTCCAGCAGTTGAGAATGGATTTACCACAGAGCCCTATACCCTTGTTGGTCAGGGTTTGCAGGCGGGTGAATTCAATCAAATCTATTTTATGATTTCTGCAGGAGCCACGACAACGCTGGGAGACAAAGGAGCGACTCCAGATGTTCAGCTGTACCTCAACGGTCAGTTAGTGGATGAACTGGTTGACATTCCAGGCTATAACTCGTCCCTCGATTTTACCGCCCTCAACGTTGATGCAGGATTAGGGAAGCGAGTTGGCGCGGCGACTGGCGAAGGCGGCTCGGAAACGAATTTTGAGGGTATGATTGCCAAACTTGAGATCTATGACGACTTGACTTCATCGGACGAAGTGGAATCGCGATATTGGTTGGCAAGATCAACTCCAGGGGTCGTCGAAATTGACGGGCAGGCCTACACTCCCGGATCTTCAGTCACGCTTGCATCGACGGCACGCTTGCATATTAACGCAGATGGAAGTCTGACCTACGATTCCAACGGAGCCTTTGAATCTCTGAATAGCGGGCAATCTGGGAATGATAGCTTTACTTACAAACTGCAGAACGGCAACGGCCAATTTGATGATGTTGTCGTCAGTATTCAGGTCGATGGCGTCGACGCGATTGCGCCCGTTGACCTTTCCAATGGTGTAGAGATTAACGCCGACGGGAATGATGTTTATTTCCTAGCTCAGAACGGAGGAGTTCTGGGTGGTCTGGATGAATTGACGTTCGAGGTCTTGTTCTCAAGCGACTCGAATACTGACACTCCCTTAATTAGTTATCAAACTACAGACCAACCTGATGGTGCGGTTTATTTTGATGATTTTTCAATCCTCTATCAGTCCGATGGGACTTTGGACGTCTATCTTCCTGGCAATGGCGGCACGCCGACGATCGCGTCGTTGTCTGGGATTGATTACTCGACTTTGATGAATGGTGGACTGCACAATCTTGGGTTCAGTTGGGACAACACCAGCGGCGATTGGAAAGTGTATGTTGACGGTGTGGTTACTGACCAAGGGACGGCGGCAGCGGTTGGGCAAACTCTGGCTACGGGTGGTGAGCTTGTCTTCGGCCAGGAGCAGGACGAACCCAATGGCAGTTTTGATTCGTCAACCGTTTTCCAGGGAACCTATCACGATATTCGAATCTGGGACCATCAGCGTCTGGATCGCGAAATTTCTGAAAGCCATTCGAACAAGTTTCATCCTACGTCGGCACCTTCAGGTTTGTTGGCCAATTGGCAATTCGACAGTCTCAGCGGTGGTACATCAGTAGCAGATATTATCAATCCAGCCAATGCATTGGAGCTCAATCATGCGGCGGGTGCGGGGTTTACCGCGGCTTCTGCGGTCGCGAGCTTGCAAGTTGTTGAAAACGTTGCAGATGGAGCTCAGGTTGGTTTTGTCGTACCTACGGATCAAGACGGCGAAAGCGGGTATACGTTTAACCTGGCTGACGACGCAGGTGGACGGTTCGTTCTGGACACCAACACAGGACAGATCACGGTCGCTGACGGATCGCTGCTAAATTACGAAGCCGGAACCTCACACGATATCACTGTCGACGTCACAGATACTGACGGAGGCCAATATCAAGAAGTCATCACAATCGAGATTCTTGATGTAAACGAGCAGGCGGTGATCGCGACCAACACAGGAATTTCCGTGACTCAAGGAGTCTTGGGGAATGTGATCACCAACAGCATGTTGAATGAAGGCGATCCGGATTCTCAGGATTCTGGTGCCGAGATTACCTATACTTTGATTGCAAAACCTGGGCATGGTGATTTGCGACTGGGTTCAACCGTCTTGAATGATGGTGATACGTTTACTCAAGCGGATATTGATGCATCGAATCTGTTTTTCGACCATACCCACACGCACGATATCGACGACAGTTTTGACTTTACCGTCGAAGACGGATTGGAAAACGGTGTCGTCGCGAGCAGTGGGACGTTCAATATCGGGGTGACGGTGGACAATCTACCGACATCCAATACCAAGACCATTTCCTTGACAGAAGATACGACTTACACGGTTGTGGAAAGTGATTTTGCGTTTGTCGATTTAGATGGTGACACGTTTACTGAGATCTTAGTCGTCAAAGCGCCAGTGAATGGGCAATTGTTTGCCAACGGTATTCTGATCGCCGACAACGATACGATTTCAATCGCAGATATTCAAGGCAATCGATTGATCTTCGTTCCGACTCCCAACGAGTTTGGAACGGCCTATGCCAGTTTTGAATTTCAGGTTCGAGCGAGCAATGGCGCCTACCAAACGGGAGCCGATATCATCACCTTTGACGTGGCCAATGACGGGGCTGATCTGGTTGTTGACGACGATAGTTATGTAACCGACGAAGATACTTCACTGGTTCGTGATGCAGCCAATGGGGTACTAGGAAATGATCTCGCTGATTCGGGGACGTTTCAGGTGATCGACTATAGTCAGCCCAATAACGGTTCGGTGGCCGTCAACTCCGACGGCAGTTTTTCTTACACTCCTGATCCCAACTTTCATGGGAGCGACAGTTTTGAGTATGCGGTCACGACCGGAACGGATGGATTAGTTCACCATTGGGGGCTTTCAGGGGATGCGGTTGATTCGGTCGGCGGGAACAATGGTATTGTCAACGGACCGACAACGATTGATGGCGACTTTGGCAACGGACTGTCGTTTGATGAGCAAGACGATTTCGTTCAGATCCCGGATGTGACTTACACGGACGATTTTACTCTGACTTTCAAATTTCGAGTGGGTAGTAATTCCGGAAATGGATACCAATATCTCTATAGTCACGGAACCGTCACGCTGCCGAACAGTTTGAATATCTATATTGGCGATTCCAGCGTCTGGCCCGAGCAAAACGACTTTGTGACGTCGCTTCATGATTCGAATGATTCGCTATTTCGATTCGACGATCTAAGTTTTGACGCGGTTCCTTTCATTGACGGAAATTGGCATACCTACACCCTGACTTTGTCAGACGCAGCCGGGGCAAAAGTCTACATGGATGGTGTGTTGATGGCCAGCAGCAATCATGGCACGACAGGCGTTCTCAATCCTGCAGGTGATTTGATCCTGGGATATCGAAACGACAATCCTTCGAACCGTTACTTTGGAGGCGACCTCGATACACTACAGCTTTATGATCGAACGTTGACGCCCACCGAAGTGACGGCTTTGAATGCTCCGGCGGCGATGTCTGCAACAGTGAACATTACAGTCGATCCAGTCAATGATGTGCCGGTGGTGTACGACAACGTTTACGGCGTTGAAATCGGTGGCTCAGAAACGTTTCAGATTGATCGTGGTTTGCTGTACAACTCACTTGATGTTGACGGCGATTCGCTCACAATTTCGCTGCAGTCTGGACCGACAAATGGAACGCTTGGGTTGGGACTTGATGGTACTTTCACCTATAGCCACGACGGATCTGCCACGACTTCTGATTCGTTTACCTATCAGGTCTCTGATGGAAATGGCGGGTTTGCTACTGCGACCGTTCAAATTCATATCGATGGACAAGGCCTCGAGGGCGGCAGCGAATTTTTGGTCAACCAGGATTCAGCAAGCCAGCCCATCGGCAACGAACAAGACACAGACCAGACGGATCGATTTGGGAGTTCTTCCGTAGCGGCCAATAGCAATGGTGACTACGTTGTCGTTTGGCGTTCGATCGGTCTAGACGGCCGAAGTGATATGATGATGCGAATGTACGACTTCAGCGGCCGTGCGATTTCGAATCAAATTGAAGTCAGTCAGGCGAGCGCTGAAGATCACTTGGGCGGCGTCATTGCAATGGACGATGCCGGTAATTTCGTCGTGGTATGGACAAGCTTCGATGGGACCGGCGAAGCGGACGTTTATGCTCGTCGCTACGATGCAAGCGGGAACCCAGTTGGCAACGAGTTCCGCGTAACAGACGATTTTAATGGGGCGATGGTCGACGATTTCGATTTCGGCGACCAAGTGAATCCTGCGGTGTCGATGAATTCCAGTGGTGACTTTGTGGTCGTTTGGGATGGGGCTCGGTTTACCAGTGGTTCAACAGTCAGTCACGATATCTACTTGAGAAAGTTTGCTGCCGATGGCACCTCTGGGGATGTGGTAGTCGTCAATGATCAGGATGCTGGTTCTGAATCTGTAGCAACGGTTGTGCTGACCGACTCAGGGGATTCTCATGTTTTCTGGAATGATGCCAATCAAATCCATGGGCGAACTGTACAGGCCAACGGGGTTCTGAACGCTGAGATTCAAGTGCCGACAGGGGCTGATGTGCTGGATACTCGGGATCCGTCCGTCGCGACCAATTCGTCGGGCCTGCTCGCAATCAGTTATCAGATCCAAGTAGATGATGGCGTAGGCGGTTCGCAATGGGAAACGCAACTGCAAATCATTGACCCGACCAATGTGGTGTGGCACTCTCGCGAAAATGCGAATCAATTTCAAACGGATGATCAGATGGCGACCGATGTTTCGTTCGCCGATGACGGTAGTTTGATCATGACTTGGCATGGTCAAAGCACCAGCGATCCTGCGGACACTCAAGATGTCTTCGGACGAAGATTTCGAGTGGAATCGGATGGCAGCGGAAATCCATTTGCCCAAGCCATTAGTGACGACTTCCTGGTTTCTCAATCCACAGGTGCTCAAACAGGTGCCTCGGTTGCATCGCTCGATAGCGAAAATTTCATTGTCGTTTGGACTGGGCAGGATAGTGGGGGGAGTCGCGGGATTTTCGCGAGGCAGTATGGAAATCAGTCCGCATTCAATCTGGATGGGAGTGTTCTTGAAGACGTTAATGGTGATGCTCAGCTTTTCGATTCAATAGGGGTTTCTGGCGCCACCGTTAAAATCTATCGCGAGGACGGTGTTGTCGGGATGTCGAGCGGTGACCGCTTTATCGCGGAAGGTCTGACAGACGCAAGTGGAAACTACACGTTTGACGGCTTGCATGCGGATACAAATTATTGGGTGGTGGTTGACTCCAAAACGGTTGCTACCGCGGAGGCACTGAATAGTGGCTATCTAAGCGACGATTTATGGGCAGAGCAAACCTATGGTGATGGGGCTGCGAAGTTCGGAGGCTTGACGGCAGGGGTTTCGGATGATGCCTCCAATTTGTTGACTTCAGAGCATGTTTCCCAAGTGGCCTTGGTTCGGTCCAACGCGAGCAATGTTGACTTTGGTTTTAGTTTTAATGTAGTGACCAATTCACTAGGCGGCGGGGCTCAGGACGACGATGTTGCCAGCAATCAGCGTAGCGTGCAAGGTTCGCTTCGGCAGTTTATTACCAACGCTAACTCAATTGATATCGCCAATGCGATGCGATTTGTTCCGACACAAACTGCGGATCGCGTGAACGGCGCGGATGAAACTTGGGAGGTCTTGGTTGCAGTGGCCTTGCCTAGTTTGACGGACGATGGAACATCGATAGACGGTCGAGCCTATCTCACCGATGGAATAACGCGTTACAACGCGAGCGCTTCAACTCATGGATTTTCTGGAGTTGTGGGAGTCGGAAGCGATGGCATCGAAGGGACTGGCGATGAAGATGTCTTGGTTCAGTTGGACGCCGCGGAACTTGAAATTTCGGATGTGGCCGGAATTGCCAACGGTCTATATATCGAGGCTAGCGACTCAGAAGTCCGCGACATCGCGATCCACGGATTTGGAATCTTGGGTTCTGAAACTGGAAATATCCATGTAGCGGGAAGTTCGGTTTCCAATGTTCATATTCATCACAACATGATTGGGTCCCGCTCTCACGATTTTGTTGCACCCAATACGGCAGCTAGCCAAAGTTACAATATCCTGATCGCCAACGCGGACCAAGGTGTGATCGAAAATAACCTGATAGGATTCGCAAGTTACGCGGGTATCAAAATAACGGGTGAGTCGAATCTCACTGACGGAGCAAACAACTGGGTCATTCGCGACAATGAAATCAAGTCCAATGGTTCGAATGCTCAATGGTTGGATGGCATTGATTTGAATTACGATACTCGGGGTACGGTGATCCAAGGAAATTTGATCGCCAACAACAATGGCTATGGAATTGATACTTGGAATGGCTTGGGCGAAATCACAATTTCGAACAACACGGTGACGGGAAACGGTGGGACGAGTGGTGATATGGGGGGGATTCGATTGTTTGGATCCAACAATATCGTTGAGCATAATATCATTGCCAACAATGCAGGAAGTGGCGTGCACGTAGTTGGCGAAAATGGATCGGGAACGACCAATTCGGCGGCGACCGGCAACTTGATCTCTCAGAATGCCATTTACGGAAATTCAACGTTGGGTATTGACCTAAGTGGCCAATCTGGCAGCGCAACAATTCTTTCTGAGGGAGATGGGTTTTCTCTCAACGGCGTGGCGAATGATCTGAACGCAGGAAACCTCGGATTTGATTATCCAGAATTAACAGAGGCCTTCTTTGGCGCCGGTCAGTTGTTTGTTGCGTTTGAAGCCACCTCTACTTTCGAAAAAGTGGAAATCTATTCAACCAACCCCGCGGATTTGACCCTTGCCGGTGGAAAAGAGTTTGGGCAAGGCAGTATCTATCTTGGCTCCTTGTTGGCGACGGACTTGGCAATTAACACCAAGAATGGAACCTATTATGGTGTCGTAACAATTCCAACCGGTTTGCTTTCGACCTTGACCGTGAGCAGCAAAATATCGGCGATTGCTATCGATAGCAACAATAACACTTCCGAGTTTGGGTCGATGACTCAAGTCAAACTAGGTGTGCCGGTGCCAACGGCCGTCAATTCATCGGTAACGGCGGTCGAAGATAACGCGTACACATTTGCCGTTGACGATTTTGAATTTTCCGATATTTCACATTCGGTTTATCACTCGATTCGAATCGAGACGCTACCAGCTAACGGCATGCTGACTCTGAACAATGTGGCGGTCAACGTCAATTCTGTCATTCTGGCGACTGATATTCAAAGTGGACTTTTGGTGTATGTTGCCGCTGGTGACCAAAACGGTGTTGCCTACGACACGTTTGAATTCAGTGTCAACGATGGCACGTCCGATAGCAACAATCAAGCGGTACTTACGATCGATGTAACGCCTGTGAACGATCAACCGGTAATCAATTTGCCTGTTCGATACTTCACTCCAGAAAATCAGACAACGGTTGGCGTGATCGACGGTCAAGATATTGATGGAGATACGCTGCACTACACAATCCAGGGCGGAAACGACGCTGGTCTTTTCAGTATTGATAACAATAACGGGCAGTTGACGTTCAGGAACGCACCCGACTATGAAACGCCCACTGATTGGGGAAGTGACAATCAGTACGACTTGGTTGTTCGCGTCGATGACGGGAATGGTGGGACGACAGATCAGTTGATCGAGGTTCTGGTAACTCCAGTAAACGACAACGATCCCTCACTCGTTGACAATCGAATCACGATTACGGAGGGAACGAATACGGTTCAGATTGCCTTGTTTGATCAAGATCTACCAGGCGACGTCATAAGCGTTGCTTTGGATGGCGGAAATGATGCGGGGTTGTTTGCTTTCGATCCCATAACACGTTGGCTATCGTTCAATCAGACGCCAGACTATGAGAATCCGCATGATGCGGACGCTGATGGTCGCTATGAAATTCAATTTAGAATTGATGACAACAATGGGCGTTTCGTTACAGAAACGTTGATCATCCGTGTGGTTGACGACGGTGCGGCTCCGATTGCCAGTGACGATTCTTATACGCTCAACGAAGGTGAAAGTCTGACGGCAGGAACGGTTCTTGCGAATGATAATTATTCAACCAACGTTAATGTGACCTTGGTTGAATCACCCGGATACGGAAATGTCACGATAAACAGCGACGGCAGTTTTGCCTACGTTCATGGCGGAGCTGAAGTTCACAGTACCCATTTTGTTTACCAAGTCAGCGATGATTCAGGATTCGTTGATACGGGAATGGTCATTTTGAACATCAACCCTGTCGACGACGCGCCGGTGGCTGTTCGAGACTCACTGTTTGTTATTGGTGATTTGCCGACTGACATTACTTTCGAAACTTTCGGAAATGACTTCGATGTTGATTCGACAATCGACAGTGTTCGAATTGTCTCTCAACCATCCAATGGATCGGTGTTTATCGATTCCGATGGCAGTCTTGTTTTTGTGCCCGATGAAGGGTTCGAAGGCAGTACCAGTTTTGAGTACGAAATTGGATCCTTGGGCCAATTGAGTTCGACCGTTGCAGTCATCGAGGTGGCTCCGCCACCCGCTATCACGAGTCAACCGGGAACAAATGAGGAAGAGAATACGGAACCGGATTCCGAACAGGAAAGTGTTGTTGATCCAGAACAGAATCCAGAGGGCGGTACAGCGCCTACCGGTTCTGAGGGTAGTGAATCTGAGGATATTGTGGTTGGAACGCCTTTTGCCAGAGGTAACGGAAATTCAGATTCACTGGCCGATATTCGCAATGCGGGCCCCGTGAAATCTGAAATTGATGACATAAATCTGGATTCGATTCGATCGCTGTCAGTTGCAACCTATGTTTACGCAAGCGATATCGAAACCATTGATTCGGGTTCTGCAGCGCGTCAGCAGGGTAACAGGTTGGCGGTCAGTCAGTTTAGCAGTGAGCTGTTGGCGGCTAGATTTGTTGACGAGTTGGACGCAGTGCAGGATCAGTTTTTTACGCAATTCGATATCACGATGCCTTCGTTGGCTATGGCGGGTACCAGTTTCCTGACCGTTGGCTATCTGGCATGGATGGTTCGTGGCGGCGTATTGCTGACCACATTTATGTCATCAATTCCGGCATGGCGGATGTTAGATCCACTTGCCGTTTTGGAATCCGCCGCAATGGACGACGGGGCCGATGATGACCAATCCATTGGCCAGTTGGTTGATCGCTAGGTCGCAGCGAGGGCAAGTTAAAAAGTAAACACCTACTTGAGCCCAATGCGCTGGATTACAACCAAAGTTCGATTGACGGTAGGCCTTGTTGGCATCTTGATGCTGCTGTTTTGTGCAGCATCAGTGATGGATATGGTCCCCAGCGGTGACGTAGAGCAAATGGCAGGTCGATCGCAACTTTGTGAATCGCTGGCCATTACGTCTTCCTTTCTGGTGCAAGGCAATCGGTTCCGTGATCTTGAAACGATTCTGAAGCAAACGATCTCTCGCAATCCCCAGATTACGTCGATGGGCGTTCGGAATGAAAAGGGCTTCTTGGCGATCAAGACGGAGTCACATCAAGACTTTTGGAAGGCCAACCAGGACTCGGGCGATCCATCGGCTAAAGTGGAAATCGGTTTGTATGTAAGCAACAAGCATTGGGGCAATATCGAATACACGTTTGTTCCCCGCGACATGAAAGTCTGGACCCGTTGGCTGACCGATAAATGGGCTCGATTCGTGGCCTTTATTGGGGCTTCATCAGGAATCTTGTATCTGATTTATTTAGGGTACATGTTGACGATGCTGAATCCTTCGAAAACAGTACCCAATCGGGTTCGCGATGCTCTAGATAATCTGTCCGAAGGACTGATTGTTCTTGATACTCGTGGTCGAATCGTTCTCGCGAATCAATCTTTTCAAGATGTTGTCCACCATAGTATTGATCAACTGATGGGCAAGAGTCCCAATAACCTCTTTGAGTGGTGTGAGTTGGACGGAAAGAATATCGACACCCTGCCTTGGGTGAAGTCGATGGAGTCTGGCGTCAATATCGAAGATCGGCATTTAATCCTGAAGAGTAAGGGGGAGTCTGGCGATCGAATTTTTCGCGTCAATTGTGCGCCGGTAATGGCTGAGACTAAGCAGAAACACGGTGTTTTTGTCAGCTTTGAAGACATCACTGAACTTGAGAACAGCAAACAGGCTGCTGAGTACGCCAACCAAGCAAAGTCCGAATTTCTCGCCAATATGAGCCATGAGATTCGAACGCCAATGAACGCGATTCTCGGTTTTACCGATTGGTTACAGCGTGGGCTCGCGACCACAAAAAGTGAAGAGTTGGAGTATCTGACTACAATTCATGCCAGTGGGACTCACTTAATGCACTTGATCAACGATATTCTTGATCTATCCAAAGTCGAAGCCGGGAAGATGGAAATTGATGCCGTTCCTGGTTCGCCATTCAAGCTTACGCATGAAGTTGCAAAGATCCTGCGAGTTCGGGCCGAACAAAAAGGAGTTTTGCTGGCGGTCAACTATAAAACCGATTTGCCGGAATTGATCGTGACCGACGACGTCAGGCTCAGGCAGGTTTTAACCAATCTGATTGGCAACGCAATCAAGTTTACCTCCGAAGGTGAAGTTGCGGTTGATGTTGAAATGATCAAGAGCAATGGCATTCCAAAAATCAAATTCTCAATATCGGACACGGGTATTGGAATGACCCCCGAACAACAGAAAAAAATCTTTGACCCCTTTGTTCAAGCCGATTCAAGTGTGACTCGGAAATTCGGTGGAACCGGATTGGGACTTGCGATCTCGAAGAAGATTGTTGAGGCCCTAGGTGGAAGGCTTCAAGTTACCAGCGATGAAGGGAAGGGAAGTACCTTCTTTTTCGCGGTAGAAGTCGGCGACGTCAGTAAGGCGAAAAGAATTGACTTTGCAACGCACAAGAAAAACCAGAAGGCTCAGGAAAGTATCGACCAGACAATCATTGCACTCCCGGAATGTGAAATTCTGGTTGTCGATGACGGCAAGGCCAACCGGCGATTGATTCGCCTTATTTTGGAACGGGCAGGATGCAGTGTGACAGAAGCTGAGAATGGTCAAGTCGGATTTGAAAAGGCAATCACCGGAAAATTTGATGTCGTCCTGATGGATATGCAGATGCCTGTCCTGGACGGATATCAAGCGACTCGAAAACTGAGAGACGAAAACTACGAAGGCTCTGTCATTGCACTTACGGCAAACGCCATGAAAGGCGATCAGCAGAAGTGTATGGATGCAGGGTGCGATGGATTCTTGCCAAAACCGGTAAATATGGATCATTTGCTGTCCGTATTACACGATCGATTGATTTTGATGGGCAAGGAAAAAGTCGAAGCTCCGTTGCCAGTGACCATCACCTCCGCTGAATTCAATCTGGAGCTGCAAACTTTCCTCGCAGATGTCCAGCCTGCGTGGGAAGCGGAAGATTACGCTTCGATTAAAAAATATACCTTGGCGCTCGAATCAGTTGCCAAGCGGGCCGGTTATCGCGATGCACAGAAAGCTCTTGCGCGTCTTGTCGGAACGACGGAGAAGAAGGACCTTTCGCTAATGGAAGAATCCATGCGAAGTTTCTTGGTGCTGGCGGCAGAGTTCAATCGAGAAGAGCCGGCTATTGGATCGACGGATCGCAAGACTCAACCGCCTCAATCTCCTGCGACGATTTTCTCAAGTCTTCCGATTGACGAGCCAGAATTTCTAGAAATTGTGATTGAGTTTGCAGATCGCCTGTGTGAACAAATCCGCGAGATGGAAAACCTTTTAATCGAGGTTGAGTTTGAAAAACTGGCGAACCTGGCCCATTGGCTCAAAGGCGCTGGCGGAACATGCGGCTTTGCGGAATTCTATGATCCGGCGTCGGCATTGGAAAAAGCCTGCAGAAATGAACAGTACGAAGAATGTGAAACCCACCTGCGCCAGATTGTGAATCTCTCCGGTGCGATTGAAATACCAGTGAACCACTAACCCGGTTGAAAACTATGGACAATTTATCGAATAGCATACCCGTCATTAGCGGTGCTCCATCAATTGAAGCTTCAAAATTTCGTCAACGTCCACAAACGGTTGACTGGAATACTCGTAAGCAGAATACGCGCACATCGAAAATCATGATCGTGGATGATGAAGAACTGGTGATCCGAGTCGTCAAACGCTTCCTTGGGAGTGAAGGCTATACCAATTTCATTACGCTCACTGATCCAAGACAAGCGTTGAATATGATGCGAATGGAGCATCCAGATGTGGTCCTGCTTGATATTAACATGCCGCATGTGACCGGCTTGGAAATTCTCAAAGAACGTCAGTTCATCAAATCGCTTCGAGCGACTCCGTTTATTATTCTCAGCGCAAGTAGCGATGCAGAGACGAAGCAATTGGCATTGGAGTTGGGGGCGACGGACTTCTTGGCAAAGCCCGTCGATAAAAGCGACCTGACTTTGCGAGTTCAGAACTCGTTGATCGTCAAGCGACATTTCGATAACCTGGCAATTCACGCTGAGGAACTTGAGCGCCAGGTTCGGCTGCGGACAAGGCAGTTGGAAAAGTCTCGTGAACAAGTGATTCGAATCCTGGCTCGTGCCGCGGAATTTCGGGACAACGAAACGGGCGAGCATGTGGTAAGAGTGGGGTCTTACTGTGCGGTAATTGCCGATCAACTGGGAATGTCAGAGAGCTACTGTCGACAGATCGAATTGGCTGCTCAGCTACATGACGTCGGAAAAATTGCCATTCCGGATGCTGTACTACTTAACCCAAGCAAATTGAATCGCGAAGAGTTTGAAGTCATGAAGCAGCATTGTGATCTGGGGTGCCAGATCATGAAGCCCATGGCTGACGAAGAAATGCAAATGATTCGAGAAGAAGAATACTCGGACAAGATGGTGGAAGAGGCGGAGTCTCCGCTCCTGGGAATGGCGTCGATTGTCGCCAGAACCCATCACGAAAAATGGGATGGGTCCGGATACCCAGTCGGACTCAAGGGCGACCAAATTCCCCTGGAGGGAAGAATCACTTGCGTTGCTGATGTATACGATGCCCTTTGCAGCGATCGACCCTACAAAGTCGCCTTTCCTGTGCAAAAATCGCTGGAGATCATGCTGTCCGAACGAGGAACTCGTTTTGATCCAGTTGTCCTTGACGCGTTTCTGGAGCGAATTGCCGACATTGAGGCGATTCGAAACTCACCATCGGTGAAAACTTCGATTCGATAGAACGGCGGAGACTGCCTGACGCAAGCTCTAGAAAGGTAACCCTTTAGTTGGAGAGTACCAGCGCCCGGTTGTCTATCTGACATCGTGGCAGAAAGTCGGGCGGTTTGGGTTCGACGCGTTTCTTACTAGCTGAACACCAGTCGCGATGGATCACGTCTTTTGTGATCACCGGCTTGAGATTTTGGGGAATGTCTTCTGTGATTCGTTCGCGCGTGTCGTCTGTTTCTTTGAGTCCGTCACCGCAGTCAGGGCAGTTGTCGAATTTCTGGTTGTCGAAACGGCTTGCTAACCATTGGGTGTTGACACCATCGAGACTGTCAGATGAATTATTTGGCGAAATCGAAACGTAAGCCAATTAGACCACACTATTTGCGTGATGCCAAAGCCTTCGTCTTTGATGAACCGAATGCGTGTCAAAGTTCCGCCACACTTTTGAAATTGGTCGGGAATCGAAACCAAAAAATAGGTCATTTGTCGGACGAGAGGGCATTGCGTGGACATGGAGATTTTTAAACCGGTGCATGCAGTCGAACTACCCAAAAACAAAAAGTTGTTGTCAACCCAAAGCCAAGCTTGGAGACACAAACAAAATGTGAATTCGCGCGTGCCAAACAGCAATCATTTCCGAACAACTTCACGGATCGTTCAGTTTTCGCAAGTTGCAAGTTCTTTGCACAACATGGGTTGTGCCATGCTTGCGGCTTGCCGAAGATTTCCTTCCCCTCACATTGTCGTCACTATCAATTCGTAAGAATTATTTTTTCCTTTTGACACAGCTTACTGGTCACTTGGCAATTAAGAAGTAATAAGAGATTTTTTCAACAAATGATTTGTAAAGTGACTCAAATTCGCTAGAACAAATACATCGGTTCTGAGGCGGAGCTGATGATTTCAAATGCGGATTTGGATAGGAGGAGATACAGATGAAGAAGTTCTGGATAGGTACCGTTGCGTTAGTTTTGTGCGCTGGCGTTCTCGTGTGGGCAGCCAATCAAGGTTGGTTTGAAGGTGAGCGTGAGCAAGCTTTCATCCCGGAGCCGGAAGACGCTGCGGTCGTTGAACCGCTTTCTAAAGATGAGGCCAAGTCGGAGTTGGCTGGTTTGCTCAAGGTTGATGCGTCCGAGTTTTCCGAGAGCGGAGGGATCAGTCGCCCGACTCGCGATTTGGCATTTGACACGCCAAATACCGAGTCAAAGCGACCTGCCAAAGGAGTGCTCCCCAATCCCGGTCGGGCCCCATTTCTTAAGGGCAACGAAAACTCGCAAGTTGCTGGCTTGATGGCGGAGCTAAAGAATCAGGACAAGAAAAAAGCGACAGATGTCCGTGTGGCCAAGTCGACTTTCTTCTTGCCAGAGCCATTTGACCAAGAGAAATACGATGCGGATCCAAAAACTTACCTCGATCAAATCAGGCCAGGACGAGTGTTTCAGTCGGCTCAACCGGGTCCAGACGTAAAACGTCTGACTTCGATTTCCGATCCTTTCATAAGTATTTTGCAAGGCGATGCTGTGCAGCTCAAAATCCAGGCGGATCCGGGTGCGCCAGTTGCTTTTTACACTCCGGAAATCGGCACCTTTGAAAATCGGCTGAAGTCCATCACAGTTGCTGCGGACGAAGAAGGTGTTGCGACCGCCAAGTTTACGCTTGGGCGCGGTTCATCTGGACTGGTCAATGTCCTTGCGGCATCGCCAGTGCATTCCGCTCAAGTAAAATTCACCATGAAAGTTTCCTTGCCCGCTCAGCAATAGGCTTTTATCAGCCTTTGCTTCTTTCAAAACATTTAGATCATCTTGCGCAGGAACATTGCGATGACGACACAAACAAAAAAATCAAGCTTCAAACTTTCTCGACTCTATAGTTTGGCAGGACTTGCCCTTCTGATTGGTTTTGCTTTTCCAGCAACCGCTTCGGCACAGGTAGTAACAGCTCCGACGATCACGTTCAGCGATGCAGCATCATATCCTGGGCGATTCGATGACTTTGTTCTGATCTCTGAGTCCAGTTCCATTGTGGGTACCAACGTAGAATGGACCTGCCAAGTCAGATACGACAATAGCACCAAGACTGGCCAAACGGTCAATATTTTGAAAACGATCAATGGCACAACTACCGCAGACACAATCGTTGAGGGAACTCCAAAATCGTTCTCAGGCTCGCGTTCAGTAACCGGTTATAGTCATTCGTACATTTATCTCGATGCCGTCCATTCCGCGCACTATGAAGGCACCTGGAGCTGGAACAGCTCCAGTCCTGATCCAGTCATCAACGAACAAGACCCTCCTGATCCCTGTGGCAATGGAAGCTGCTCGACTGATGGTCTGTTTGGAGGAGGACAAGCGGTTATGTTTTCACCAGTCTGTCCTCCTAATGAATTACTGACCAATCCAATCTGGAATAACATCTATTCGGTCGCTGGCCAAGCAGGAAGTGGTTGCAGCAGTTGTGGTGGCGGTGCTGCTCCTGGCTCCGCTGGCGCGGACAACCTGATTGCAGTCAATCTGGGCTTCATTCCCAGCAATCAACAATCGATCGGTAACCTTTCTCCAGGTACCTATCTGGGCATCGATCACCGAATTGAATTTCATCTTGTGAACGGGACCAAGGTCGCCGTCCTATTTGATCCGGTATCAGGACGTGCTCACTATGCCGAGTTCGATGCAACCTCATCGACTTACGTTTTCCAGGTTGATGTCGGTGGTGTTGCTACAGATACGAACGCGTATTTCATATCGATCGCACTGGAAGACAGTTCGAGTAACACCGTGACCGACCCGGATACGATTGCCACGCAAACCGTTTATGCCATCGTGAAGAGTCGTTCGGGCTGGATATGGAAGTCCGAATTGGTGGATGTCGATCCGGGGACCCCTGTGGCTCCGATGTCGCGGTTGACTGAGATCACCAGTCCCACGGGAAAAGTTCAAACACTGACCTATAGATACAATGCGGGTAACCCGGCACTGACAGGCGCTCCCAAGAAGATTTTGATGGTGGATGTCCGAACCGACTGGCAAGGCAATACTGCTACCTACACGTATAACTCGGCGCAACAGGCAGGACGCTGGGTAGTGTCAGATATCGATATCGTGGCTCAGGGACAATCGGGAACCGTCGATCGCGCTCTCCGCTTTACCTACAACGGCAGTGGTTATCTGGATGAGGTGTTCCGAAAGATTGGTACTTTGGCGGAAGAAAGCATTGCCAGCTACACCTATGGCACGGACACCCAATGGCAGGCGGCCACCATCGTGATGGAAGAACAATTTGGTGCAATGCCCCAGGAACAAACTCTTTACGTCTCCCAAGACTACCGCACTTGGGAAAACGAACTGGTCAACCAATTCTCCAACGTTCTGGTCGGTGCTGCTGACGGAGCTGGCATTCGCTACCTGACGGTATTTCGGGATATGGACAATCCGGGCAGTTACCGAATTAAGGAAAACGATGACCTGATTGAATGGGAAGCGGGAATGTCAGTGACTGCTTGCAGTTCTTACACCGAAGGAACTGGCCAAGGTTATGACAACTTCACCAGCATCACGTACGAGTCGGATTACCCCGAGTATTTCGATGCCACCGGCAATAGCCCACCCACTGCTGAACAAGTTCTACTGGGCCAACCCGGTAAGGTCGACAGTGGCACAATCCATTCTGCCGTGACACCCACATGGGACTCCAGTGGTAACGTCACACGACTCGACTACGCCGATACTTCTTATGAACTCTGGCAATACAACAGCAACAATCAAGTAACCTACCATCGAGACCGGGAAGGCATTGTTACGCTGACCGAACGCAATACCAACGGACTGGTCATTCGAATTGTACGCGGTCTAGTTGATGTTTCAGGACCAGGTTCTGAAATCGCCGACACCAACACCGCAGCCGTTCAAAACATTTTTGGCTACAACTCTAATGACCAATTGGAATGGGAGGCGACAAACGCCTACGTTAGCGGTTCCATTACTACACCTGCTGCCAATGTGCGTACCGACTACGTCTACAAGACCAACAAACAACTGGAAAAAGTCCAGAGACCTTTAGCACCGGGGCAATCATACCGTCCTGAAACCCAGTACCTGTGGGAAGGTGAACAACTGGCCTCGATGACAGTGGTTCGAGATAGTGGCAATGAAACCACCAGCTACTCCTATGATTCACGAGGTCGGTCGATTGAAACGGAGTATCCAGACAGCACCACCGAGGAAATCGCTTACACCTCCAATGGCTTGACGACCTACCGAAAAGACCGCAGCAATATCGTCAGCTCGACGACTCTTGATTCGACTGGAAGGGTTTCAAGCAGCAGCAGATCGCTGGCTTATGATACCGATCTTACCAACGTCGATATCAACGGGACTCCGGCAACGATCTTCGAACGCCTCAGTGACCAAGTCAGCACAACGACTTACTTTTATTCTCCTGGCGAATCTCGCCCCAATAAAACCATCACTGATGGAAAGACCACCGAATACACCTACGACTACAAAGGCCGTGTGACCGAAACCCTTCGTTTCACCGGACATCGCGGTGGAACTGAGCAAGCGCACGCAACTCGCACTGAGTACAAATCCAACATGCGTTTCAGTGAGGAAAGCATTTTTGGTACCGTCAGTTCTGGAACCTTCACTCCTACCTATACCCGCAAGACTTATTTTGGTTATGCAGCTGACGGAACCACGGTTCGAACGATTCAAGTTGCCAGTACGAGTACAACCTATGCTGATAACACAGCCGTTTTGAATGCAAGCCGGCCATCAAGTACCGCAGCCAATCCATCGATTCTGATTACCGATGCCATTCGTGACCTCAGCGGAAATATCGTTAGCCTGATCAATCCTCGCGGAACGACTCGGCTGACGGCCTTTGATACACTGGGACGTTCCCTATCTCAGAAACCCGATTCCGTTAATTTCTCCAATCTGATCAGCACGAGCGAATATGATGTTTGGAGCAATGCTACCAAGTCAACCAATCCGGCAGGTGTCGAAAACACCCGGCAGTACGATGCGTCGGGCCAGTATCAGATCAGTCAAGTGTCTGGAGCCAACTCGACGACGCTTTCGATGAAGACCGAATTTGCTTACGACCGCAGCGGACGTCGCGTGTCGGTGATTGCACCTGGGACCAACGGGCTTCCAGACTCCAATCGCACCACAACCACCCGCTACGACACGACCTGTTGCAGCCAAACGATCGGAACGGAGAATCCCTTGGGCCATGGTCAGATTCGAAACAGTGATCCATCGGGCCGAGTGGTTCACACCGCGCAAGTCGCCGACTACACAACTCACACTTCACTTTTAAATCCTACGGACGCGAAAACCAACAACGAAACTACAACCCGTTATTTGGACAACGGTCAGGTCCAATTCCGAACATTGTGGACTCAGGCTCTCAACGAAAACATCAACCGTAACCTTCCGCAGCTTGCGGGGCTTGGTAAGCCAGCTTCCTGGGGTGTTACGACTCAGCATGTTTACGATTCGTCTGTCGGTGATGGTGTCGGCCTGGAAACCACAACTGGCGTTGATGTACTTCGAATATCAACTTCTCAAAACGTTGCGGTCTCGATTGCCGCAGCCATTACCAAGTTGGGTGAAAGCGTGGCCAATGGTGGAGCAGACCTATCGCTATCGACTCACACTGGCAGTGCAACACTTGTGATCAGTCCTGATGAAAAGACTATGCGATGCACCATTACAGATTCTTCTGGGCGAACGGTCATGTCAGCACTACTGTCAGGTCCTGCAGCAACGACTCCCAATCAGCTACTTGATTGGAGCTGCACGCAATATGATCTGGTTTATAACTTGAGCGGAGTCGGAAATCTCCAACAAACCAAACGAATTGATTCAGATGGTGAGGTAGTAAGCAGCCTCAGCGATGCATACGGCTGGAGGATCGGGGCTTTGGA
Organism: Mariniblastus sp.; assembly: GCA_965224765.1. GTDB lineage: Bacteria > Planctomycetota > Planctomycetia > Pirellulales > Pirellulaceae > CAZDBA01. The sequence continues at coordinate 81,550 of CBDDAC010000017.1, forward strand.
TCAGGATAGCAACCTGACCCAAACCGAGTTCAACCCAGGTGGCCAGCCACTGACCGTAACCGATGCACTCTCAAATGACACGACTTACGTTTACGACACACTGAATCGTCGAACTTCGATGACAACGCCTGCGGCAACCACAACGGCTGTATACAGTGCAACAACGGGACAGCTCACCTCACGAACGGATGGCAAACGCAAATCAACCAGCTTCCAATACGATGTTCTAGGACGTCCAAGTATTACAACCGATCGCATGAGCGAGCAGTCAAGTCGTACTTATTTCCGTACAGGTCAACTTGCATCAGTCACTGATGCCGAAAGCAGAACAACTTCCTATGATTACGACGTGATGGGACGTCGTACAGAACTAACGATGCATACCATCAACGGTGGAACTCCACAGGAAACGACCTACGACTATGATTCGGCAGGACGTGTGGAGCGGGTGACTCTCCACTCAGGTGCCAAACGAGAATTGAGTTTTGAGTTTTCAGGAGTCTTGGATAAAGTTGAATACTACAATCCAAGTTCAACGCTCACCGGTACCGACGATTTCACCTACGACGCGTTTCTACGACGAACAGCTTCCAGCAGTGACGACAGTGTGACTCATGCTTACACTTACACCGATCGTGGGCAACTGGATACCGACACGACAAACTACACGAGTCAAAACTATGTTGTGGATTTTGACTACGATAGCCGAGGCCGTTTGAACAACGTAACCTATCCCTCAGGTCGTGAAGTTGACTATGCATTTACCAATCGGGGTGAGTTGGACACGGTTGATTGGAACGGAACTGAAATCGAAGATCGTGCCTACGATGCTCTCGGGCGTATGACCAGTAATGACCGGGCTTATGTTGATGAAACTCGCGGTTACGACAATGCCAACCGAGTCACTTCAATCGCCAACACTAATCTTGGCACTGCGACCTACACCTACGATGCCAACAGCAATAAGCTGGGTGAAACCTGGACCGGAGTGCTATCGAGTTGGAGTTTTACGACCGAAGATTCAGGTGCCAGCGATACCGATGGCTATGACGACGAAGATCGTTTCGTTCGTTTCGAGCAATCGGGTCAAAGCAAAGACTATGACTTGGTTCGCAGCGATATCGGAAATGTCACCAACCGAAAACTTAACAGTGCAAATCAACTACGGACCTTTAACGAAGTTCATCAGCTCACTGATTTGGCGGGTACTGCACAAGTGTTTGACACCAATGGCAGTCTGACGACTTCCCATACCGGGATGACACTGAGTTGGCAACACGGTAATGGTCGTCTTGATCAGACGGTTGTTCCTTCCGGGGCGACAGCAGGTATCGAAGGCACCAACGATTATGGCTACGATGCTGACAATAAGCGACTTTGGAAAAAGATCACACGTTCAGGTTCGGTCGCCGAGCACGCTGTTTATATCTACGCTGGCCCGAACTGCATTGCAGAATACGACGCAGGCTCTGCTGCTACGGCGCCTGAACAAGAATATGTTTACGGTCAAAGTATCGATTCACTGTTAATGATCGCTCACGATAATAATGCTGAGCTTCTGACTGTCCTGCGAAATCAGCAATGGAGCATCTACGGTCTTACGAAAGCCAGCGACGGCACCATCGCAGAGCTTTACAGCTATGATGTCTTTGGAAATCGGACCATTCTAGCAGCAAACGGCACCACTGTTCGAACGTCAAGCAGTTATAATAACCCTTATGGGTACACGTCTCGACGACATGATGATGAATCTGGCCTGATGTACTATCGGGCAAGATACTACGATCCAGAGACAGGCGAGTTCATCACCAAGGATCCAATGGAAATGGTTGATGGAGCGAGTGTGTACCGCGGGTATTTTGTGCCGAGTGAATCAGATCCGGATGGTTTATTGGCCAATGGGTTGATCTCAATATCTATCGATCCCACTAATACTGGCGGACTTGATGGCTGGGGGTTAAGAACATTTATCAAGTGGCAAGAATTCAAAGATCAGAAGCCGTATCCTAAAACCAAGTGCGGTTGCAATAGTGTTGGTTTCTTCCAGATTGTAAAAACAAATCTTTATTTCTTTGGCTCAGATACCGATCATGATGAGAATGGAGGCTCTTGGCATGATGACACACTAGGTTTGTCGAAACTTGGGCTGCTTGTTGATGCGGAGCTTGCGAAACCAAATGGACGGTACGAAATTCGGAAGGCAGCACTTCAAAAAAACAAAGCAACTCTAAGAGACGATCCCGGAATTGACCATCCAAATTTTGGAGTTTGGAAAAAGACGAGGTACTTTGTGCAGAACTTTGAATCATGTGCTGTGTGTCTGGATAGAAGGTCACCTAGGTTTTTGGAGGTTTTTGGTTGCGTCAAGTGGGGGCAAGATGTAATCCGAAGAACCAGACGCGGAAATGACACCACGCAATGGTTTCATGCAAGTCTCGATAATCCAATCAGGGGTTACCACACTAGGCGTGCTGGGGATCCTTTAAACGCAGCAGCCGTATTGAGAATTGGACCCGGGCAAGGGCTTCCCCCAACCACCAATTTCCTTGATATTATGAATGGTCGGTTTAGGACAATTAGTACAAAATTTAGGTGGTAAATTGTCAACTAGTTTTTCAAAACGTCGTAGGCTTTTGTGGGTGTGTTTTTTACTTCCGCTTTCGTTCCTCGCAGGGTTTTACTACGATCAAGGTAATAGAGTACGGAGTTCCACATCGGAGCAATACCGCGTACATGTGTTTTTAGATCGGTGTAAAAATGGTGGGATGGCGATTGGAGTAATGTTAGTAGTATTAGTCACTGCTGACCGATTGTTGTTAAAGACCCCGGAAGAATAGCCGTTTATTTTGAGGATGGTGTCAACACCACTTGCATGATTCGAGGACGACCAAAATGATTTTGGTTGCCACTGGAGTCAAACTTCTTGGCGATGCCAACGCAAGATAGTATCGGGAGTGAACAACATTCCGATTTCTTTCAGTCGCGACCAGCCAAGCTGTTTACCTTTGACGGCCAATCGTCGACGCTGATTGTTATTTAGGAGTATTCGCCGTTTCCCAACGACCTCCCGCAGGATTCGGTTTTCCAATTGTAGATATTCAATTGTCTCTTGCTGGTTTCGGTTGATCCAGCAAGCAATCGCGAGAAACACCCATTGCCATTGAAAGTTTATCGTGTTCATGAATTCGTCAGCTCAAATTGCCCTGATTCGGATTTGGCTCCACGATCCTCAATGGTCAGGCTTGAAACAACCGTTTCTCCCTGCTCTTGCGAGATCAATTTTTCAGTCGCTTGGTCGGCTTCGGCAACGAAGGTGTAAGCGTACACGAGCACGGTTATTGCAAGCCAGTTTATCTTGAATGATTTCTCTTGTGGAGATCAACGTGGGTCGTATTTCTAAATCCGAGCGGATTGAGCTTTGGCTAGATCGGCTGAACCGCCAATGCGTTTCTGGCGAGTCGATTTCAAAATTTTGTGGCACTGAAGGAATCTCGGTTCCTTCGTTCTATCAATGGAAGCGTCGTCTCGCGCCAATCGTTGTCGAGCGCTCCGCTGGTCGACGATCCAAACGTCGTCCGACGCCCGCCTCAGCTTCTTTTGCGGAGGTTCAAGTCGTCGACTCATTTTCGTCAGCATCAGTTTTCCTACCCAGTGGAATCCGCATTCAACTGGGCAGTGATCCACAAGTTGCGGAAAGCATCATTGATCGCGTTTTGCGACACTCCGCAGCCTCGACCGAGAGTGAGCCGTAGTCATGTTCACGCCGCCCACTGGAGCGAAGATATTTGTCCACACCGAAGTGACCGACATGCGAAAAGGATTCGCTGGTCTTTCGGCAATCGTCCGTGATGCATTCAATGCAGACCCAACCACCGGAAGCCTTTTCGTTTTTATCAACCGACGACGCGATCGAATGAAGATTCTACAATTCTCCGACGGCGGCTTCTGGCTCTATTATCGTCTTCTTGAAGCGGGTACTTTTGAGTCTCTTCGAACTGATGGAGATTCAGTAAAACTCCGAATCGATGCCACGGAACTTACGATGCTGCTCTCAGGCGTGTCGTTGGCACAAGCGAAAAAACGAAGAAAGCGATACTGAGCCTGATAAAAAACCTGCGACTATTTCCCCCAAAGGTTCGATTCGGTCTTGCTAGCCGTTGCGAACCTTTTTATCTTTACTGACATGCAAAACCCGGCCAAACTTTCGAAACAACAACTGCTTGATTTAGTGAACGAGCAAGCAAATGTGTTGGCTCAAAAAGACAAGCAACTGCTGATCAAAGACGACACCCTCAAGCAACTCGAAGCGAAGCTTGATGCCAAGGAAAAGGCGTATCTCAAACTTTGGCAAGAACGCTTTGGCGCCAAAAGCGAACGCTACATCGCTGATCCAGACCAACTCAAAATCGACTTTGGCGACACACCTGAATCTGCCGACGCTGCTGACGGTCTCCATGAAGCGATAGAAGAAGCCGACCTAATTCCTGCCCACAAGCGTCGCAAACCGAAAAAGAAAGACCAAGGCCTGCCGGCGCACTTTCCACGCGAAGTGGAAATCATTGACATCCAAGAAGCCGCGAAGGGTTGCGACATTCATGGGGAAAAACAACTGCTTCCCAAATCCATGTGGGATGTTCGTGAAAAGCTGATCGCGATTCCAGCTTCTTACCGCGTGCTTGTCCGGAAGTACAAAAAATACGCTTGCCAAGGACAACCAGCATGTGGCATCGTTTCTCCTGAACGACCCACAGGCATCGTTGAAGGCGACAAGTATGACACTTCCGTCGCTGCCCAAATCATCTCGCATAAGTATGCCTATCATCTTCCGCTCTATCGCCTGCAAGACATGTTTGCTGGCAGCGGCTGGACACCCTCTCGCAGCACGATGCTCAACATCCTGATCGGCTGCCACTTTATCGTCGAGCCATTGTTGGCTTACTTTCGAAAAACGTTGATGCGTGATTCGATTGTTGCTTGCGACGACACGGGCATGACGCTGCTGTATCCGAAAGTGCCTCCCGATTTTGACTTAAGTGACCCCCAACAGAAGCGAGCAGCGGAAGTTTTTGCCAAAGCACTTGAGGAAAACAAACCGAGCATCAATGCAAAGATGTGGGCTTATCGCGGAGTAAGCGTCAAGCTCAATGTGTTCGACTTTACGGTCAGTCGTCATCGCGACGGTCCCGATTCGTTTTTTGAAGATTACTCGGGTGTGATCCTTGGTGACTGCTGGCACAGATTCGGCGCAATTGCCGCTGAGTCAAAGGGTGAGATCGTGCGCGCTGCGTGCAACAGTCACGCGCGTCGTAAGTTTGAAGACGCGAAGGACTATCCTGCTGATCGCCGCAAATGGATGCAGTGGTATCAAGACCTGTTCGATGTGGAATCCGAAGCCAAAGGCCTAGATGACGACCAACGAACGGCTTTGCGACACGCGAAAGCAAAACCGATTTGGGACTCGATGCGAGCGGAGCTTGATGCGATTGACGATCGCACCGAGCAAGTCGTGTTGCCCAAGAGCGAATTTCGAAAAGCCCTCAACTATCTTCGTAACCACTGGATGGAGTTAACGCGTTATCTTGATAACCCCACATTGGCTGCGGACAATAACGAGTGCGAACAACTAATGAAACAAGTCGGCCTGGGGCGAAAAAACTGGCTGTTTTGTGGAAGCATCGCAGGCGGCGAACGCAACGCCGGCTTCATGACATTAGTCAGCAGTGCTCACCGAAACGATCTCGATGTTTGGGCTTACGGGGACGACATCTTGAAACGGCTGTTGGCTGGCGAGACGAATTACCAACCGATGCTGCCTTGGGTTTGGGCCAAAGAACATCCAGAGTCCATTCGCCAGTTCAGGAAAGATGAACGGCGAGATCGAGAGGTTCGAAAAAACGAAAAACGAGCCAACCGAAGAGAAAAAAAAGCCAGACAAGCAAAACTAAAAAATCGCTAGGCAAGCACGATACCGAAACCGTGCTCCTGGACGCTTACGAAATACCAAAGGAATAGTTGTCGAATATGATCGAGCCCGAAAAATGGCTCACGGGCGCGACGCGAGAATCACCGCCGTTGCAGTCAAAGTAGAAATCGGAATTTCGGCAAAAACGCCTACGGCAAAGACAGCCGAAACGACAGCAGTCAGAATCAAAAGTGCGGATATTGAGAATTGGTATTCCTCCGCGTCAATTGGCTGAACGCGACTCTCATTCAATGTCTCGTCTCCTGGGGAATTCCATTCTCTCCTCTGCGCCATACACCATTCATTTCATCCGAAACATCCTTGCAGTCGACTTTGAATGTTTTAAAATTAAGCAGCCCCAAAATACTTTTAACTCCGCGATCAGTGATTTTGGAACTGCTAAGTGAAACAGTGTCTACCGTCCCTAGTCGTGAAATGGCTAAGCAATCTTCATCGGTAGCTCCTTCACCTAGGTGAATTGAGCGAATTGTACGAAAATATCGTTCAACCATCTCCACGACATGGTGTTTTGGCGAAGATGCGAGATCTACTTGATGGTCATGATTTGAAAGTAACACGATAGAACTCGGTAATTCACGTGCGCGACGAAGAAGCTTGTCTCTTCTGGCAACCCGATGATGAACAGAACTTCCAACCACAGCGAAAACTGCTACACACAAGAAGACCACCAATAAAGACCGCAAACTAAACTGAAAACGATTTTTCATTACTATTATTCTGGATTGCTCTTTCCCAAAAAGTTGACGTCAAAATCCACGAATTTTTTGCCACCTGGACAGTTGCTCTTCCAATAGAAACAACACCAGTGGATTGCTGTTCGGAACTTGTAGGGTCCTTCTATTGCGTCCTGCTCCCAAAGGGGATGTCCGATTGATTGTTAAAACTGTTGGTGGTCTCTCTGGTTAAAAACGTAAACGAATTGTTTTGAGGTTGCAAACGGTAAGTCGGCGGTAGCTTTTGTTCTGGAGCCTGCGACTGAAAAAAAGCTACCGCCGACAAAATCTTGTGTTTGGTCTAGCCTTCTCTTTTTGCCTCCAGAGCTGTGATCAACTCAGGCAGGTCACGATAACCTGAAATCCTGCGGAAGCCCTTTTCGACTTCAAGTATCGCGAACGCCAACCACCTCGTCGCTTGATCTGTTTCGGCTCGGAAAGCCGAGTTGGTAACTTGTCACTATGCACCCACCAATAAATCCACCGGTCTCGCGTTAATTCCTGCCCACAAAATCGAAGGTCCAGATCACCAACGCCGCTGTCCAACACTACGACTTACGACTGGAAGCCACACACGACCACGCGAGACGTTTCATGCGATACGCTGCACCGCAGGGATTCTGAAACATCAAGGCTGGCTGATCAAATACGACGCGTCTCTGCTGATTGTGAGGGATCATTCACTCCATGTGGTTCGACTTTGAAACGAAGGAAGGATCAAGCGGTTTAGCACGCCTATGGATACGCATGGGTATACGATCACTCATGTCTCGGTCGTTTGCTCGATGAGTTCTTTGAGAGCATTCCAGCAAACGCGATCGAACAAAATGCTCGCGGCATGTTGAAGCCCCAATTCACTCATCTGAAACGGCTCATTGGAACGCGAACGTCAGTAGTTCCGAAAAACCACTTTCTGAATTAATTTGCTTCGAGAATAAGCCATCAAACACGTGGTCTCGACTACCTGCAGTCTTTGAATCCGAACGAAGGGACTTGTGGATTACGCCAATACAGTTGCGAGAAATACCGGTTCAAAGCTGTACGACCTCAGAGCGAGGAGGTTTTATGGAGCGGCATTGCTAGCGACGGGCAGGTCTCGTTCACAATTCTTTTTGAAACGTTGTCCGAAAAAGCTCCGCACGCTCAGTATATGAATAGGCTGCATGGCCACGGTTCTAAAAGGCACATCCATTTCGATCGTAGGAGCATCTCACATGGCAAAAAAATACTTCGACACCAAGATCTATCGCGTCACATTAAAGGAGGATTCCACCTCAGATCTGGGGGCGATTTACCTTTATGATGACAGCGGTGCCATGCGAGTCGTTCTTCACTTCAACGAATCGTCGGCACAAAGCCGACCTCCCAGCGTCAATCTGAACGACACCAGTCACTTCTACGTGCCCGAAAGTCGGTACGTGAGGTACTTGGATCTATTGCGAAATGAAGGGCCGTTGAGATTTGCCCTGGATGATTCCAACAAATCGATTCAGCTCTATACCGGGAACGAGTTTCCCGGCGAAGGCGAGTAAGTTTCCTTGACCATGTTGATGATAGATAAAAAAAGGAGGTCACAATGTCGGTGACTGGAAAGCGAAACGTCCGTTGGGAGAATTATGGTGGTCAGGTCAACTACACACCGGAGCTTACGTTTACGCCTCAAAGCTTAGACGATCTTGTGGAAATCATCCGTACTGCGGAACGGGATCAGAAGCAAATTCGTGCGACCAAGTCGTTTCAGCAGTCGGCATCCGTTTTGGATACTGGATGTTCGTTTACTGATGTAGCGGTCGCCGATGACTACCTCCTGCAGATGGATCGGTTCACGCAATCGCTCGAATATATCGGCCAAAGCGATCATATACCGCATTTCGGAGGCCACTGGTCGGTATTCCAAGGGATGCCGCGCGTGCCTTTCAAAGCCGATGCGTTGAACAACCGTTATGGGTTGTTGTACGTCGAGGCCGGAGTGCGGATCAAGCACTTGGCTGACTGGTTACGCAATTACGGTGCCGCCCTTCCAACCATGGGGGGTGTCCAAGTACAAACACTGGCGGGGGCGATCAGTACCGGGACTCATGGTTCGGATCTAAACATGCCTCCCCTGGCAGATATGGTGCGCGCAATTCACCTGGTAGGCCCGGGGGGTAAACAATTTTGGATTGAACGCAGCCAGCCTCATCAAGTGACGAACGCAGATGGCTTTCGATCTCCGACTTGGTCTTCGGGCCTCGAAGTGATCTACGACGATAATACTTTCTTTTCAGCGCTCATTTCGTTGGGGCGTCTCGGTGTGGTTTATGGGCTAGTGATCGAGGTCGACAAATGGTTTTGGCTGTATGAATCGACGATCATCGATACTTGGAGTTCGATCAGCAATGACTTGCGCAACAAGAGTTTTGCGCAATTTGTCGAAGACAGCTCTCTGGCAAGCGATGATTGGTCGACCCATCATCCGCTCCCGATGCACCACATGACCCTTGCGCTTTCGCTCGGCGGCGATGGACGCTGCTATCAAATTCGTCGCTGGAAAACCAATGATACCACGAGACGGCCCAAACGCGTCTATTCACCTTCCAATTTCCAAGTGTGGCATGAATTGCACGGGGCTGGCCGTGGGCATTTGGCAGCTGTTTTGGGAGAGCTCATAGGCGGAAATGTGGCGACGTTCGACTCCTTGTCGGCCAGTGATAAACGGTTTTTGAACAACTGGTATTTCTCGAAACAGTTCACGGAAGAGACGGCGCAAGATACCTATTGGGAGATCATGAAAGGGGACCCGCCGCCCATGCGTGGCAGCTCGGCAGAGTATTGTTTTGACGTCGATAACAAGGCATACGTCACGTTCGTCGACCAAGTTTTGGGTCTGGTCAACAACCCTCAATTGGCCGGATGGCTCTCTCTGCGATTTACGCAGCAGTCGCAAGCGCTGCTGGCGATGCAGAGGTTCAAGCAAACGGTTCACATCGAGATTAGCGTGATCCAATCCCGTTCCAATTCCAGTGCGTTCCGCCGAATCGATGCAGCGGCCCGGCGATTGGGGGGCATCCCTCACTGGGGGCAACTGCATCGCTTAACCCGGGCCGAGGTCTCGCAAATTTATGGCGATGATTTGGAGAAATTTCGTAAAGCGATCAAGCGCCTGGCACGCTATGGCGAAAAGTCGACATTTAGCAATTCCTTTACACGCGATCGAGGAATCGAACCGATCAACGTCCGCGACAACCTGCTCCTGTTCGGTGCCTAAGCTTTTGATAAAACGCAAATGGGAAAGATTGGAGAACGGGAATCAGCTCGCATCGGGTTGTCGACAGATCAAGTTGTCAATTTCATGGTTTTCTTGATGGGTGATAAGCTTTGCCTGACATACGATCAACATAGGTAGCTTGTCGATACAATCAAGAAGAATTTGGGGGATTCGTCAACGAATGTTTTGGCAGTCGCGATGAGTATTGCGAACGTCCTGGATAAAGACATTGAGGAGGTTTTGACGGACCAGCAGATCGTTGCCTTCGAGTGCGTGACCGACGAATGGCGAGCAGGGTTGGAGCCAATGCAAGGTGCTGCTGATGGCGAAGACGCAGAAGATAAATTGAAATCGCCACTCCCGGGTGATGAGCCGGCACTTCGTTGAGTTTCTCCCCCCTTCTCATTCTGGCGTTTGAAAATCCCGGTTCGGGCAAGACACATTTGCTTTCGGCGATCGCCCACGAGTTGATCCAGCAGGGGCGACGTGTTTACTTTCAACCGTGCAGTCTGTTGGTTCAAGAATTGTTATCGCCAAGTGTGACCTGAAGTTGAGAGGAACAAGAATGAGAAAATGGAGCCACCCATTGTTTGAGGAGCATTTGTCGTTGATGGAGGCTCCTTTTTTATTTGAGTGGTTGATTCTCATCGAGGATTCAGTTGGTTTGATTGACCAATATTCACTTGATGTTCGAGTGGTAAAATGCAAATATTTGCTGTCCCTTTTTTCCTCCCTCTCCCTTTTTTCCTCCCTTTTTTCACGATGCGTTTCTACGACGAACGGCTTCCAGCAGTGACGACAGCGTGACTCACGCTTACACCGATCGTGGGCAGGGTTACTTAGAAATCATGGAAGACATCGCTGAGGAAGGCTTCGGCGATAAGCCCGATTCCGATGTGCGAACTCGCTCGAGGCCCAGCGACATTGAGTACGCCAACATTTTTGATTGTCAGCCAGTCACGTACGGCGCCAACATCGGGGCTTGCAGACAAGTCGACCAGGAAGGATGGTCGACGATACTTGGTCGTGAGTTGATGGGTTAATCTCGTCCCACCAGAAAGACGTGACCAGTAGAGGATGAGCGTAGCATCGGAATCGACAACGTTTTGTTCAGTGCGCTTCGAATAGGCCTTGGTTTCATTTTCCTTGAGTTGATACAACTCCGGAATCCTACCGTCTTCGGCAATTCGTCCTTTGGGACACCACCCACCGTGAGGGATGTCAAACGATATCGCGACATCCAATGCTGCTCGATCTACTCCGGTTTGTCCACCAGAGACAATCTTGTGAATCGTTGTTGAAGTCATGGGCCGATTAGATAAGACAAGAGGCCCTAGATTATCCTCTCTTCATAAGAATTTTCAACCTTCCGCCATCCAGTTGACCTCGGATGCTTACTGCAAAATGACGGTGTCAGTTTGCGCTACTGTCTAGGAAGGTCTAGTTTCATACCCGCCGACAGAGGTGCTAAGTGGCTGATATCCTGCGGTAGCCGACCTTGATTTAGCTCAATCAATTCGTTGAAGCGAGAAGCTTGCCCGAGTTTTTGCCTCGCGATGTCGAATAATGTGTCCCCTTGCGCAGTGATATGGATCGAATTCGAGGGGGCGACTGGCAACAGGTCTCTTGGCACGTGATTACTGAAATTTTGAACGAGTTCTTCCAGCGGTGGAGTAAGCAGTTTGGTACCCAAATCCAATTTCTCCGGATTGGGAATGTTGTTCCGATTCAGTTCGTAGACCGCGCGGAACAATCTCCCATCGCCGTAGACGTCTTGAGCTACCGCCCATAGCGTTTCGTTGGATTTTTGAATCGTGTACTGGTCTTTGGTCTTGGTGACAATTACAGGTTGTATGTTGCTGGGGGCGCTGGTCACAACCTGAGCGTTGGTAGGGGAGCGCAACGGGCGGGGTGGATGAAGTGAATGGCTGGCAAAGTCCTCTGCCCGCGTCAGCGGTTTGTGTTCGCTTGGTGAAAGTGCAATCGAATTCGTTTGTTGAAATTGAGTGTTGCGCTCAGTATTTTCCTGAGCGCTTGCGATTTGCGGTTGTTGGGAGCCGGGTTCATCCAAAACTTGAACTTGGAACGACGAGCTGTGCATCACGACTTTGGGTTGAAAGGAATTTGAATTTAAACCGGAACCGCCTAAGTCATTTCTTGGATTTGTAGGTGTTTGTTCTTCTGGGGCATTCGGTTCGGTTCCCATAGGTTTTTGCGTCGTAGTCGGTTTGAACTCAGAGGCTTCCTGAGGACTCAACTTGAACGGTCTACGTGGTGCAAAATTTTGGTTGGAATCGGGAGTCGGAAGTTTTGCCGGTGTCGAAACGGAAGGCCCAAAAGGGTCATCAAATCCTTGGGTTCCTGCCGGAGCGCTCCCCGTAAAACCGACGGGTTGCACGTTGTTGTCTTGCACTATTGCAGGATTGGGGGTCGATGGATTCGCGCCGCGAAGATCGTTGATCGCAATGGGCCGTTCATTTTTTGGCACGGTCTGTGCGGCGGAGACGGAATCAGCCGTGGGAATTGTTCTTCCTTGGGTGAAGGTCCGTTGAATTGGAGTTGTCGCCGGATTCAAATTCTCGTTTTGAGCCGTTGCATTGATTGCGGGCGATTTTGGAAACCCTTGCGTGTTGGAGGGCTGGCTCAGTTTGGCCATTTCCAGTCGGTGCTCTTCGCGAAACTCCTTGTTCATGTTCTGCGCAATAGGCGCACGCGAGACATGCTCTGGAGTTTGATCCCAGCTTCCAGAGAATCGATTCCAGGTGATGTAACAAAACAATCCAGCCAACAAAGCAATGATAGTCAGACCGATTTTTGCTTCTCGAATCAACTGATCCGATACGGGTTTATTGGGACCTTGCACAGGATTGGATCCGTTTTGAAGTGACTTGAGTTTTCTTCCATGAAATCTCTTTGACGAAGCATAGCGAAGTATGCTTACCTCTTAAAGCTGTTTTTGAAGATGAACCAGAATATGGTCGGTTAGAATGACCAGCTGTTCCAGTTTGATAAGATTGTCAGTCTGGGCGAATTGGTCAATTACCAATTCTCGGGAGTTTCTACTCATCTTGATAGCATTCATGAGTAGTTTCAGCGTCAGACAGTTTGGGTGCGGATGTGAACTGGACAACAATCGTTCAACCTGTGCCCTCAAGCAAGTTGCATGCTGCGTACCAAAATGTACGTGCCCCGCACTCAATGATTACCAATTTCATCCAGTTTTTTCTTGAGGGTTGTACGGTGAATTCCGAGCCGCCGAGCTGCAGCTGAATATTGGTTCTCACTGAGCTGAAATGCGATGGGCAAGATTGCCGGATCGATCACCGAGATAAGCGAATCATACAATGACTCCATCGAAGTATCATTCCAATTATGTCGGGTCCATTCGGTGATCAAGGTTTGAAGCTGCTCCACCAAATCGGTGGACTGTGGGGTCTGCTTGGAATCGGGTTCCTCGTTGGCAATGTGTTCCGCGGTAATGACGCCACCTCGCGCAAACGTTGCGGCGCGTTCGACGACGCTTTGCAACTCTCTGACATTACCCAGCCAGGGGCGAGCTTTCAAATCGTTCAGGAACTCGGGCGAAGGTAGAGCCGAAGTTGCTGACGGATATCGTTGAAGAAAATAATTGACTAGCTCTGGAATGTCTTCCCTGCGCTGTCTTAATGGGGGGATCTTGATTTCAAACGTACGTAGTCGATAAAACAAGTCATGGCGAAAATCGCCATGGTTGATTTGAGAAAGCAAATCCTGATGTGTTGCCGAGATCAAACGAAAATCAGATTTTACAGGTTGGTTTGAGCCGACCGGTGTGACTTCGCCTAGGTCGAGGACTCGCAATAGCTTCACCTGTATATCTAGGGGGATCTCAGCGATCTCGTCTAGAAAAAGAGTTCCACCGTTAGCTTGCCGAATCAGTCCAATACGCTCGGAGTCAGCCCCGGTAAACGCCCCCTGGACGTGTCCAAAAAGTTCGCTTTCGGCAAGCGATGAACTGAGCGCCGCAATATTGACGGCCACGAACGGCCCGGAAGAACGGGAACCGAAATTGTGAATTGACCGAGCGGTAAGTTCTTTTCCCGTTCCGCTTTCTCCGGTGATCAGAACGGGCGAATCGGAGGTCGTCGTTAGAGCAATTTGCTTGAAGACTTCTTGCATGAGTGCAGAGGTCCCAATCAGTCCATTTGGTTTTGCTGAGTCATCGTCGTCTGGCTCGTTCTCGAGGTTGACAGCGACGGATTCAGCAAGCGCTTTGGTTGCAATCGCTTGTTGGATCTTTTGCCGGACCGCATCCAGGTCAAATGGCTTGACGACATACTCAAACGCGCCTTTTTGAATTGCATCGATCGCGGTTTGCAGATCTCCAAACGCAGTGATGGTGATGATCGGGACTTTGCCAAGCAATTCCTGAAATTTTTCAATTGCGGCAATCCCATCCATGCCGGGCAAGCGAACATCCATGATGATCAGGTCGAACGAAGCGTCTTTTGCGATTTCCAATCCACGTTCAGCGCTGGAAGCGGATTCAGATTCGATAGACATTTGACTACAAAGTTTGGAAAGTCCCCAGCAGATACTTTCTTCGTCGTCGATAATTAGGACTCGTGTCATGTTTAATTGATAACGTGTTGGGGTGATTTGGGAGACTCAAAAGTAAACGTTGTGCAGTTGTTTTCGCGGCTCCAGCATATACTTCCATTCACTTGATCGGAAACTTCCTGCACCAACGAGAGGCCCAGTCCAGTCCCTTCTTTTGATCCTGTGACGAAAGGCTGGAAAATCGAGTCGGCGATTTCTGCCGGTGGGCCGGAACCGCTGTCCGTTACGGAAAACTTGATCCTGCCGTCCTTAGCGACCAGTTGGATTGTGACGAAGGCTTTTTCCTCTGGAGTGAGATTAGCACTTTTCTGACTGGCCGCCGTAATCGCGTTGGTAATCAAGTTCATCATGAGTTGCTCGGCGTCATCCTCAGGAAGCTTGATTTTTGTTTCATCACAATTTGACTCGACTGTCATTTCGACATTGAGATGCTTGGCCGAAGGGCTCAAAAGAAAGACGACGTTTTCGAGAATCGGTGCCAGGTGAATCAGTTGGGGCTCGTCCGAGTGTTCAGTCTCGGAAGATTTGGACAGCAGCAGAAATTTTTTAATGTAGTTGTTCATCAGCCCCAATTGTCGAATGGCGACTTGGTAGTTGTCCGAAGCTGCGATTCCCTCGTGGTCGCCTGACAACAGCTCAACCGCCATTTTGCAGCCTGTTGCGGAGTTTCGCAAATGATGAGCGATGCTACTGCCAAACTGAACCATGGTTCTCAATCGTTCATTCTTCCTCAGTTGAATGTCATGATCCTGAAGCTTTGTGGCCATTTCATTTATCGATACATTCAAATCTCTGATTTCATCGCTGCCTCGCAACTGCGAGATTTGGCCAAGATTGCCTTGAGCAATCTGTTGTACTTGATCTTTCAAGTTGGCCAATGGCCGAGTCACTTGATTGGCCATGGCAAGACTGAACAATAATGCCAGGGGCAAGACCAGTACCGCTGTTATCAGGGGTGACTTACTGGCTTGCCACCAAATTGATGATTCAGATTGACGCGGTACGAAGATATGTAAAAGTCCGGACGAGGGTGCGCGAGCCGTGTCTTTGATATTTCTGACGATCGCGTGGTAGAAAGATTTACCGTTGATGTTTGTTTTTTGAGTCGAGCGTGATTTTCCAGGTTCAGCGTTTTGAATGTTGGTTGAGTCGGGAGCAGTGGAAGTTCTGGCAACGGCGATTCCATTACCGTCGGCTAAAAGGAACTCGGCCCCAGACAAAGATTTCATATTCTCTAGGACCGAGGTCGACAATGGAAATCGTGATGTCGTGACCAGAGCTACAATCTGCTCAAGGCGGCTTAGTTCGGCGTCACGGTTGGCCGCAATAATCGAGCGAATATTTGCGAACGTGATTGCAGCAATGGTGATAAGCAAGAGAAGGAGCATTCTCGCCAAAATCTGATTTCTTAGTGGCCATCGCACGGCGGTTTACCCTTTGGGTGGTTAAGGTGTCGTTTTGGTCGACAGCATGTCGTCTTTATCAACAAAACGTTTCGAAATTCGGGCATGATTCCAATTAAATGCCCAGGAAAGGGGGTTTTTGGAATTGGCACGAATAATGCAATTAGGATTTGCGGTCAAGACTGCGAAAATTCGGTTGAGACTGCTAAACGGAACATCAAGTCTAATTATGCATCAGCGTAGGGGACCAGTGATAGTGAATTGGAACGAAAATCGGAACAACTTAGTAGTTCGGCGTTGTGGGTTCACATTGGTGGAGCTGCTCGTCGTCATCGCAATTATCGGTATTCTGATTGGGATGCTTCTTCCAGCAGTTCAGTTGGTTCGAGAAGCTGCTCGACGCACCTCATGTTTAAACAACGTAAGACAGATGGTGCTGTCGACCCACAACTATGAATCTTCGTTGCGTCATCTTCCTCCAAGCTTTGAAATCGACCACGGGACAATTCTCACAGGGAATAACGGGTCCTGGTCTATCCATGGACGTTTGTTGCCTTTTTGTGAACAGTCCAATGCATACGATTTGGTGGATTTGAATGTTGCTTGGGATACACAACGAGATACCGGGGTGCCGACCTTGCGCGTTCCGATTTACATCTGTCCCAGCGAAGTAAACGATGATGTCCGATTGGATTCGAGCGGTGTCCCTAAGGTCTATCCTCAAAACTACGGATTCAATTTTGGTTCTTGGTTGGCTTACGATCCAGTGAACGGTCAGCGTGGAGACGGGCCCTTTTTCGTCAACAGTAATGTTTCGATGGGCGCGGTCAGGGATGGAACCAGCAACACGCTTTGCGTCGCCGAAGTGAAGGCCTATACCTCATACATTCGCAATACCGCGGATCCAGGAGGTACACCTCCAACGGACCCAGAAGTTTTTTCGGGATTCTCCGGGCAGCTTAAATTGGGACCCAATGTTCAGCAGAATACTGGGCATACCGAATGGTGTGACGGGCGAGTTCATCATTCCGGCTTTACGACCGTCTTTACTCCCAACACGTTTGTCCCCTACGAAAGTGGTGGAAAGACTTACGATATCGACTTCAATTCTGTGCAGGAAGGAAAGCGTGACGATCAAGCCACCTATGCGGCGATTACGTCACGTAGTTACCATACTGGCGGCGTTGTGAATGTCGGCATGATGGATGGCTCAACGAAATCCATCAGTAAGACGATTAACCTTACGGTTTGGCGTGCGATGGGAACGATTGCCGGCGGCGAAGTTTTCGAAAATGATTTTTGACATGCGTTGCGGGTTTGCGTTGCGAAAACCATGACGGTTTTTCATCGTGATAACGGGTAGGGCGGTTCGCATCCTTGTGGGTTCGACGATTTAAAGTGACTTGTAGGTAGGGAATTTGAGAATGTTGTTTCGAATCGCAACTTGTTTTGTTTTGATTGCTTCGCTGATGAGTTCAACGACAACGAATGTTGTTGGGCAGGAAGAAAGGGTTCAAGAACCCGCAGCGGTTGATGCAGCCCTCTACAAAAAGACTGTGGACCGAGGAGTTGCCTATCTTCTGGAAAAAGGCCAAGATCGGCGCGACGGTTCCTTTAGTAGCCAACTAAGCACTGCAGTGACCGCGCTGTGCGCAACCGCATTGATTCGAAATGGGGTTCCGGTCACACATCCAAAAGTCCAAATGGCCATCCGATACGTGCTCAAGCACGTTCGTGATGACGGTGGAATCTATTCTGACGGTAGTAATCTTAAGAACTACGAGACGAGTTTAGCGATTCTTTGCCTAGTCGAAGCCAATACGGACGGTCGATACGATGACACGATTAACAAGGCCGGCGAATACCTGACAGGCATTCAATGGGATGATGGTGAAGGGCACGCGCTGAATAGCGCATTCTACGGCGGATTTGGGTACGGAAAACACAAGCGTCCGGACATGAGCAATAGTGGTTTTGCCTTGGATGCGATGATTGCTGCGGGAGTTGATCCTGCCAGTACGCCTATGAAAAAGGCTTTGGTTTTCAATTCTCGGACCCAAAACCTGGCGTCCGAACACAACACGATGGAGTTTGCAACAAAGGCCGATGCAGACGATGTCGGAGGCTTTATCTACAGTCCCGCAAATGGCGGAGAAACCAAGGCGGGTGAGACTGACGGCGGTGGCCTGAGAAGCTACGCGTCGATGACCTACGTTGGGTTGAAAAGTTTCCTCTATGCCGGACTCACCAAAGAAGATCCAAGAGTCCAAGCCGCGTTCGATTGGATTCAACGACACTACGATTTAGAAACGAATCCTGGTATGGGGACGCAGGGACTCTATTACTACTATCATGTATTTGCCAAAGCACTCCACGTACTCGGCGAACGGACTTTGACTGACGGCAATGGCGATGTCCATAATTGGCGAGCTGATTTGATCGTTGAGTTGGCAAAAAAGCAACTCTCTGATGGCGCGTGGGCCAACGAGCAAGACCGATGGTTCGAAGGCGATAAAAACCTTGTAACAAGTTATTCGCTGTTGGCACTGAGCTATTGCAAGCCGGAACTTGATAAGTAACGACTTGACGATTGCGGTCAGCCCAACTATCGCTGTGGTTCTTTGTCTTTCGTCGTTTTACGATATTTGATTTTGCCGCCAACGATCGTGTAGAGAACCTCAGTGTCCTTGATTTCATTGTCGGGGCAATTGATCAGATCGTTGGAGAGGACGACGATGTCGGCAAGTTTTCCAGGGACCAAACTACCCTTCTGCGTTTCTTCAAAGGCTGCGTAGGCGCAATCGATGGTGTACGACCGCAGCGCCTGTTCACGAGTCAATGCTTCTTCGGGAAAGAAGGTAACTCCCTCTGCCAGTTGCCGAGTCACCGTTGCGTAGAAGGACGCGATTGGGTCGACGTTTTCGACGGGAGCATCGGAGCCGTTGGTCACAATTGCACCTGCCTTGAGAAGGCTTTGCCAAACGTAGGCGCCCTCCTTGCTGCGTTTCATGCCCAAACGAGTCGGGACAAATACTGCGTCCGAGGTGCAATGAACGCCTTGCATCGAGGCGATGATGTTCATCTTTCCAAATCGAGGGATGTCCGCTGGATCCAGATGTTGTGCGTGCTCAATTCGCCATCGGCGTGGAATCAACGAGGGAGTTTCATCGAACAATTTTTCATAAATGTCGAGCACTTCTCGGTTGGCTCGGTCACCAATTGCATGGACACACATCTGGTAATCGAACTGGATTGCGAGTTTCGCGGTTTGAGTGACCGAAGGTACTGTGGCTGTGTTGAGACCGGTGCTGGTTGGCATATCGGAGTAAGGCGAAAGCAACCATGCACCGTGGGGTCCGAGTGCACCGTCGATACTGCGTTTCAGGGCTCGTACTGTCAGGAAGTCTTCACCATATCCAATCATTTTGTATCGAGGGAGAAGGAGTGACATTCGCTCATTCGAGTCACGAACCATTACCCAGAGTCGGACTCCCAGTCTTTTTTCGTCGGCGGCATAGCGTAAGGTGTCGATGGTGGAGAACGTAGAACCGGCGTCCTGAAAACTGGTGATGCCGTTTTTTAGGCACTTATTGGAAGCCAACTCGATTGCAAGTAAGGAAAGCTCAAGTTGCTTTTCTTGGGACACGGTGGCGGCATCGCGAGAACGAACTCGAGCAATTAAACCCATCGCGGTTTCTCGAAAGACCCCAGTTGGCTTGCCTGTCGAATCCTTGAGGACTTCTCCGCCGCTCGGATTTTGCGTGTTTTTATCGACTTCCGCCAGTTGCATTGCGTAACCATTTGCAAAGCTCATATGTCCACTGGCATGAGTTAACATGACGGGATTGTTGGGTGAGACTTTGCTAATTGCTTCGTCGGTCGGATACCCGTCCACGTTGGGTTGTGGAGGCTGGTCCCATTTAGATTGATGCCAACCTCGTCCAATGATCCACTCGCCAGCGGGGGCGACTTTTGCTGCTTCTTCAACTTGTTTGACCACGTCGTCCCAGGTTTTTGCTTGGGTCAAGTTGAGCATCATCATGGATTGTCCAAGACCCACGAAATGGGCATGACCCTCAATGAAACCGGGCATTGTGAAGCGGCCTTGGAGATCAATGACTTGGGTCGAGACACCAATGTAATTCTTGATTGAGTCGGTACTGCCTACCGCTAGAATTCGATCCGACTTGATGGCAATTGCCTCGGCATTCGGTCGTGATTGATCCATCGTTACGATGTTTCCATCGAGAAGAACGGTATCGGCTTCAGGGTATTGGGCGGCGGCGATATTCCAGCTGAAGAGCCCGACCACAACGGCGATTAGTGAAAAACTTATCCACCTTGGGAAAGCGAAACGTAGGAAAGAGGTTGATGGGTCAAGCATCGTAATCTCCGTTGGCCGCACGGAAGCAGCTTGGCGATGAAAGTGGGAAATGAAACTCTGTTAGTATTCGATCGGTTGCTAACGAATTGATCGTAACAATGCCTGTGTTGAATGCAATGCAAACGATTGTAACAGGAAGGATTGTTGTTTGCGTCACACTCAATCGCTTCCTTTCACATGGAAATCTTGCCTTCACGTCTACGTTTTTGGGAGGTTGAGGCTCCCGCCGAAACAATTCATCGCATCCTTTCGCATGAAAATCTTTCCCCTTAAACCACCAACTCCTGTTCAGTGCCCAGTCACATATGGAAGGCGGAGCCGTTATAAATCGCTTGCTGAAGTCCTCGCTGTTTTGCTTCCGATTTGCCTCGTAAATTTGTTCGGTGTCCTGACTGATGAAAATCGCCATCTCTGGTTGTGGAATTACGGGTGCCGCCGCAGCGTTCTTCCTTTCAAAAGCTGGTCACGACGTAACCATCTTTGAACAGGCTCGTAAGTGTGGGCCAGTTGGCGCGGGGATCATGCTTCAGCCAAGCGGTCAATTCGTGATGGAGCGAATGGGATTACTCGACGAGATTGCGTCAACCTCTCAACGACTTGACGGTATGACGGCTATGCGAAGTTGCGGCAAAAGGTTGGTGCAGCTGAGATACAACGTGCTTGGCAATGATTTGTGTGCGTATGGCGTGCATCGAGGACGGCTCTTTCAACTGCTGTTCGAAGCTTGCCAGGAGGTTGGAACGAAAGTAGTAAACGGTGCTCGAGTTATCGATTATCAAAGGCTCGATTCAACGAATAATGACTCGCGAATTCGCCTTGTGACGAAGAAGGATGAAATCGGAGTATCACATGGCGAGTTTGACTTTTTGATTTGTGCAGACGGTTCTCGGTCACATCTTCGCGAAATGAGCCCACTGAAATCTAAAGTCCTTGAATATGATTTCGCTGCATTGTGGATGACAGGGAAGTCAGATTTTCAGCCGAATGAGCTTTACCAGTTAGTAAAGGGCACAACCAATCTGGTTGGATTGTTGCCAATTGGGATGGGTGAATGCAGTTACTTCTGGGGCTTACCCGCGAACCAATACAAGGCATTGAGAAATTCCGATTTTGAATCTTGGCGTGAGCAGGCAGTCAAGCTTTGCCCGGAATCCGAATCGATTTTGAACGCAGAAGATGGTTTCGAACGGTTTACCTTTTCCGGCTACCGGCATGTGACCATGAAGTCCTATGTTGGCAATCGAATCGTATTCATGGGTGACGCGGCTCATGCGACCAGTCCACATTTGGGGCAGGGGGTGAATTTGGGCCTGGAGGATGCCGAGTGTTTTTCAAACTGTTTGAATGAAGTGGGCGACTTTGAACGTGCCAGCAAAAAGTACAATCGATTGCGAAAGAGGAAGTTGCGCTACTACCAGCAGTTGACGAGAATGTTGACGCCGTTTTTTCAATCTCACGGCCGTGTGAAAGGGAACGCTCGAAATCTTGCACTGCCTTGGCTGCCGGTCATCCCCTATGTTCGTACACAGATGTTGAAAACACTTTGTGGAACAAAAAAGGGCTGGTTGAACTAAGTACGATTGAGGCCGCGCGATTTCATTTTGTAGA
>CBDDAC010000018.1:0-118904 GCA_965224765.1 Mariniblastus sp.
TTTTTGCCCAGTCCCCTCGCTTTTGCCGTTCGTCCACTGGCGAAAATCACTTCGTATTCTCGACCTTCAGCGCCTTCTCCCATTACATGACCAGCGGTCAAAATCAATCCATCATCACTTACGACGACACCACTACCAAAGCCAACGCCGTCGGTAATCGCCACACAGCTTTCCATGTTCTTGGCTACGGTATTTTGAACTTTGCGTTCAATCTCCCGCATCTTCTCCAAGTCATTTTTCGGATCACTATTAAACGCCGAAACAGATACTGGAACTCCCCAGGTAAAAAGGATGAGGGCCAGTAGTAAGTATTTTTGCATTGCGATCTTCATTTGAACTCCATTTCAAAGATGATACATCGCAGCCATCGCAAAGGAAAACGACGGATGGCACGAATCGGTTTCATTCGAAACTAAGGGTATTGCAACAGACATGCATTTGAACGCGACAGAACTTTGAGTTCTGAGTTTCGAAGGTATTTTACCTATCGGAAACCGACCTTTTGGCAGGTGACGTTTTTTTAACCTCACAAAACAAGACATTTTGGCGTAACCACAACGCAGATAACGAGTTACATCCACAGTTCGGATTGTATGGTCCCC
The DNA here is from genome assembly GCA_965224765.1 of Mariniblastus sp. Lineage (GTDB taxonomy): Bacteria > Planctomycetota > Planctomycetia > Pirellulales > Pirellulaceae > CAZDBA01. The sequence continues at coordinate 603 of CBDDAC010000018.1, forward strand.
GACAATGGCCTTACAATCCATTCGGATAATCACATCTGCTTGCATGCTTATTTACCTAACTCATTCAAACGAATTCTCCGTGCAAATCGTATTCAAGATACTTCAAATGATATGGGCCAGTCCCAACAGCCTAATTGGTTTGAGCATTGGGCTGCTGGGAATGGTGACTGGTGGAAAAGTCCAAAAAGAACGAGGGGTGCTTGAATTTCATGGAGGCGCTGTGACCTGGCTCTTAAAACGACTGCCTATTAACGCCGCCGCCATGACACTGGGACACACCATCATGGGAAGAGACCTCCGTTGTCTTAAAGCGGCGAGAAATCATGAGCATGTGCACGTCAAGCAATACGAACGTTGGGGCCCAATTTTTCTACCCGCCTACTTCCTCAGCTCGCTGTACATGTGGATCATCAAGCGAGATCCCTATCGAGACAATCCATTCGAAGTTGAGGCTTATGCCAAAGAGTCAATAAATTTCGACGACCCAGATCAGAAATAGATCTTAAACTTAGTCACACCTTCGACTTGCGGGTTCATCGGTAGCTCAACCCTGCGAGGCGACTCAACCACCTGGCAACAGGTAACGCCATGCGTTTCTTATGATATGAGTCCCTTGGCCGATGGATTGCGCTCCGTGTTCGCTAAAATCAAACGACACGCAGTGTTTGGCGATGATGATGCAAAGCGAAAATTGGACGAGACACGGATTAGTTCTCTGCAAGCTTAATCTGGTTCCGGCCGTCCTGCTTAGCTCGCAACGTCATCTGACATGCGCGTTCAATCAACTCCAGATAGTTTTGGTCAGTCTCCCATGCTTCGGTTGCTCCAACGCTTAAGGTCATCGGCACAAGTTGATTGCATGTCGAAAAGAACTCTGAAATGGCCACAGAGTCTCGAATTCGTTGCAACGCGACGATGCCCGACTCCATTGTCGTACCAGGCATGACCAGGAAAAACTCCTCGCCCCCGTACCTGCCTATCCAATCGGTAGCGCGGATACTTCGGCGTATCGTTTCACAGACCTCGATCAAGATCTTGTCCCCTGTCGGCCAGCCAAAATCTTTGTTGACTTGCCCAAAGTGATCTAGGTCCAGAAAAGCGACTGAAAGTGGTTGACGTTCACGTCGTTCAAACTCGGCCTCCATTTGGCGGTCCAGATATCTACGATTGAAGCAACCGGTCAATCCGTCGATGTCAGCTTCTCTTCGAGCAGAGGACACGAGCCGGCGACTTCTCATCGTAATCACGTTGGCAACACGTTCAGCTAACACTCGTGCCTGGTTTTCCAATCCAACGACCTCAACATCGTTCCCTGATGCCCAAGAACTTGCCTGCATTTCGTCGAAGCTGACACAACAATTTCGACCGTTAGCTTTTGCAGTGTACAGAGCCTGGTCTGCTCGTTGCATTAATTCATGGCCGTCCATCGGTTCATCCGTTGACGCGATTCCGACACTTCCGCTAATGGGGACGTCCTGCGGAACGATTGCCGATTGAAATTGCTGTCTTATCGCTTCGGCGATTGCCATTGCCGCATGAGCATTGCATTCCAGCAAGACGCCAAACAGCGCTCCGCCAGTTCGACCGATGGCCGCTGCCTGGGTGCAATGCGTTGTCAGCAGTTGAGCAACTACACAGATGACCTGATCTCCGACCGAATGTCCGTACTGGTCGTTAATTTTTTTGAAATTGTCCAAATCACAAAGCAGCAAAGATACCGGGTTGGAAGCGTTAGATTCCAGACAAACTTCACATAGAACGCGGTCAAAGGGCTGACGTGCCATAAGTTGCGTCAATGCATCCCGCATTTGACGAGATTTTTGACACAGTGAATTCACACGATGAACAATCAGTGCCTGAGGGCTGCTGCTTAGACAAACATCATCTTTCTCACTGAGCCAGGAAAAAACATAGGGTAAACTGTCCTCTTCAACTAACAAAAGTGAGGGTTTGGGATTGGACTGAACCGCCAGACGAAATGACTGGAAATTAGTGAATTCGGCAACGTCCAGCACACTGACGTCTGGATGTAACGGTTGTACAGTCGACAACGGGAAGCCCCATCAAGTAAAGATTTAGCATCTAAAACTTAGGTCACAAATTCATCCAGGGTGAGAGATTTCAGGCTTAGTTTTTCAAGCCCAAGTGTTTGAAGACCGATGAATGTTTTAATTCCGTTGAGGAACGAATTTAGAAAAACCAAAACACCCCATACGCTGGTTCAGGGTTGCGGTGTATAAATAGAGGTGATCCAAAGAAGCAAAATTGGTATGGAAGTGGATCCACGGCTGGTGCCGGGCACGGTCTTCAAAACCGTCGGGCCGTATGGAAATCATGCGGTTGGTGGGTTCGATTCCCATGCACTTCCGCCATTTTTTTGTTTCTACAAACACTGCCCTGAGTCCATTCTTTTCCTCAACGCAAGGGTAAATAGATGTCCAAGCGATTTCTTTTGGTCGGCATCGTTCTTTTTCTTTTCAGTTCCAACGTCGTCGCACAAGTTCGCGATCGCCAACAACGACGTGAATTTATAGGTGGACTTCTTCAGACCCTGATCGAATCCCAACTGGATCACGATCACGACAACCCGCAACAAATCATACCGGGCCAAGGACAAGTCCGACCGGGCGCCCCTATTGGTGGTACACGGGAGTTGCAACAGATGAGACAGGCCTTGGGGCAATTCTCAGTTCAATGCGATGAATTAGTGCGTGGCCTCCAACTCGCCCAGTACGACTCACCCCAAGCAGGCGCGTTACTTGCGGACGCCATGCAGGTAAAGGCGCAAAGCGATGCCCTAGCGAATTATGCCAACCGAATTACAGACCACCGAGATATCACTCGAGAGTACCGTCAACTCGACCAAAACTGGAGACTTCTGGTTCACCGCGTCAGGCAGACTCCAGGAATCGAAAGCGGATGTTTGAAGTTCGTTGATCAACTTCAATCCTACGGCGACGAAATGTGCAAATGCCTTGGAATTCAGCCTACGTTGAATCGGGCTGAGTTGGTTCGGTTAACTTCGGCTTTGAATTTGAGCTTCCAGCATCTGCTTCAAGATCTTTACTACGACAATCGAAATGACAATCGGGTTCCTGATCTTATAGAACAAGGGCAGAGACTTTCGACGAAATTCAATCAGGCATCCGCGGCGATCGAGCGTGAACCCTACGACTCCATCGTTTCTGTCTATCAAGATTCCGTCAAAGACTGGCGGCGATTCGTTCGAAAAATCCGCCCACTTCAAACCGAGAGAATTCGCAGAGACATTCAGGAAATCGAAGCGATCGGTCAATCCATCCACGAACAACTTTGGTTACCCGTTCAAATGGATGCTGAGTACGTTCTAGACGTAACGCGAGGTATCGACTCGGACATTGACAAACTTTTCAAAAACATCTCCTTGGACGATTTGCTCGCCTGTGAGAATCCGGGGCAGGTCATGAACTCTGCTAGAGAATTTCGTCGTCGATGTGATACCTTTTCGGCCTCCCTTGAAGGCGGATTGGAAAGTTGGATTTGGGATTATCAGCTTTTCAACGTTCAGTGGCAAAATTTAATGCAACATTGCCAACCGATACAACAGCCAAGCGTCGTCCAACGATTGCGTGAAATCAATGACGCGATGCGTTCACTCAATCAGTTGATGGGGCAGGGGCCTGTGATTACCCAACAGGAGTTGATCCATTTGACCGCCCAACTCGACCAGCTTTCAACAGAAATCCGTCTGATCGGAACTCAAAACGTCCTTCAGAATCGTGGCTATGATCGGGTATTCCGAACAGAATTTGACAATCGCAGCCTGGGTCTGCATGACGCAATCCATGCTTGTCATCAATCTCTCGTAATGGGCCGTCGACAGCAGGATCTAAACAACGACTTAAGGAAAATTGTCGACCACTGGGTCGAAATGAAACAGTTGATTAGCCAATGTGCTGCAACGGATCGCAACTCCTTCAATCGACTCCGCCGTGAAATGGAACCTTTGATGGTCAAACTTCAAGTGATTTTCAGTTTATAGGCCAGTAAGTGACTCGGCTCTGACCAAATTGGAATTCCCGCGCATAAAAAAACTCCGATCAAATCGATCGGAGTTTTTTTCAGTTTGGATCAAACAAGCCGGGAAATCCCGCCTTACTATGGCCAGGCCGATTACTTGTCGATAACTTCTTTTGCTTTATCAGCACCCTTATCAACAGCATCTTTGGCCTTATCTTTAGCATCGCCACAACCAACTAGGAACAAAGCCGCACATGCAGCAAGTAGAAAGAATCTTTGCATTTTAGTGTCTCCTGATGCAACAAAACAATTTATTGTAAGGGAGAACCTTCTCCCAGTAGTCAGATCCATTATGTACAGATTATTCCATCGCGATCAGGGGGTAGACTAAAAAAAATTTGGCTAATGTCGAAGGAGCCTGCCCGACGTGGGAAACTGGCGAGTTTATTTGCATTTTAGAACATAGCGAGTTTTGTTGGGGACAGGTTTTTGTTAGGAATTGCCTGTGAGTCCCGCAAACCTGAAAAACCATGAATTGGGGAACTAGCACCAACTTTGGGCGACCAGTCCAATTTTGGCATGTTTGGCCATATTTATTTTCCTAAAAAAAACTTCTTTAGCGACGACTTCTCCGAATAATCCTAGATACGTAGAATACTGAGTTCAAATGAAAATCAAGGAATAAGATATGGGGTCAGAGATGAGTGACAGTAAAGTGCGAGGGGCAATCGAAGTAATCGAAGAGACCAAAGCATATGGTCAAAAAGGGTTTCGTAAGCGTCTCGTTGTTTTGGCGCAAGAAAGCCCAAGATTTACGAATTATGTTCCTGTTGAGTTTATCCAGGACAATTGCGACGCGGTTGACGAGCTGAAAGTCGGCGACGAAATCGAAGTCACCTATCGTTTGAGCGGACGTAAATGGCAAAAGGACCCCAGTGCAGAGGTCAAATACTTCGTCAACGTCGAAGGAATCAATTTCCGAGTACTGACCGGAGCTGGCGCCAAAGCCGATTCCGGCCCTGAGGCAGCTGACGTTGACCCGTTCGCAGAAGCCAACGCCGAGTTTGACGATGGCGACGTTCCTTTTTAGGTAAAAACTAAGTTCAATCGCTGGTCGTAAAAAGCGGATTTCATTTTGAGGTCCGACAATGATGCGAGTTGACGAGAACCGAATAGGGTCGACTGGTCAGACTTCCGTCGGCGGGAGTCAGGTCACCTCAATCGCGAAATTTGAAAAAAACCAAAAATCTGTGACTGTAGCAGGCGTATGCCGCTCAATTCACAAAAGAAACAGCTCACAATTTTGTGGTTGTTTCTTTTCATTTGCATCCATTTTGCGACTTCTGCCGAATTCGTTGACAGCTTTTTGGATCTTTGTCGCATAACTAATCAGGCGATGTTTCGTTTGGAACTTTGACGTGCACCCAATTGGTCTGTCAGAGCTTAATTTTGGGATTAGCCGTTTCGGCGCTAGCCGCGGTTGAGCAAACAAAAACCGTGGCTAGCGCCAAAACGGCTAATGTCGCCAGCTCCAATTTTTAGCTTTGACAAACCACTAGAGTGTTATTGGAATGTGGCAGCAGAGTTGGATTGTATCCAGCGTTTTTGGGAGTTATTTGATGGCGAAACACGTTTACATCCTCTTGCTCTTTTTTTCCTTGGTGCTGCATTCATCCATTGTGCAGGCGCAGACGTTGCCTAATTTTGAGGGCCCGGTCGAAGGTCAAGAAGGTATCGACTTCCAGACGCGGCAGATCTTTGACAGAGGCTTAGCTTATCTCGCGGCCAATCAAAAACCTGACGGAACTTGGTCAGGAAAATTAGTGATTGGCGGTTACGGGAGTGGCGCCGACCCTCAAGGTGAAGGCGCGACCAACGGCGAAACCGCTTTGTCACTGATGTGTTTTCTGGCATCGGGCGAAGATCCAAACTTTGGCAAGTATTCTCGAAATGTCCGGAATGCAGTGCGGGCGCTCTTGCTGACTCAAAATCCAAAATCGGGATACATCGGCAAGAACATGTATGAGCACGGGTTTGCGATGCTCGCACTATCTGAAGCCTATGGCATCATTGATGAAACCCGGATCAAATTCCCGGAAGGGCTCGTCAGAAAGCCAACTATAGCCAAAGCTCTTGAGCTGGCCGTGGGCTGCGCCATGGCAGGCCAAAAAAACAACGCCTACAACGCCTGGACCTACGGGCCGAAAAATCAAAGAAACAACGAAGGCACGCGAGCCGACACTTCGGTCTCTGGAGCCGTTCTAATGGGCCTACTGGGAGTACGAAACGCAGGGATCAAAATCCCGGACACCGTCATTGATCAAGCACTTGAGTACTTTCGCACCATGACAATGGATGGCCAAACAGGCTACGCCCAATCGATGCAATGGGCAACGCCTGAAACGCGATCGGCAATCTCAGCATTGGTCATGACGATTGGCAAGCGGACTCATTGGGATGAATTCCAAAAGATTCCCAAATTTATCGCGATGGATCTTCGTTTTGTTGATCAACAACATCCATTCTATTCGCGATACTACATGGCGCAAGCATTGTTTCAAGTCGACATGGAAAGCTGGCGAAAATGGCATGTCAATCAAAGAAATCTCGTGGGTGAAATGCAGCTAGAGGACGGTAGCATCATCCCGAAAAACAAGATGGGGTTTACCAGTACCTATCAAACTCCGACTTACACAACCGCCTTTTCACTCTTGGCACTGGCTCTTGAGTATAGGACATTGCCGATTTACGAAAGACAATCTACCCAGTCTTCGAGATAGTCGATATTTGTGTTGTGCCGGAAAATCACTGGCCATCAAGGATTAGGTTAAACCTAGCAAAACTAAGTCGCCAGTTTGCCTTATTCGAGTCGTGAGAAGATCCCTGGAACAAACTTCGATTCGTGCAGGTCATGGCGGAGGCAATTTAACACCAATAAGTAAAGACAGTTCCGGTCTCAGCCGGACACGATTCGTGAACGTTCGCGGTGAAGGGCTTTGATGTATGTTACTTTTTAAAATCTACTTGGCAGTCACTCTTGTGATGAGTTTTTTCACATTCTTTGTGTACGGATGGGACAAACGTGCCGCTCAAAAACAGGCCAACCGAGTCCCAGAAAAGACGCTACATCTGCTGGAGCTATTTGGCGGTTGGCCGGGTGCAATTGCTGGGCAAGAAATTTTCCGACACAAAACTCAAAAGAAGATGTTTAGAGCCATCACTTTCTCAATTACCGGCCTACATCTGGTCATTGCCGGTATCATCCTATGGCTGATGTTTCGCTAAATTCCCCGAAAATAGATTTGCTTGATTTACAAATCAGTTTTTCGAAATGGCGACCGCCTAACGACTGCAGCAGGGCGAGGTTTCGCAGGCTCCTTCTTCGTGAACTGAATCTTGGGACCGCTAAAAGATGAACCCACGGAACCTTGAAGTTGAATATCGCCTAAATACTTAGTCTTAACTTCTTCATGCTGAACGATTTCGTCTGTGGTTCCACTGATCAAGATTTTGCCTTCGCTAACAACGTAGGTTCGATCGGTGATTTGTAAGATCTCTCGCGCAGCATGGTCGGTAATTAGAATCGCAATTCCGCGATCTGCCAAATCACGTATCACGACTTGAATATTCTGTACAGTTACCGGATCGATCCCTGCGAAGGGTTCATCGAGCATGATTATTTCCGGATCGGAAACGAGACACCTGGCAATCTCCAGGCGTCTCCGTTCGCCGCCCGAAAGGCGTCCTGCAGCAGTTTTTCGAATATGGGTGATTTTGAATTGCTCGAGAAGGCTCTCGCAACGCTCTTTTTGTTCAGCCTTAGAAAATTCAAGCAATTGCATAATCCCCAACAAATTATCCTCTGCGGAGAGTTTTCCAAAAACACTTGATTGCTGCGGCAGATAGCCCATGCCCCCTTCTTTTGCACGAATGTACATCGGCCAGCGGGTCACGTTCTCTTCGCGCAAAAAGACTTCACCTTTATCGGGGCGCACCATTCCGCAAATCATTCGAAATGTTGTTGTCTTTCCTGCGCCGTTGGGTCCCAGCAGCCCGACAATCTCACCCGTATCAACCTGAAGCGACACGCCGTCGACCACTCGACGACGACCGTAAGATTTGACCAAGCCGTCTACAGATAGAATGGGCATGAGAACCTCCGTGGACTCAAAAAACGAACATTCAAACTACGTTATCGGATAAACTTCATTTTTTCGAAGTTTGGGAAATAGGGCACTGGTGAATTCAGTGCGTGAGGCCAGTAAATGAACAGAGCTCTTCCAATCAACATATCACGCTCAACATTTTTCGGCCCGCTCCATACACGTCCATCCAAACTGGAAGGGCTGTTGTCTCCCATCGGCAGAAATTGATCTTCGTTCAACGTGAAGATATATGGATTCTCACGGAAACGACTTTCAAAGTATTCTTTTGCCAATTCAGATTCCCAAAGACTTGGGTTCTCAAACCACGTCCAAGCCTTTTCGATTCGCCTCATGGATCGTTTTGAACTAGCAACATTTTCACCAACACCGTATCTGGTTTCATCTTCGATGAAGTTCCGATCCATCCCAACTGGTGATGAATAATAAATGTCGCGCAGGACCTTCAACCGAGTAATCTCGATTTCCAAGTTCTCCGCTCCGACCCCAATCGGCTCAGCATCACCAAGATTCGTTGGGTCACCGGGAAAGGTACGAGGGCTTGTTTTATCAGAGCGATTGTAGGTAGCAGCGTCAAATTTCACGAACCTATTGTTGATCGCCAAATGGATTTGATCGTCAACATTAGCAAACATGATCCGATAACTCCCCGCTCCGCTCAACGTAGATTTGGCCACGGGTTCGGCGATTGCATTGCCATCGGCATCGACAAACTGAACGGTTGATTGATCGCAACTGAGTTTGGCTTCACCTGTTTTTACATCAATCGTACAAGTGAATTTGGCACCACCTTCGACCAACTGAAGCTTTAATTTTCCGGTATCAGATTTTACTTGAGTCCAACATTCAACTCCCAAATCACCGACCCAATGCATTGCCATGCTTGGTTCATAGCGCTCTTGTCCTCCGCCAATTCGAGCCCTACTCATACTCTTTAAAATACGATTGTTGTAACAATAGTAGTCCGTGATGAGTGATCCCAATGGTGACACGGATTCCATCCGGTCAGGCAATCTCCCATTCTCGATTTCATCCCAATCGTTTTTTTCATCCTGCGCACCTGACCTCGAGTAGGTGGGACGATTGACCGGCACCAAATTTCGATACTTCAACCAAGCCGTCGTGGATCCTGCATCTACCAAGTAATTCGGATTTGTCGAGTTGAGTATGACGTCCCAGCCTGCTCCGCCGTCCTGGCGGTCCCAGTGCTGCCATCTCAGTGGCCATCCAGCATCGTGCATTTGCTGAGGAATAAAGTGGGTATCGTCGACCAATTGCATCATAGAACGCAATTTATCAGAAGGCTTGCGGATGATTTCCATTTCAAACGCGCCAGGATTCGAATTGACAACTCGAAAAATATCTCCGTTTTCGATCACGAGCAGCTCACCCGGCAATCCAATCAAGCGTTTGATGTAATTTTGTTTTCCATTGTTCGGATTTTTGAAAACGATCACATCAAATCGCTTTGGCTCAGAAAAATCATAAACGAATTTGTTGACCAAAATTCGATCGCCGTTATTGGACGTATGGTCCCAATCGGTCGAATTCATCGCAGTCTTGAATCTGCAGATCGGGCAAAACGAGTGCGTAATGGCAGTGCGATTATTGGGTAACGCCGTTGAACTTTCTCCACTTGCCCCAGTCTGATAGAGGTAGCCGCATTGGTCGCAATTGATATCACGATGTTGGCCTTGCAATGACGGTGCCATGGAGCCCGTCGGAATCACGAACGCCTCCGCCTCGAAGGTGCGAAACAAGAGGGCCAAGATAACCGCAACCACAATCGACTCGATGGTTTCGCGGACTCCGCGGTCGCTGAGAAAGCCAAAAACGCCGCTGCGTTCATTGCTGATATAGCTGGGGATCTCAACCTCAGCTCGACGGGTTGCAGTTGGGAACGGTTTGCGAGATTTTTGTCGTGCCATTTTTTCCTCATTAGAATCCACGTCATTGTAGCGAGATTTGCTTCAGGCTCATACGCTGACTATTCCTCGTTTTCCCCATGGATCATCAGTTTTTTGTCGCCCCCGAAGCGGAAAAGAATCCCAGGCCCCAGAAAAGCGTTCGCAAGAAGCGAAAATGGCTGCTTCGCACTCCTTAAACGCCAACAAAATCCCTCGCAGAGTGCGTTTGAAGGGTAAATCACGAGGCATTGTCTCGCGGACTAAAAACGCATTGGTCGGCTTAATTCTGCCCCGACGAAGTTCCTTTCACTTTCCCAATGATTTGATCTCTAGCAATCTCGGACTTCGCCCACGTGCGGCTGTCGACTGACACGGGACTATTGTCTCCCAACACCAGGAACTCGTCCTCCTTAAGTTGGAAATTTCCCTCTCCGCGATCGGTATAAAAGACGTCTCGAAAAATTTTCAAGCCTCGCACTTTCAACGATCCACCCATGATACCGGCGTCACCGTATAGACAAACAGGATACTTTCCAACAAATTTTTCAGGCAACTGGGGGACTCCATCAATCAGATTCCCAAGACTGGTCCCAAGTGACTCACAAACTAACTGATCATCGATGAACAACTGTAAATCATCATCGATCGTCGATACCGAAAGTTTAAACCAACCGTTCGTAGCCGAAAAACTTGAGTTGGCAAGCAATTGATTCTCATCATAGATGGAAACGCAATTGTCCGACGTATTAAGCCAAAACCCGACCACTCGATCCACTTGGGGTATAAAAAGGGCAACTCGGTTACCCGCAGCAACGTTCAATTCAAGTTCGACGAGCAACTGATCAACCGAGTTTAGCTTGCTGCGACTATTGCTTTGGTTGAATGCGTAGTTGTCCCGGATCAAGGGTGTTGGCATTCGGTTTTCGGCTCCACGGAAACTAATGATTGGCTGGTAGAATACCCAAGCCGAGCCTTTCTCATTCGAGTCGAGTCGGAACGTCATTCCGTTTTTCTTCCAAAGACCTTGGAAAATCAAACGTTCAACGTCGCCGGACTTTGACTCTCGCAAAAACTCCGAATCGAAACTTAGAATTTTCATTTGGTTCTTGGTCGCCCAATCCCGACTGGCAAGAATTCCATTGACCCAAACATCTCCGTTTCGGATTTGAATCGATTCTCCTGGAAGCCCCACGATTCTCTTTACTCCGTACTTGGTGGAACCGGAAAATTGAAATGCGACGACATCCCATCGCGCCAAATCGTCAAAATTCGTATTGAGTGTGATTGGAGTCGCCGGCTGCCGTTTCAGATTCTGATAAGAGTTTCCTTGAAAGCCGCAATTTGGGCAGGTTGCCTCTTGATGGTCGGGAATATTCTCAGCATCAACCGAAAATGAAATCCCACAATCCGCGCAATCAATCAAATAATGATCGCCCAAGAAGGCAGGAACCATCGATCCACCTCGAATCACGGCCTCGGGGGGGTTGTCAACGGATTTTCGCTTACAGCCCCAAATAGCCACAGACAAAATGACAACGCAAAGGATAAGATAATGTCTGGAGCTCGAGGCAAGTCTGCGGCCGAAAAAAGAAATCATCAATTGAACGATCTATGGAAAACCGGACGGATCATCATCGGGGTGTTACTAGTGCCCCTGATTCCGTTCTTTATTTTATCCGGTTACCTCGAGCCCTGGGCAGAGCAATTGCGGCAGGGCACAATGTTTCAGGACCAGCCGGTAGTTTTTGGGATCGTTGTAGTAACGCTGTTGGTGGTGGACATCGTCCTGCCGCTTCCAAGCACCATCATTTGCACGGTTTCGGGCGGGGTATTTGGTGGCTTTCTGGCAACGTTAATCTGCTGGGTTGGCCTCAATTTGTCCGCGGGACTCGGATATTACCTTTCCTTGTATTTTGGAAGACCCTTCGCCGTCAAGTATTCCAGTGAACAACGATTGGGTGAAACGGCACAAATGATCAATCAGATGGGGCCATGGGCATTGGCGATATGCCGAGCTTTGCCTGTCCTTGCCGAAGCAAGCGTTCTCTACGTCGGCCTTTATAGAATGGAACTGAAACGGTTCTGGCCCCCGATACTAGTTTCCAATCTTCTCCTGGCATTTGCCTACTGCGTTCTTGGCAGTGCCGCAAAGGATCAAGAATGGTTCGGAACCGCCCTTTTGATCGCTACCTTCGTACCGTTCTTTGCGGTGATATTGTGGATGTGGATGATGAGACGCAAAAAAACGGTGGGTTGAACAGGCTGTTGCTTTCAACCTAAATTGTTTCACTGGCGTTGGATGGAAAATCGCCAAAGAACCTCCGCCTCACCCCGCAAAGACTGGCTCGTCATAAAGAACCCCATGCCGAACGCCCTTCTGCACGCAAAGACCAAAAACTATCGGTAAACCTAGAAACATGAGCAATACTCACCAACTGTCCCACCCTCTCGTTTCCTGTCATCTGACGACTTTGCGAGATCGCTCGACAAGCTGTAGCGAATTCCGCTCTTCGGTGAATCGACTTTCCATTTTATTGGCTTTTGCCGCGACTCGTGATCTAGAATTAACAGACCACTTGATTGAAACGCCAATCAAAAAAATGAGTGGCCACAAACTACTCAATCAAATTGGATTGGTTCCAATCATGCGAGCGGGAATCGGAATGGTCGACCCGATGTTGACGTTGATCCCCACCGCGCAGGTCTGGCATCTAGGCGTTTATCGTGATGAAGCGACTGCGACTCCCGTTCACTATTACAGCAAACTCCCCGAAGGCTCTCCCGTCAAAATGGCATTTGTACTCGATCCTATGCTCGCGACTGGGGGCTCCGCAGCGATGGCGATTTCAGCACTAAAGGACTGGGGTGTACCGTCAATCAAGATGCTGTCCATCATCTCGGCCCCGGAAGGGATCTCACATATTGAAAAGGAATTTCCGGAAGTCGAAATTCATACTTGTGTCATTGACGAATGTTTGAACGAAGACAAATACATTGTTCCCGGGTTGGGAGACGCTGGCGACCGAATCTACAATACTTCAGGTTAGGTTGCGGCTCATGAGTGCATTTCAATGTCCAGATTGCTCGTCTAGCTTTCAAATCATGCCCAAACACGCAGGGCGATTGGTAAGTTGCCCGAATTGCAAACAATCGGTGCTAATCCCCAAGAGCGAGACAAAACAAAATCCCGCCCCTGCCAAAACAAGGCCAAGTGCCTTTAAATGTCCGCAGTGCAATAACAAGTTCGGCATCACAGAATCCATGAGCAATTCTAAGGTTGCTTGTCCGCACTGCAATGCGCATGTTCAAATCGGAGCCAACAAACAGACGGAGCCTCAGACTGATCTTTATGCTCCGGGCATTCCAACCAACACGAAACCGGGAGAACCATTGGCGATCCGCACAGAAAAAAAGAAAGCTCGCCCAAAAAAGGAAATCTCGCTACCTAACCCTCATGCCACCGCGACTTCCACGAGTCAGTCAGCGACCGCGAAACCCCCTCGTTCTCCTAAGGGTAAATCCCTTCCTGCTCCAGCGGCGCCTGATCGAAAATCTGGCCCCCCCAAGCAACCTGTCTTCGACGAAATCGACTCAGGGCAATCCAAATCGTCATCCGCGACAAGTCAAAGTCCGCCAATCGATACGGCAAAAGCTTCAACGAAAAAGGACGATGCCTCGACAACAATAAGCGTTTCCCAATCGACGGTTCCAGGTCCACCCTCAGTCAAATCAGGTACGGACAAACTAACGTGCCCCATTGATTGCCGCTTGCCACCGAAGTTTACTGCGGTCGATCCTGACGAAAAAGTGCAGGGCAACTTGCGTGGTGAAAACGATCACAATGTAATTTTGCCGGATGGGGAAGGGGGATTCCAGCGAATCGATAGTCGAGTCGTTCACGTCGAGCGAGATGGCAAGAAGGTACAGCTATATTCTGCCCCCAAAGAAAAGAAAGAGCGAAAACGTTTCCTTCAAAACATCCTTGCCATTGGAATTGGCATTGCGCTGTTGGCAATCGCGTTTTACCTGCTCTTGAACTGGTAAAATCCAAGAATGGAAACCCATCCGTCCACGGAGGCGGGGACTTATGTCAGTTTCATGATTCGATACTTCTTGATCTTGCGATCCAGTGTAGAACGTTCGATTCCAAGAATTTGTGCGCTTCGACTTTTGTTCCAACCCGTTTCATGTAATGTCGCTTCGATGTGCTTGGCTTCAAGTTCGGCAATCGCCATGGGTTGATAGGCTTGGGTACTCGCCAAGCCTTGAAAATCCAAGTGGGATTCACTGGCCGTATTGAGGTTCGTTAGCAGCACGTCGTCCATCTGGATGATGTCTTCTCGCGCCAACACGACCGCTCTTTCGACCACATTCTTTAGTTCTCGAACGTTTCCGGGCCAACGATATCGACCCAGCAAATGCAGGGTGGCAGGGGCGAACCCTTGAATCTTTCTTCCGGTTGCGACATTGAACATTTGCAAAAAGTAGTTAGCCAACTCGATTACATCTTCTGGCCGACGTCGCAATGGCGGGACATCAATCTGCACAACATGCAGGCGAAAGAACAGGTCTTTTCTGAATGTGCCTTCGCGAACGGCTTGTTCCAGATCGCGGTTGGTCGCGGCAATCACTCGAGCGTTTACCTTGATGCTTCGGCTTCCTCCAACTCGTTCGAAAGGGTGACCTTCGAGTACCCGAAGAAATTTGGCTTGGATCGACTGGCTCATCTCGCCAATTTCGTCAAGCATCAACGTTCCTTTGTCAGCCGATTCGAATTTTCCGGCTTTTCTTTCGGTTGCTCCTGTAAAAGCTCCTTTTTCATGTCCGAACAGTTCGCTTTCCAACAAAGATTCGGAAAGGGCCGCACAGTTTAAGCAAACGAAAGGGCCTTTTTTCCGAGGGCTTGTGAAGTGCACGGCTCGCGCAACCAGCTCTTTGCCGACGCCGCTTTCTCCTCGAACCAGTACGGTCGCGTTGCTGGGAGCCGCTCGTGCAATTTGCTGATGAACCGAAAGCATCGCAGGACTGCTTCCCACAATTTCGCTGGCGACCCCCAATTGCTCACGAAGTTGGTTGATCTCCGTTCGAGTCTTGGATAAATCCTCAACCAGTTTCTGCTCACGGTACCGAGTCCTGAGCGCCAAACCAACGGTCTCGGCGGCCGCCAATGTAAATTCCAGGTGATCGGGATCCAGCAGCGACATGGGCTTGGTCGAGTAATGGTGCAGCAGGCCTACAATCCGCTTACTGAGCCGGATGGGAGCACAAATCACGCTGACCGCCTGTATTTCACCTTTGCTATCTCTCAAACCCAGTGCACTATCGTCCTGAATATCTCGCGCAAGAACGGCCTCGCCCTCGCGAAGTACTGTTTCCGCTAGAAAGATGCTAACTCGCTGGTAGGCAGGCTGGTGGTCAGCACGCCACCCGACAATCTCAAGTTTCTTTGGGTCCGTTGTTTTTGGGGCATTGGAGGGCACCATCAAAACCGCGCCCGCGTCGCTTTGGGTCGAATCAAGCAAAGTGTCCAGTGCCAGCTTGGCAATTCCACGCACCGTCGTTTCATTGGCTAACTCAAATGCCAGCCGACACAACTTGACTGCAGCCCGACTGACTTTTGGCAGATTGTGATTTGCGTCCGGATCGTCCTCAACCAGAAAATTCGGTCGTTGGCGACGGTGGGTGATGGTCTCAGGCTCCAGAGGGAAGACCATCGTGGCTTGTTCTTCGTCCAGTTCCAGACCCGCCAAAGTCGCGTCCCCGATTTCCGCTCGGGAAATGAGTTTTTTGTCGTAGGCCGATGCCAAATCGTGGACAAATACCAATTGTGCTTTGGCAATCCAAATCACATCACCCGGTTTGAGCTGTCGATCTCCGACTAGACGATCCTCTCCGACGGCGGTCCCATTTCGTGAATTCAGGTCACGAATTGTCCACTTTCCGTCCGTAAGGAAAATTTCGGCGTGCTGTCGGCTGGCCTGATCTTCACGAATACAGACCTGATTCGTTGGGGATCGACCAATCGTAACGGTTCTGCCGGGGATCAGCCGAAAAACATCTGACCACTTGGAACCGTCTCGAATCACCAAATAGGCGAAGGAATTTGCGGAATTGCGCTTTGTTTGAGTCACCATTGTATATTTTATGCGCTATCCGCGACTGCCACGTTTCTCATTTCCCATTCAATTGCTCCGTTTTTCTTGCTTTTTTAAAAGGTCGTAGTTAGTCTGAAGCTTGGGTGGGGTAGGTTTCTACAAACATCTTACAACGTTCGGGCTTAGGTTTGCAGTCTTGCATTGACGATTCAGTATAGGCAAGATCAAACGTAGGTTTTGGGATATATCAGGGGCAAGGCTTTTTCTCAGGAGTTTCATATGTCGGTTCGAATCGGCAAGCTCACATTTTTGTTGGCCATCGGATTGGCCATTTTCACCACACAGTCTGTTTTCGGGCAAAACAACAACGGTAATGGCAACCTTGGTATTTTCCAAGGTTCCGTTGGCGGTATCATGATTGATGCGGGTGGAGTATTGACGGGTGAACCCAGTCAATTGGACAACAAGCTTCGAAATCAGCTTATTCAGGGCATGAATGTCGTTGACGACGACATCCTTAAAACAGGCCTCCGAATGATATCGCTGAAGGGTCTCGACTCGCAAATTGCGAAGAGTCTGGCTGATGGCACACCGCTACCCGCGGACGTGCAATTCATGGCGGGACTACAACGCCTTGAATATGTGATCGTCGACAAAAAGAACAACGATCTCATTCTCGCTGGACCAGGGGAGCCTTGGACCGTCAACGAATTTGGCGCTGTTGTTGGGAAGAATTCTGGCACTCCAGTGCTTCACTTGGAAGACTTTATCGTCGCCCTGCGTAGTGTTGGCAATGCTCGCCAGGACTTTGGAATATCGGTTTCCATTGACCCCACAGAACAGGGTGCTCGTTCATTGCAACGCTTTCTCAGCCGACTCGACAGCTTCCAGCCTGATTTGGCTGACCAAGTTGCCGAAGCCTACGGCCCTCAAGAAATCACTCTGACTGGCGTTCCCAAAAACTCTCGCTACTCCCAAATTTTGGTTGCCGCAGACTACAAAATGAAACGATTGTCGATGGGCCTCGAAGAAGCACCCATCAATGATTTCCCTAGCATGCTGGAAATGGCACGGCGAAAAGACGCTCGTTTCACAAAGGCGGCTCCACGATTCTGGATGGAATGCAACTATAAGCCTGTCGCGAAAACTGACGACAACACCATGTGGCAAATCCGTGGTACAGGCGTCAAAACCATGACTGAAGAACAATACTTCAACAAAGACGGAAAGCGTAAGGCAGCTGGCAAGTCAAACAAGTTTGCCAAAGCATGGGCAGACGCGATGACTGAGCGATTTGACGAGTTGGCCAACGCAGAACCCGTTTTCCGCGACTTGCGGAACCTGATGGACATGTCGGTCGCTGCTGCAATCATCGAACGCGAAGGATTGTTGTCACAAGTCAACCTTACACTGGACAGCATTTCTGGTAACCGGGAACAAATGGTCAGCATCCCCGCTTGGAACGTTCCTCAAACCGTTCCAGCTCAATGCAGCTTTGTTCAACTTTCACGATCCTGGATCGTCACCGCTTCAGGTGGTGTTCAAGTTGACTCATGGTCGGTTGCTGCCAACGCAGAAATCGTTCCAGAGATCAGCAAAATCGGAATGATCGCTATGGATCGCACTGCCGAACGATGGTGGTGGAACGCAAACTAATTGAATCTATTCAACATGTAACTTGAAAAGGCGGCCATTCGGTCGCCTTTTTTTGTAGGTGCTGTTCAACTTTTACCGGGAGGTTGAGGCTCCTGCCGAAACCGAGTTCATTGAAACCCGAATTCAGTTCTGAATTGGCGCAAAGAACGGATGTCGTCACATTCGCGAATTGGTTTGGAGCACGTACCTGCCTGACAGGGTAAAGGTCCCGCTCCAATGGAGTTGGTCCCATCTAGTGTCTCAGTTCTCCTCCTTTCGGAAGGGGCAGCCGTGCACTGCCACGCAGAGCTCAAGAATCTTGCAGAGCCATGCACAGGCCGACCGACTTGGCATCTTAGATTTGTTTCGGCGGGAGCCTCAACCTTCCCAAAACACCACGTTCGGCATGCAGGAGCATCGATCGACTACTGGGCACGCATTTGAGCCAACGTCGGCACCAATGCATCCCACTGTTTGTCGCTAAGTATTTTCCGGAAGTCCTCTTCGGGAATCTGAGCCACCTGTTCTTCCGCCTCCAGCATTTCGGCACCATACTTCAACTTAAGATTCCCCGCAATTAACTCCACCAATTCAACGTATTGATCCGGTTTTAGTTCACAGGTCTCCAGCATCCAGAAAACAATCATGTCGTTGACAAACTGATTTTTGGTTGCTTCTGATCTCATCGACTCTCGCGCTTGAATCTTTTCCTTCTGCTCATCCGTAAAAACTTTATTCAACGTCTGTCGCCAAACTTGGTTGTCGGTACACTGACCGAGAAGCGAGCCCCGTATCAATACCATCACCTCTTTTTGGATTGCCTTGTCGTTCGGATCAGCATGATAACTCTCAAGCGTTTCTTGCCAGCGTGAAACCGTTCGCGAAATCAACCCGTTCCGAGCCACTTTCAACAGATCCAACTGCTTGTTCTCCATTTCGCAAATACGATTGAGTTCTTCCAGCTTCAACTCGGTCATTCGAAACAAGGCAGCCTTGCTCCCTTGCAATCGAGCCTCCAACTCATTCACCATGTCTTCTCGCATTAGGTCCAAGAAATCAACCGCGGCAAGCACTTCAATCTCACCCAAGGCTTGCGTCTGTTTTTCACTAAGCAACGGCTCTAACTCTTGAAAGTCTATTTCCTTGACCATGCTGATTCGATCCGAACCCCAAATCCGAAGCGTCATACTTTCCATTCCTGCGTTCCAACTGGGGTCCCATTGGGCACGAATCAACTCAAGAGTTTTGTCCCACTGAGGTTCCGAAAAACAAAGAATACTATCCAGCAAAACCACCGCATGGATCTGACAATTCCGATTCATGAGTATTTGAAATTCATCCTTTGGCTTTTCCTCTTGAGGGTCCTCCAGTGGAGATGCAATCGTCGCAGGTTGAAACCCGTTCAATAAACCATTTGCACTTAACATGGCAAGTAGAAGGCACAGGCAATTCACTGAATGGAGATTCATAACAACTCTCTTCACGGTTCTGCAAATTCGAAACATCCAGTGAAACAGTTTAACGCCTGAATCGGGAGGAGGGAAATTTGCCGTGTATAATTGATCGTCACAAATCCAAATTTGAGACGCATCGCGACGGCATTAAAGACGAATCAACGAAGGAAATATTAGAACAATTTCCCATTTGGAATGCACGAAAACGAGAAAGAATGATCCCCATCAATTCACTCATGAATAATAGAGAATTGAATCAAAAAAATCCGGTCCGATATTTCGATCGCGGCCACACACTCGTAAAGTGCTGTAGTCAAATCTCAGATGGCAACTGAATCCAAGGCCCCGCCATTGGAAAATCGAATTCACTTTCTAAAACCGTAAATATCTTCGATGGTTTGATCCCAATCTCCAGAAAAACGAACCGCTCGATCATCGACATAGACATGGGCCACCGGCTTGGTCTCACAAACATCATCGACTTCGATATTGTGTTTGGCCAACCAATCCGCAATGGCTTGTCGTCCCTCAGCGAACCTACAGCGAGCCGAGTAGACGACGACCCGAAAGTCCTTTCGCAGCCGTTTGACCGCCAAATCGACTCGATGAATGGGCGGATCAGGAATGATCTCCTCCCCCATCCAGCCGGACTGATACGAGTGAATTACCCCATCAAAATCGAGGCAGATCGTACTGCGGACGGGCTCAACGCCATGTTTTTTAAGGAGATCTGACGGAGCTTTGGCAACTCCCAGGATACGATCGATCGCTTCGTGGCCTTCGAGCCATTTGGACTCGGCAAAGGGCTCATCGTTGTAGACTCGATGATAGTGATGCCTGGTATGGTGGCGGCCAGGAAGCCTCAGCCAGCCTCCATGTGCATTGGGACCAAAAGAGCCACCGGGAAACATATCTGGAGCGTTGTCCAATCCAAGTCGGTCATAGTCACCCACGACTTGGTCAATAAATCGACGTACAAGTTTTGCTGACATTGGCCTTTCAAACACGACGAGCAAATGAAATCCGCCGTTACCGTTGGAATCCATCAAAAGGGGATCAAAGCCAAGCTGCTGAAGTTTTTCATGCCAACGAGTGGCCGCTACGAAATTGCCTTCACGGGTCACGGACAAATCGTCTTCGTCATGCAGATCGATATCGATGGCAAACCATCTACTGGATCCATTGCTGGCGGTCGTGTGCAGACCCAGCACGCCACCGCCGTCACGAGCCTTGAAGTGTTTTTCCAAGGACGATTCCTGCAGAAAAACCTTGCCTCTTTCTTGTTTGAACGGCGCCGTAATGGCCTTGTTCATGTTGCCTTGTAAATTTGATCGGCGGTATTTCTCGCCCAGATAACGCCCCCAAACATCCGTGCGGTTTACCAGAGTCGACATCGCCCATGCGGCCAACTCCGATGCACGTTCGCGCCATTCATCAGCAATTCGTTCAAAATACTCATTGGATTCTTGCATTGCCAATTATTCCTATCGCAGCCCATGCCGAAAGTAAAGTCTCGCCATCCAAATCATGAACCTCGTCATGCCGCCCGCTACTTGCGCAGGGCAGGGCGGTGTCGACGATGTTCTCCAGGTACCCTGTTTACTTTCGCCGCTTGGATTTCTTTTTGGCGTTGACCGGCGGGCGAGGGACCTTTGTACCGTTGACCGCAGCGTAATAGTTTGGATGCTCTGCTTTGTTTGTCAATTCGTACAAAAAGCGACTGGGTTGAGTATCCCTTGGTTTACCCCACTTCATCCGAGAAAGAGAAAGACTCAGGGTCAAACGCTCTTCTGCGCGAGTCACACCGACGTAACAAAGCCGCCGTTCCTCCTCAACGCCTTCTCCGTCCTCATCTAGACTGCGCTGATGTGGCAAGATGCCTTCCTCCAAGCCCACCATAAAGACTTCAGGAAACTCAAGCCCTTTGGCACTATGCAAAGTCATCAAAACGATGGCGTTCTTTTTCAGCTGCTTTTCCTTTTCGTCAGTGGCATCCTGATCTCCCAGCATCAATCGATCAAGAAATTTGGAGATGGTGGGTCGTTTACGTTCTTTCTCATAAATACCTAGCGCATTGATGACTTGCTCAACTCCCGCCCATCGAGACTGTTTCTCTTTGGGGTCGTCATAAAGCCGCTCAATTTCCGCACGATAATTGACCGTCTCAATCAACTTTCGCGCGGCATCGACGAGCGATCTGTTTTTCATGGTGGCTCTGGCATTTTTTACCGCACCAATCAACCCATCAATTCCACGATTGGCGGCAGCAGGCAGGTTGGGGCGATTCCCATCGACCATCAGGTCCCAAATAGCCACCTTCTCTTTGATGGAGTGTTCCAGGATCGAGTCTGCCGCCTTCTTTCCGAGGCCTCGCGGCGGACGGTTCGCGATCCGCAAAACCGAAAGATCGTCCGGTTGACTGGCAAGTAAACGCAAGTACGCCACAACATCCTGAACTTCCTTGCGGTCAAAGAAAGACATTCCTCCAATGAGAACATAGGGAAGTTTCTGTTTGCGCAACTCAGTTTCAAACGCTCTGGGTTGCTCTTTGGTTCGAAACAGGATCGCGAAATCTCTTGGCTCTCGCCCGTCTTGCTCCATCCGGTTCTTGATTTCCAGGACGGTTTCAACCGCCTCTTTGGTTTCATTTGGATATTGGACAATCTTGGGCGGCAATCCACCCGGTCGAGCCGCACAAAGTTCTTTTTCATGCCGAGTCTGGTTGAACCTGATCAAATTGTTGGCGACTTCGATAATTGACGCTGTACTGCGATAATTGTCGACCAACTCAACCACTTTGCAGCCTGGCCAAGCATGTCGGAAGCCCAAAATATGCTCGACTTCGGCCCCTCGCCAACCGTAGATCGATTGATCGTCATCGCCAACCACGCACAAATTCCCATGATCTTGTGCAAGTGATGTGACGATGCGGTATTGGCTGCTATTGGTATCTTGATATTCGTCGATCAGCAAATGATCGAATCGCGCGGCTTCGATGTTGCGAACATCTTCAAACTGAGTAAACAAACGTTCGGTAAGCAGCAACAAGTCGTCGAAATCAACGACTCCAAGCGATTTCAATTTTCCTTGGTACTTTCGGTACCCCACAGCCGCCAACAGCATTCGGTCCGTATCCGCGTCGAGACTGGCATCGTCCGGGACCATGGATTTGCACTTCCAACGGCTGATGTAGTACAGCAATTGACCTGGAGCCAGTAGCGCATCGGAGACGTTGATGTCTTTCAACACGGATCGAGCCAATGATTCTTGATCACCCCGACTATAAATTCCAAATTTTAATGGATAGCCCAAACGGTCAATATGACGTCGCAGAATACGGACACACAGCGAATGAAAGGTGGAAATAAAGGGCTCTTTATCGCCTATTTTTCTGAGAAGCTTGGACAACCTCTCCTTCATTTCCGTAGCGGCTTTGTTGGTAAAGGTGACCCCCAAGATTCGATCCGGCTCAATTCCGGCGTTGATTAGCTTGGCAATTCGGTAGGTAATCACACGAGTTTTACCGGTACCAGCACCCGCCAGTACCAACAATGGGCCACTATTGGTGTCGACTGCGGTTCGTTGCGGTGGGTTTAGCGAAGCCATGGTTAATGAGGTGGGTCGGTTGCCGACACTGTTTTTTGTGTGGGTTTCTTGGATTCAATTCAAGGTATCGGAATTTAAGGGCCCCCGCGCCCAAGGAATTAGCGGGACCTCATCGTATTGTACCAAGCTGATTTGAAGAGGGGGCCAAATCGCTGGGTCGCTATTGACCGAGGATTTCCGGAATCCATATACTATCTGTTTGCTTTGGCCCACAATATTCGTGGGCCAACTCCGATTGTAACGCGATCAATTCGTTGAATGTCAAGGATCA
Source organism: Mariniblastus sp. (assembly GCA_965224765.1). Classification (GTDB taxonomy): domain Bacteria; phylum Planctomycetota; class Planctomycetia; order Pirellulales; family Pirellulaceae; genus CAZDBA01. The sequence goes on from CBDDAC010000018.1 coordinate 23,733, forward strand.
GGTTCGTCCATGAGCGACAAGTCTAAACAAACTCCCGAAATTGAAGAAAACATGCTGGTGTCTTGGTTTGAAAGCAAATTTGCTTTTCTACAACCACACTATAAGGTGATCGGACTTGTGAGTGCCATATTGGTTCTCGCCTGTGTTCTGGGAGCAATTCTCTACCAAACCAATGCGGATACATACGCTTCGCAGTGGAATCAGTTCAACTTGGCATTGACCAACTTTGCCAACGACCAAAAGACCGATCATTTGACGTCCATGGCCGACGAGATTCCTGGCACACAGGCCAGTCTTTGGGCGCTTCAACTTGCTGGTGACCAAGAGTTGAACATGGGATTAGCACGACTAACCAATCCGTCTCGTTTCCCCGAAGAAGACATCGACGATTTGCGTCCCAACGCAATTCGTATGATCGAAAAAGCCCAGGCGAATTTTGAGAAAGTTCTCGCCTCAGGCATCAACCGACCAGATCATCTTCAAGTCCGAACCGCTTTCTCATTGGCTAGAGCTTTGGAAAGCCTCGGCCAGTGGGATGAATCCAACAAGTACTATAAACAGGTTGTAGAATTCGCACCTGAAGGCGAGTTTTCCGCAAAGGCCAAACGAGGAGTCGTTCGTACATCCGATTCGACACTCCAAGCTTTTTACGACAATTTCCGAACTTCCAAGATTGGAATTGCTCCCGGAATCACTCTTCCAGAAGATGATGAACCGAACATTGGCTTCCCCGATTTAACGCCGGAACAACTTGGACTTGGATCCACAGCACCTGAGAACAACGAAATAGAAATCGACTCTCCAGAGTCCGAAGAAGCGAACAACGACTCGGACGAAGGAAATTCTGAAGGAGAAGCAACTCCCAACGACTCCGAACCAATCCTTGACGACTCCGAGCCCGGTGATGGTGAAACCGAAAACACCGAAGATGAAAACACCGAAGGAGAGAGCGAATCGACTGATGACGAGAACAATCAACAAGACGATGAGGACTCAAAAACCGGCGATTCGGATCAGTCTCGATGATTGACTTCGCCAAGGCACGTGGATTTTTCAATCGCGTTGTATTGGCAGAACGACTCACTTGGTTTTACGACCAGTTCCACCCCAAACTTTCGCTCGGTGACCGCGGAGAAATCCAAGCCGAGCGTTTTTTATTGCGAAGTGGCTGGATCATCATTGCACGGAGCTATTCAACCGACTTGGGCGAGATCGATTTGATCGCTGTGAATGGAGAATCGCTAGTTTTTGTCGAAGTCAAAACTCGATCCAGCCTGGAACGTGGGCTTCCCGAAGATGCCATCGATTCGGACAAGATTCGAAGAATCTCTCAAATGGCACAACAGTACCTACATCACCATCAACTTGACCAAACCTCAATTCGCTTCGATGTGATTTCGATTTTGTGGGCTGAAGATGAATCTCCGCAGCTCAAGCACTACAAAAATGCCTTTCAGGCGCCCTCTAGCATCGGTTGCTGAGCAAACATTCATCGAGTTTTGGTGGAGGTTGCCTGCGTTCCGCGGTCACCGCCCCGGAGCCGGGCGCATGCAGGTGGCAACTCGGTTCGATTACCAACGGCGAGGGTGAATCGATCTTTCAAACAAAAAAAAACCGACAGGCAATAGGGGCTTGTCGGCTAATGTTAAATTCTTGTTTTCGCGATTCCAATCGCACGAGCTCTACTCGATTTCAAAAAGCTCAATTAGGAAATGGAGATTTGCATCAGGAGGAATCGGGCCGCCAGGAGTTCCACGTGCGCCGTAACCGAGATCGGATGGAATTTCCAACTCAATCATTCCGCCTTTGCCCACAAGCTGTAGCCCTTCGGTCCAGCCCTTGATGACTCGATCAAGTGGAAAACCGATCGTCTCGCCTCTTTGATAAGAACTGTCAAAAATCGTTTTGTCGTCCAACCAGCCTTTGTAGTGAACCGTTACGCTATTACTTGCTGCTGGTTTTGCGTCCGCGTCACCTTTGCGAAGAATTCGATACTTGAGGCCAGAATCAGTTTTTTTGAATTCTTTCGCTGCGTCCTCGTCGAAGTTGCCTGGTGCAACTTTTTCCGTTTCGTCCTCAGGCCCTTTCCACAATTTTGGGGCCTCCGTGTCCTGGACCGCGCCATCTTGACCATAGACAGTTGAAACAGAAACGAGCAAACCAATTAACAATACTAACAATGTACGTAACATTTTTTTCTCCGTTGTTTGATAAAGCATCTTCATTCGACGCAGGCCAAAATTTAGCATTTTCCAAGCTGGCTTGCACCGGGGCGACTCCTTCTGCAAGCAAATCCACAACTAAGCACTCCGACTGGAAAAAGCGGGCACTTGAGGTCATGATATATCCCTGCTCGGACCCTCAAACGACGTAATAACCCCAAACCTTCAATACGCAGCTTCCCATGATCAAAAAATTAATTTGTGTGTGCTTTTTGGCCGTATTTGCCACTCCGCTTTTGCTAAACGCTCAAACCGATTCGGATCAACAATCTGACGAGTGGATTGAGCTTTTCAACGGCAAGGATTTGGAAGGGTGGACCCCAAAAATTCGTGGCTATGAATTAGGCGAAAACTATGCCAACACATTTCGTGTCAATGATGGGGTTCTGCAAGTCAACTACGAGGACTACGACGGCCCATTCAACAAACGGTTCGGACATCTATTCTACAAAAACGAGTATTCCGATTATGTAATTCAACTTGAATACCGCTTTATCGGCCCCCAAGTCGAAGGCGGCCCTGGATGGGCATTTCGCAATAGTGGCATCATGGTCCACGGCCAAAATCCGGCAACCCTTCGCAAAGATCAGGAGTTTCCTGTCTCAATTGAAGTCCAGTTGCTAGGGGGAGATGGAAGCAATCCTCGCAGTACACTTAACCTCTGTACGCCCGGAACCAATGTCGTGATGAACGGAGAATTGTTTGAGCCCCACTGCACATCCTCCAGCTCGCAAACTTACCACGGAGATGATTGGGTAAGCGTCGAAGTCGAAGTTCGCGGAAATGACGTGATCCGACATCGAGTCGACGGGCAAACGGTACTCGAATATCAAAATCCTCAATTTGATCCTCGCGACAAAGACGCAAAGGCATTGATTCCTGAGGGTGAACTCCAGCTGTCCGGCGGTTCCATATCACTCCAGTCAGAAAGCCACGCCTGCGAGTTTCGCAATATCCGCCTGCGAGTTTTGCCTGAATCCAAACAGTCGGACAGGTAGCCTTCTCGAGGAAACAGGGTTCGTGCCCGTTTTATCAACGAAATTTGCGATTTCTCAAGCACTCCATCGTTGATCTAGGCATAGACGAATTTATTTCGTGACAGGCCATATCGGTTTGCCTATTATGACATCTTGGTAGGTAAGGCCAAATTCGTACAATTACCTGCTGAGTCTGAATTGCTCCTGATCCGCCAACCAGCTGGTGCTCAAAATGACGCCGTGGTCACCAGCAACATGACAGGACCTTAGACATTCAAATTATTTGGAGAAGCGTGATGCCTTTTCGACATGGGATTTTTCTTTTAATGGCTGCCCTACTTTGCTCCGTGACCTCGGAACAATTGTCGGCACAGCAGGGGGATCCATTTTGGTACCCTCAAAACACTCAACCTATGTACCCGGTCTTTGAAGAGCCCCACTTTCAAAGTCAGTTGGTTTACCCTTCACAAACATTCCATTTTCCACACACCGTGAACCCCGTTTTGGACTCATCGTATCCCCAAATCATTGGCGACGTCGTAGTTCCGGCGGATATTCAGACTTTTCCGAACGCGCCACCCGCAATCATTCATGGCCAATACCCCATCGAAGTGATCGAAGCACCCGTCCAAGTTGAAAACATGGCACCTGCCGAATTGGAGCCAGTACTTGAAAACGGGTTGGACGAAGGAAGTGACGAATCTGAATCGCCTTCGGATATGAGCATTGAGGAATTGGAAAACCAATCACAATTCGATACGGGGCGAAAAATCATCGAGATCGTTGGACAAATTAAAGGTCTTGAAGAAGAAGTTGCCCGCTCAGTCGATGCGACCAGTGCCCGACTGGACTCACTTCAGGAAACAGTCGTTCAGTCAGATGATCAGATTCGCCAACAGGTTAGTCAGCTAGAAAATCGAATTGACCAACTAATCAAAGAACAGCAAATGACTGCCGATAAACCGAAGCTTCCCTCGGTAGATAATGAAGAACTCGACGAACTCGAAAAGTCCAGAAAAAAACTAAAGAAGCGACTGGAAGAGAAACTTAAACGGCAAGCCGATCAAATCGATTCGCTGACTACGAAGTTGAGAAAAATGGAAGAAGCCAACAAGGCTAACAACTCCATTTCCCAAGAAGCGTTTAAACAACTTCATGCCGATTTCAGGAAAATGGTTGAAGCCAATGAGTCAACAAAAGATCGCAAATCAAACAAGAACGCCCAAGCGAATTTGGACAAGAAGATTGAGCAGATTGGCAAAATAATCGAACGGGAGGTGCAAGAATCGATTCGCGAACACCGGGAACGCATCATTCGAAACATCATCAAGCAGGCGGCTGATGAACTGCGCCAACGCAAAGACCGACGAAAGGATAAATCCAAAGACCGATATCAAGACGACCATGATGATTGCCAAGAGGACGATCGTCATTGATTACTCTCTAATTCGGAGACGGTAAACGATGGGCGACTTAAAATCACCAAGGCTGATTTACCTAAAAGGAATCCTGTTTCTGCTTGCCGGCATTACGACAAGCGTTCTGTTATTCATCGAATTGCCCACTCTGAAAGTGGCTTTTTTGCTGGCCATCGCAATCTGGTGTTTTAGTCGCTGCTATTACTTCGCATTCTACGTAATCGAAAAATACGTGGATCAGGAGTTCAAGTTCACAGGCCTAATCGATTTCGCGAAGTATCTTTTGGCTCAAAAAAGCAAATAACGGTTATCGTTGATCACCTAGTACCCGGACCGTTTTGAATTGACGGGTAACAGGCGAAGAAAACTGCTGTATCTGTTGTTCTCGGCCCGCCAATCGAAGACGGGCGAGGTACTAGGTCTTGCCAGCGACACGAGATCCCAATCGACCATCTCGTCGGCGTGACAAAAAGCAGAACTCCTCGCAAGATTTACCGCTGCCGTTTAAACTAGCTTGGCCCGAGTGCATCGTCATAGCGTAGCGATTGTTTCCGCGATGTCTTCGAGTGATGTCGAGAATTTCGATTGCCGATTCGATCCTGGCGAATCGCAGAAAACGATTGAATCGCAGGACACATTCAAGATCAATCACACAAACGGCCTTCGTGAAAAGCACTCCAGAAAGCTCAAGTCATGCATCAAATAAAATACATTGCCTTACTCACCATCTGTCTATGTTCAAATTTATCAATCGCTCAAACGATTTCGGTAAATGACTACATTGCCAACCCTAGTTTTTACAACATGCAACAGATTGGGCGGCAAGCCCCCAATGTTCTTGATGGGTTGATCGAAGCATATCAAGGCGCGAAGTCGAATGAAGTCAAAGTCGCCTGCATACGTGGCATCAACGCATGCATTGTTCAGACCGGCCAAAGTAAAGCATTTCTAAACGAAATCAGAGAAGAATCTGACGCACTTACTGCGATCCACGAATACGCTCGGTTCGGTGTTTGGTTGAACGACCCGGATGAACCAAGTCCCAATTGGGATCAACGAGGTGCTAGGGTGACCCGCGAATCCGACAACAAATCCTACACATACAGCGGCATTGAACGGGTGGCCTGTATCGGGGATCGCATTCTAATTTTGCTGGATCAGGCATTCCGATCAGAGAACAACCAACTGTTTTTTGAGCTGATGCGAATCATCGACTTGACACAGAACTATCGAAATGAGCTGGAGTCCTATGCGTTACTCAAATTTGAACGCGACATGGAAAAATGGGCGGCTGGCGAGGACCTAATCGATGAGTCGAGCGAACTTGACGAACTTGCCATGGCCGAAATGCTCAGCACGCTGCATCAATATTTCGACATCTACGATGACCATGCTCAACGAAGATGGTTGACGCGCCTTTTGTCAGAATCAAACAAACTCACCCATTTGGGCGCGAGGGATTCCAAACGAATTGTAATGATCAATTCGTGCTTGTCCGCACTACGAGACAATTATCTGGTTCGTTCTGATTTCAACCAACTAATTAAACTGGTCGTTCCGGCTCAAGAATTAGTAGGTGCAGAGGACGAATCCATAGACGCTTGGGGGGAACGTCGCGATCGAGCTCTACATTTCCTGGCCTCACTCAACGAGCTGCAACGCAACGCCCCGGTAAATCAACGACTTCAGGAAGGGAGTTTGGATGACAAAGAATACGCCTATTATCCGATTGATCAGCTGATTTGTGAGTTCGCTCCGCAGTTTCTTGTGAGCGATATCGCGGAAGCCAAAGCGGCAGCCATAAGCTTGATTGAAACCGTCGCCGAAATCAAAAACGCAACGTCCATCGCCATCTATTCAGGAAGAGAATTGCAAAGTGAAATTCAAGAAGACGGCTGGATTGCGACCCATTCAGGCGCGATAAATTTGGGAGGATTTAGCCAACACGCGGTGAATCGTCGATCCCTCTACAACGACATAATCAATCGGCTTCTCTCGTCTCAAAACGAAGACCACGTGGTAGGGGCCATGGAATTGATGACTCGTGTTAAACCTACGGACCCCCAACTTCAATTCATTCATTCAATCGCATTCAGCTCGAATGCCAAAGTCACGCCTTACCTAAAGGCGCAAGCCGCGTTGACTCTCAAACAGCTTTCTCTCCTCGAAAACGAAGTCTCCAACCAAAATCTACAAAGGGTCATCAACTCGGCATGGGATCAATTAGATTTTGGCAAGCGGCAGAGGCTTGCTTGGGACATTTACGATCAAGACCACCAAAAAGGTTTTGCGCTCTTCATCGAACTATTCCTAGAGGTCCCAGAAGAAGAATCGGAACTAGAAAAAAGAATTGAGTTGCTTTCCAACATCTATGACACCTTAGACTCTGAGCAGCTAGAAACGCAAAAGCAAATGGTCAACAATTTTTCTAGCGACGGTTTTTTAAAATTTTACATGGCGGTGCATCGGCTATTGACTGCCGACACCCCCGACTCAGAGTTCATTCCTCTCCTGTATAGAAAGCTGACTCCCGATTCCAACGGCGGATTGAATACAACCAACGTCGTGGAATACGGTTTACCAGACAATCTGGAGGTTGAGGAAATATCAGCCTACAAAATCGCCAAAACCTTAGAACACAATTTTCGACACTCTGCGATCCACACTCAATCCAGCCACTTCTATTTCTTCGCAATTCAAAATCCAAATTTCATGGACCTGGACTTCAGCCCAAACATCGCTGAGTTGGCAACCGCGAGCCTCTACGCCACCGCAGACAAAAGTCAGATGGCGGGCAAAGCCGAATTGTTGCTCAGCGCCTATGGCGAGGTCTTTGAACAATTGGAAATCATGGCACAAGACGACGAACATCCATCGCACCAACGCGCCTTGGAAGTCATTACTTCGTTGAAACAAAAAATTACGAAAATGAAAAAGTAAAGAATCGCACCGAAGATCTAAATTCAATCGGTGCTTTGAATTCGATCCTCCACTGAGATGAAAATCAATTCAATCAGTGATAGTTTCAACTTCGTTGCCATCCTTGCTCATGATGGCGGCAAAGGTGACGGCGTCAATTGACTCAGTCAGGAAATGCACACTGCCGTCACAGAAAACGACATTTGCCCCAGCTGGATGATAGCTAAATGTTTCTTCGTTGGGGCCGCAGTTCACTATGTCCCAGGTGCATCCCGGTGGCCCTCCGACCGGTGTTTGGTTGTTGTTGACCAGATCGTCGACGTTGTAAGCATTGTCAGGATCGGCCCAAGCCCAGGAACGACGATCTGCGGATGTACCATCGTCCATTATCTCAGTTTTGATGACCATGAAACCGCCGCGCGCAACATCCACTCGACCAGCGTCTTCTGCGATCGCAACGGTGTTGCTGGTACCATCGGTAATTGAGGACATGAATCTCGATGAATCGCCATTGAGCGCACATTTGAAGCGTGGCTGACTCGGATTTCCGTTTAGCCCAGGTCGCACGGTGACAGGTGCTGAATAGTCGGTATACCCATAGCCTTCCGCATCGGTCCGTGAGGGTCTGCCTGTCGATGGGCAAATGAAGGTGGAGATCGCCTGCTTTGCACCCTCCTGATTCGTTGGAGCTTCAGGGCCAGTGGGTGATATGTCATATCGATAGTTGATATTGAAAAGGTCGTATATGTTGTCCTCTTCTATGAATGGCAAAATATAGGTTTGCACCGACTGCGACGCCCCGCCAAAGCTTTCCAACTCCTGCCGATCATTAAAGAAAACGTTCTGCCCCGCGTTGGGCCCCGTGCCACCACGTTTTGCTTGCCCAGCACTCGGAAATTTCCTGTGAGCCGATTCATAGTTATGGATCGCGAGCCCCATTTGACGCATGTTGTTGGCACAGGCCGTTCGTCGAGCAGCTTCGCGGACCATTTGCACCGCAGGCAACAACATGCCAATCAGAATGCCAATGATGGCGATGACAACCAGAAGTTCGACGAGGGTAAATCCCCTTGGTCGTTCGGAGAATTGAGTCTTCATTTGAAACCTTAATATTGAAACGGAAATACAGATCAAAACGGAAAACAATTTCGCTATTGCGACGAATAGACAAACGACCGACAACAAAATGACGAATCGTGGATTGCGACTAAACAGACACTGAACCGAAAAATTCAGTTCAAAAGAAAGATCCATGTTGGGGATTCAAACGCGAACTTGCTGTGGCAGCAGGTTCATCCAACATCGGTCACGCCGAGTACGTAGCAGCGCCTCAGGTAAACCCCGAAAGAGATGGGGCACCTGTAATAAGGCATTGAAGATTTGAAATTGCTACATTCATTGAGTTGGGATTATAGCTTCATTTTGGCCAACCTAAAGTGCAAATCAGTCAAATGTGATTTTTGCAACATTGTGACTTTGCGAACCCGCTTACATTGTCGAATCGACGAATGCGGATCTGAAACCAATCGACAGCACATCGAGCCCTGGCACGCAAGTACTAGTTCAAAATGGAGGAAGGCGTAGATTCCGCATTCATTTTTCGAACCAAGACCAATGGAACTGTCGATCGGAAGTTCATCGATAGCCGCTGCAAATACGACTCGTGCAAGTTGCTCGCACCCAAAACACGTCTTCTCGCTCTGGTATGACGAGTGATCGACGTAGGCGGCAACATTTACGAAATGCCATCTTAATGACCGAGTAGGCAGAGAGGAGATCAACCACCAATTCAGGTCCGGAATACCATTGGATGGCAGTATTCAGAAAGTGGCATCAATAAAGTGACGCCAATCACTAACGCGAAAACTTCCGCGAATCGCTTACGAGCCTCATGAAGGCCCGCCAAGAAATCCGCCGCCAGAACAACTTCCTCCGTCGTAAGACGATGCACCTGGAAAAAATGGATTGTGAGCGTTAAAGGCGTGGCATCCGGTCAAGGCAAACATGGAAACGACACCGATGACAATCAGCATACAAAGTTTAAGCAAACGCATTGGACGATCCGGGAGGAGAAACAATTATCAAAAGTAGTGCAATTACGAATATGATCGGCAAAGCGTTTATATTGACTGCGTGAAACTTAAGACAATTCAGGAATTAATTCACAAACTACAAATAGGAAAAACCTGGCAAGCTACGCAACTCGAATTCTGACGTTTGCCGAAGCGAAAATCATTAATTCCACGAATGCCAGCATGCAATTGCTAGTTTTTATACTTGAATCGCGTCAGTGCCTCGGAGAAGCTGTGAGGTTACTTTCGAGCATGGATCGATTCACGTTCACCTCGCTTGATGGAAACCCGACGCGTGAGCGAGGACGGATAAACGTTCGTCCTCGCTAACGCGTCTAGGTAGTGATTAAATTCTGCAGCGACAGTTTTAGCGAAATTTTGGCGCTGGATTTTGATTTTGAATTTTTGTTTGCCGTTTTCAGGCTTGGTATGTTTTTGTGTTTCGATTGGTTGCTTTTTGTAGCATTCAATCGCGCCCTTTCTGCTTTAAATCGCCGCTTTGACGCCCTTTAACGCCATCCAACGCATAAAGTTAAACGTCCAACGCTACGAGTAACGTTGCCGATTGCACTCGAGCCAAACCTCGAACTCGAAACTGCTGGAGCCCTCGGTTGCGGAACTCCGCGTTAGGAAACTCTGCGATCGAAGGCCGCGCTTTATAAAGTTCCTTTGCTGAGTCCGTTGCCATTCGCTGCCGAAACTTGAACACCTCGTCGGTGTCTTTCGGCTGACGTTCATGCGGATCGTTGCCGTTTTTTAGCAGCTTTGCTTCTTTAGGAATCGGACCATAAACCGCAGTGCCTTGCCTTTCAAGCAACGTGATATCAGCGTGCGTCGTAAAGCCGCCATCTACCAGCATTTTCTCTTGGAACCTCGCCATGCCGAGCAACTACTTTTTTGTGCATGACGCTCATCTGCCCGCCGTCACTGCCATTGTTGTTGACTTTCCACGTCGAGGATTACACGAGAATCTGCTGTCGTCGCAAGGTGAACGTTTGTAGCAAGGACGGTAGCCACCGCTGGCCACTTTCATCTTGCGGGCGTCAGGGTCTGTTGTGCTACAACGAGCTTCAGCACCGCTACCCTTCTTGCGTTTTTCTTTGCGGGCGCGAAGTTCTTGAAGTTGTTCCAGAGCGTCAGCGAGCCGTGATTGGCGTTCTTCGGCGGAGCGAAGTTGAGCCGCTTCTTGCTTTGAACGACTTGTTTGCCCGATAGAAGAATCGTCCATTTCTGCTCGCAATTGTTCTACGCGTTGCTTGGCCTGGCTCAAGCTTTCTGTGAGCGTGCCTTGGCGGCGAAACGAACCTCCACCAGCGCTGGCGCGAACACGCATGCCATCTTGAGCAATCACATCGAGTTCAACTAAACCTTGCGAGATCAGCGTGCCGACCGTTTCGCTGAGAAGCTCGTCAAAGAACTCGGGGTTGGTTGAGCGGAAATCACTCAAGAGGTGGTGGTTGACGCTGACTCCGCCGCAAATCCACATGTAGCCAAGGTCGCGTTCGCACAACCGTGCCACGTGACGGGCGCTGCTGATCCCTTCGAGCGTCGCGAACATCCAAAGTGAAAGAAGAATTTTCGGATCGACCGGCGTCCGTCCTGCACGCCCTTCCACTGCCAGGATCTTTCCGTAAAGCTTTGAAAAATCCAGTGACTCTACATATTCCCAAACCACGCGAGCACGATGGTCTGTCGAAAGAAGTTCGTCGAGGCAGAAAGGTTTCCATTCTGATTGATGACGTTCTGGCCGTTGCACTCGTGCAAACACTCTTTTTTTATTGTTCATTACTAAGTTTTAGCGCAAAACAAATACTTGCTCCAGCCCAGTTGATTTAATCACAACCTAGTCGGGTTACCATGAATGAACCTTCTGCGACTTGCCCGGCGCACAGGCTTACCATGAACGGACCTTCAATAAAAAAATTCACAGCCTATTCGGGAGGGTCGGACGCGAAGCCACGACCGTTTTCGGAGGAAGCAAAAACCTGCGGTCTCGACTCGTGGCAGACACAGTCGCAAATCGCACTCGGACATCTACATCCTACTCGTTTCGGAAACCCGACGCGTGAGCGAGGACGAACCCGATTCGTCCTCGCTCACGCGTCGGGTTACCATGAATGAACCTTCTGCGACTTGCCCGGCGCACCGGGTTACCATGAACGGATCTTCCATAAAAATTCACAGCCTATTCGGGAGGGTCGGACGCGAAGCATCTGGGGAGAGGATCCCCAGTCAATGCCGGCTTCTGAATTGAGCAAACCCGACTGCATCATTCTTGACCGCGTAATTTGCACTAGGCGCTGATCTTAAATCAAGCGGTTGCGATTTAGAGTTCCAAACGCATCTGGCGACCTTCAGTGAACTTCTCAAAGCCCAACTTCTCAAGCAATCCGCAGGTTGCGCTATTTGTCGAAACCGTTTGGGCTTCGACCAAACCGACCGATTGTGAAGCTAGATGTCGTAAGGACTCACCCAAAAGAAAAGTCGCAAATCCAGCACGCCGGGCTTCGTCATCAATTTTGAGATTGTACATTCCCATCGCCAGTACGCCCCAACTGGTAGCGATAGGTTCCATGTCCCAATAAGAGACGGAACCACGAACCGATTCGTCTTTTCGATCAATCAGGGAGAAACGCATTCGCATACTGCGCCCCAGGGTGCATGCTTCGTTCCAGGTCTTGAGGCTGGGATCTGCGTCAGCCCGAATTTGAAAGGCGCGGCGGACCTGCATCTGACGGCGATCAACAACCGTCCGAAACCCTACGAGGCTGCGTCGATAAACGGCAACACGAGTGACTTCTTCGAAATTGAATTGAAGGCAAGCTTTCTGGGCCACTTCGTCGTCTTCGACCAAACCCTGAACGCGACTCCCACCATAGAACCCCAGGTAGAACGGAGAGTTTGGAAAGCGACTTCCAAAATAGACTTCGCTCGAACCCGCCCGTCTCAAATAGTCCAAGGCCGCATTCATCAACCCCGAGATAATCTCAGTTTCCTGTTCGCATGGAACGACTCGAAGCTGCGAGAGGATCCCCATCTCAACATCCAAATTGCTTCCGTCGGGAATCTCGGCAAAACCGGCATGAATAAATCCCAGCGGCCGATCATCGTCAAAGGCCAAAATCAAGCCTGCCGATTCGAAATAGGGTTTCCCCAACAAAAGATCTTCTAGATTGGCGACGGTGATGCTACTCACCAGACCGGGAAAACGCTTTTGGTCCCTCCAGATCTCAACCAGCAAAGGCGGGTCGGTATTCATGAATGGACGGAAATGAAGCACGGCGGTATTGATAAATTGAAGAAGTAGCGTCTATCAATCTAGTTGATGTCTCGCCAAATGGAAAGCAAGGCTTACCAATCCAATTTTTTGCCTGATAGAGGATAATTTGAGCGGCGGAGGCTCCAACCAAGACAATATCAATCTTGCTTCCTGTCCCGAAAGAAACCTAGGACGCACAACATAGGCAACGAGGCGAGTCCGAGTCGCCCGAGACAGAAAGCGACTCAATTTCGAGTTCTATTTTCAATCGATAACTCGAGACTGGCCCATTGCCAATCCGAGTTAAATTGTTATTCACGAGGCAGTTTCGCCTTAGACCAATTCAGTCTGAGAATCGCCCAAGTAGAGCCTTAGAACTTGGCTTTGAACCTTAATTGCCCGCACGAGCACCCAAATCTGGTCATGTGAGTATTCTCTGGGGTCAGAGTTTGTCAACTCTGTCAATTCTTCTGTCATCGCTGAATGCTGGTCGCTTGCTGCATTCAGTCGCAAATTGACTTCGTCCCACACAATTTGAAAGTAGGCATCATTTTGCAGGTCACACAGGTTCTGAACGTGACTGCAAATCAGCGAACAGAGTCTGGCGACTTCGATTGGTTGGGCTTCGGGGTTGAGGGTTTCAATCCTTTGAACAATTTGACTGCAATTCATTTTCTTCTCAATCTTCTCGCGGGTCAGCGGATGTTGAAAGCTTACGCCTTGGCGGCATTTGTAGGTTGGCGAATCAAAGGCAAGCTCACGGCGAGTCTGCAATTGAGACAGATCAAATTGCCGATGGGCTCATCGACAGAAAAAGGTAGCTCAGCCTTAATTGCCGTCTAGCAAAAAGAATCAATTTACAAAGCAAAAACAGCAGTCGCATGCGTCTACTTGCCGCTACACAAAAGCTGCCGATTTGCGACGTGTTTCAAAATAGCAACGGTCGAGATTAGGTTGAGCTCGCCAAAAGAATTCCTGTCATTGAATCCACGAAAATCCCGGGACAGCGCGACAAAGGTTCATGGTTTCGCAAGTTGCTTTTTTGCACACCAAGTCCACGTGCCCACCGCTAATGCAGAAAATGGAGCCTCCTTCGGTATGATCGCCTACCCTGAGGACCTTAAAGTATCAGCATGGCTGCGTTCAGATAGATAACGATTCCAACGATATCAATGATTCCAGCGACAAAGGGATTACTCATCATCGCCGGATCCCAACCAATTCGTTCGAAAACCAAAGGCAAAATCGATCCAGTTAGCGTTCCGCTGATGACCACGAGCAAGAGTGTAATCGGAACCACCAAGGCCGCCTCATACCAGTCCTCGCCACCAAAAAATGGTGCAACACAAAGCGACATCAGTCCCAAACCGGTTCCCAGCAACAACCCCATTATCAATTCACGCCAGATAATCGTCCACCAATCCTTAAGCGAAACATGGCCACGTGAAAGAGCCGTAATAATCAAGGTCGCAGATTGGCTCCCTGAATTACCTCCACTACTGATGACCAGCGGAATAAACGCGACAAACCAGCTCCACTTTGCCATCGAGGAGCTGTGTTGCTCCAGAGTCAAAGCGGTAACCAGCGCAAAGAAAAACAGAATCGCCAGCCACATTCCGCGTTTCCAACTAAGCGTCACCAAATGCGTTTGAAGATAAGTCTCATCCAGCGGATCCACCGCCGCGATACGGTGAGCATCTTCAGTGGCTTCTTCTCGAACGACATCAATAATATCGTCGTGTGTAATGATACCAACGATATGATAGGCTTCGTCGACGACCGGCAAAGCCAGCAAGTCCAATTTGGCCACCTTGTCGGCAACCTGTTCCTGGTCTTCCATTTCGCTTGCAGTAACCAGCGTCGTTTCCATAATCTCTGAGAGTTTGGTTTCTGGGCGTTTCATCCCTGCCAGCAACTGCCGGGCGGAAACCAGACCTCTTAAATGATCTTCCTCATCAACGATGTAGAGATAATAGATCGTTTCGTAATCCTCCGATTGACGGCCCACTTCATCAACCGCTTCGCGAATACTGAGACTCTCACTCAGCTTGGCAAATTCGGAAGTCATGACGGCACCCGCTGTGCCTTCGGGGTATTGGCTTAATCGCTGAACGTCTCGTCGCTCTTCTGCCGGCAGACGAGCAAGCAGTTCTCGGACGACGGACTCGTCTAGCTCATGCAGCATATCGACGCGATCGTCAGATGGAATCTCCGCCACCAAAGACGCGACTTGATCCCGATCCGCCTCGGACAGCAGTGAAGTTTGCCGCTGCTCGTCAAAGTAATTGAATATTTCGACGCGATCAGCTATCGGCGCATACTGCAAAACCGTCCAGGCTTCCTCGTTGGTCAGCCCTTCCATGAATTCAGCTGTACGCGAAGAATGCATGGCGGTACAAAACTCCCGCAATCCTTCCGCGTTCGCTGTGGTTAGCATCTCGCGCAATTCGGGTAGGAAGAGAGTATTGATCATCGCCACACGATCCATGGGCCCACAGACTACTTCAAAACTTGACGTACAAACATCCGCCATACAAGTTAGTTAGCTGGCGGGCAAATAGGGTTCGCAATCTCGTCGCAGATTCGACAAATTGTAAATTAGGGCCGGTTTTTAGGAATAGGACCTCTCGAAAACTGGGCCCGAATACACTTCAAACGGGCAAGGCGACATTTCAAGCGTTTTTGGCATCGCCCCAACCGATGACAACAGTGAAGAAATCAACTCTTCAACTTCTTCTCCACCCGGCATATTCTCAGCCGAATCACTAACTATCGGTCTGCGATCAATTGATCAAGTTCAGACTTGAGTTTCGGCAAGATCTCGTCGTAAGGAAAAGCTCCCAACTCCGCTGTGCCCTTTTTCAAGTTGACGTAGTTCGGGCCACACCAAAGTCCAAGGTCCGCATCGTCTGTTTCGCCAGGACCGTTTACACGGCAGCCCATCACAGCAATCGTAATCGCATACTCTTCGGCATATCGAGTCATTTCTTTGACTTTGACCGCCAAGTCGACAAACGCCTCATTCTCAACGCGACTGCAGCTTGGACAGGAAATGATATTGAGTTTATCGGTATTGAAGTCAACTACCGTTCGCACCCTGCCCGCGGCAATATCGGTCAGAATATTACGGCCCGCATCGATCTCTTCGCCTTTGCGATTATTGGGAACCGTCAACGATACGCGAACCGTGTCACCAATCCCTTTTCCAACCAATTGCTCAAATGCGATCCGCGTCTTGATTACACCCTCAGGCGGAATGCCCGCCTCAGTCACACCCAGATGCAATGGAACCTCCGGACGTTGCAGGGCAAAACGAGTGTTGACCTCGATGACCTTGCGTGGGTCCGAATCTTTGAGCGAAACACAATAGCGAGTAAAGTCGTTTTGATCGAGAAACTCACAGTGCTCCAGCGCACTTTCCAACATGGGAGTAATCGAGTCTTTGGGATCGTATTTTGCTTTTTTGGCAGGATCCATGCTGCCGCAGTTCACGCCAACACGAATCGCACAGTCATTGTCGCGGGCGATTCTGAGTAGATAGCAGACCTTTTCCTGCCAGGATTTATTCTTCTCGTGATGGTAAAGATGCCCCGGGTTGTAACGGATCTTGTCGACATGAGGGGCAACCAGTTCGGCGAGTCGATAGTTCTCCTGCAAGTCAACAGAGAGATTTGCCGTCGTTTGTTTTCGAATTTCAGCCAGCGCCGCCGCATCCTTTTTGCTGTCAACGGCAATGCGAACAACGTCAGCCCCTGCGTCTTGCATCAATCGTACAAGCGCTACGGTTCCGTCGATATCGACCGTTTTGGTGGCGGTCATTGATTGCACAGCGATGGGATTGCCGTCACCAATCGTAATCGATCCAATTTTGACCGATCGAGTATTATTTCTTTTGATTTCTACCACTGTTTAAGCCCTCTCACTCAACCACCCGCAATTCTAACTAGAATATCATTTCTTTTCTGCGCTTATCAACCTGATGTACCGAATTGTGCTTGCCACCTAGGAGAGTTACGATCCTGTGGTTCCTATCCTTTCTTTCGACCACAATGTCCAACAATCTCAATATCGTTCTTTATCAGCCGGAGATTCCCGGCAACACAGGTGCTGTAGGACGAACCTGTGTCGCATTAGGTGCCAAGCTGTGGCTGGTTCGCCCGCTTGGGTTTCGAATCGATCAAAAGACACTTCGCCGCGCGGGCCTGGACTATTGGCAGCATCTCGACTGGGAAGTTGCCAACCACTGGGAGGATCTTTTGGAGAGAATGCAACCTAAACGTCTTTGGTTCTTCACCAAGTTTGCCGAGCAAAGCTACGATTCGGTTCGATATGAACTTGGGGATACTCTCGTATTTGGTTGTGAAACCAATGGACTGCCGGAATCCTTGACTTCCGCGACTCCCGACAGAAACTTGAGAATTCGCACAACTGGCAAAGTCCGCAGCCTGAACCTTTCCTGTAGCGTGGGAGTCGCTGCCTACGAGGCAACACGCCAGTTCGCATCCGACGGTCGCATCTCCATGAGCTAGGCACCGATTTTAGAAATCTGCAAAGCTTTTTCTAAACAGGCCTTTCCCTGAAAAGGGATTTAGCTAATATATCGGTGCGGGATGGAGCAGCCCGGTAGCTCGCGAGGCTCATAACCTCGAGGTCGTCGGTTCAAATCCGGCTCCCGCAACTTGTTTTTCCAATTATTTATGTGGAAAAACTAGGGCTCAAAAAAGGTCGATGTCTATGACGTCGACCTTTTTTTATGCGCATCTCGTTTTCATGGCGCTAAAGAACCCTCAAAATTATCATGTGGCCCATCATCCAATATTTCCGCAGAACAGTCAGTAGTCCCACCAGTATGCAATTTAGATGCCGTTAGCTGAGACGCAAACTCAATGACCAACGCATCGATGTCTCGACCTAACATTCTTTGCAATTGGGGCTTTTTCCAACATCGGAATGTCTCTTCCTCGAATTGTATTATCTGTTCATTTCGTTGACATGCTTCCCAAAATGTGAGATGAATTTGTTAGATGAAACTCTGCGATGGGAATTCCGAAAGGTCAACAACATTGTTGGACGCGAGACTGAATCAGATTTTGTTGGTCATTGGCGTCATTGGCCTGAGTTGGTTTTGCATGATGGCCGTTCATGAACTGGGACACGCACTGGGTGCCCTCGCGACTGGAGGCAGCGTGCAAAAAATGGTGCTCCACCCGTTCACGATTTCAAGAACAGATGTTGCCCCCAATCCTTGTCCAGGAGTCGTAGTTTGGCTGGGACCGATTCTTGGCTGCTTGTTGCCAATTATCATTAACAGGTTCGTTCCCCTCGAATATCCAACCATAAAAAACCTGACGACGTTTTTCGCTGGGTTTTGCTTAATCACGAACGGCGCATACATATCAATTGGATCATTCGATCGGATTGGTGATAGCGGTGAAATGCTCCAGACAGGCTCTCCGCAATGGGCCCTACTCGTATTTGGATTCTCGACCCTATTGATTGGCATGTGGGTCTGGCACCGACTTGGATCCGTAATTGCATTCCTCAAAACCCCGCCTCCAGCCGATTTCAAATTTACAAATTTGCTTCTTTTGACCCTGGCTGTGGTGGTTTGCCTGGAATACTTCCTTTCGCCGGTCTAGCCAACCTTGCTTCCTTCCCAATACCACGATGGCTGTGCTTTCGGGGTAAATTGCGCGACGAACAATGGGACGGGGATCAGCAAACACGTCTTTGGTGTCTCAAAATTAGACGCGAATCTTGACCGTTTCCTGGATCACAATGCTAAGGTTCAGACACGAAAAATCAACCGCGAACAGGCTATCGGAACTAGTAGAGTGGACAAGCGCCAAGGAATCGAGTTAACTTGTTCTTTGAATTTTTCATTTCTGTCGGAGCGATTTTGATTTGGCTGGTTCCATTCGAATTGGGGGTGTGCCCGAGCACTTCAATCTACCTTGGCACCTTGCAACGGAAAGCCGAGCGTTTTCCGACGCAGGTCTGGATGTTGAATTTATTCAGGTTCCGGGTGGCACCGGCGCCATGTCGCAGATGCTTAAGAACAACGAGCTTGATGGAGCGTTACTGCTAACCGAAGGCGCAGTCGCAGACATTTGTAACGGCTCAAAAAACCGACTGGTCAAGGTTTATGCGGACTCACCACTCATATGGGGAATCCACGTCGTCGCCAAAAGCGACATTCACACGGTCGACGATATTCAGGGCAAACGCTATGCGATCAGTCGATTTGGTAGCGGTTCCCACTTAATGGCGATCGTTGACGCCGCGGAAAGGGGTTGGCCCACCGGTGACATGAATTTCGTGGTGATCAAAAACCTTGACGGAGCTAGGGCCGCGTTGGCTGCCCAAAAAGTGGACGTATTTCTTTGGGAGAAATACACGACAAAACCACTGGTCGACGGTGGAGAGTTCCGCAGGGTAGGGGAGCGAATCGTTCCGTGGCCGTCTTTTGTCGTCTCCATTCGCCAAGATATTCTAGAAACACGTGCCGCTGAAATAGGCCAATCTTTGCAGATCGTGCAACGTTACGCCGAAATTCTAAAACAAACTCCAAATGCTGTTGAAGTCATTTCCGAACGTTACAACTTAAAACCGGTTGATACAGGGGAATGGTTTCAAGCAACACAATGGAGCACAGATTTTGATTCTCCGTCAGAAAGTCTAGACAGGGTAGTCAACTATCTAATTCGGCTCAACATCGTCGAAGCAAAAGACAGAATGCCTGCCGAGGACTTATGGTTTGATTTACCGGGCCGTTAAGACTATCGTTGTGAACTCAACTAATCAGCCACGAATGACAACTCGACATGCCAAAACACTTCACGATACAACCCAACGAAAAAGTTGTACTTCCCAATTTTCAAACGGGACCTTCCAAGACTCCTTACGATAAAAAATCGGCACTCAAAAAGATCAAAAAGAATGCTGAAAAGATGGCCGACATGTTTCGCCGCCTTTATGCAGAAAACGAACGATCTATTCTTTTGGTCCTGCAAGGCATGGATACGGCAGGCAAGGACGGAACGATTCGGACCGTAATGCGTGGAGTCAATCCGAGCAGTTGCCAAGTCGTTTCCTTCAAACGACCCAGTGAAGAGGAACTTGAGCACGACTTTCTATGGCGAGTTCACAAATCCGTCCCGCGACGTGGCAACATTGGGATCTTCAACCGCTCTCACTATGAAGATGTCCTGATCGTCCGGGTACACACTCTCGTACCGGAGAAGATGTGGAAGAAACGATACCAGCAGATCAACAATTTCGAGGCGATGCTTACTGAAAACGGAACAACCATTGTCAAGTGTTTCCTTCACATCAGCAAAGATACCCAAAGACAACGTCTTCAGGCCAGAGTGGACGAACCCAGTTCCAATTGGAAATTCAATCCTGATGATTTGAGCGAGCGAAAACTCTGGGATGAGTACCAAGAAGCCTACACCGTCGCACTTGAAAAGTGTTCCACCCAACATGCACCGTGGCACATCATTCCCTCCGACAAAAAATGGTACCGAAGTCTTGTGGTTAGTGAATTGCTATTGGAAACCATTCAAAAAATGGATCCGCAATTTCCACCCGCTGCCAAAGAAATCTCCCAAATCGTCGTTGTATAACCCGGCTCAACAACCTGTTCAATATTGAGCACGACCCAAACGATCGTTTCAGAAGCAGTTTCAATCGTAGACGGTCGACCTTGTACCTAGGCCGACTTCGATCGACGGGCCGAGAACATCAGTTACTCCGGTTGTCTTAGCCTTGTTACCCCGTCGATTCAAAACGGTCCGGGTACCAAAGCCCCAAGTACCACGGTTGAGAGGAACAAGAATTGTTTCGGCAGGAGCCTCAGCCTCCCGTAAAAGGCAAAAACCGCGACGACCGGTGCCATGCTCCTCGCTTGCGTGGGCATGTTGTGTTCTGCAACCAAGCTTGTACTTCACGCGTCTTCGATTGACGGGCCGAGAACATCAGACACTCCGGTTTTCTTAGCCTTGTTACCCCGTCGATTCAAAACGGTCCGGGTACCAAAGCCCAAGTTCTACGTTTGAGGGGACCAAGAATTGTTTCGGCAGGAGCCACAACCTCCCGTAAAAGGCAAAAACCGCGACGACCGGTGCCATGCTCCACGCTTGCGTGGGCATGTTTTGTTCTGCAAACAGGCTTGTACTTCACGCGACTTCGATTGGCGGGCCAAGAACATCAGATACACCGGTTGTCTTAGCCTTGTTACCCCGTCAATTCAAAACGGTCCGGGTACCAGCCCCAAGTTCCACGGTTGAGGGGACCATGAATTGTTTCGGCAGGAGCCTCAACCTCCCGTAAAAGGCAAAAACCGCGACGACCGGTGCCATGCTCCACGCTTGCGTGGGCATGTTTTGTTCTGCAAACAGGCTTGTACTTCACGCGACTTCGATTGGTGGGCCGAGAACATCAGATACACCGGTTTTCTTAGCCTTGTAACCCCGTCGATTCAAAACGGTCCGGTTACCAGTTCCAAGTTCTACGTTTGAGAGGAATAAGAATTGTTTCGGCAGGAGCCTCAACCTCCCGTAAAAGACAAAAACCGCGACGACCGGTGCCATGCTCCACGCTTGCGTGGGCATGTTTTGTTCTGCAAACAGGCTTGTACTTCACGCGACTTCGATTGGTGGGCCGAGAACATCAGATACACCGGTTTTCTTAGCCTTGTAACCCCGTCGATTCAAAACGGTCCGGTTACCAGTTCCAAGTTCTACGTTTGAGAGGAATAAGAATTGTTTCGGCAGGAGCCTCAACCTCCCGTAAAAGACAAAAACCGCGACGACCGGTGCCATGCTCCACGCTTGCGTGGGCATGTTTTGTTCTGCAAACAAGCTTGTACTTCACGCGTCTTCGATTGGCAGGCCGAGAACATCAGATACACTGGTTTTCTCAGCCTTGTTACCCCGTCAATTCAAAACGGTCAGGGTACCAGCTAGAGGTAGACGCACCATGCACCTGCCTTTTATTACAAG
Organism: Mariniblastus sp.; assembly: GCA_965224765.1. Taxonomy (GTDB): domain Bacteria; phylum Planctomycetota; class Planctomycetia; order Pirellulales; family Pirellulaceae; genus CAZDBA01. Next base: position 45,605 of record CBDDAC010000018.1, read on the forward strand.
AACGAGGTATCGCCGTTCCAACGAACGAAACCCTCAATCGCTTCGTATTCAGCCAACCCCAACTCATCGTAGAGTTTCGCAGTGTCAGCATTCCGCTCTTCGGCGCGCTGCCAAAACTCACGACGATCGTTCCCCGGAAAGACCGCCCGGTCTTTTTGCGATTCATGTTTGAAGATCGCATTTCGTTTCAGAACAACCTCGTTGGGACTGAGTGGAACGGCCATCTCGATTTCGTAGGGCTCCCATTCATGCCAGGCGCCTCGGTACAAAAACACCTCACAACTGGCGTACCAGTCCAAGTCATTGACTTGCTGCACGGCCTGCAAAATCGCACTGAGGCAAACACGGTGAGTTCCGTGAGGGTCACGCAAGTCGCCAGCGGCATAAATTTGATGCGGCTGAATCTCATTCAAAAGCTCAACAATGATATCGACGTCTTTTTCACCAATCGGTTTCTTCTTCACCGTACCGGTTTCATAAAATGGCATTTCAAGAAAATGTAGATTGGCCTCGTTGACACCGCACAGTCGAGTCGCTGCCTTGGCTTCGACTTTTCGAATCAACCCTTTGATCTTTTGAACTTCCTCACTATCAACTTGCCCGGGCTGCTTATTCTTCACAAACTCTTCGATGTGAGTTTCCAATTGCTGCGTTTTTGCAGGAGCAACATTGAATTCCCGATTGAATTCCGCCATAAAATCACAAAAGCTAATGGCGTCGTCATCAAATACAGCGATATTGCCAGAAGTCTGATACGCAACGTGAACTTCATGTCCTTGGTCAACCAGTCGAATCAATGTTCCTCCCATCGAGATGACGTCGTCATCAGGGTGCGGAGAAAAGATCAAAATCTTTTTTGGGAAAAGGTTGTCATGTGGCCTCGATCGATCACCAGGCGATTTAAGCTTGTCAGGTTTTCCGCCGGGCCATCCCGTAATAGTCGCCGTTAACTGACGGAACACATCGATATTGATTTCGTACGCGGTTCCGTGATCGGCCAAGAGATCCTGCAATCCTTCTTCGTTGTAGTCTTCATCGGTCAACTTCAAAATTGGTTTTCCAAGTTTTCGTGCCAACCAGATAACGGCCTTACGGATTACAGTTTCTGGCCACTCGATCTGGCCGACCAACCAAGGACAGCGATAGCGAGTCAATGTCTGGGCAGCCGAGAGATCCATGACAAAGCGGGAACGAGGATGCTCCTGCAAAAAACTTGCGGAAACGCTGGGGGTAATCGCGCCCTCAACGGATTGTGCAACGACATCTGCCTTGTGTTCACCGAACGCGATGATAAATATTTCGCCTGCACTTAAAATGGACCCCACCCCCATTGTAACGGCTCGGCGCGGCACATTCTCTTCGCCAAAAAAATCAGCTGCGGCATCCAGCCGAGTGACTTTGTCGAGCGTAATCAAACGAGTCGAACTCTCCTTGCTGGATCCCGGCTCATTAAAACCAATATGGCCCGTTCGACCAATTCCCAACAATTGGATATCAATTCCCCCCATCAACTCAATCTTGGTCTCATATTGTTCACAGTATTCCTGCACTTCAGATTTTGGGATGGTTCCATCAGGGATATTGATGTTGTCTGGCGGAATGTTGATGTGATCAAAAAGCTGTTCATGCATAAAGCGGACATAGCTTTGCAACTCGTGTGACTGCATCGGGAAGTATTCGTCCAGGTTGAACGTAACGACGTTCTGGAACGACAACCCTTCTTCCTTATGCAAGCGAACCAATTCGCCATACACTCCTACAGGAGTACTTCCTGTTGCCAAACCAAGCACACAGATCTTATCCTGCGAGGTTCGCTCTCGAATCAATTCGGCAATACGATGCGCAACCGCAACCGAAGCATCACTGGCATGGTCAAAAACCTGCACAGGAATCTTTTCATATTGATTTTGGGATGCCTGATTTTTTATTGAAGACTCCTTCAACATAGTGGATTCCTTAGACAATTTTTCTAATCCAGTTGGCAGCGGGGTTCAGCAAAGCTGTTCTCATTGTGAAAGAACGTTCCATGATTCTGCTTGATATCGTTCAAAGACTCAAGACAATACTTCGTCACTCGCCGCAAACTGCATCACGAAGAGTCGTCAACAAACGCATTCTTTTCACCCACTAATTTGCGGAAACATCGCCACAATTCTGCGTCGCCGCACTAAGCCCCTTAACCCTACGCTTAACGTTGAGCAACTCCGCAAAGACGAATCGCAACCGAATTGCGACGTAATTGTTTCGAAAAAAGCCCAGCCAACCGCAATTTCTAAAGAACTTAAGACACTCGACAAGAATAGGCAAATCACCGTAAAGAATTTGGGCGGCGACTTGTTCATCTGTCAGGAGTCGCTCAAACGTTTTGAATCAACGGCCCTTTTGCACGCAGTGCTTCCCGCCTGATTGAAACCCGAGAGGCCGGAAGTTAACCTACGAGGAACAAAATCTTGAAAGCAATTTGGCAGGAGTAGTCCAGTGACACAAAAAGGGAACAAGTCAAACCGCCGTAAGTTTTTGGGCGACAGCTCAAAAATAATTGCAGCCGGAACCATCGCGTCAACAACTTCACTTGCCAATTCCGCACTCGCGCGAACAGCTAACGTCGGCGGTACTGACACCATCAAAATTGGATTGGTCGGTTGCGGCGGACGTGGAACCGGCGCGGCAGTTCACGCGATGAACACTCAAAGTGGAAACGTTGAACTCAAGGCCATGGGCGATGCCTTTGAAAATCGACTTGAGAGTTCCCTCGAAGCTTGCCAACGAACGCATAAGGACAAAGTAAAAGTCAACGCTGACTCAAAGCATTTTGGATTCGGCGCCTTTGAGAAAGTCCTCGAAAGTGACATTGATCTCGTCATCCTCGCTACACCTCCCGGCTTTCGCCCCTTGCACTTCGAAGCGGCAATCGCTGCGGACAAACATGTATTTATGGAGAAGCCCGTCGCCGTTGACGCCCCTGGCATTCGCCGAGTCCTGAAATCAACCGAACTAGCCAAACAAAAGGGACTAGCCGTCCAAGTCGGACTTCAACGACGTCATGAGCGAGCCTACCGTGAAACAATCGATCAGCTTCGAGGCGGAGCTATTGGTGATATTGTTCTTGGCCGAGCCTACTGGAACAGTGCTGGTGTCTGGGTGAGACCTCGCGAAGAAGGACAAACCGAGCTCGAATATCAAATGCGGAACTGGTATTACTTCAACTGGCTTTGTGGTGATCACATTGACGAACAACATATCCACAACATCGATGTGATCAATTGGTTGATGGATGATTTTCCGGTTACGGCACAAGGGCAGGGTGGACGTCAACTCCGCACCGGAATCGACCATGGCCAAATTTACGATCACCACTTTGTCGAATTCACTTATGGAAACGGCACCAAGCTGTTCTCGCAATGTCGCCACATTCCTGAATGCTGGTCCAGTGTTTCCGAATACTGTCATGGGACCAAAGGAAGTGCGAACATCGGTGCCGGGCGAATCTTCGATGCCGCTGGCAAGGAAATTTTCCGCACCGACGCGGGTAGAGACGGACACCAACAGGAACATCACGACCTGTTCGCCGACCTGCGCAACGGAATCATTCCTAACGAAGGCGAGTATGGTGCCAAAAGTACGATGACCTCGATCTTTGGCAGAATGGCAACCTACTCGGGTAAAGAAATTCGCTGGGAAGATGCCATTGAATCCAACATCAGCCTCGCCAATGTCGATGACCTACAAAACCTTGATGACATGGCTCCCATCCAACCTGACGGTGAGGGACGTTACAAAATCCCCATGCCGGGCGAAACTTGGAAAGATACACTTGACTGGAATCCCGGGCGCCGCCGGTAGGTAATCGCATCGATCGCGTCCCAAACTCAATGATCGAACACGCTTCTGCAAGCATCGACATTGCTCTCAAAATTCAATAATCACCATGGCCCGGTAGTAATTTACCCGGCCTTTTCTCATGGCACTCCCGGCACCTGTTAAACCTTTAGGTCTGTATCGGTGATAAAGCCGCTCCCAAGTTAAGAGGTAACGACCAGTACCGTTAATCCGCTCGAATTGATTCTGGTTGTTCTACAGATCAAGCCGTGCATTTCGCTGGTATTGAATTCAAGGCTCGTTTCGTTACGAAGAGTTCTAATGACGTTTCCGTTAACCCGGAATCAAATCGATTTAGCGGTTGAAGGCATTCTTCAAGTCCACCTGCCATCGCCGAACCATTAAATTCTTACCCAACATTTTGGAGCCACCAATGAGAATTGGTCAGTCCATCCTCGCTTTGCTTGCCGTTATTTCCCTCGGCAGTTCGGTCTTCGCACAGCAACAATTCGAAAATCGCGAATCCACGAGTGAATCGCACCGAATCAATGGAAACACTTGGAGCAAGAATCCATCGGAACTGAATCAAACCCTACCGTCGGAATACTCTTCCAACAAAGAACTTGCGTTCCATGGACCGCTAGACCGCTACGCGACTCCAAGTTCGAGTCCCAGGTCGCCCTCAGCTCAAGCGGAGAATGCGCATGTTCCTCAACGCCACTTGCCAAACGACCACGCCGTCGAGTCCGTTCAGTTCCAAGCCGCCATCGACAATGGTGCTCCTCGACCGCAGTTTGAGACCATCTTGCATGCCCCCGACACTCTAACAAACCATGGAGACATCCTTGGCAACGTGCATCAGGCCCCCTTGGTATCTGAATCAATTTCACCTTGCCAGTGTGTCGCAAACTCGTTCAATCGTCAGCAGGCAAACAACTGCACCGACCAATGGGCAAACTTTTGCAATCCACGGCGATTGGACTGGGAATGCGATTGTGAACAGTTCCCTCGGCCAGAACGAAAAAGGAGCTGCCAAACTTGCCAGCCAAATCGACCGTTGGCAAATCGACGTAACTTCATTCGAGAGAGAATATCAACTCGCCTGCATGAAGAATACTCTGGCGCATCGAGTTGCAATCTCCAAGCACACCCCGCTGAAACCAGCTCGATTTGCCAACAAGGCGAATGCGACGATCAAAACAGTGCATGTGCTCCTCAAGGTCCGGGTGCCATTGGACACGGCTTATTAAAACGCCACCAAGTCATGTCGATCCTAGACACTTCTCAAGAAACCGAAGACCAGGCCTACTACAATCCAGCCCCTCAACAAGTAACCGACCTCGCACAAAGGCAACCCACCAGCGCGTTTGGAACAATGAAGCGGGACCTGACGACCGGCCCACATTCGCCTTTTGCTGATCTGAGTGCGGAAAATGTCTGTCACCGTTGCCTGACTGACAAAAACACATCAGGTGACTTCTGTGAGGATTGTAAAGCCTACCGAGCTGAGGTGAACGCACCAGGCATCCAACGTTAGTCCACCCGCCGACCGGGTTGTGTAGTACGATTCACCAACTGACAAAAACGACAGGCAGCCGGCTAAAACTGGCTGCTTTTTTCGATGCAATCGGTCGCATTCCGTCGCGCTATTTTTTTCTCGACCTTGTCCTGGGATAGGCTGTTCGAATCGGTTCAAAGGCGTGCTATATTTGAGGATCCGTAGTCGCTATGGCGACTCTTACGACCATTACCACAACCTCGAATAGTACTTCCCATGAAGAGTTTGGTCATCGCGCGCTACATGCGCAAAACACTGTTTTGCTTCTGCCTCCTCATCGCTGCGGGCTTTGCGCAGAGTGTCTCAGGTCAGGACCGCAGTTCAAGTCACACAGAGGGCCTCAACGAATCTAGGGCCGATCTATTTGTGATCAGCGGTGCGACGCTCCATATCTCGCCCGAGAAATCAATTGAGAATGGGACCTTGATCGTTAAGGGCCAGAAAATCATTTCTGCGGGCGGACCGGACCTGACCATCCCCAAGGGCGCTCGAAAAGTTAATTTGAGTGGCAAGCATATCTACGCTGGCTTCATGGACTCCTATGTTCCCATCGAACTTGAACTACTCGAGAACAAAGGCACCGCATACTGGAACTCAAAAGTAAGGCCACAGCTAAATGTTGCCAGCAACTTTTCCAACTCTGATCTCAATGAAGAGAGCTTTCGTAAGGCTGGGTTCACATCTGCACTTGTCGTTCCCAAAAATGGAATCATCAAAGGTTCCAGCAGCGTCCTGTTGATGTCTGATTCTGACGAAGAACAAAAGATCCTCAATCCACTTGTCGCACAACACATGCAACTTACCGTCAGTCGTGGATCCGGTGGTGGCTATCCCGGTTCCCCGATGGGCGCCGTCGCGTTGGTTCGCCAAGCAATGCATGATGCCGAGTGGTATCAAAAGGCGCACAAAATTTCCAACCTCGACTCAAGTGTCGAACTTCCTGAAACTAACATCTCACTTGAGTCGCTGGTTCCTGTAATCAATGCCGAGTTGCCAGTCGTCGTGGAAACGTCAAACGAACTTTTCGCATTGAGAGCCAATCGATTCGCTCGAGAGTTTGGGCTTCGTTTGGTGATCAGAGGTAGTGGGAATGAGTATCGTCGATTGGATGAGATCGCGGCATTGGACAAACCGATTATCCTGCCCTTGAAATTCCCAACCGCGCCAGATGTTTCTGACCCCACCGCGGCACTTGATGTTTCACTGGAATCCCTGATGCATTGGGATCACGCTCCTGAAAATGCAGGTCGACTTGCCAAGGCGGGAGTGACCCTGGCATTAACTGCGGACGGACTTGATGGTCCTGATGAGTTGATCGAACATTTACAGATCGCGGTAAAGCGCGGATTGGATCAAAAAACGGCTCTCAGTTCACTCACCACCACTCCCGCAAAGTTGTTTCACGTCGAGGATCAGGTCGGTACGCTCGACCCGGGAAAATTGGCGAACATGGTCGTCATGGACAAATCCATGTTTGAGAGAAAGGCCAAAGTTCTCGAAACATGGGTCGCTGGCAAACGTCATCGTTTTGATCGAAAACCAAATCGCTCCGTCGAAGGCAAGTGGACGTTACAATCCGAAATCAAATCCATCGACGGAAAGACGCTCACAATCTCCAACGAGAAAAGTCCCTCAGCAAAATTTATAATCGAGCCAACTGACGACGTTAAGACTGACGACGTTAAGACTGACGAAGCAAAGACTGACGAAGCAAAGACTGACGAAGCAAAGACTGACGAAGCAAAGACGGACGAAGTGAAGGTTTCCAGTCTCAATCGTTCCGATGCACGGCTGAGTGGAGCCTTCGAGGGCACGAAACTGGGCATCAAAGGCGTCCATCGATTCTCGCTACGCTTTATTGACGACAATACAGCTCAAGGGCAACTGGTACTGGCCAATGGAGCCGTCACCCAACTTTCGGCCACGAAAACTGGCGACCTCAAGAAAGAAGAGAAAAAGGAAAAAGAAGCAAACAAGAAAAAATCGGGGCATGATCATAATTCCAAGATGGCCAGTTTCCCAGTCAATTTCCCGCTTGGCGCCTACGGACGATCCAAGCCACCGGCTGCAGAACAAAACACTTTGATCACCAACGTTACCGTTTGGACAAACTCGGATCGTGGAGTTCTCAAAAATGGCGCGGTCCTGATCACCGGCGGAAAAATTTCCGGGGTCTACTCCGATGACGATGTACTGCCCACTGCCGAAAAGATCGTTGATGGAAGCGGGATGCATATCACTCCAGGTATCATCGACTGCCATTCCCATATCGCGACCGACAGCGGCGTCAACGAGGGCTCCCAAGCCGTCACCGCGGAAGTTCGCATTGGCGACATGGTCGACTGTGACGACATCAATATCTACCGTCAATTGGCTGGTGGAGTAACATGCATCAACATTCTACACGGCTCGGCAAATCCTATTGGCGGTCAGAATCAAGTGATCAAACTCCGCTGGGGCTCCAATGACGAAGAGATGAAGTTTGCCGAAGCACCCGCAGGAATCAAATTTGCACTCGGTGAGAATGTCAAACGAAGTCGCTCTTCTGGGTCGGCTCGGTATCCCAAAACGCGGATGGGTGTTGAGCAAATCATGGAAGACCGTTTCCGAGCCGCCGAAGAATATCGAGCTCGCTGGAATCGCTACCAAGCCAATCCCCAAGGACTTCCACCAAGAATCGACCTTGAACTCGAAGCGATTGCTGAAATCGTCGAAGGTAAACGATGGATTCACTGTCATAGTTATCGACAAGACGAAATTCTCGCCTTGATCCGAACTCTCGATGCCCACAACATCACGATCGGTTCCTTTCAACACATCCTGGAAGGATACAAAGTCGCCGACGCCATGGCCGAGCACGGCGCCATGGCCAGCTCATTTGCCGACTGGTGGGCCTACAAATTCGAAGTCTACGATGCAACGCCTTACGGCGGTTCGTTGATGCACAATTCAGGAGTAGTCGTTTCCTACAACTCGGATGATGCGGAACTCGCACGACACCTAAATCACGAAGCTGCCAAGGCAGTCAAATATGGAGGAGTCCCTGAAGAGGAAGCACTCAAGTTTGTGACTCTTAACCCGGCAAAACAACTTCGTATTGATCAGTACACGGGCTCAATTGAAGTCGGAAAGCACGCGGATCTGGCTCTTTGGTCGGGGCCACCGCTAAGCCCGAGATCGCGTTGCGAGAAAACCTGGGTCGACGGAGTCTGCCATTTCGACTTTGAAAAAGCCATGTTCGACGCGGATGCGTTTGCCAGCATGCGAAACGAGTTGGTCCAGAAAATTTTGGCATCTGGACAAAAAATGAAAACGCCCGGTAAAGATGACTTGGACCCCGCAGGTCTTTGGCCCCGCTACGACGAGTATTGTCACGGACATGAACATCATGACGATGACAAGTAATTTTCATCCACCACGATCCTGCGTCATAGATTCTTCCAACAAAAATTCAAATCCCAAACATCGCATGAAAATTTACTTCACCCTCATCTGCCTCTGTGTCGCTTCCATCGCGTTTGCTCAAGACGAAGTTCCTGGCAAACCCCAGACAAATCCGATCGCAATCACGGGGGGAACAATTCACACCGTCGACGGAGATGTCATCAAAAACGGTACGGTGATTTTTTCTGACGGAAAGATCACGCAACTCGGTAGTAGTCTTGAACTACCCCTTGGCATCGAAACCATCAACGCCGCGGGAAAACACGTTTACCCCGGGATGTTCGAAGCCCATTCGCAAATCGGTTTGACTGAGATTGGTGCGGTCCCTGCCACAATTGACACTAGTGAAACTGGCGAAATCAATTCCAACGTTAAAGCCCATGTGGCGGTCAATCCTGACAGTGCGATCATCCCAGTCACTCGTGCCAATGGAGTTTTACTTGCCCTGACTTGCCCTTCTGGCGGCCTGATTTCTGGGCAAGCCTCTGTACTACAACTGGATGGATGGACCTTCGAGGATTTGACGCTAAAGCCATCAGTCGCGATGCACGTCGATTGGCCGTCGACTTCGGTACCGGCATTTTTTCGCGCACGCATGGACGACAAAGAACTCAGGGAGTTCGAAGAAGAACAAGCCAAGCAACTCCTGAACATTCGCGACTTTTTTGACGAAGCTCGCGCCTACGAATTGGCTCGACTTGAAACCCCAGAACTCCAAGCTTTCGATTTGCGTTTGGAGGGAATGCTGCCACTTCTTCACCAGAAGCAAAAGATGCTGGTCAGTGCAGACAATCTGGACCAAATTGAATCGGCCGTTGCGTTTGCCTTGGAACAGAATGTGAAAATGATCATCCTCGGCGGATATGATGCTCCCCTTTGTGCAGATCTTTTAAAGAAAAACGAAGTTCCTGTCATTGTTTCAGCGGTTTACCGGACACCCCGTCGTCGTGGTGATGTTTTTGATTCGTCCTATACCTTGCCCCAACGTCTATCTAGAGCGGGTGTCAAATTCTGCATTTCAGGAACGGCACGTAGTGAAACTTGGAATACGCGGATCCTGCCGGATCACGCGGCGACGGCAGTTGCCTATGGTCTTTCTGAATCCGAAGCACTCAGGTCTATCACACTCTATCCAGCGGAAATTTTCGGCGTTTCCGACCAGGTAGGCTCAATTTCTGTCGGAAAAGACGCAACACTGTTTATTGCCGACGGGAATATACTTGAGATAACGACTCATGTGACCGAGGCATTCGTTCAAGGCCGAAAAGTTGACCTCCGCAGCCGTCATACAAGGCTTTACGAGAAGTACAAACAAAAGTACAACCGACAGAAAGAATCCGGCCAATAACCGAACGAGCTACACGAATTGAGCTTGTTGGGTTGTGATAGCGAGATGGAATAAATGGCGATTGAATTTTTGTGCAGCGGATGCTCAAACACCTTGCGAGTTCCAGATGAACACGCAGGGAAACACGCACGGTGTCCCCAGTGCTCCTCGGTCAATGCGATTCCGAACCAATCGCAATCACCAACCGGAGCGGCACCTGACGTCAACTTTTTTGAATCCCAGCCGGCCAAACCATTTCCATCCGGAAATCCCTATTCGGAACCGGTGCGTTCAAGTGACGCCCATACACAACCCTATGGCCAACAACCTGCCAATCCGTACAACGCACCAACGGCTTCAGGTTATCAACAAGCCCACTACGCACCTCACCGAGGCGGGCTTATTTTGACTTTGGGTATCCTGGCATTTTTCTGCAACTTTCTTCTCATTCCAGGAATCGTGGCATGGTCCCTTGGCAGTTCGGACCTCAAGGAAATTAAAGCGGGGCGAATGGATCCCTCCGGTCATGGGATCACCATGGCAGGGATGATACTTGGGATTATCATGACATGCTTCTACGGGCTATTTGTCCTGTTTTATTTGGGCATTTTTGCGCTCGGAATTTTCGCGGCTGCTGCAGGAAACATGTAGCTTCAGAGATGGTGCATGCCTTCAATTGCTTAACGGTTTCAAAACGAAAACCGAGCCAAGCAGCAGCACTGAAAACGGTTCGCATTTGATATTTTTCTACCAATAGCGTGCCCGCCTGTCGCTTTGGCTGGACGCAAACCCAATCCTTCATTAACGAATTTCAAGCATTCTTCGAAGATTTCGCTGGCATGCACACCATTACGGCAAACGCCGCCGAAACCAAAAAACCCAAATGAACCAGAACCTGAATTAATAACAACATCTCTTTCTCCTCCGAATCTCATGAGCCGCTAGGCACTACTGTATTGATCGCGTTTGCCCCGACACATGAGGTCAAGCGCAAGAAAAAGTCGAATGAGTTCGGGTTAGGCAATTTGGGCTAGATTCATCGATTGACCCCAAACGGCGTTTCGTTAAATTCGTGGCTCAAAGCAACCAGGAATCGAAAATGCGCATCATTGAGAAGATCTACGAAGACCCACTCGACTTGGTTTGGATTCACGCAGCAAAAAACCTTGGGATCCAGATCGTACGCGACTCGCAGGTGTTCGCGGCTTGGGATGGGAATGGAACATTAAGAATTGGAACGCCAGATACCCTAGACGCCGACGATTGCCTCGCACAAATGATTTTTCACGAGATTTGCCACGCAATGATCGAAGGCCCCGACCGTTTCACTACTCCCGATTGGGGGCTGGATATCGACGAAGCAAACCACCAGGTTCACGAGCATGCTGCGCTTCGTTTGCAAGCAAGCCTGGCCGATCGCTATCACTTGCGAAATTTCTTTGCCTCCACGACCGATTTCCGCAGTTATTTTGACAAGATAGGATCCGCCCCACTGGATGACGCGATCGACCCAGCAGCTGAATTGGCAAAATCGGCATGGCTTCGAGCAACGACGGGGCAGTGGGGGCAGGTCGTTGATTCGGCTCTGAATCGAACGCAGCAGATTCTCGTCGTTGTCGAATCCATCGCACCAGCACAATCATTGTGGCGTGCCGGCTAGTACATAATTCAAGATCCTATGTGCGAAATCAGTAGGACCGATTCTATCGCCAGTCCGTGAATCGGCTGCAAGGTGAATGGTTCTATCTCGCGGCTGCGACACGGCGACCGAGACAGCTGGGTTGCACAATCATTGACAGAATCCAGTTTGTGCGAAAGAGGACAAGCTGTTGTTTCGGCGAAAGAGGACAAGCTGTTGTTTCGGCGGGAGCCTCAGCCTCCCAAAAAAGCCAACGGGCGAAACGCACCGTTGGCTTTTGGATCCCTAAGACTGACTTAAAACAAGCTCATTATTTATCTGAACGAACTTTGATTTTGACCGCCTCTTTTTCAACGTTCTGGCTTGCCTCGACCCCGTCACGAACCGCTTGCTGAATACGAATTCTGACTTTCTCGACATCACGATTCGGTGGGCGATCCGAGTTGGATTCATCCCCACGCACTCGCCGACGCCTCGGGCGCTCGTCGGACCACAGCTGGTTTTTGAGCGAATCGAGTTGTGATCTCGCCGCATCGCGAGTGATTTCACCCGCATCCACCTGCTTCATCAATCGAGACTGAGTTTCTCGATAGACCTTAAACGGCTGCGTACTAGATCTCTCGGAACGATTGCCTTGGTCACGGTCTCGTTGCTCCCGCTCACCCTCACGTCGCTGTTGGCCTCCGCGATCTCCATCACTGCGTTCGCCTCGCTGTATCATGTCACCACGATCGCGTGAACCTCGGTCACTTTCTCCGCGCTGTGAACGTTGCCCACCTCCGGCACCACGTTCACTTTCTCCGCGCTGTGGGCGTTGCCCATCACGGGCACCACGCTCATTTCCCTCGCGCTGTGAACGCTGCTCACCCCGGGCACTATCGCGGTTTTCGCCACGCTGCATCTCTTCAACGCGTTGTCGCATGCCCTCTAGACGCTTTTTGCCTTGTTTCTCATTTAGCTTACCCGACTCAATCAACTCAGCAATTTCCTTCTCTGCGGCTCCAAATCGTCGCCGCATCGCATCAGCATCATCACGTGAACCACGGTCGCCTTCTCCGCTCTGTGCACGCTGCCCACCGCGTGCGATACGCTCTCCACGCTCTCCACGTTCACGTGCGCCTCGCTCACCGCCTCCGCGCCGTGAACGCTGCTCACCACCTGCACCTTCGCGATCTTCACCGCGCCGCATCTCTTCGACGCGTTTTCGTAAACTCTCAATTCGCCCCTTGCCTTGCCTTTCGCTGATTTTTCCCGATTTCATCATCTCGGCGATTTCTTTTTCTGCTGCATTCACCCGCTGCCGCATTGAGTCAACACGATTACGTGAACCACTCTCACCTTCTCCGCGCTGAGGAGACTGCTCTCCACGCACACCATCGCGTCCCGAACGTTGACTTCGGCGTTCACCATTCCGCCCGCCCATGGAACCTTGCTCTCGTTCCTGCGAAATCTGCTTTTTCATTTCGCTGATTCTTTTCTTGGCGTCCTCCTCAGAAACGCGTCCATTCTCAACCGCTTTTTTGATTTGCGCAACTGCTTTTTTGAACGCCTGCTTGCGTCGGTCATTTTGTGCACGTTGATCATTGTGTGCTCGTCGGTCAACACGATCTGTTGTTTGCCCGGCAACTGAGCGGCGCTTACTTTTGCCGGAAACCTCCCGAAGGGTCTTCATCATGGCGGCCGCCTGCTCAAGCGATAGTCCATCTTTTTTGATGGACTCCAGCAAACGGTTTTGGACCGCCTCAAAATCCTGTCCGACTGAAACCGCCTGAAAATTTGGCAGACAACCAACAGCCAGAATCACCGCGCCGGTGACCAGAAACTTTTGCGTAAGGTTCATTTTAATTTCCTATCCTAACAATTGATCCAAGGCAATTTGCCAGCGTTCTTTTACCAAGACTTCAAGGCCACTGCGACCGATTTACCCTTTACACGGAATTTTTGATTCCGCGGTACCGTCGTTCCGTGTCAGACGCCTTCAATGGATTTTTCAGGACATTGAACGGGGAAATGACTCGTTATCTCTTTGGAACGAATTGTAAAAAAAGTATGCAATGTTCGCTCGGAAGTCGTTGTATTTAACACATAGATTTCAGAAAAGTTCCTATCATGCGGTGATTGTGGGCGGCTTGGTCTTCGACGAAGGGCCAACCAAAGCTAGAATCGATGGATGAAGTCAGAGCAATCCAAGATAAAAACCGTCACGATTCAAAAGCACATGGGTGCAACTCAATCCCCAGCGGAAGATGCAGTTGCCACCGAAGAACCCATGGAAATTCGGATTGTTTTCGGGCCAGAAGAGAAACGCACGATGCGTTCGCTCTCGGTAACCATGCGAACGCCGGGAAACGACGAGGAACTTGCCGCCGGTTTTTTGTTCACGGAGGGAATCCTTACCCTTCCGAGCCAAATCAAATCTACCGAATTCAGGGGAGTCGACGATGCTGGCACCCCCACCGACAATATTGTTAGAGTCAACTTGTGCCCCGAGATCGAAATCGATTTCAAACGGCTGCAACGAAACTTTTTTACGACCTCCAGTTGTGGGGTGTGCGGTAAGGCTTCTCTGGAATCGCTGGAAGTTAAGGGGATTCAGTCGATGTTGCCAATATCCCGGATGCTCAGTTCAGACGTGATTTACCGACTTCCGGAAGCCCTACGAAAAAGCCAACCAACATTTGATCAAACCGGCGGGATTCATGCGGCATGCTTTGCGGACACCATGGGCAACGTTCTTCAAACACGAGAAGACGTCGGGCGACACAACGCCGTGGACAAACTGATCGGCGTCTTTTTCCAACGCAACGAACTACCAGCCTCCCGCTTGATTATGGTCGTGAGCGGGCGGGCAAGTTTTGAAATTGTGCAAAAAGCGATTGTTGCCGGTGTGGGGATCATGGTCGCCGTGGGCGCTCCATCGAGCTTGGCGGTAGAACTTGCACAAAGGTATGGTATGACACTCATTGGCTTCGCCAGTAAAAACCGTTTCAATGTTTACTCAGAAGCGGAAAGAATCCAATGAATGAGTCTTCCGAAGAAGAGAGCCAAACAGCCGCCCTTCCAGATCATGCACAAAAGCCGATGCAGTTCAGCGTATCGACTTTGCTCACTCTGACTGTGGTCATCAGCGCACTCGCAGGCTATTTGCGACCTCACGGAATCTATGGGGTCGGGCTGGTTGCTGTGACGACCCCCATCGCCGTATTGATTGGATTCGCTCTGGGCAAACTAAAGGGCGATTTATGGATGCGGATCTATTGGGCCGTCGTTGCCGCCACGATTGTTCAGATCATCACAGCCAATGTCTATATGCTGCGCCCTTGGGATTACTTCGTTTGGCCCATTTTTGCCGCGTTGATCGCAGGCTGGGTTTCCTGCCCGAAAGAATACAACGAAAACATTCGAAGATTCTTCGCCTACAATTCCGTCACGCGAATGGCAATCGGAGGCGCCCTTGAGCCACGACTTATCTAGTCTATTCACTAGCGTTGAAGGTCATATCCGCTGACTTGTCTTGGCATCTTTCCGAATTCGCGGCTTTCACGGTCTGTGGAATTTTCCTGGGAGTGCTCATCGAAGCTTGTGTTGCCATCGACAAAAAGCTTAACATTTCACAGCTGCACGTCGCTTTTGGGTTGGTGGTTTTAGCCATCATTTTTGCGACCGCTGCACCGTTCCTTATTCCTGGCTGGTAGAAACATGGAAAAACGTGGCGCCGAGCGCGAAAAAATCATCGAATTACTGGAACATGAAGGCGGAGTCACCGAGGAATCAGTTCGAAAGGTTCACAAAGCGACCGGCGTTCCCGAAGCTGACATCTGGGGAACTGGACTCTTTTATTCGTTGATCAGCAAGCCGGGCAAGCGGGTTCGAGTTTGCGATGGTTTGACCTGCCAGATGTTCGGTGCCGACGATTTGGCTCAGCGGCTTGAAGCGGAAGGAAAGGTCGTTGAGCGAGTCAGCTGTCTCGGACAATGCGATCGCGCTCCAGCAACGCTGGATGAACAGATGGAGTTGGTTACCTACGAAGGTCGGCCTTATAGTATCACTCCTGATAATCCTGACCTGCCGATGAATCTTGGCGGTTCTGTTGACAAGAGTTTTTCCAGCTTGGCCAAGGCCCGTGAGATGGGTCCAGAAGCAATTTTCGAGCAACTTGAAATCTCTGGATTGCAAGGTCGCGGCGGCGCGGGTTTCCCTGCACATATCAAGTGGCGATCTGTTTCCAGCCAAGCAGAAACGGAACGATACATTGTTTGCAACGCCGATGAAAGTGAACCCGGAACTTTCAAAGACCGCGAAATCATATTACGTCAAAGCCACAAAATGCTTGAAGGCTTGGCAATCGCGGCCACGACAATTGGAGCCAAAGATATTTTTGTCTACATCCGTGGCGAATTTACCAACGAGATCCGGGCCTTGCAGACTGCAGTCAAAGAGTCACTCGAACTTGTCGGTGATTTAACGATCAATATCGTAACGGGG
Source organism: Mariniblastus sp. (assembly GCA_965224765.1). GTDB lineage: Bacteria > Planctomycetota > Planctomycetia > Pirellulales > Pirellulaceae > CAZDBA01. Next base: position 61,877 of record CBDDAC010000018.1, read on the forward strand.
CATGGCGCCTACATCTGCGGCGAAGAAACCGCATTGCTCGAATCTCTCGAAGGTCGGCGGGGAATGCCAAGACTCAAACCTCCGTTTCCAACGGAAAAAGGATTCCGCGGCAAACCTACGTTGATGCATAACGTTGAAACGGCTGCTTGTGTTCCATCCATCATTGAACGTGGTGGCGAATGGTTCAAAGCACAAGGTCGTACCGAAGCGGGCTCAAAGATGTACTGCGTTTCTGGCCACGTTAACCGACCTGGCGTATATGAGTTTCCACTTGGCGTCACCCTCGATGAGTTGGTTGATGCGGCGGGCGGATACGACGGAACGCCCCTTGCCTTCAGTCCTGGCGGAGCATCCAGCGGCTTTCTCCCCATGAAGTTTCGTGATACCCCATTGGATTACAAAAGCCTAACTGAGGTGGGATCCATGTTAGGCAGCAGTGGTGTCGTCGTATTGAACGATACGATTGATATGGCCGAGGCCGCCCGCTGGCAATTGATTTTCTTTGAACGCGAAAGTTGTGGTCAATGCGCTCCGTGTCGACTTGGCACGCGATATCTGAGACGCCAGTTGGACAACCTGATTCAACTGAATGACGGCAGTGCCCTCGACATGGCCGACGATGTTGGATGGGAAATGGAAGAAGGATCAATCTGTGGATTAGGCATGGTCGCACACAAGCCACTCGAATCCGCGAAAGAACACTTCCCAGAGGCCTTCCAGCCCAAGGCCTAAGCCTCGCCCGCATTGGGAGGTTGAGGCTCCCGCCGAACAAATCGTTGCGTTCGTTTCCGGCGGAACGACCTCGCAATTCGCATCAGCGATGGTTCAGAACTTCTCGCCGAAACTGCTGAATCAACGGTAGCTGATCTAACCAGGGAGAAGCATCCGCCTTGGCATCATCATACTCGCAGGTCTCGCCAACAAAGCCTTCAGGAATTTGACTGTATAACACCAGGCCCTGATCTGTCTCTTCGAAATGGTGATACTCGTATCCCGGAACAAACAGATCGTCATCGGCAACGACATCGACGGTGCGAACTCCAAAGCTGGACAGTTCCGTTGTCAACGCTTGCGGAGGCGCAATCCAAACATGACTTGCACCAGAGAAAAACAGGTATTGCACCTTTCGATTTGTCGACAAAATTCGAAAACGATCCAATTGACCGCCATAAAGTCGACTGCGAGTTTGGCCATGTTCAACGATCCCGCTTCCAAAGTCGGGTTCAAAGCCTTTCACAATTTTCAAGGAAGCCGGATCATTTCCGCGAGTGAACCTGGCGATACTTTTTCCACGATGAATTAAATTCTTTGAGTTGGACGAGGCAATTTCCCTCGGCAAAAGAAAATCTCGGTAGGGGGCGACTCGATTGCCTGGCGCCTTTCGCAAAACGAGCTCAAGTACTCCATTTCCGTCCCCGGGGCGTTTTGAACACTCGAGCAAACTTTCAATCGCCGTTTGCATTTCAAAGGGCAAATCCGTCGTTGACTCGTTAGAGACAATCATCTCATGCCCATCCTGCACGAACTCTCGCACGTCTCCCTTGCCAATCCAAATCTCTTCGTCAACATTCGTAAAATGAGACGCCGCCCGCCAAACCAGGGATAGGTCCTTGTAAATGATTCTTGGAAAGATTCGCAACCTGGACCTAGGGGATTGCTGAACGATGTAGCAGACAAAAAACCTCAACTCGGGAATTTGCAAAACGTTGGTAAAATAGAATTGTGTATCAAATAGCTCGACTTTATGCTTGGGCCGAATCTTCGGTTGCACCAACGCCTCCGGGTCATGCTTGGCAACACCACTGACAATTATCTTCGCACCCTGGCCAACAAGGTTTTGGAATTCTGCATAGACTTTTTGCGTAGACAATTCAGCGCGAGCCACACTGGGAACAATTGCGGTGGGTATCTTTGTCGTTGCAGTCACAGTATTCTCAAAACCAAAGCGGAAAGTCAGTTTGAATAGGGCAGGGTGAGCGAGGGTGGTTCTGGACCTAGACTTTCTGCAAGATCGAGCCCATGTTTACGGGCAAGAGCCAAAGGTTCTAAGTCAAATAGAATGGGCGCAGCCAACCGCTAAACAAGCTTGGCAGCAATATCACAAAGCGATTTCGCAGTGTCCATCGATGTGGCCTCGGCGATCGCTCTTACGATAGGCTCAGTATTGCTGGGCCGAACAAGCATCCACTTATCCGGCCAATCTAAACGCAATCCATCCATTGTCGAAAAGGTAGCTTCAGGAAACTCGGTTTTTAGTTTCTCGTAGAGCCTAGGAATCTGCTCACGGTCAATTTCTATCTTGGTTTTATAGATTTCGTACGAGGGCACATCGGCAACCAGTTCGGTAATCGACTTGTCGGTTGCTGCCATCGCGTCCAAGACTTGCGCCATCGCCGCAAACGAATCGCGAACGTACCCTACGCGAGGGTCAATTGGGCCTCCATTGCCTTCGCCTCCGTACACCGCTGACAGTTCAATCATCTTGTCAGTCACATTCGCCTCGCCCACGGCACTCAAATACAACTGACTTCCATGGTTTCCAGCGATATCAGCTGACATCCTAGAACTGGAGCAATTGGTTACCACATTTCCTACCTGATTCTTCAATGCATGATTCATCGTGATGGCAAGCGTGTACTCCTCGCCAATGTACTTTCCGTTTTCATCGATGATCGCCAATCGATCGGCATCAGGATCCTGGCAGAACACAACATCCGCAGAAAAATCGACCGCTTGTGCTGCAACGGAGGAGAGATTGGATTCGGTTGGCTCAGGGGGATGCGAAAACAAACCGTCGGGCACATCACCCATCAATTGATATTTGCACCCTAGCGTTTCAAGTAATTGCCGACCGTGAACGCTTCCTGCCCCATGATTGCTATCCAAAACGACTTTGAACTGTTTCAACCGAATTCGCTCTACATCTACGGTTGCGAGAACCAAACGCAAATGCTCGCTAACCGTATCATCCAGCAACGTGAATTGCCCCAGCTGGTCATGAGAAACCCAATAGGTTCCATCGGCTCGATAGGCTTCAATGACTCTTTCCCCTGCGTCGGCTGGAATCACCCGCCCGTCTGCACCGAAAAGTTTGATACCATTGTACGCGGGCGGATTATGGCTGGCGGAAATCTGAATTCCTCCCGCAGCCTGATGCTGGCGAACCAGTACTCCCGTCGTGGGAGTCGCTGCAACATCGCCGTAAATCACGTCTCGCCCTATTGCCATCAATCCGCTGCAAACGGCCTGGGCCAACATCGTCCCCGTGGCGCGACCGTCACGAGTCACCACGATCGGGCCCTCCGATTCAAGAAGGCTTGCATACGCGACCGAATAGCGAATTGCCAAAGTCGGATCAAGCGACTCGCCAATAATACCTCGTAGGCCAGATACGCTGATGATAGGCTCTTTCATGAGCAAAGTTCCGTTGTAATGAAGTGGTGAATGCCGGGCTATTGTGAATTGAACTGTCGATCTAGAATCTATGTGGGGTCGTTGATGAACCATTGCAACTTATCGGCAGTTGGCAAACTCTGATTATCAATTCATCATTCCCTTCGACAAGCACACCTTGGCGTGTTGGTAAGAACGCAAGAATAACAAGAGAACCCAATGAACAAAACCGCTAAGTTTGATCTTGAAAGCGTCATCCAGGAAATCGACGCTGCTCAGGCAGCAGGTTCGCTCACTTCATCAGCTGTCGACAATATCAGAATTTGGCTGACCGATTCCCGATACGAAGACTATGCAGCAAGTATTGCTGATCACATTGAAAAGAAGATGTGGAAGGAATTGGACGACGTTTTCTGGACCGTCATCCCGTTTGGAACGGGAGGTCGCCGCGGCAAGATGTACGAATTTGGCAGCAACGCCATCAACGAACGAACCATCGGGGAAAGTGCTCAGGGACTGGCCGATTACGTCAAAGAAACTAAACCTGATGGGCCCTGGTCGTTTGGCATCGCCTATGACACACGCCATCGATCTCGAGAATTTGCCGAATTATGTTCAGGGATCATGGTTGCCAACGGATTCAAGGTCTACTTCATCGACGACTATCGCAGCACTCCGGAACTTTCGTACCTGATCCGTTACAAGAAATGCGACTGCGGCATCATGGTAACGGCCAGTCACAACCCGCCAAGCGACAATGCGGTCAAAGTATACTGGTCGACAGGCGCTCAACTCATTCCCCCTCATGACACGTCCGTAATCGAAAAGGTCGGCCAGGTTCAAAAAATCGACGTCGCGAATTTTTCCGCTGCAGTTGCCGCTGGGCAAATCGAGCTTTGCCGAGAAGAAATTGATGCCGCATTAATGACCGAGCATCTCAAACAGAGCTTCGATGGGCCGCGAGACCTCAGGGTCATTTTTTCACCTCTTCATGGAGTCGGTGAGTTCAACGTCAAATCATTATTGAATCGTGTCGGTTTTGACCAACTCGAAATATATGAGAACCACCGGGAACCCAGTGGCGATTTCCCCAACGTTCCCGGCAATGTTTCCAACCCAGAGAATGCTGCGGTCTTCGATGAAATCATTCAGCACGCCAAAACAACTGGCGCTGAACTAATCCTCGCTACCGACCCGGATTGTGATCGAATGGGCGCTGCAGCGCCAGTCACAACCGACCCAACGGGCGATTGGAAAACATTGACAGGCAATCAGCTAGGCGCACTTCTAACCGAATTCGTTTTGCACCAACGAAAATTGAACGGTACCCTGTCGGCAGATAATTATGTGATCACGACACTGGTCACCACAATGATGATCAATCGAATTGCCGATTCCTATGGATGCAAATGCTACAACGAGAATCTGGTTGGGTTTAAATGGATTTGCAGCGTCATGGACGAGGTCGGTCCAGAGAATTTTGCTTTCGGCACCGAAGAGTCTCATGGCTATCTTGTGGGCCAATACGCGAGAGACAAAGATGGCGCGGTCGCTTGTATGCTTATGACTGAACTCGTCGCATGGCTCAAATCCGCTGGCAAATCCTTGTTCGAATTTCTCGACGAACTTTTCATCAAGTACGGTTACCATCAGGAGGAACTTGTCACCATTCGCATGGAAGGTTCCGACGGAATGCGACGTATGGAAGCTTTGATGGCCAAATTCCGAGCTGAGCCACCTAAGGACCTGTGCGGAGTAAAAGTTCATTCGATGCGGGACTACAGTTGTGGGAAACGCATTTTCCCAGACGGTCGTTCGGAGCCCATCCCCGGACCCACGGGAAATTTAGTTATTTTTGACACCGAAATCAAAGGCAACTATGTTGCGGCTCGACCCTCGGGAACCGAACCCAAGGTGAAATTCTACATGTTTACATTCACGGCACCCGACGAAATCGATGAACTCTCCAGCGTGAAACAAAAAATGGCGAAGCGGCTCGGTGGCTTCGCATCCGCCCTACAAGCGATTGCGGACTCTGTCTGAAATTGATTCAGGAAGGGCCGCGACTCGAGTCAGAAAAATGAGCGAAGACAACCTACCGATCGACGAAAATCAGCCCAAGGACCTTCCCCCAGGTCTGAAATCGCTTACCAGTTCTGCTGCTGCGCAAAAAGTCAAAACCTTTCCGCCAACGCCCGGCGTTTACCTCATGAAGGATGACGCGGGAATCGTAATCTATGTAGGGAAAGCCAATAACCTTCGCTCAAGGGCTGGAAGCTATTTCCTCAAAGGCGCACTTGAGGAAGCTCGCACCGCAGTTTGGGTTCATGAGATTGCCGACATTGATTTCATGGAATGTGAAAGCGAAGTCGATGCACTCCTGGTCGAATCGCGTCTGATCAAGGACATCCAGCCCAAACACAACAAAGAACAAAAGGACGACAAGACGTTTCCCTATCTCCAAATCATCACTGGAGAGGACTTTCCGAGAATCGAATTGACTCGCACGCCGCGAACCTCCGGGGTCAAGCTGTACGGGCCATTCGCCAGCGCAGGCGCGCTTCGTGGAGCCATTCAGGTCCTGCAGAAGATCTTCAAATTTCGCACTTGCTCACTGGACATCCAATCGAACGATGATCGCTGGAAGTGGTTCCGTCCCTGTCTGCTCGCCAGTATCAAACAATGCACCGCCCCCTGCAACATGCGGATTTCCAAAGAAGAATACCGCAAAGACATCAAGCGATTGCAGATGTTCATGGAGGGAAACAAAAAACGTTTAATCGGTTCCTTAAAAAAGGAAATGCAGGCCGCCTCCAAAGAACTGCAGTTTGAAAAGGCAGCCAAACTGCGAGACGAAGTCTTGATGCTCGAATCGTTGGATGAACGCGGTGAACTTGATACCCATGCGCAACCCGAAGTCTTTTACATCGATCCTCAAAAAGGCCTAACGGGGCTTCGCCAAGTCCTCAAACTCCAGGAAACCCCACGCACAATCGAAGGCGTCGACATCGCACACCTTGGAGGCGGGCAAACGGTTGCGAGCTTGGTCCAATTCATCGATGGGATGCCCTTCAAGCCGGGTTACCGCAGATTTAAAATCAAAAACGTCAAAGGCGTTGATGACTTTCGCAGCATTCACGAAGTCGTTTCGCGCCGATTCCAGAGACTGCATGACGAATCCGATGTCTTTCCCGATATCCTTTTGATCGACGGCGGCAAAGGACAATTGAGTTCAGCCGTTGCGGCATTCGATTCGCTTGGCATTCAGCCGCCGATCCTACTCTCACTTGCAAAAAAGAACGAAGAAATCTATCGCCCAGGCGAATCGGAACCGATTTGCCTGGATCGCCGTTCATTCGGTCTACGCCTGCTCCAATATGTTCGCGACGAAGCGCATCGGTTCGCCCAGCATTATCATCACATTCTGCGTCAAAAAGCCCAATTTGACGAGTAGTTTGAGCGATTTCCCCTCCAGGGTTTTGGCTGACTCTCCCCAAACCCGTCATAAACTTGCCAGCATTTCAACGACTTCTTCGAAGATTCTGCGCAATCGATCGTCACAACCCTCTTAGACCTCATTGGCAAACGTAGGCGCCCCCGTCTTGAACAAGGTATTTCTTGCCCTCGTGTAACCATCACCTATTCTTGGAGGTCCGGTATTCGGATAAACGCTTCCATCAACGACTTGCGAAACACCTCGTGCCTTCCATAACTTCACAACATAAACCCAAGAACGTCGCCGGATTCCGGATCGATCGGTCTAGTGAAGTAGTCCGACAATCCACAAGCGAACCGACTTCCGGCGCAGGCGACACGACAGAAACAACTCCCGTTCAGCCGCGATCTAAACCACCCCTTCCGAAACGAAATAAGGGGCAACTGTTTTTGGCTTTGGTGTTCTTAGGATTCTTTGCCTCCATTTTTTACCTCATTTACGCAACATTTTTTCAATACAAAGCCTACGGGATCATCAATGGGCGCATCATCCAAGTTGGTGCACCATGGGACGGGACGGTATCCAATTGGCAGGTACGCGACGGCGACTTGGTTGAACAGGGCCAAGTTCTTTCTGTAATCGGTAACATCGAAATGGAACACCGTCTGCAAACACTGGACGACGAACTACGTTACGCACAGGCGAAAGTAGACGCAGAAGCTTCAAGAATTCGATTCCATTTCTCGGATCGCTCCGATCGAGACCAAAAGGCCCTAGCGGAATATCTTGAAGCTCAAGGAAACCTGCTTTCCGAGCGTTCGGTTTTGGGTGACCTAGAACAAAGGTTAAAACGATCAAACAGGCTGCAAAAAGCTGGCAACGTATCCAAACAATCCCATGACGAACTCTTTTTCAAATGCACGGGCCAACGGCTAAAAGTTGAGAAACTGGATAAAGCCGTGAAAGTCTTGCGCGAGCGTTCGGAAACTAAACGCGATGACACAGAGTCTAAGACCAGTCAGCTTGATCCACTTTTGGTAAAGATTGAACAAATCCAAGCCGCGCGCGAACGATTGAGAGCGCGCATAGATTTGGGCCGAATTGTTGCACCGGTTTCAGGGAGAGTCACCTTGCGAACGCTGCTCACTGGCGAATCGGTTCGACAAGGTGAAACCATCGTGGAGATCCTCGAAGACAACTCTGCGGAGGCAACTTTGTTCATCCCCCAAATCTATACGGACGAATTCAAAGTAGGCACCAAAATCATGCTTGCCCTGGAGCCTTTTGAAAAAGAAGTTCTTTGTGTCGTGAAGCGTGTCGGCAATCAATTCAAACCCGCACCGGGTTCAATCGAAAGGTTTTACCAAAAACAACAACACTTGCTGCCAGTCCACGTTACTCCAACGCCAGAATACCGCGATGAATTCGCAATGAGAATCAATGGCACGGTCAAACTGTCCTACTCGTGGGACGAGTGGATAGAGGATTTGTGGAATTCGGTCCAAGAAAAGTTTGAGAGTAAAACCCCGCCCAACAAGTCAAAACGTGAGTCCAAGGAAAGCAGACCAACCGAAGAGACAATTGACCCATCTGATCAGGTAGCGCAAGAACAAAACATCCTATCATTAATTGCTTCCTGCAAGAGCGACCTCCAATGAACAAGAAAGACCCCTCTGCGGACGTGATCATGATCGGCGGCTCAGGCGCGCTGCTTGCGACAGGTGAAGACTACATTGGCGAAAAGGGAAGTGAACGGCGAATGGAAGTCCGTTACGACATCCAGGAACCTTGTGAAATTCGCCGCGTCATGCCCAATGGCGATGTCGATGTAGCCAATCCCCGAGAAGGGTTTATCTGGGACATCAGTCGCAACGGAATAGGAATCATCAGTGATTGCTCGACATTCAAGGCGGGAAATTCAATCTTGGTCAACACGATCAATGAAGACGGTACCAAGTTGTTTCAGAGTATGTCCATTATCAACGTTTCTGCTGCTGAGAACGGCAAAACGCGAATCAACGGAGTTTCCGGCGGCCCGTTAGGCTCCATCTTTGATGATGAGATGCTACTGCCTCGCATCAACCCCGCTTCGTTGAAGTTCGACCTGGGCTTTGATGATACTCAACTTGCCAATCTGGTTGGCCTTGGCGCGCTCCAGCCCAAATCATTGGACTATGTGAACCTCTGCCCCAAGTGCAATGCGATTCCTACGGTCCGCCAAGGATGTTGCCGTTGCCTATCCGGCCACGTTTCCAGCGCAAGAATGATTCATCATTACGCATGTGCCAACGTCGACTTTGCCGAAAACTTTGAATACGAAGGAAAACTGATTTGTGGCAAGTGCCGAGCGAAACATTTGATTATCGGCGCAGACTTTGAATACCTTGATGGCCCCAACCGCTGTGCGGATTGCCATCAATCAAACCTTGAACTAACAACGATCGGCCATTGCATGGGATGCAACTATCGTTTCCCATTGAGAATGGCAGACAACATGGAGATCACCGGATACCGTGTGGCAAGAATGGACCTACTGGCTCTCATCGATTCCGCGTGATCAATTCCTGTTAATGCTCTTGCCGTTTCTTTTGTTTGACGGCTTGAGATACACCTGGATGGCGATTGGCATGGCGTTGTGGGACGGCTGCGCATTTGTTTTCGTCTGGGTCACTGGCAATGCCCAACCCCGTAACTACGACTACTGCCCCAGTGTCGCTGTAATGATCGTTGGGCTCAATGAAGCCGCTACGATTGAGCATGCGCTGCGTTCAATTTACGGGACCTATCCAAACCTCGAAATCTATGTGGTTGATGATGGGTCAACGGACGGCATGGCCGCCAAAGCTGAGGCATTCGCACTGCAGAATCCAGGAATTACCGTACTGCGTCGAAGGGAACGCGGCGGTAAATCTTCTGCGATGAACATGCCACTCCCGATGATCAAATCGGAAATAGTTGTTGTCATCGACAGCGACAGCGAATTGGCCGAAGGGGCAATCTGGAATATCGTTCAACCATTTCACGATCCGAAGGTCGGAGGAGTCAGTGGCTGCGTAATCGCGAGAAACCCGTGGACGAATCTATGCACTTTCCTTCAAGCCTTTGAGTATCGACGTTCCATTTTCCTTGGACGGATCATCCTTTCTCGATTGGGAATCCTCGGGATCGTTTCAGGAGCACTCGGTGCGTTTCGAAAATCCGCGCTCGACAAGGTTGGTGGTTGGGATGTTGGGCCTGGTGAAGACGGCGACTTGACGATCAAGCTTCGCAAGTCCGGATACAAAATTGCTTTCGAGCCGATCGCCGATTGTCTGACGAACTTGCCGGAAAAATGGTACACCCTATTTCGACAGCGCAGGCGCTGGGAATGGGCCGCAGTAACCTTTGAGTGCCGCAAACACATCGATATTGGCAACCCACTCAACAAACATTTCAAGTTATCGGATTTTTTCCTTGCCGCAGAAAGATGGTTGTTCAACGTTGTACTAATCTACATCAACGTCATTTACATCATCTCTCTGTTTGTGATGTATGACGTCAAGTTTATCCTACACTTGACGTTCCTCTTCTACATCATCTATGTGCTGGCCGATCTAATTCAGACGACAGCGTTATTGTTCTATTCGAAATTTGAAAAACGAGACATTATTCTTGCCCTGGCCATTCCCTTGATGCCAATTTACTTCGCCTTCATGAAACTGGTAACCCTTTTTGCCATTACCGAAGAGTTATTGTTTCGACGTTCTTTCAAGGACAACTTCGTTCCCAAACGCGTTCGCGAAGCGACTTGGCATTGGTAACGAGTAATCAAATACTTGCGATAGCCCGTTGGACGTGCTCAAACATTTGACGAGCAATTCCCTAAAAAAGTAGCTCGCCGAATAAATTGGCATGCATACCAGCCTTTCAGCTGGTCTTTGCCGCGAGTCGGGAATGTTTGGATCGTCATTCTTGCCGAGTTATTTCCTTGTTCCGCTTCTCGCGATGGAGTCACCGTCCAGCGGGCAGATCGTTTTCTTCGAAACTCTGTATTTAATTTGCTTTTATTGTGATTAGTTGCCTTTCTAATGCGAATCATTATTGAAAGGACAGTTTGAGATAGCAATGCAACAAGATGAAGAGACATTCCTGAGCAACATCGGGGCCCATACAGGCATTATCCGAAAAGTCGCCAATTCATATTGCCGAAACGCAAGTGATCGGGATGACTTGATTCAGGAAATCACCTTTCAATTGTGGCGTTCGTGGAAACAATACGACTCTGAACTCAAGCTCTCCACCTGGATCTATCGAGTTGCCATAAATGTCGCAATCTCGTTCTTTCGAAAGTCCAAACGGCACTTGGCGGTATGCCACCTAGATCAAGAAGATTCTCGAATATCCGACGCCCCCAACCAAAAACATAGAGATAATGTCAATCAGCTTTATCAATTCATCGCGGAATTGGACGAACTGAATCGGGCAATAATGCTGTTGTATCTGGAAAGATACAGCCATGAAGAAATCGCCCAAAGCTTGGGCATTTCAAAATCCAATGTTGCCACCAAAGTGGGGCGGATTAAGGCAAAACTTAAAATTAGATTTGAACATGAGGAATGCAAATGAATATTGACGAATTGCAAAACGAATGGGACCAACAGTTTGACGGCTCGGAGTCGGAGAACGAACGGGTGCTGAAACTCATCAAAGAATCCAGACAGAGCAAAGTCACTAACAGTTTGAGTAAGCTTGTTTTCCCCAGCGTTTTGTTCATGCTTTTCAATTTGATCGTGATTGTGATCAGCTGGATTGTTTTGGTTGAAGAATGGAACAATGCGGTAATCGCAGTATCGGCGGCAGCGCTGATTGTTTTGTCAGCAGTTGTGTTCTACATGAACGTTGGCCAACTGAACTCGATCAGCAAAATTGAGTTCTCAAGCCCAATCATTAAACTGCAGCAAATTTTGGAGAGATTGAAACTCAAGCGGGTTCGCCATAATCGTTTTATCTTTGTCTTTTGTTTTCTTTACTTCTGGTTGGCGGTCGCGGTTTTCTTACGCTGGGATTTGGGTCTACTAATCCCAGCAATCTGGACCGAGGCACCGATTGTGGTCATCATACACCTTGGCATGGTTTTGATCTGGTTCCCGTTATCCCTTTGGCTGCTTCGTGTTTACGACGATGTGGATGGAACGAATCCAATCACCCTCTGGCTCGAACGAGGATCGTATTTGACGGATGGTTCCTTAAACTTTTCTCTTAATGAATCATTAGGGTTTCTCGAGGAGTTGAAATCATTTGGATCAAAGGACGACGCCAAATGAAAAGGCATGTTTTACATTAAAGGCCTGCGTTCGTAATCATCAACCACAAACGAACATCATTTGGGGGAAAACGACCAGCTCTTTCATGTCGTTAGTGGCCGTCAATGGCAACCAAACCGCTGCGAAGTAGCAGCATTTCGATCGCATGAAAATTGAATGTTTAGCAAACCTTTGGCTTGACCAGTGAATCCCCGTCACGCTTTTTGACGATCCAAGACTCTGCCGATCTTCTATTGCCGGAACGGTCGTGGAATCGGATCTTCGGATCGTCAGAATTTTGCTTTCGCAATCTCGATCAGCTTCGCAACCACAGTTCGAGAATCGGAAACGAAGACTTCTGGATAAGACTGAGTGTCTACTGGCTGAAGAGCAATCCAACTGGTCGCCATCGAACTGCTGGAGAAAACAGCCACCAGCTGATTACCGGATCTGCATTTGTCCATCTGGCTGAAAAGCAGTTCATTCTGAACTGAATTCGGTCGCAAGCGAGCTTCAGCAATCGTCAAAATTGCTTATACTCCGCAGTATGAAACATGACGAAAAGATCTCGGCTCGGATTGCCGAAGAATCAGGAATTCCGCTTCGCCAGGTAAAAGCGGCAGTAGAACTGTTAAACGCCGGCAACACGATTCCGTTTATCGCACGCTATCGCAAAGAAGCGACGCACAGCCTGGACGAAATTGCATTGCGGACGATCGAGGATACGCTTGAAAAACTCAATGTACTTGCCGCTCGAAGAAACACTATCCTAAAGACGATCCAGGAACAGGGCGTGTTGACGGATGAGTTGAAAAGACAGATCGAAGACTGCACGAGTCTCCGAGATCTGGAAATCATTTACTTACCATTCAAACCGAAGCGGCGGACGCGAGCGACGATCGCACGGGAACGCGGTTTACAGCCGCTGGCAGACTTGCTCTTAAAGCAAGAGACACTTTCTCAGTCTCGGCGGAAAATCATTCAACCTTACGTAAATCCAAGGCTGGAAGTGCCTGATACCGAAACTGCTCTGGCGGGAGCGATGGATATCGTCGCCGAAAATTGGGCTGAGAATCCTGAAACTCGAACATGGCTGGCCGACAAGGCAATGAAGTTCGGCAAAGTAACTTCCAAAGTGAAACGTGGCAAAAAGACTGCAGAAGGCGCAGATAAATTCGAACAGTATTTCGAGCGCGAAGAGTCCGTCAGTCGCATTCCCTCTCACCGGTTGTTAGCAATGCTGCGAGGATCCTCAGAAGGAATCTTGCGAGTTGGCTTGCAATTGGAAGAGTCGCGTGAGTTGTCGGAACTGAAACGGCAACTTGTTCACAATCGTCAATTCGAATTCCACCGCGATCTGCTCGACGGTGCTGAAGATTGTTTCACACGTCTGTTGTTGCCTGCGACCGAGTCAACCGTCTTGCAACAGCTGAAAGAAAAAGCTGACAAAGACGCGATCTCAGTGTTTGGCAAAAATCTGCATGAGTTATTAATGGCGGCTCCGGCAGGTCCCCGAGTCACGATCGGTATTGATCCGGGATTTCGAACTGGATGTAAAGTCGCCGTCGTTGACGGCACAGGGCAATTCCTGGCCAACTCGACGATTTATCCCACGCCGCCCAGGAGCGACACGAAAGCAGCCGCAGATACGTTACTTAAATTGATCAGTCAACACGAGGCCGAATTGATTGCGATCGGCAATGGCACCGCCTCCCGTGAGACCGACGCATTCGTCGGAGATCTCATCAAGGAAAACAGCCTGAAAATCACCAAGGTGATGGTCAGTGAGTCGGGTGCATCGATCTATTCGGCCAGTGACATTGCGGTGAAAGAATTTCCCGATCTGGACATCACCGTTCGAGGAGCAATCAGCATTGCCCGTCGACTTCAGGACCCGCTTGCGGAACTGGTCAAAACCGATCCCAAGTCGATCGGTGTCGGACAGTATCAGCACGATGTGAACCAGACGCAGCTTCGCAAATGCCTCGACCGAGTTGTCGAATCTTGCGTCAACAAGGTTGGTGTCGACTTGAACATGGCCAGTGCTCCATTGCTTTCCTACGTCGCAGGTATCGGACCTAAGATCGCCGAAAACGTTGTTGAGTATCGAAACTCAAACGGCCGATTCACCAGCCGCAAGCAATTGATATCGGTTCCGAAGCTCGGCAAGAAAGCGTTTGAACAAGCAGCCGGATTTTTGCGAATTCGCGGTGCCGATCATCCGCTCGATAATTCCGCCGTTCATCCTGAGTGCTACGACTTGGTAGACAAAATGGCGAAGACGCTGAAATCAGACCTGGCGACCGTCGCCGGCAACGCCTCGCTTAGTCAGAGCTTGAATGCTGAAGATTTTGTTGACAGAAAGTTTGGCATTCCAACAATCAAGGACATCATCGCCGAGCTTGCCAAACCAGGCCGCGACCCTCGCAGCGAGTTTCGAGTGGTCAAGTTCAATGAGCAGGTCAACAAGATGGGAGATCTGAAGGAGAGCATGGTCCTGGAAGGAGTGATCACCAACGTCACTCACTTCGGCGCCTTCGTCGATATCGGAGTTCACCAAGACGCCTTGATTCATGTCTCCCAGCTATCCAATGAATTCGTTTCCGACCCCAATGAAGTTGTTTCCGTTGGCGACTTGGTAAAAGTAAAAATCCTGGAAATTGATATCCCGCGAAAACGAATATCTGCCACTCGAAAATTTTGAATAACAACTAACCATTGCGGGGTGGCTCATCAGCAAACAAGCTTGGCTTGCCATCGAGTCTTCAAGCAATCGGACGATCAGACCGGAAATGAATGGGTGCCATGCTTCACGCTTGCGTGAGCATGCCTACGCAAGCGAAGAGCTCGGCTACAAGCGACCCTGATGGTTCGCGGCGAGTATCCTCGTGACGCTCTGTGGTCCGATCTAGCCAGCGTTACACCAAGGTCTGGTCGCCGCCCGCCTGGTGTCTCGATCACTCACCCGTTAAATGTGCCGAGTGAGAAATATCCGGCTTTCGAATGCGCTGTGCAACACTGTCGCGTGGTATAATTTCAATCGGGCGAGCAGGCATGAGCGCATGCACGATCCGGACACAATCCATTGTCAGCAGCATGATTTCGGAGCGAACAAATGATAATCAGCCTTGGTTTTATCTCGGGCATCGTGGCGTATGTCATTGTTCGAGTGTTAATCGGATGCCTCTACACGGTTCGCCCCGACCAACGGGCCGTCGTAACCAGCTTTGGGGCGGTCCAGAAGTTACAGGAGAAAACCGCGCCTCCGCCGCTGAGCGACGACGAAATGCAGCGTTACGATTTTCCGCAGGTTCGTGTCGTCAGGCCCGGCGGTCCTTATTTCAAAATGCCGTGGCAAAAAGTTCACAAGGTCAGTGTCGCAACGCAGGCGGTTGATCTTTCCTGGGATCCGACCAAGGAGCAATCGACGATCGAAGCGGTCACCAAGGATAACTTGACAACCGGTGTGAACGGGCAGATCCGATACCGCATCAGCGAAAACAATCTCTATCCCTTCTTGTTCGGTGTCGCCAGTCCGCTGGAACACGTGATGGGATACTTCGTCTCAGTGCTCCGTGAAAGAATCGCAAATTTTGTCGATCCGAAAGGACAAAACCTGTTGATCGATGACGGCGCCGAAGCGGGCCTTCAAACCAGTGCCGTCGAGCTTTCAGAAGGCGTTTCGATCAACGACCTGCGAAAAAACTTGCCGCTCCTGAACCAGTACATGGAGGAACAATGCCGCTCAACCACGGGAAGATATGGAATCGAACTTGATGCCGCTCTGATTACCGAGATCGACCCGCCCCGTGAAGTCGACCGTGCACTATCTGCCATTAACAGCACGCGCAACCAGGTCGCTGCGGACATCAGCACGGCCCGCGCGGACTCTGAACAACAAATTACCATGAGTGCCCGCGCAGTGGAAATCGCGACCAACAACGCTCAGGCCGAAGTCGCCCCACTACGAGAACTTGCGAAAACGCTTACGACCATTAAGGCAGAAGGCGGTTCTGCCTGTTTGAAATCCTATCTCCGCAACCTGCGAGTCCCGTTGTATCAACGGGCTGAACGAATCGTTCAGAGTGAAAACCATTCCGAGCGAAATGGAGGGAATGCATAATGTATTTCATTCCAGGTCTCATCGCCGGCTTGCTGTTTCTTCCAATCCTGCTGGGATTGTCTCGGGTGTTTGGACTCTACTCCTGTGTGAAGGAGTGCGAAGCCCACGTATTCACGTTGTTTGGGAAAGTCATTGGGACAATTGACACACCGGGCCTTCAATTCCCAGTGAATCATTATGGTGCCAAGGCGATTCTGATTCCTTTTTTCGGCAAAAAGTACGTGGTCAATACGGCGCTTCGCCAGCATTACCTGCGGAGTCAGATGGTGAACTCGGAAGAGGGTACACCGATGGGTGTCGGAATTTGGTACGAGATGCAGGTGAAAAACCCAGTCTCTTTCCTGTTTATCAACGCCAACCCAGACGGCTCGTTGCAGGCCAACGTGACTAGTTCGACGATTTCGACGCTCAGCAATCTTGAAATGGAAAAAATGCTTGAAGACCGGCACAGCCTCAGCCGCACGGTCCGCCAAACGGTTTCGCCGTTATCGGAGCAGTGGGGCTATCAACTAGGTAGTGTATATATACGGAAGGTCGAATTCACCGACGCCCACATGGTCGAAAACATCACCGAGAAAGTTGTCAAGCGCCTAGTCCAGGTCACCAGTGCCATGAAGCAGGACGGTGAAAACCGGGTGGGATTGATCAAGAGCGAAACTGCGTTCAAAGTCTCACAAAAAATGGCCGAGGCCGCCGCGGCCCGTCCACGAATTGTCGGCAAGGCACTCAACGAAATCTCCAAACAGGATCCTGAATTGCTTGATACGGTTCTTGAAGTCATGGAAGTCGAAAACCTGCTCGCCTCGGGCGCGTCGATCGATATCCTACCGAACTCCAGCAACGTGCTGATTCAGTTAGGGGAACGCACGAAATCCGCAACTGATACAAGCGAATTGGTGACCGCAATTCGTGTTCAACGCGACCATTGACCGAGGAGCAACAAATTCTCGCAGCCAGTGCCGCAAAAGAGAACGTCATTCCTTACTGCCATTTCCCAATCTGGCCAGCGGCCTGGGTGCCTTGCCTCACGCTTGCGTGAGGCATGATCTTTGGTGGGTGGAAAGCAAAACTCATATTCGACTTGTGCACGACCACATCGTCGCGATCGCACCCTCGTAAAGGGCTTTGGTGCCGAAACAGATAGAAACTCAAAATCCGCTAGTGAAGCTTGCCTCAGCTACGGCGAGAAGAGATACTGGCCAACGCCGCTCAACCGGCGATCAAATTCTCCAATATCGAAATCCCATTTCCGCTTTTTCATTTGCGAATTGTGACTAACAACCCAAGCCAACAAATTATCCGAGGTATTTCGCTTTCCTCGTCTGGACAAGCAACCGTCGACCCGCAGCTAACGGATGCTCTCATCGATATTGCCATCAAGATCGACGACGACTCAAAATTTCCGGTTGATGTGGAGCATGTGTTGGCGGCGATTGTCTTGGCGACTCGAACTGGCGATATTGACTCTGCGACCGATTTGGCAAACGCCGATGCTAAATTCGTTTCCATTTTGGCATCACATGTCGAAACTGTTTTTCAGAAATTTGGCGGTAAAGTTGGCGCCGACGATTGAGTGAAAGCGTTCACTCTAACCGACAGCGTCGCCAAGCGGATATTTAACGGGCTCTCGTGAGTTCCTTCAGTGAACGAGAACACTGCGTCTCTGCGCGCGGCTTTTTCACCGCTCGGTCATGGGAGTTTTGCCGCGCGCAGAGACGCAGTGTTGTGACTTGTGAAAACAGGGACCGAATGACCGAATGGGACGCATAACCTTGGGTGCCATGCCTCACGCTTGCGTGAGCATGCTCTACTGCATCAGTTTGGATTTCAGCTGATCATCCAATACGGTCAATGTTGGCAAGGATTTACGGTCGATAGAAAGTGGTTCGTTGCTTCCGGTCTCCCAAGCCCTCGCGCTTGACCAAGAATAATCGAAAGGTTTGGACACAAGTCCGCGAGCAACCGGATTTTGATGGATGTAATTTATTTTTTCGTGGATGTCTCGAACCGATCGAAGGTTTCTGTCATAACCTCCTCCCCGCTGCCAAAAACGATGAGACTTCTTCCCTTTTGATTGTACGTCTTCTATGGTCGGCAAGAATCCGGGCGAATGTTTCTTTAACCAGATGATCGCTCGCTTGGAAACAGATTGTTTCATCGTCTTCAAAATTGCTGCGATCTTGGTTTCTTGGTGTGGATGGAGGACGATATGAATATGTTCCGGCATGATCACCCACGCCCAAAGCTCAAATGGGTTCCGATCTCGCGAGAGCGCCAATGCCTCGACCATCCATTGGCAACTGCGCTCTTTCGTTAAGAGTGGCAGACGTTTGAAGGTAGAAAAGGTAATAAAGTGAGAATCACCCGATGTGTCAAACGTTTTTCGCGTTTTTCGGTGAGGTTTGGGCATGGAAGCATTGTTTGGTTAAAGGCATGCTCACGCAAGCGTGAGGCATGGCACCCGTTCACATTTTTTTCTCACCCGTTCACATTTTTTTCTCACCCGTTCACTTTGGTGGTACAGACTCGCAAGATTTCAGCGGCATCTTAACACCGAAGTTACGAGCTACAAACGGACTGAAGTGTCGCCACTTCAGCTACCAGTTTTGACAACGGCGAGTTCCAACAGTTGCTTTAGCCGCGTCGGATCCGTCGTGGAGGCTTTTGCGACAAAGCCACGTTTGTGGGCAAAACGAACTTCGTTCTGTGATTCGATTTGCGAAAAGTTCAAGCGATGACTGTCGTTGTAACGCGTCAATCCGTATCCTTCGCCCCGCCGATCAGGATAGTCCAACGCCTGAATCTCACTTTCTTTTCCTTCGCTCTCAATGAACGCGTAGATCCCAAACGAAGGATCATCTGAAATCGAGTGGCGAAATTGTTCATGAAAACAGCAATAGGCAATGTGATCGCCAAGCATGGCTGGTTTGACCAGCGTCCCGTCAAGCTTTCCGATGATCCTTGGTCTCTGCGCCTTTGCGTCTCGGCGCGCGGCCTTTTCCGCTCGGACATGGAAGTATTGCCCCATCTGCCACGCTGACGTGCGGCGATGTCGTGCGAGAAAGAATACAGGACGATTGGTATTACGAACTACTATCGCATGCGAAGACCTAAAGCTTCGCGATCCAGAAGGACCTGCAAACAAACTAACATCTACTAACTTGAAGGACGTCGACTACGAGAACGAGGAAAATGGTCTCGGCAAGCTCGCAGCCTAGCGGAACGCTAAAGGAAAATCGATCATCGCCGCGTCCCTGCTGATTCCGTTCGGGACAGTCGCCTTCTTCGAGTTTTTCTGCCAAGGCAACGGCGGCAGTAACGCAGAGTTCTTGTGACAGGAAGAATCAAAGAGTTGAGCTGGGCTCACGTCAGACTTTCAGATTCTTGGGAATAACGGGTCTCAGGTTTCTGATTCCGTGGAAACCTGTGAACTCAAATCTCGCATTTCCCTGCGGTTGTTGTGTTTTCCTGTTTGGCATGTCGCTTGCTTACACCAATAGCCCAACCAACCGCAAATTTGATTTTACAAAACCTGCGACAACAAAAAAGGAGAAAACAATGCCACTTACATTAAGCATTACCGAAGGCGTCATCCCAGCCGGTACCGAAAAGCAGGCTTTCGTTCGCCTCAGTGAAGCCATGCTGAAATGGCACCAGCTAACGGGCAACGAAGTCATGACACCCAACATCACCGGGACCGTTCATGTGTTACCAATTGAACAAACATTCTCCGGCATGGAGAAAGTTTCCGGTGTGTGGATCGAATGGAAGGTTCCCTCATTCGCCTTCAACACGCGGCGAATTCAGGAAGGTTTCTTCGCCGACGCGACGGACATTATCCAGGAGATGTCGGGAGGAAAAATTCCAGTTGAACGAATCTGGATCAATGTCGTCCACACCGTCGATGGAGCCTGGAACCTTAACGGTCAGGCGATGACAAACGAGCAACTCGTTCAAGCCATTTCAATCGAAAACACTTCTTCCTTGGGCTAGTCGGTCGTTGTTTGCAGCCAGATTCGCCAATTTTGATTCCCCGGCTTGCCACGAAGTTTTTCGGCCGGCTTGCCGCAAACCCAGTTGTTTTTTCTCTGCGGCTTTGCGTCTCTGCGCGAGACATTCAGAACCGTCTTAATCGCAAGGAACCGTTGAGGCGCAGAGTAGCAACGCAAAAGAAAGTATAATAATGAACCATCCCATCAGCGACATCGCATTCACGCCTTCCGTAAAAGCCGCGCAGCAATTGCGTGGGTCTCGCTCAAACTACGAACGAATGGAACAGCGTGGCGGATGGCAACACGAAGTCACACCCGATTTGGCTGCGTTTATTGCCCAGCGAGATTCGTTTTATCTTGGTACTGCCAGTGCGGACGGCCAGCCCTACATTCAACACCGTGGTGGCCCCAAAGGCTTTTTGAAAGTAGTTAACGAGACGACATTGGGGTTCGCGGATTTCGTTGGAAACGCGCAGTATATTTCGGTCGGCAATCTGGACGAGAACAACAAGGCATTTATCTTTCTGATGGATTATCCGAATCGACGGCGAATCAAACTCTGGGGTACATCAGAGATCGTCGAAGGCGATGACGCTTTGCAGCAGAAACTGACCGACGAAAATTACCAAGGCAAACCGCAACGATCATTTCTCTTCCACATTGATGCCTGGGACGCCAATTGCCCAAAACACATCGCGCCTCGCTGGACAGAAGACGAAGTTGCTCCGATAGTCGATTCATTGAAGGAAAGGATCGAAGAATTGGAACGCGAGAACCAACAACTGCGCTCGCAGTCCAACGTAACATGATTCATGATCAGTGCGTTTATTGTCGCGGCGAGGCTGTGGCTTTTCCGACTAGGCTAGTTTTCAGATGATTTTGGCGCTAAAAACCGGATGCCAAAAATCGAACACCCCCTCAGTAGCCAATGTCAACTGAACATCCACATTCCGCCTGTTTTGGAAACCCGAAGCGTCAGCGAGGACGAACCCGACACTTCCTCGCTGACGCGTCGGGTTCCATAAACCACTGCTTCTAAGTTTTTGCTTCATGTACGAAAGAAAAAGTCACAGCCTCAGCGTGTTCTAACTTCACAATTCCTATTGGGATCGGAACTTCTCAAGCCCATTCAGAATCAGATCGAGCATGAATTGCTGGCAGTGTAGACCGTCGTGCTCTCCGGCGATGACTTGTGGCGACATCCCAATGAGGTATGGGAATTGGTCAGAGAGAATCATCGGAGGAAGGCTTTGGGGACCATGGCAAACCCGTTTAGCTTGAAGGGAAAGTTGAGTTTCTGTAGCGTGAAACCGTAAACGTAGCTGTCGATCGCGTTCCAAGCCTGTTGTTCATTGGCCCACGCCGAACAAACATTGAACCCTCAAACCACGAATTGTCGAATTCGATTCTGATGGGCGCAACTTCGGAAAGAACAACTCTCAACCGAGTCAAATTTTCGAAATCTCGCTGCGGTCATCTCACGAAAAAGCCGGCAAGTGAAATACGACTTCCCGGCAAGTCTCTTATCGAAGAAAACTGAAACCAAATTCCTATTTGAAATCGCCCGAAGTCGGTTTTCCTATCTTCATTGATGCAACAATGGCCCAGATTCCGATCGGCACGCCAATCAGGCAACACCATTGAGGCACCATCGCCGCAAGCCCTCCGAGCAGCCCCAGTCCCTTGCTGCCCTTCATCAATCCGAATCCGCCCAGAATCATAAATCCGGAAAGTACGACACCAACCATCGAAAAGATCATCGTGTACTTGACCCACGTCTTGAACAATTCGATAGGATCACCAATTTTTGCCAACACTTCGTCCTTCTGCTTTTTCTCTTCTTCGCTCAGACCCTCATCCTGCTTTGCCATGCTCTTATCCCACTGCTCGCGAATTTGCTCAAGAGCTTCGGGATTGCTAAGTGCGTGATTGGTACTATATGCGAAGTAACCGGAAAAAAGGAGACTTAAGACTCCAATCACGAGGAGAGCGATGCCTGCAGCTGAACCTGAGTTGCCGGTTGGGCCATGCGGATTATTCATATCAGTTTCTTATGGGTGGTGAGTTATATGTCAGTAAAATCATAGCAAGCATACGAACTTTCTCCAGACGCCAGACACGGGAGTTCGCAGTAGTTTTTCGCTCAAAACTGATTTTGCTTGCAAAAGAAAAACTGAGGTTGCCGATTTTTCACCTCGTGGATTAGGTTACTTTGCTGTGCTATGGAGGGCACAGACAACAAGTTTGCTTGAGTGCTGGCTCAAACCCGTATTACCACAAGGATGTGGTTATCTAAATTTGCCAGGCACAAAGCCGCCAATTCCACACGACTTCGTGTGGTTGGACTGGTCCTCTTTGATTAGCAATATTGCTAGAATGGCATCCAGTCATTCTAGTTCTGCTGAATCTTTTGGAGAAACGCGTGTCGGGCACGCCGGAATTTTACGATACCAAAGCAACAGTCAAGGCGGCCGCAGATATCGTCGATTTGATTGAACGCTTTATCCCACTTCGTCGCAAAGGTGCTGCCTTTGTTGGCCATTGCCCATGGCATGACGATAAAAGCCCAAGCTTTCAAGTCGATCAGCGACGACAATCCTGGGTCTGCTGGGTCTGCAATATCCGCGGCGACGTTTTCGATTTTATTATGCGCCGCGAAGGCATTGAGTTTTATGACGCTCTAAAAATGCTGGCCGACATATACAACATTCCGATCCAAATCTCCAACCAACCCAAAGCCGCCAAGGGCAGCCCCCGAGACAAGCAAACACTTTATGAGGCTTGTCAGTGGGCCGAACAACAATTCCAAAACACACTTCTCAATTCAGACACAGCGGAAATGGCAAGAAAATATCTTGCCGATCGTGGAATTGACCAGGATATCATCAAAGAATTCCAACTTGGATTCGCGCCTCCAACCTACAACTGGATGACTGACCTCGCCCGCAAAAGCGAATTTTCCAATGAAGTCCTGGAAGCTTGCGACCTGTTGATCAAAAACAACAACTCAAATTCCTACTACGAACGCTTTCGTGGCCGATTGATTTTTCCAATCCGCGACACGCTCAATCGCCCAATCGCGTTCGGCGGAAGACTCGTCCCGGGCGTTTTTGAACCCGATAAAGAACCACCTGGAAAATACGTCAACTCTCGCGAGACTCGATTGTTCTCCAAAAGCGATACACTTTACGGTCTCAACCTTTGCAAAAACGAACTCAATCGAATCAAAGAACTAACCGTTGTCGAAGGTTACACTGACGTAATCGCTGCTTGGCAAGCTGGTCTACGAAACGTCGTCGCTTGCCTGGGAACGGCGTTAACATCTCGCCATATCAAATTGATCAAACGATACGCGGATCGTATCAACCTCGTTTTGGACGGTGACACCGCGGGCCTTAAGCGGGCCAACGAAATTCTCGACCTTTTCGTTGCCGAAAACGTTGACTTGCGAATTTTGAGTTTGCCTGAAAATGCCGATCCATTTGACTATCTACGCGAACATGGCAAAGCCAAGTTTGAAACGGAGGTCGCTCGGGCACCAGATGCACTGCAGCACAAAGTCCAAAACGAAACAGCTGGCATCGACCTGTTCCGCGACACGCATGCCGCGAATGTCGCGCTAGAAAACATTTTGTCGACTCTGGCCAAAACTCCCAACTCGCTCACTAGCACGCCAGCAGCGGTCAAACTGAAACGAGATCAACTGCTATCACGCATCGCAAAAATGTTTGGCTTGGAAATCAGCGAAATTCGCGAACGACTTCGCGAAGTCCGCAGGCGCCAACGACCACAATCTCGATACAACGAACCTGAAGTCGTTCCTCAATCCGCTCCAATTAACTTAGGCAAAATGGAGAACCGAGAGGTCGAACTGCTTCAACTGCTGCTTATTGACAATTCCATTTTAGATGAAGTCATTGAGAACATCTCGCCTGATCAGTTCGTAAAAGGACCACTCCAGAACCTTTACCAGGAAATCACAGAGTGCTTTCACAACGGTGAAGACATTGCTTTCGAATCACTGATGTTACGATTTGAAAGCATGGAGCTAAAAAATCTGGTCGCGATGTTAAGCGATCTCGCAGCAGAAAAACAAACACAAACAGGATTCGAACATCGCGATCAACTTGAGTGTCTGTTGAAAGCTTTCGAATCGGTACGAATCAAAGACGGAAGTCGATCGGCGATTTCTGAATTACAACAAAAACAACTTGACGAACAGGAGGAATCACTTCGGCTTGAGCAATTGCTCGAGCTTGCCCGACAGCGCAAGGGCTTGATGCGGTAACCACGGACGGAAACCCACCCTGAGCTGTACGATTGTCAACAGCATTTGATGAAACCTAGACCCAACTCACAAAACACTGAGCCGAAATTTAACTTGGCATCTGATCAAGATGAATCAGACACAAGCCTTCCCATGCGGCCCAATTTTGCTGAACCTCTTTGTTTCTAACGACCTCCCCGGGTCGATATAGGCTGGGCAATCTATTGTCAAAATGCGAAATGGATTTCGTAGGAGGTTTGATCAATGGATAACCAGGAAAAAGAACTACAGAAACTTGTCGATACCGGCAAAAAACAAGGCTATTTGACCTACAAAGACGTCAACACGTTTCTCCCAGATGAAGCGAACGGTGCCGAACAACTAGACTCACTCATTGTGGCACTGGAAAGTCCACGGCATCGAATTAATGGATGCCCCACCAGAACCACCACTCAACCCCGGCCCCTCAAAAGAGGAACTACTCAAAGCCGAAACGGAACTCAATGCCCTTCAGCTGGAGAAACTTCCCAAAGCGGGTGACGACCCGATACGAACTTATCTCAGCCAAATGGCAGAGATTCCTTTGCTGACCCGAGACGAAGAAATCTCTCTCGCGAAGCGAATTGAAATTGCACGTAAACGTTATCGTCGTGCGGTGTTAACTTCCAACTACGCGTTGAGTGCCACCACGGATACTCTGAAACGAGTCTTCCGAGGTGAACTGCCTTTTGATCGCACGATCAAAGTCTCTTTGACGGAGCGATTGACCAAAGAACAGATCTTGGCTCGAATGCCTCACAACTTCGAGACACTCGATCACATTGTCAATGAAAATCGCATAGACTTTGCCAAGTTGATTAGCAAATCAACGAGTGCGGGTGACAAAAAGCAAGCTCGGCTTCGCTTCATCCGCCGCCGTCACAAACTGGTCCAGCTAAATCGAAGAACTAAGTCTCCGATCTCGACGAGTCAGCCCACTGATTAAGGAAATGCGAAACCTTTCCAATCGCATGTTCACCATTCGGGGAGCGAATCGCTGAAATCGGTGACAATGCAGCATTGGCCAGTGAGAAACTGGATCTTCGACAAAAACTTTACGAGCTGGTTACCTCAACCCAGGAAAGTCCAGCGGGTTTGCAAAAGCGAGTCGAGCAATGCGAACGCTTTTACAAAGAATTCGAAAACGCCAAGCGTCAACTTTCCAGTTGCAACCTTCGACTTGTCGTCTCTATCGCCAAAAAATACCGCAATCGCGGCATGAGCTTTTTGGATCTAATTCAGGAAGGAAACACCGGCCTGATGCGTGCAGTCGATAAATATGAGTATCGACGCGGTTTCAAGTTCTCAACGTACGCCACATGGTGGATTCGCCAAGCGATCACTCGAGCCATCGCCGATCAAGCGAGAACCATTCGAATTCCGGTTCATATGATCGATGTACTCACTCGATTGCGAAACATTCAAAAAGCGTTGTTGCAAGAAAACAAATGCTCGCCGACGACGGAAGAAGTCGCAAAAGTCGCGGAGATGGATGTCGAAGAGGTCCGCCGTGTCATGGATATCGGACGGCATCCCGTTAGTCTGGACCGCCCGGTTGGTGAGGGTGACGACTGTAGTTTTGGAGAATTCATCGAAGATTCCAGTAACGAAAGCCCAGTCCGCCTGGCCAGCAATGGCATTTTGCGTGACAAGATTGAAGGCCTTCTAAAGACACTGACTTACCGCGAACGCGAAATCATCCGCCTGCGTTACGGATTGGGCGATGGTTACACCTATACGCTCGAAGAAGTCGGTCGCATTTTCAAGGTCACTCGTGAGCGAGTTCGACAGATCGAAGCGAAGGCTGTAAAGAAGCTTCAGCATCCCGTCCGCAGCGATAAACTGTCCGGGTTCTTGAAAGTCGCCTAACCTCGGGCCATTTCGACCAACGTAAGGACGTATGGAAGATTGGAAGAATGCCATATGTCCTTTCAAAGGAAAAGAAAGACGCCCACCAATGGCGGACGTCTTCCGCACCAGTTAGAAAAGACTGAGCAACCGGTGCAGAGAAGGTTCGTCTGAATCGAAAAGAGATCATGAAAAGAATGTTCCAGAAATTCCGGAACACTGAATAGGCTCACTGCACCAACTCCGTTTTCATTGGATTGCAATTTCACCTACATAGATAACAGCGTCGCCCATAACGCATGACCGTCAAATTTTTTCTCTTTTTTTTGCCGCTCGCATTTTCACACAGCAACAATCCCCATCTAGAGTTCCAGATGTGTCATTAATGTGGGAGAATCGATGGTCGAATGCTTTGGCCAACCCACTCATGGACCCGACGGCGCATTCCTGAAATGGCATGAGAGACCGCGGAGCATTGGCAATCTTTGCGAGGCTCCCGCCTGAACGGTGAAGTCGCACTGAAGCAAAACGAACTGAAGTTGTTCAAACTGCGTATTGCCAAGCGACTTGGTTACAACACCAATTTGGCGATCGGGTTGAATCGGGAAACGGAACACGCTGTCTCGCCATACCAACACGGGTCGCGAAATTGTTCACACCACTTGAAAGAGCGGTCGCAATGGCAAGAACTTGCCAAGAAACAAAAAAAACCGCTTTGCAGGGTCAGTGCAAAGCGGCTTGAGCGAAAGACGGCGAACAATCGGCAGTTGCGAAACCGCGGCGAAAATCTTTGGTGGTCTAGACCAATTCTTTTCGCGAGCCGATCAATGTACGAAGTCGTTCTGCCAACAGGCTGGCGTCAAACGGCTTCTTGAACGTTTCGTTGATCGCTGAACGGTCGAAGGAAATTGGATTTCCGTCATCCGGTAACAAAGCGATCAAAATTGTATCCCCGAAATCGGGGTTCTTACGCAGGTTTTGGCAGATTTGCATCGCTTCAACTTTTCCAATGGAAAAGTCAGTTATGATACAGTCTGGGTGAAAACTTTCTGCTTGAATACCAGCTTCAAATCCACTGGCAGCAACAGCTACTTTAAACGACTTCTCTGGTGGCAATTCCCGTTTGAGATTCTCGATGAGTACCTGATCTTGAGCGACAATCAAAATTTTTGCCATCGCTTCATCTTCTAGGTCCCCTAAAGGCATACCATGCTCTTTAAGGAATTTGATCAAATATTCTCGTGGGATACGACGGTCTTGTGATCCAGGGATTCGGTAACCTTTAAGGCGTCCCGAATCGAACCACTTACTGACCGTGCGAGGAGCCACTTTACAGATCTTAGCGACCTGTCCAGTTGTGAACACCTTCATCGCAGGCTCTCCATTCTTACTCTTGACTCGTCTTTCGCCGTGCATATGACCAAGGTACGTCGTATGCACAACTGTCTATCCCACTTAACTTCGTCGAATGATCTCGGGTCGGATTTCATTCGATTCCAATAAGCAACATCTGGGTCGGGATAAACTATTTACTCGCTATATTCACGGCTGAAAACAACTCCGTTTGTCTTCAACCCTTTGGCAACTTCATCGGCTTGGACAAACCCGACTCATTGATTCAAATCGTTTAATAGGTGAAGACCGTTAAATCGACACCGTACAATCCGAATTATCGTCAAGGTTTATCTGGCCAGCGGCGTTAAGCTACCGAGGAGAGAAAGTGGCAAAATACAAAACGGTTGGGTCGTGTTTTGTATTTAGCTTTTTTAGCGCAACGTGATGTTCCGCATGCAGTCCCCCCCATTAGACAATTCCTGCCAATTGGTTGTATTGAATTGGCGGCGAACCAATTCCAACTTCTTAACATTCTTTGTCTGAAGGTTAGTTTCGTTCAAAACGAGGGTAAGACTTTAGAGAGTTTCGCCAATCATACCGTTAGAGAGGCTTGATCCACAAAAAGGGCGTTAAACAGTAACGACTATTCGAGCAATTGCAACCAAAACACCGCGAATTATGCCAGCAACTATTGAATAGGTCACAGCGATGACAACGCCATTCAAACATGCTTGCATCGGCTGATTGCACTTGCGTTTGCCGAGCCTTTTCCTAATCCGATGGCAGTGAACGTCTGGTCAGCAGCTATTTCTTATGACTGAATGCAACATCCACCGCTGCCAAGGTCGCCCCAGCCTTCCCAACCAGTAGCCGCAGAACGTCGCGACGTGGTTTCGGTTGATGTCAGCTGATGGGACCTCGTCCTGACCGTTTTGAGGTTTTTGCCTTTGACGGGAGGTTGAGGCTCCTGCCGAAACAATTCTTGTTCCTCTCAAACTGGAACTTGACCCTAGTACCCGGGACCGTTTTGAATTGACGCGTAACAAGGCTAAGAAAACTGATGTATCGGATGTTCTGCCCGCAAATCGAAAACGGGCCTAGGTATTAGGCTCTTGGCACCCGTCGTCGAGGTTTCTGCCTTTTACGGGAGGTTGAGGCTCCTGCCGAAACAATTCTTGTTCCTCTCAAACGTGGAACTTGACCCTAGTACCCGGGACCGTTTTGAATTGACGCGTAACAAGGCTAAGAAAACCGGTGCATCTGATGTTCTCGGCCCGCGAATCGATGACGGGCCTCGGTATTAGTTGGCTTTGATGAGTCGCATCCGCAGCAAAACCATCTCTGCACATTTACGAACGTTGGAAGCTCGGCGAGCTCCTCTAGAACACTAATTCTTTGGTAAAGATAAATACGGCCATCGCCAAGATAAACCAAGCAAATCCGGTTTTCAACTTCTCCACATCAATTCGCTTGGAAAAGAACGAGCCAATAAAGACTCCTACAATCATGATCAACGCGAACACCAGCAGGAATGGCCATTCGATCTGATCACGAAGCATGATGGCGTCGGTCGTGACAAAGCCAATTGGCGACTTAAACGCCATGATTGCCAAACTGGTTCCAATGACGGTTCTCATTTCCAGCCCCATCACGATAACCAACAGTGGGACCATCATCACTCCACCGCCAGCACCCACGACCCCAGAAATCAATCCAATCGCAATGCCTCCCCCTACGGTTAGTACGTAGTATCGAATCGGATTCTCTACCCTCATATTGGGTTGAGGCTTTAGATTTTTTCCGACAAGCCCCAGCATGGAACTAAACGACAGAAGCAATATGGAGGCAAACAAAAGCATCACAAACATTTTGATCGTGATGTCGAACGTGCCAATCGTGAACAATGGATCGGGCATGTAGTGAATGCAAGATCGAACAATCATTGTTCCGATCAGAATGGGAATTCCCAAACTAAAGACCGTCGTAAAATCGATTTCTTTGCTTTTGTATCGAGGCCAGGCACCGAACAGAGCGGTAACGCCAACCAGAACGAGCGTATAGGCGGAAGCTAGAACCGCGTTTTTCTTGAGTATGTAGATAAATGTCGGAAGTAACAACGACCCGCCGCCACCGATCAGCCCCATGATCAAGCCAATCACTAAACTAATGGCGTAGCTGGTTATTTCGGCTGAGTCCATTGGGAGAGTGGCCTTTGGATCGCATTCTATGAGATGTTGTAGTTTGTTCAAACCAGCAATTGCCGCCCGTTTTTTAAGGGAAGACATTGCAGGATGCCCGAGTTTAGTTCTCGCCTCTTCGATCTTCAACGCCATATTTGGCTGCGACCCAAATTCTGTTCCGCTTTGTTCAATCGATTCAATGAAATCCAAGCAGGTAGATCCGCCTGCTGCGACAGATCAGCGCAGTCCCGATCTTGCATTCGACCGTTCAGATCTTGCTGACCACATGCCCACGCAAGCGAGGAGCATGGCACCCGTCATCGAAGTTTTTGCCTTTTACGGGAGGTTGAGGCTCCTGCCGAAACAATTCTTGTTCCTCTCAAACGTGGAACTTTGGGGCTAGTGATTCCTCCAGATTTGGAATTAGGGCTGGCTGTTTGTTTCAGTAAGGCATTGATTTGCGAATCGTCTCTTCAGCCCTGAGATTAAGAACGGCCAAAGCACTAGCCAATGAAATTCGTGATCCGCTCGATGGACGACGCCAACTCTTCTCGCAATGGCGCCGCGGCATCAGATATCACTCGCTGTTCACGTTCGTATTCCGTTCGGCCCTCAGCCGTCTCCACTTTGATCGGCGTGTACTCAGCATACTCAGCATACTCAGACAGGTCATAAGGGCTGGCGCGCATATCAATGGCCCGGGCCATCATCGCCAAATCAAAACAACGACGGAGCAATTCACTCCCAATCCAGGGCATCGATTTGAACGCCCATTTATAGAGGTCCATATTCGCATGAATGCATGCTGGCTGCTCAAACTCAGGCCGATCGTTCAGTGTCAGCAACGTGCGATTCAAAGGCTTGGCTTCGCCTGCAAAAAAACGAAACGCATCAAAGTGTGAACAGGTAAGCGGACGCGATTCAACCAATTGATCAATCTCATTTTGCGGCAACCGCATCCGAGTGGTTTTCTCATGTCGCACCTCTTCCCCCTGGTAGACCATGGCCCATTCGTGCAACCCAAGACAGGAGTAGTTTGCCCGATTTGACTGCGTGCGTCTCAACAAATTCGCAATCCAGAACAAACGATCCCGCTCTTTTTCGCCAATCAACGCGGGATCACAGACAATGCCATCTCCCTCCACGCGATACGTCGATCGAGGAAACTCGCCCCTTGTGGCGTCTTGTAGTGTGACTCCAGTGCCTGGATGCCATTGCTCCAGTTTCATGGATGAATAGCGATAATACACGAACAGAAAATCGTGAACTGGATGCGATCCACCCGCCCGACGTCGTTCACGAAATGGAACCGTCCACCGGCGAATCGATTCGGTATACTCGGCAGCGCAGGCTCGCCATTGTTCAAGCTTTAGAGTGACTTGAGTCATTAACGCAAGATAACAGATGACGTCAAATCAGGGAAAGGGCTGTGCCCTCAGTCCAGCGCCTCAAGTTTTCAACCACGAGCTCATATTTGGTGATGGGAGTTGGCCCCGCAGCTTAGCAGGAGCGGCATTGAGCGAATTTGCCCCACTGAATTTCACCGTCATCTCCCTCTAGCCCAACAGCGTCAAAGTAAATCCACGAAGGAAATTTCGCGCTCTCAATGTAAATTTTCAAGCGATTCGTTTTCAACTTTGTATCCACGTCGATCGATGCCACATGCTGTGGTTTATCTTTGGCTTGTGCTGCCGTCCCCTTCCACAGCTCATATTCTGAACCTTCTGCATTTGCGACAAATCCGCGCAGACCTGTCAAGAACAGTGCGAGCGATTGGTTTTCCCATTCGATCTGATCTTCCCACCCTTTAAGAACGACAGCTGTTCATTCTGATGTTTTAAGCTTGCCCGGCAATTTCTTGCCAGTAAGTTCCTCAAGGAATTGCTTGGCTCGACCACCATTGTGATTGTTTTCCAAAGTTCTTGCTCGCTCTCAGCGTAATTGCACCCCTTGGGGCATCATAATTTTACATGGGCAAAGCCTCCCGCATGGTGAAACACTGTCATCGTACCGGTTTTTTTACAGAGTATCACGACATCACCATCGAAAAACATCTCAAAGTCATAGTCATTGATGAACTGCCCCAGTTGTGAAGCATCGCACCTATCTTAGAATCACCTGGCTGTGCTTTTACGCGTGAAACGACGAAATGTCCGCCACACTTACGAAACACACCAATTAGGGGAGAGAGATGAGGGCAGCTGCCTCACAGAAACGCTAAGCCGCTTCATCTTCTGAACGACTGATGGCTTCATCGGAGATATGACCATCTTCGCTAACGTCTTCGAATCGGACGCTTACTCGTTTTGAAACACCCGACTCCTGCATGGTGACACCATACAAGGTCGTTGCAGCGGTCATCGTCTTCTTGGAGTGAGTCACAATGACGAACTTGGTCCAGCTCAGAAAGCTCTTGAGAACGTCAACAAAGCGGCCGATATTGGCTTCGTCAAAGGGTGCATCGACTTCGTCAAGCACACAAAACGGGCTTGGGCGAAACTGGAAAATCGCCATCAACAATGAAACCGCCGTCAACGCTTTTTCACCGCCCGAGAGCAATGAGTTGTTAAAGCTTGGTTTTCCGGGAGGCGTTGCCATAATTTCAATTCCGGCCTCCAGGACGTCAACTCCTTCTTCCAGAATGATATCCGCCCGACCTCCACCAAAGGTTTGCCTGAACAATTTTTGAAAGTTACTTCGGATGGCTTCCAAAGTTTCAACAAAGATTTTCCGGCTGTCGGTGTTGATTCGTTGGATGATCTTCAACAACGCCTCTTTGGCCTGTACAAGATCTTGATATTGCTCATCCAGTTTCTGGTAACGAGATTCCAGCTGCTCAAGTTCCTCCAGCGCATCCATGTTCACGCTGCCGATTTTCCCGATCTGGGTTCGCAGTTGATTGATCTCATTGTCAATTTCAACTCTCTCGGCTTCGTCCTGCTCCGATTGTGCTTCGGTGACCTTTTCGATCTCGATACCATAATCCTCGAACAGGCGGCCGGCCAGTTGGTCGCGTTCCATGACCAGTTGCTTGCTTCGCATCTGGTTGTGATGCAAACCATCTTGGACTTTTCGCAAACGATCGCGTCGCTCCGAAAGTTCTGACGAGAATTCTCGGCGAACCTTGTCGACTTCAACTCTTTGATTCGTAAGAACCGTCAGTTCATCTTCAAGTTGATCCCGCCGCTCAACCAGCTCTCCAAGCTCGCCTTCTGCGTTGCCCAGAAACTCTTCAGCAGCCTGAATCCCCTGTGATGCCGACTCAAACTGTTCATTCAAATCGCTATTGGATTCTTGATGCTCTTGAATTTCCTTTTCTGTTTCGGAGGTCCGCGATTTCATGTCTTGCAAGATCTGCTCGGATTTTGCCAAAACAATTTTGGCTTGAGTGGTCTGAGCCTCAAGGTCTTTTTGCTGTAACTGAATTGCAGAAAGTCCCTCAACCGTCGTCTGCACGAATGCCACTATTGCCGAAATCGCCGACTCTCGTTCTGTCAATTGAGCCTGCATTTGCGCCAGCTGCGATTCCAAATCATTCAACTGGATTGTTGTCGAATCGAGTTCCGACTGGGTAGTCTCCAGTCGCTCGCCGATTTCATTCACCTGTTGGCTGGCGACTTTTGCCTGGGAATTTTGCTCAGCCAGATTTTTTGACAATTCCGAGTTTTGACTGATCAGCTTTTGGACCTGTTTTTCGTCCGCCGCCAATCCTGACGTTACTTTTGATACCGAAACCTTGGTTTCATCTATCTCTTGCTTCAACTCGCTCAGCTCACGACTCAGAGATCGAAGTTCACTTCGACGACTAACCAATCCGACGGAGGAGGATTTGGGGCCGACCAGAATCGTTCCATCCGTTTCGATCACTTCGCCGTCCATGGAGACGTAGCGAACCCGGCTCGACTTCTCTTGCCGTAGACGAACTGCGTCTGCCAAAGTCTTCACAAGCCACGTTCCGCCAAGTAGCCGGCGGACGAACTCAATATGTGCAGAATCAGCGTGGACCAGTTTGTCAGCTCGCCCCAATACGCCCGCCTCTCCGGCCAAGTCGATATCGGCACTGGCTCCCAGCGTTGTTGGAGAATCCAACTGGATAATGCCAACTCGGCCTTTGACTTTGAGCTCTTCTTGTTCAAGAGCTCGTACAAGCTGTTGCCCCTCCACGACAATGTACTGTGCAGCTTCACCGAGCGCGGCATCGACGATCGATGCGTGCTTTACATTGACTTGAACAAGATCCGCCACCAATCCAACGACCTTGCCCGCCGGTCCATTCGGCTCCGTTTTCGACTGTTGAAGTAACTGTCGGGCTCCGGCGTTGACGCCCTCCAGCTTCTTCTCAAGCTCCTGAATAACCTTGGCACGTTGAGTCAATCCGGCATTGCGAGAATTCAGTTCAGCAAGCCGTTCACGCAGTTCATTCAGTTCTATCTCTGACTGTTCGGCCTGTTCACGAGCAGCGGATAACTGATCGTCGCTCTGCGCCGCGTTCTGAGCAAGCTCTTCTTTTTTAGCGACCAATTCAGACAACAGTTGCTTTTTCTCGGCAACCGAATTGCTTAACTCATCAACCTGTCGCTGCGATCGATCTCGGGAAACACCCAAAGAATCAAATTGAGAAGCATGTCCACTGACTTGTCTTCCTAATTCGCTGACCACCGACAACAACTCGGAGCGTTCAGTTTGTTTCAATTTGGCTTGTTGGTCCAGCTTCTCATGCTCAGCATTCAAAGCGGTCGACTGAGTTTCCAGACTGCCCAGCGACTCTGTTGCTTGATCGTATTGTGTTTGAGCGTTGGTAAGTTCTGCTTGCGACTGACTGATTCTCTCCTTCAGTTCGGCATCGCGTCGACCGAATTTTTCGATTTGCGATTCTAGCTGTTGAACACGCTGCGTGAGGTCGGTTCGTCGCGAACGATTGAGTTCGATCTGAGACTCAGCCTGGGCGATTTGCTCCCGAACTCGGCTGGACAACTCCTGCTGACTAACGACGTTTGCTGAAAGTTCATCGAGTTTGCTTTCTGATTCTTTGGCCTTTGATTGACCGTCATCGATCTGAATCGTCAATTGCTTGGCTTCTTCGTCCAAACTGCCGACTTTGGCCTCCAGTCCAGATAGCTTTTCTGAAAACGTCCGCCAGTCCTTCAAGCCGACGAAAGTTCTTAGGTCCTGAAGTCGATCGGTAAAGTCCTTGTATTTCGCAGCCTTTGATGCCTGGCCTTTGACGCTTCGATAGCGACTGCCGACTTCGTCAACAATGTCCGCCAATCGCACAAGGTTGATATCGACACGATCCAAACGACGTTGTGCTTCAATCTTTTTGGCTTTGAAGCGGCTGATTCCGGCCGCTTCCTCAAAAATCGCGCGCCGTTCTTTGGCGCTAGACGAGAGAATTCGCTCAACTTTGCCCTGCTCAATTAGGCTGTAGGCGTCGGTCCCCACTCCGGTTCCACGAAATAGAGTCTTAATGTCTTTGAGGCGGCAAGGCTCATCATTGATCAAGTATTCGCTTTCCCCGCTACGATAAACTCGCCGGGTGACATGAACCTCTGGTGCGTCGAAGGCAAAGATTCCTTTAGCGTTGTCGAGAACAATCGTGGCAGTCGCACTGCCAGCCGGCTTGCGAGAATTCGCCCCTGTCGAGCCCTTGAAGATGACGTCGGACATGTCCTTGCCGCGCAAAGACTTTGCGCTCTGCTCACCAAGAACCCACTTGATGGCATCGACAATATTCGACTTTCCACTGCCGTTGGGACCAACGACTACCGTGATTCCGGCAGGAAACTCAAATCGGGTTTTGTCAGCAAAGCTTTTGAAGCCGCTGATCTCTAACGCTTTGAGCATAGGGGACGTCAGTACCGAATAAAAACGACGCTAAATTCAAACTGCTTGCACATAATCGCCATCGAAAAATCCGCGTGACAGCCGATTTCTCAAGCGGTTAACGGATTAGGAACATTTGGCTAGTTGATTCAACGGGCATCACCCCGACTCAACCTTTCACTCATTTTA
This sequence comes from Mariniblastus sp., assembly GCA_965224765.1. GTDB lineage: Bacteria > Planctomycetota > Planctomycetia > Pirellulales > Pirellulaceae > CAZDBA01. The sequence continues at coordinate 97,784 of CBDDAC010000018.1, forward strand.
CTCCAAATGCCCGGTTTTGTCGTACGCTCTTTCTTGTCTTTTGCAGATTCCAACAGGGCAATATCGTCACGACGAGACGATTTCACGTCGTTGCCTTCAGGCCTGAAAAGATCAGGCATGGGACCCGCAACATAGCGGGACGACCGCTCACCTCTGTTTTCACCACTGGTGTACTTTCGCTTCCGTTTTGGAATGGCGTCAAACACGAGCCGCGTTTGCAGCATATCATTCTGCTTGGCATCACGCAGCATCCGAATCAACATCCCGTAGGTGCACCCAAGCCGGGAAAGATTTGGGATCAGTTCCGCCAATATCGTCGAGCTAGACTTTCGGATTTCATCTTCGCCTGGCACATAACGAATGATCAACACGTTGCCTTTTCCATCTCCTTTGACGGTCAAACCGCTTTCCACATACAGAAAATCTTCAGAGACGGCTTGTCCTTCGCCGAACAAAACGATCTCTGGAACCTTGGATCGCGATACGTGCAGCAACGGATCCGTTTTGGAAGGAATCACATGAAAGTAAAAATCCTGTCCCAACCGCTCGCCAGACACCGAGTAATCGTGGGGGGAACGAGCTTTCATGCTCCGAAACGCTCCATATCGAGTTTCTGCACTCTCAACATGCATGAGTTCTTTCAGCGCTTCACCTGCGGTTGCCTCCGACAAAGACGCCAACGCAGTCAATGCGTGCCATCGGAATGCGGGCTCGATTTCGGCAGTTTCACGCAAAACTTCGACGCCCAAGTCATTGCCAACGTAGGCCATCGCATGTGCAGCATGAAAACGAACTTCCAGATCAGAATGGCGCAAGGCACGGGTCAATACAGGAATTGATTCTTTACCCAACGACTCCAATCTCGCCGCCGCCGTCGCACATGTTTCCGGCTGCCCCAGTTCTCTCTCTAGCTGGTTGATGCGGTCTACGCGTTCATTAATCCCTTCTTCATAAGCCGTATTCTGAACGACCTGCACGAATCGCATGACATTGTGCCGATAGCTATCTGGCACCAATAGCTCAATTAGCTTATCTGATTTCGCAGTGGCAACGCCGACTCGTCCATGATTGTCGATCGTCGTAAAACGCGCATTGATTGCTCTGGCAATACTTGTCGCCTGCCGCAAGGTATGTCCGTCAGCCCGAATGGTCAGACCCAGAGGCCTGTCTTCCAACGCAATTCCGCCGCCCAAAACCCAACCGCGAACTTTATTGGACTGATCCTGGCGACTTTCAAAAAGTGAATCGATTAAAACTCCACCCTGCGCGACACCCAACACATGACCTTCACGGACGGCGCGACCCAACACAGCCATCGTTCGAAGCCTTGTCCGGCTTAACTCACCATCAAATAAGCTGCTAGTGTCCGATTTAGGAACCGTCCGAACCTCGAGATCAAAGTTGTCACCTTTGCGAATCCCCGGCGGCAGATACCCCTTCACCAAAACCACCGACGTGTTCTTGTCAGCCAAAATGGCTTTTGGATTGTGAAGCTCTTCTCGCGACTTCAACTCTTGAATCAGGTGATCCACTTGCCAACTTGGGGAAGGGTTGCTGCCAGTACCGCGCAATCCGCCAGCAAGTCCAACACCTTCAATGGCAGCGTAGTTCATGCCCCAGACACCAGTAACGGCACCCACGTATTTGGTTTTTTCTTGCTGAAGTTCGGCCATCAGACCTACACCTTCATCGGGACTCTGTCCTCGACGCGTAATATTCTGACAACCTGTTGCACCAAGTACTGCAACCGAGCCCAAAATGAAGAGTCGCCGACCCAAAGTCCGACTCTTTGATTTGCAAGTTGATTTCATTTTCATAATCGCCTTCCATGGCAACGTTTAACTTGTTGGCGCACCTATCTCGCACCAGACTATTTCGAGGGGAACGTTAGATAGACGGCCAAACACCAACAATGGAAAGATTTACCGCTAGCAATCAAATTTCCTAACGAGTGAGAGGTATATTCCCGAAGGCAATGGCCAGCTCACGCGAGTGCTGGAACTTTGAAGTTGATATTGGATGGGAATCGGTAAGAAAGCTTTGCTTTTCAAAGGGAATACGAACAAACTGGCCTGTTTCCCATTCAAGGTGAATTCCGACTTCCTGCACTAGCGACATGGCTCGAAAACCGCGATTTGAGCTTAGTTTTGAGCGTCGTTGGCATGCGTGGGACCTACCTCCAAGTCATTTCGGAATTCGCGATCTACAATGGGCTTGGGCTTGAAACCCGCCCAATGGGCAAAATGACTTAGAACAATTCCGCCGGCCACATTAACATTGCAAGACACCGCATCCCCAAATTGTGGAGCGTAAACTAAACGATCACACATGGCGATTTGCGAAGAGGTCAATCCAGTCCCTTCATTTCCAACCATAAACGCCGCCGACCCACGATAAGGTGAATTCCAAATCGATTCGGCATCGTCTCCGATCTCAATTCCAATCACTTCGCAATTGCGACTGCGAACAAAATCAAGCGCCTCCGACAAGGTATAAAACTTCGTCACCTTGGTGTAACGAGTACCACCACTGGCACCACCGCGTGAAAATTTCCGGTTGCCAACGACGATCACATTGGCACCAAACGCGTTGGCAGTGCGAATCAAGAATCCAAAATTGGAGTCTTTGGCGATATTAAATAAGATCAAGAAGCTCTCGATCTTGTGGGTTTCTGAGTTGAGAGTCAAAAGAGGTTTCTCCGACTGCTGTTTGATTCAAAGGTGACTGGATCGACCCGAGTTCCAACTCGAAAATTCAATGTCCAGAATCGTTGCGAGCACGCCACTTGTCTTGCCAATAAATAGAAGCAACCAATCGCCCCAACGAGCTTCCATCGGGTTGGCCAATTCTTGGTCGATTGCTGATCTAGTCGGAGTCTACCCGCCCAATTTCCTCTGAGGGAACAGGCTGCGCGTTTTCGTTGGCATCAACTCTCTCCACAGAAGTCAATTTCTGGGGCCCCGTCAACGTTCGCCGCCAATACAAATGAGCCTGTTCAACAGCCAGTTTGAGCAACGAACCCTCTGAATAATTCCCGTCCACATACTCGCCGGCATCGTGGCCAGTCATGATCAACGATGCTTCCTGAATCGTCTCCACCGCATAAATGTGAAACTCTCCCCGGTCGCACGCGTCCACAACATCCTGCCGCAGCATCAAATCACCAGCATTCGATTTTGGAATGACGCAGCCTTGTTTTCCAGTCAATCCAAAATGCTCGCAGGCCTCAAAGAAACCTTCGATTTTCTCGTTGACTCCTCCAATGGCTTCGACATGCCCGTGTTGATCAATGGCCCCAGTCATCGACATGCCTTGCTTGATCGGAATTCCGGTGAGCGCACTTAAAAGGCAAACCATTTCGGCGCCTGACGCCGAGTCGCCATCAATTCCGCCATAGGATTGCTCGAATGCGAGTGAAGCGCTGAACGCCAGCGGATGGTCTGTCTTGAGCAGATGCCGCAAAAGTCCGCCCAGGATATGAAATCCTTTCGTATGAATGGAGCCCGACATTTGTGCCCGACCCTCGATATTGATCAATCCTGCGCTTCCGGGCCCAATCGTCGCGGTAATTCGCGCAGGAAAACCATAGGTCAACGCCCCGCTGTGCATGACTGCAAGGCCGTTGATCTGCCCGACAACTTCACCTTTTGTTTCGACTAAGATCGTGCCATTCTCAACGAAGTCTTCGAATCGTCGTGAAGGCAGGCTGGCGCGTTGCTTCGTCCGCTTGATCGCTTCGAGCACATGCTTGCCGATCACAAGCTCCGCTTCCTCCGAAGTCGCAACGAACGCTGATTCGCGAGCAATATCAGCAATACGTCCAAATTTCGCGGTCAAACGATTCGCTCGTGACGAGATCCTCGCTCCATGAGCGGTCAACTCGGCAATTGCCGAACCATCAAAATGGGGTAACTCTTCGTCTTTGACCAAACGGGCAACCACCATTGCATATTGATCCACGCCTTGGTCATCGCGATTAATCTGATCATCGAAATCAGCAAGAACCTTGAACATTTCACGGAAGTCGGGATCGTGGTGATCCAATTGGTAATAGGTCTTTGCGTCCCCAACCAAAATGACTCGAACTCGGAGCTCAATCGATTCGGGCTGAAGCATCGCATGCGCACGCATCATGCCCATTTCGGCAGGAATAATTTCCAAGCGTCCCGTCCGCAACGTTCTCATCAATGCTCGCCAGCTGCCAGGTTCAGCCAACAATTCATTTACGTCCAAAACGAGATAGCCTTGATCCGCAGCCAGCAGAGCGCCACCGCGAATTCCCCGATAGTCAGAACTAGGCCTGCCATCCTGATTAAAACTCTGATCTACCGTCCCCAGCATATTGATCAAATTGGGCGTATTCTCTTCAACGACAGGACGAGTCGAAGAATCCTGATGAGTCAAAACAACATTGACCCCATAAAGTTCCTTCAGGCCACTTGGCGGTTCGGGAAGTGAAAGCCGAAATTCAACCGCATCATCTACCACTTCGTCAATGAATTCGCTAACGCTTTCACTACCGAAATGGGCCTTGATACGCTGAGTAATGTCGGCCAACAATGCTCGCGCAGTTTTGTCGTTTATCTCCAGTACCTGGTCTTTGCCTTTTCGAAATATCTCGGCAACTTGACGACTAACGTCCTGCATTTGCTTTTCGAATTTTGGGGAGACTGCCTGAAAGGCCTCCCAAGCTTCTTCGGCCACTTTTTTCTGTTTGACCAATGCCTGAAATTGATCCGGCGGTATCGGCTGACCTTCGTGAACCGGAAAGATAACAGTCTGCGCGACGGGACCGTTCTGCATCGTCACCAAGGCCAAACCATTGGCGGCTAACTCTGCCTCCAAAGGCGCCATGAACTCTTTGGCGCTCGATTGCAGCCTCTGCTTCAACATATCGCGCTGAGTCGCATAGGGCTCACTCGCAAGGGCTTTGACTAACCCCTCTTCAATAAATTCGGCGAGCTCCACCATGTCGCGGCGAAAGTCGGGAGCCATTCCCGGAGCGAGTGTCACGAGACGAGGGTGATCGGGGCGAACAAAATTATGAACGTAACAACAATCTTTCTTGTTTTTTGCCGGTGGTGCAAGCTCTTTGAGCAATTGCCGAATCATCGTAATTCGGCCTGTCCCTCGCGGACCTCGGACATAGACGTTTTGCCCCTTGGCCAAACACTGAATCCCAAAAGACAGTGCCTGTCGAGCGGCAGGCTGCCCAAGCACGGTGTCGGTCAAGTCGACATCTTTGGTAGAACTGAATTGGCACTGGCCGGTTTCACACCGCCATCGAAGTTTGTTCGTTGCCAGTCGCAAATGCGCGAAATCACCCATCAACTATCACTCATATCAAAAGCTGGATTCAGAAAGCGAGAATTATACTGTTTTTTGATTCCAATTTCTGCCCGACGGACTCCAGAAAACGATTGCCTCTTTTTTCTTTTCCAGATTCCTCGGTCTTCAACTTCCACCCTACCTTCCACGCCAATTTCGTCGTGAGGCACTTCGCAGTGCCCGACCGAGTCGCAGAGGGCGAGTACAGTCCATCTGCTCCGATGGAGCCTGTGCCTCGTTGGGTTACCATGGATGAATCTTCAGATGCCAAAAACCGGACACCCTTCCTCCGGGAGGTCGGGAGCGCAGCGACCGGGACATGGGAAGCCACTGCCGTTTTCCGAAGCAGCAGAACCAGCTGTCTCGCTTGGTGGCTGACTCAGAATCCAACTGCATCTGAACCTCCACATTACACCTGTTTTGGAAACCCGACGCGTTAGCGAGGACAAACCTGACACGTCCTCGCTAACGCGTCGGGTTTCCATTAACCTCTGGCTTCTAAGTTTTCGATTCATGGACGAACGAAGAATTCACAGCCTTGTACGGGTGGCAAATCTTCTGAGGGGCAAAGAGAAACTGCTGACTGAAGACCTTCGAATCAGCTTCCGCAACGTTCATTTTCGTCGGTGCGACAACTCATTGATGCGACATGATCAGTCGCATGCTCATCCAAAAAACGGAGTGAGATGAATCGATGCGGAGAGAACGACGCTGACCGCAGTTCGGCAGAATCATTTAGCCAAGAAAAACCAAACTCGGCCCTCTCTCAATGCGAGAGAGGACCGAGATCGTGGTGCCCCATAGAGAATCCAATCGCTCTGCTACCTCTTCGGCTTTTTGGAAGGCCTGGACAAATGAGCCAAGACCTTTCAGAGTTTTGACTGGGGCAATCAAACACTATCGCCACTGGCGACTTCGACCTCGTAGACGGTTTTGCCATCCACGAGATGTTTCACGATCGTCTCCGATATTCGGTTGTGGAGTTGAGGGGTTAGGCAACTCGCCCTCGTTACGATCCAAGTTAAGTTCCTCACGCAGTCTTTGCATTTCTCGACGAATTTCTTCTTCTGTTTGTCCCTCTCCACTGGGATCGACATCACGATCATCGCCAAGCCGCCGAATACGCGTGGGTGCTTCGGGTGCCAGATTGGAATCCGCAGCCGGCCCGCCGCCCATGTAGGCAGGATCGGACAAGATACTTCCGACACGCCCATGTGCAGGATTGACTCGATGAAACTTGCCGCCATAAAGGCTGTAGTCATCATCGTGAGGTCCACAGCACATCGCACACCCTAAAAGCATGCTCATGACCATGGCAAACGTTCCGTAGTAGGCTAAGCGGCACATTTTGAATACCTTCTCAAGTTATTGCTATGACGGGATTTTCAAAACCCAGTCAATCAGTTTGTTTTTTTCGAGTGGAACCGCACATTTCCCCGGCGGGGCAGAGGAGCGATCCCTTTTTTGTATTGCGAGTATATTTACATCTGACCGTCGATTTTTTGGCTCTGTGAAGACCGACAGTTCTCAATTGCCACCCGGCTTGATCGTTGCCTCCGACACGCCACTATCTCGTTGCGGTGGCGACAGCCCCAATTTCTGCCAGTTCATCCCACCAGAAACAATCGGCAGGATCGGTTTACGCTGCGGCGTTACTTCAGGCAACGGATTGGCTGCGATTCGCGTGTTTTCAACTGACTGCCCCAACGCATTCCCACGTGGTGCTGTGGCCGAGTCCCGCTTGGGCATCGCAAGTTGCGAACGATCGATTTGTCGCCCGGTTGGAGGCAAGCTGCGATTCGCACCTTGTACGGACTCCACAAAGTTTGTTTGACGAATGTTTCCGTCTCGGAACACCCGATTACTCACACCATCAATTTGAGGCATCGGCAGCGGCTCAGAAATTGGAGTTTCATTGCCATGAATGATTTCCGGAGCCCCATTCATCATGTTCGGCGACATGGGATCAATCATTATTTCCGTTCCGTTGTCGTAAACGGGATTCAGCAACGTTGGCTCCAACACCTCGTTATTGTTTCCACCATTTGGCCAGATTCCGCCTTGACTGATAACTTCTGGACGAGTCCAACCATAATTCAGCTCCTTGCTTGCTCCACGTCGACGTGCATGTTGCGTGGCGTCATGATAAGCCTTGTCCGTCCAAGGTCCCTCAGCGAAACAGACTCCGTTGTAGGCCAGAATTGTTCCTTTTCGACGGTGAATCAAGGCAATCATCTTGTTGTATTCACAAAGTGAAGTATAGAAGGCGATCTCTGCCTGAGCTCGTCGACGTTGTGCGTCGAGTGCGACATCAAGCGTCTCAACTCCGGCATTTTGCAATGCCTTGAAGTGATCTTCTTCAACCTTGGTGTTGCCCCAGCGACTGAATGACTTTTGCATTTTTACGCGATTGGCATCCAAGGCGGCGAAGGCGTCTTCCAATTCACGAACAATATCGAGTTCCTGATCTTCCAATCGACTTCGCTCTCGAGCCAATTTCAACTGTGCGTTGCGAACGTTGGCCAGCTCTCTTCGGAATCCGACCGGCATACGGAACTCACCGGTAACGGCAAACTCTTGAAAGTTTCCATTTGCCACGTCATTATATGCTCCACTTCCTTGGGCGGGGAACTGAGGAGAATTTCCATCGAAGTTCACCAAATCGTCACCCAAACCAAGCCAGCGGTACAGAGCAGATACGTTCAGTTCAGGCAGTAGACCATTCTTGGAGTAGGCCAATCCCAACTCTTTCTTCTTTACTTCCCAACGTGTTTGGCGAAGTTCAGGTCGATAACATAGAGCCTCGCTCTTGCAGCCTTCCCAATCAAATTCGACGGGGGCCATCACAGGCTCGTCAGTCGGACGCAATAGTTGTCCGTCCGTTGAAGCAAACCCAAGCAACCACCGCATGTTTCGGTCTGCAGTCAAGAGCGTGTTGAAGGCATCAATCACTTGTTCATCGAAGAAGTGGAACTGCTCACCGGCTTGTGCGACCTTCTGAATGTCCACATCCGCACCTTCGCGGAATTGATCACTAACAATTCGCCAAGTCACCAAAGCAGCTTCTTGACCGGCTTTGGACGCTTCAAAATTTCGATAGGCACAGTGCAGTTCCCAATATCGAATCTCAACATTGGTAACCATATTTTGCACTTGAGCTTCTAGGTTGGCAATTTCCTGATCGGTTCCAATCCTTGAAATCACAATCGGCATCCGCTGGATAAAGGCTCCCCGGCCACGCAAAAGCGGTTGACGAATTTCTGCTTCTAGTGCAGCCCGGAAGCTGTGACCAAGTACCTGGAATCCCTGCGGGTTATCCGTTGTCAATGGAATGTTGTTGTTGGTGTAACTGTTGACGTTTCGAAAGAACAGCTGCGTACCATTGGCGGTCTTCTTGAGAACTTCGCTTTGGAACTGAACCTGATCCTGTTGAAACACCTCAAACGACGAAAAGTTCGGAACCACATTTCGTGGCTCATCCGTCCGCGTGTACGAGACGCTGGAGGTAAACTGGGCATCAAAGTCGGCTAGGGCCGCTTCAACTCCTTGATTGCCGTCAAGTCCTGTGTTGGTCGTGATCGATCCCGGCGCTGAAATTTGCCCCGGAGTGCCAATGAAACCGGGCTCGGATTCGCGAATCGCGACGTTCCAAAGTGTTCCCGCCCCGTTGGGACCGTTAGACAAATTGTCGATCCCTGGATTGACTCGGACGCCAGACAAACCTGGAGTTCCGTATCCACGAATCGTGTTGGTGTTTTGTAAAGCAATTCCAATACAATCTTCGAGTGAAAGATCATAGAAATTGTCGAAGTCCGCATTGATCACGGTAATTGGTTTCCGCGAATGCTCAACTTCGTTCAACCTCGTCGTCTGCACGTCCGGATATTGAATTTCCGTCGCCTGATTGAGGTAATAAGAAAGATCGCCAGTATCTCGCAGATACATGGGTTGAGATGGATAACATCCTGTCATCAACACAATAATGCATAGCAACCAGGCAATTGTTTTGGGGGATTTGCAACTCATGGGACTTCCATATCCACTATCGTTCGGCATAACATCGGAACGAAAATTTCGCACCGAATTTATCATGACGTCCACACATTCGTGCTTTCGCCAAAACACCCCCCCCGAGGTTGATGAGCGACCCATGCATCACATGCGCATTTGCCGCGTACCATCCGATGCAAGTGATATCGACCCCCCAACCATCAAACTTTCACAAATCCGCACAAGTTAACAAAAACAATCCCCGCACTGCGCGAAACCGCAGCATTTCGCGATTCTGCCTAGCAATGACGGCAATGAAGAATGCCCAATAGTGATAGCACTGGACCGCTCTGGACGGCACTCTGCAGCTGGCCAAATCAAGCACGATGGAATCCATGAAACGTGAAGCTCACGAATCCATCATATTAAGAGCCTAGAGAACAGCCCCCGCTCCCTACCGATTGACGATGGAATGCATTTCAAGCAGACAACAACTGGCTGCGCACCACTGTCAACGCAAACCCAAGTAGATTGTGACCTCGCCACAGAAACGGATCTTGAGACTTGGGATTCCTTACACCCAATCCAATGCCCCATATCGTGTCGCGCCCGGCGGCCTCCACGAGAATCACATTGGAATGCGAGAGGGAGGTGGAATTTTCACCTCCTCCTGTCGAGATTTCATAGGCAGCCAAGCGTTCTCGGACCAGATCTGCGCTTCGAGATTCATGCTCATCTTCAACTTGGTCGCTCGAATAATAGGAAGTCGCCAGCAAATAGCTTTTTTAATCCGCATGCTGGCTAAACTTGGCCAAGTTTCCACGTTTGACGATATCGAACCGTTGTTCACCCCAAATATCTTGGTCAAAACCACGAACTTTGCGACCAAACGCCTTAGCCTCTCGAGGACTTTCACAAGCCAGAATCTCCGTAAGCATTTCCTGATCTTGGAATAGGCGCGCCTTTTCAGCCATCATCCAGTGTTCGGCCGTTGGATAACTCACCCCATCAACCTCAAAAGTTCTCTGAAACCATTGACTCAGGCAGAAAGCATTGACTCCCAATTCCGGCGGCTTGTGCCCGTAAAAAAGAAAGAATTCAAATCGTTCTCCAGCTTCCCAGCGGGCTCGAAGCAACTCGCGGCTTATAGGCAATCCCATATTATCCATCCCTAGTTAGACCGATGCCACGGACACTGGCCAAAACCGGTGGCTCGCCAATCTCTGCGAAAATTCGAGCCGATTGCTCAAATGCTGGAAAGGGGGCAATGCATTTAGGCCGATAGGTTGCCAACGAGATCACTTGAGGCTGGCCCCGCAAAAAATTGCAGGCACACAAATTCCAGCCGCATTGGTGTGCAAAAACCCTGATTCAGGTGAGTTTCCACGCCCATCAGCCATTGTGAAACCAGCACAAGGTCTGTAGAATTTCCCGATTGAATAACAAGTTGTCCTTAAAAATTGGCCGTTTCTGTCGGCTAGAGGTCTATCACTGTGGCAGTTCCAAAACGCAAACACTCTAACTCTCGAAGTGGAAAACGACGATCCCACGATCGAGTCAAAGCCAGTACTCTTACTGTTTGTCCAAAATGCAGTACGACTTTGCCAACTCATGTCGTCTGTCCAAAATGCGGCTATTACATGGGTCGTGTGGTTTCACCACCACCAGAAGACGAAGAATAGTCGTCTCAGAGACGGGCCTTTAGCTGCCGTCAATGCTTGAATTACGATCCTCTGGTAAAGTTATTGCTGATTTAACCAGAGGTTTTTCATGCGCTGCCCCCATCCAAAACACTTGCATTTGCGCTGAAACAATATCTCCAGCTGCACTTCCCACAACCAGTTTTCTGAAACCGTTTCAATATGAACGCCTCTGAACCTTCAGAAAACACCGCGGCCCCTAAAGGCAAGCATAAGCTTGAGAATCCACCGATTCGAAAAGTCGAAAGCTACATCCCACTACGCCACTCCGATTTAGTACGACGGCTTCGGGAGACACTAGATTGCACGCCCGCCGAAGCGGAGACCTTCAAAGAACTCTTTGATCGACTAACGACGATTTTTCATGTAGAGCACCTGTCAACTCTCCTACAAGTTGAAGACCTCTACGCACCATTGGACCCAGACTCAGAAGCCATAGAGCTGGCTGAGCTCACCAACGAACAACGCGAGCAGCAAATTGAAAAGCTGTTCGATCGAATCACGCAAATCCTGTACAGTGCCCACTACCACCGACTGGACCGAGACGAACTCAAGCACGCAATCAACATCGGCTACAACTGGGGAGTCAAGTTGGACGTTGATATCGAAGTCTTTGACCGACTTGAGATCTTCGCTCGGGGTTGGCGAACCGTCACAAAAAAACGGCGTCGCTGGCAAAACCTGTTCCGACAAGAAACGATCGAATTGCCTGAATTCCACCGTCTCATGATCGCATTCCGATTGAAAAATACGGCACGTGTTGACGAAACGATGAGAACGGACGCGGTCTACCTCAAGATGTTCAAGAACATTCCGGAAACCGATCTTGAGATTCTATTGCCCGGCTCCAGAGTTCGCCTTTCCCTGTTGGATCAAGGAAAGATCCTGGTCCCCAACCTTTCCAGTGCCGCGATGACGGTTTTCAAAATTTTTCGCGTTGGTGTCTTTCTAACGATCGTTGCCGCAGCCTGGATCATCAAGTGGGCACTGGCGATCGCAGTCCTGGTAGGCTACGTAACCAAAGCGGTCTTCGGCTATTTCAGCACCAGGGAGAAGTATCAATTTGGACTGACAAAAAGCCTCTACCTTAAGAACATGGACAATAACTCGGGTGTCATCTATCGACTTTTCAACGAAGCAGAAGAGCAAGAAATGTGCGAAGCCATTTTGGCTTATTCCATGCTTTGGAAACATCGCACCCTAACCGGGCTGACGGACTTTGAAGTGGACACCCTTGCCGAAGACTACCTGAAAGAAACGGTCAAGTTCCAAGTTGAATTTGATGTTCATGACGCGTTGGGCAAACTCGCGAGACTAGGTTTGGCCCAAGTCGATCGCCATGCGCGCTGGAAAGCGGTCCCAATCCAGTCTGCCTCAGAAAGATTACATGAGAGTTGGCAAAAAATCTTTCGCTGGCAAAAAGACGAGGGGGCAGAAGACCTCTTCACTTCCAGCTAGAGCAACCCGCACCCGACAAAACGATCTAGCGCTTCGGCAATTATTAATCGCAGGGCAAGGGGAACGATTCGCAAATCAATGCATTGGCGAATAAAGCAGCCAACCCTAATTTCAAATCTGGATGAAACACCTTACCCGGCCCGTTTTGAATTGATGGGAAACAAGGCTAAGAAATCTGGTGCATCTGATGTTCTCGGCCTACCAATCGAAGACGGGCGAGGCTCTAGAATGTTGGCAGAACACCACATGCCCACGCAAGCGAGGAGCATGGCACCCGTTGTCGAGGTTTTTGCTTTTACGGGAGGTTGAGGCTCCTGCCGAAACAGTTCTTGTTCCTCTCAAACGTGGAACGTGGGGCTAATACCCGGAACGATTTGAATTGACGGGGTAACAAGGCTAAGACAACCGGTGCATCTGATGTTCTCGGCCCACCAATCGAAGACGGGCCTAGAATGTTGGCAGAACACCACATGCCCACGCAAGCGAGGAGCATGGCACCCGTTGTCGAGGTTTTTGCCTTTTACGGGAGGTTGAGGCTCCTGCCGAAACAAACGGCCAACCCAAATTTCAAATCTGGATGAAACACCTTACCCGGGCCGTTTTGAATTGATGGGAAACAAGGCAAAGAAATCCGGTGCATCTGATGTTCTCGGCCTGCCAATCGAAGACGGGCCTAGGCTGTTGGCAGAACACCACATGCCCACGCAAGCGAGGAGCATGGCACCCGTTGTCGAGGTTTTTGCTTTTACGGGAGGTTGAGGCTCCTGCCGAAACAATTCTTGTTCCTCTCAAACGTGGAACTTGGGGCTAGTACGCAGGTTGGATTTTAAAAGGAGATTGGATGGTGCCGTAAATTGGAAAACGCTGTTGTCAGGAACTTTTGCGCTGTCTTGTAGTGACTTCCTGATTGGGAAATTCCAATGGTTGGCGCGTGTGCCCGCTAAACTCAGCAATCTATTTAAGCAATAACCTCTTCGCAGCTTTCAATAGGCTGTCCTCTCCATCAATCAAAAAGGACTGTGGTGACGGATCGACGCGGATATCAGCCGCGACACCACGACCGTCGTAGAGCAAGCCGTTGGGTTGGAACGAGGCCATCGACGCCAGCCGGATTTCGATTCCCGAGTTGGGAAGGGATTCCCTTTTCGTCCGCGCACTTCCGCCACCAGTTGATTGTCCCATGATCGTCACATTGCGGAAGCCCTTGAATGCACCAACGAATATGTCGGTCGCGCTGAAGCAGTAGCTGTTAGTCAACAATACGACGGGTTTGTCATAGTGGTAGCGATCGTCGTCTGCTCGCTTGGACAAGACAAGATAGTGCCAGGCGCTAAAGCCCTCTTTGGAAATACTCCACTCCGGATGGAAAGATGCCTTGAATCTTTTGATCGCGGCAACTTCATTCTCATCCCAGCGTTTTTCCGTTTCACGGTAGGCGTAACGTGCGGCGAGATGATCGTCATCAAACTCTTTGTAAAGCCGGTAGGCGCAGACGTTGCCAATGTGGACTTCGCCGGGCTTGAGCAAATATGGGAAAAGCTCAAGCAGTGCCTCCCGACTTCCGCCACCATTGTTCCGGACGTCAACAACCAGCCCGTTCGTCTCGCGGAACTTTGGCATCCACTGCTGAATCAACTCAACCGCAGATGGACTTCCGCCGGAAAAAGAAGCCAGTCGAAGGTATCCAATGTTACCATCGAGAACCCCGCTTTTCCGCTCGACAAGATCGGCTGTTTCTGGAGATTCCGTTACAAGCTTGATTTTGTGTTCAACCCGATTTGTACCGTCTCCCGATGCGAGACCAATTGTTAATTCGTCGTTCGATGGTAGCCCCATTTGCTGCCTCGCATATTCAACAAACCGGAGATAGCGAGCCATTTGGCGGCGGACAAGCTGAGGCGAACCGACGTTAACGAATGGATCCATCGCGGCCAGCCACCGTTCCAGTCCGATACCATCTAGCGAAACAACATAAGGATGATCTGCATCTACGAGAGATTTTCGATCAAAGTTCACGGCTACGAAGCGATCGCCCGCAGTTTCCAGAATGAAGGGAAGGCGGCGGCCGGCACGATCCTTGACGTTGAAACCCCGTGGGCCAGCGTGACCGTCAATAAACATTGAAATGACTTTGCCAATTTCCGCCTCCAAATTGGAAACCTCAACGGGCTTGTCGCCACCTGTCGCCAACTGCTTTCTGATTGCGTCAAGGGCTGTGCGGTAGTCGATGTGGTTGGCGTGCAGGTAGGCAAAACGTTCCTCCAGTTGCCGTTGAAAATCATCGAGGTCGGCAATTGCTTCCTTGACCGTCACCGTCGACTTACGTTCACCACCACCGTTCCGACTCAGCAACCAAACAGCCAATTCGGTTTTCGTAGCGACGTCGTCTTTGTTGGCGTCAATTTTCTTGAATTCACTTAGATGCGATTCAGGTACTTCGTCAAGTTGAATCATGCCGTCTTTGTTCTTGTCCAGTTCGTCAAGAGTCTCTTGAACTTCGTTACCTGTGGCTCGCGCTTCCCATAACGCCTGGCGGTTTTCGAGCGTCATTTCAATGTCGCTCAACGTTTCTTCAGCCTTTGTTTCCAGATTGACAACTTTCAACGTTACCGTTTTCTCAGGTGGATGCTCCATCTTGCTGAGTACTTCGACAAGGTCTTCTTCGAACCGTCGTTGCACGTCGCGTGCCCCCCAGGTCTTTTTGCAAAAATCGACGATGTCATTGATTGCAACGCCGTCAATCGCCTGCACTGCGTACCACTGATCAGCGATTTTTACTTCTGGCACATTACTATCTGTCCAACGTACCTCTGAGAAAGGTGAGACCTTGTCATAGCTTTGGGCGTGAACGCATTCACATGGCACCAAAGCAACTGCAATCAAGGCAACAAGTAGCATAAAACACGGTTTTGTAGGTTGATTCATTTTCGTTCTCTTGAGTTGATATTCAACGGGGATTTGTTCGGGTTAAATTTGTTCAAGTGATATTGAAGCATTTCCTTTGCGATTAACGGAATAGGTGCACCGCCGTAGCTGAGGAATTTATCATGGAATTCGCCAATGGTTTTTAATTCGGTTTTCTTCAACCACGCGTCACGCAGTTTCTTGATTTCCAATTTACCCAGCGTGTATGTCAGGTACTGTGGATCGTAGGTTCCGCGGAGAGCCTGCTGTTCTGCGTTCCCTTCGTCGTGAAATGCCTTGTCAACAAAAAGTTGTTTTGCTTCTTCGATGGTCATGCCCCGACAGTGAAGCCCAACTGCGGCGAGAAACCGACAGTTCCGGCGCAACGCCTTTAGCAATTGCCCGACATGCAAATTCAAGTCATCTTTGCGAAACCCTTCGACTCGCATCATCTCTTCGGTGTAATGTGCCCAGCCTTCGTACATCGAAAAAGGGGCGAATAAACGAGCGACTGTGGAGACGCTTTGCCGCATCGTCTTGATTTGCAGAATGTGTCCCGGATACGCTTCATGAATCGACGTGTACCACAACTGGGCGGTGTCCCGCATGAAACTACGTTGCTTGTCTTTGGGCCACTCCGGATCGGGTGCAGTAATGTAGTAGTAGGCGGTCGCATTGAACGAGTCACGCTCGTACGGGCCCGGCACAAAAACGAACGCAGTCGAATTGACCCCCATGTGAGTAGGCGAAGCGATCACCTGCATGTTGATCTCCGGGAGCGTCAAGATCTGTCTGGCGGTGATGAAGCGACGGAGTTCCACCACTTGCCGTCTTGCTGCTTCCACCGGCCCTTCTGGTGGTTTTTCGTTGCGAATTTCCGCGACGATCTCGGCAACGCTGCGGTTCGGGTCAATTTCCTTGCAAACGTCGACAAGTGCCCGACCGTTTTGTTCCAGATCCCGTCGTCCGATTCGTTCAAGCTCGCCGAGCGTCGTTTCAATTCCCTCGCTTTGAGTTAGCATTTGCAAGAACAAGGTTTCGCCAAGTGCGAACTCGTCGTTGCCCATTTTCTCTTGCGACTCAAACCAATTGGAAAGCTGGTTAAGCGATGCCGCTGCAGCGCGGATCGCGTTTGCGAATTCAGTCTTCTTTTCTGGATCGGCAACATTCTCGGTCGCTATCGGCAACATCTTCAAGAAGAATGCGGCCTGACGTCCAAATGCTTTTCGAC
This sequence comes from Mariniblastus sp., assembly GCA_965224765.1. Lineage (GTDB taxonomy): Bacteria > Planctomycetota > Planctomycetia > Pirellulales > Pirellulaceae > CAZDBA01. The sequence continues at coordinate 114,395 of CBDDAC010000018.1, forward strand.
CCCAGTTGGCGTACGACTGCGGCATGGGCAATTCGATATTTTCCTGTATCTGAAACGCTGCCTTGGGGATGGCTTGAAAAAACTGCACCGCGGTACGATATCGTTGTACACCAAGAGTTAACCCTTTCGCAAACCACCGATCCGCCGGCCCAAAGACATCTTCATAGAACATCGGTGCGTGAGTTGGCCATTTCGCGGTTTCAAGCCAGAACAATTCTCGCCGAATGACGGAGAGCAGGTTTTGCCTTTCGAACTCAACGACCTCCTTGTTGCCAAAATCAATTTCCTCGATTTTGGTTTTCCATTCCTTAAGGGCCTTAATGCGATCGGCAACCGCTTGTTTCGAAAAGTCACCAATTCGACTCTCGAATTCAGTACGCCCTGCCAGCACCGCTTCATGCGGATAGAAGGCAAAATAGTCGTCGATGTATTGTTCGGCGAGCTGTTCTAAGTTGTTGTTGCCCTGCGTCTCGATTGTCGCTCCACTTTGACCGTGGATGTTTGGCACAGACGCACCGCAGTAGGCGGAGTACAGAAGAATGACCAGGACAATAAAATACCGAGAGCTAGCCGCGTGACGAGCCTTTAGCTTGTCAGTCCTTTGGCTCGCTCGTTCTTGATCAACATCGAGTGTTTGGCGGCTACCCCACGGCAGATGGCACCAACGTCTCGTTAGCGTTGCGAACTTATTCATGGGATTTGATTCCACTTTCCAAATTGAGAATTTCCTTGTCCCGTTGAATCACAACACCGTCGACAGATATCGTCGGTGCAAACATCAGTAAGTCATAGTGCATCGGCGCGACGACCTCACCGCCAAGCATCAGGCTTGTTCCGATCCCGATATGCACGGTGCCTACGACCCCTTCGTCCTCCAGCATGACTCCCGTCAGTTCGGCGTGCGGGTTCAGGCCAATGCCCATTTCCGCAATGTTAAAACAGTTGCGATCCGAAAAGCTGTCCAGTTTTCGTTTCAACACGCCAGCCTGCGCACCGCCAGTCATGCTCGTGATGTATCCATTCTCTACGAGGCATTCAATCGGCTCCTCAAGCACGCCGATCCCGAGATAAGGGACACTCGCGTCGGCAACAATACGGCCGCTGGCCGAGCCGTGCACCGGCACAACATTGACTTCGATGGTCGGAAATGGTGCCAGTTCTCCCGGGTCGGGGATATTATTCATGACGTTGCATCCACGACCCTCGATGGAAAATTTCAGATCGGTTCCACCCTCCGATGTCAAATGAATCTGATTGCCGTTGCTTAGAACCTGGCCCAGTGATTTGCAGACTTGATGTTGAGCCGCAAAATCCGTTTGCAATACAGCCGGCCGCGTGAGCAACTCCTCGTTGAACTGCGTCATCATCAGGGCGCGAACGCCGTTGTCCAGAGCGTTTCGAATGGCACGGGTGTGCGTAATCGAAGTTTGCACCGGACAAAATAGAACAGTTGAAGCTTTCATTGCGGCGGCAACGGCGGCGGGAGGCTCCTGACCGTCGTTTTTCCGCTGTGAAATTACGGACAAGACGACTTCTGCACCTTGTTCTGATGCAGCATCTGCGATCATTTGGCCGATTGGATAGAGCGCGTCGTCAGTGACAACCAGAACTTTGTCTGCGGATGTCACGCGACCGTTAGTCTGCACGACCTTGCGGGCACCTTGCATACGAATGGATTGGGTATCAGTTATTGTCATATTTTAGGTCGTTCTTTCGGTCGTTCCGTGAGATGAGCTGACAGCTCGTTGTTCATGCTTTTGGACTGGTGGTTGGGTTGTTTTGGTTTGAGGATGGTTAGGGTTCGAGGGAAGGTTTAACATTGTTCATCAGTTCTGACAGGCTGGAAGCCTATCCCACGTCTTCCTCCAAACCTCCTCGGTACCATCGGTTGAACAGGATCGCGGTAAATCCGTCTCCGGTGCAGTTGGTCGCTGTACGAATCATGTCCGGGATTCCTCCTGCCAAAGCGACCCAGATTGCGATCACGGATTGCGCTTCGTCCGGTGGCAACTTCAACATGGAGGTATAGAGCGTACTTGTCCAAAGCGCCGTACCCATTCCCGCTGGCAGTCCCGGGGCAGCGAGCGTAAACAATACAACGGCTGGCCAGGAAACCAACATCATCGTCAACGACACTTCGTACCCGCAAACAACACTCAATACGAAAGGCGCATAGGCGGTATACATCAACGCACTGGCATCCATGTTAGCAACAGCGCCGAACGGAATCACGAAATTGGCAACTTCCTTTTTCACTCCTGTCGCATAGGCGTTTTGCAGATTGACAGGCAAAGTCAACAGCGACGAACAGGTTCCGGCAGCATAAGCAGCGGTGGGCATGTAGTAATTTCTGAAAATCCGCCACGGTTGGTTTTTGCAGAAGCCGGCCAGGACTCCGAACAGGTACAACGCTGACCAGGCCACGCACAGGAGTCCGGTGTAGGCGCAAATCGCTGCATATGACTGCAAGCCAACTCGCGTTCCCAACTTCGCCCCGGCAACCACGCCCAGACAGAAGATAAATGGCAGGATCAGTGTTTGTAACACTGGATTTGCCAGATCAAACGCTTGTTGCAACCAGCGGGTAAACGATTTCAATGCCGGAACGACCGCAGCCATCATCGCGATCACAATCGAAACGGCAATCGCGATCAAGGGAATTGCCGCTCCCAGTTGAGAGAACATTTCCAGTACCAGACCGATCGCTTCAGAAGCTGCGCCTTCGGTTTCCAACGCAAACGGCACACGGAACACAATAAATGAAACAAAGCAACCGACGAGTCCTGCAATTGTCGAGGTCAATACATACCAGCCGACAACCCGACGCGGCAAAACGTCCCGACTTGCCCCGTTCAATCAGGGAAGCAATTGAGGGGCAGAGCGCAAGAATGATCAGAACCGGAATAACAAACGGAGTGATGACTCGTTTCAACGAGAGTTCTGTACCATTGACGATCGGCGCAGCCAGGTTTGGAAACTGACCACCAAAAATCAATCCTCCGATCAACAACACAATTGCCCAAACATAAGTGGGAATGCGTTTAGTCAGTTTGGATTTTGAGGTGTTCATATTGTTCCATGGCCACGGGTTTCCAGCCTGTCTGTTCTCTTCAGCCATGACAGGCTGGGAGCATGTGACACGCTATATCTATGACAGGCTTTACGCTTGAACCGCGACCCCGTCACGCAGGAGGATTCTATTGAACCCACTTGAACTGGTATTATCAAATAACCACTTTGGAAAAGTTTATTAAAACCAGTTTTGTGCATCATGAATACTGACGCGAACTTGCTCCTTTATTCCCAGCTCGATTTGGATCGAACCAGCCGAAAGTCCCTCCAGACCCAGATTTACGAGTTCTTTCGTCAGGCAGTGTTGTCCGGGCGACTATCCCAAGCTGCGCAAGTACCTTCAACAAGACAACTAGCCAAGCAATGGAACGTCTCGCGAACCACCCTGGTATGTGCTTATGACAAATTGATTGCTGAAGGATATTTTTTTGCCCAGAAAGGGGCAGCCACCCGGGTGGCAAGTGAATTGCCGGATTCAGTTGTAACCGGCCAGCTTGTATCTCAGGAACGTGACCAAAGTTTCCGGTTCAATTTGTCCCGCAGAGGCAAGCGTTTGTTGGATGACTACGAATCTCGCGGTCGCGCCGTGGATTTGCCCAGGCCTTTTCGACCGGGCGTGCCGGCAATTGGTACGTTTCCAACTTTGTTGTGGCGGCGGTTGAGTTCGCAAGTTTGGTCGAATACTGACCCGAACGACGTGTCGGACATGGACTCGCAGGGACATCAACCTTTGCGCGAACAGGTTTCAAAATACGTTGAAGAAGTCCGAGGTGTCGTTTGCAAACCGAATCAGGTGTTTGTTGTTACCAGTACCCAGCATGCGATTTCGCTGATTTGCCAGGTGCTGGTAAACCCTGCCGATTCAATTGCAATCGAGTCACCCGGTTACCCGCGCGCGTTTGCGGCGTTTTCATCCTGCGGAGCACAAATGACTGGCATGCCGATTGACCGTGAAGGCATGGTGCTGGCCAAACGCGGGGTCAAAACCGAAGGCTATCTACACAACGCCTTCCTGCCAATATCCGCTCGGCGTAACTATGACATTGAAACGACGTCTGGAGCTGCTGGACTGGACGCGGGGAAATGGGTCCTGGATTATTGAAGACGACTATGCCAGTGAGTTCCGTTACTCCGGCCAATCTGTGGCGGCTCTTCAAGGACTAGATCGAGACGGTCGCGTGATCTACCTGGGACGTTCAACAAAGTGTTTTCACCAGCTTTACGTCTTGGCTACATCATCGTCCCAGAATCGTTGATCGACGGGTTCACTGCCGCGCGCTCGTTAATCGACCGCTGTCCTTCGTTTATCGACCAGGCCGTATTGGCCAAATTCATTCAGCAAGGCCACTTCAACCGACACATCCGCAAAATGAGAACTCTCTACAAAGAACGTGAACGGTTATTGCGAACCTTGCTGAATGAACAAATCCCGTCAATT